>CADCBQ010000010.1 GCA_902799745.1 Fibrobacter succinogenes | reverse complement strand
CAGTCACCATGATGCCCACGTAGAGCACGCCCGTGTAAGGCTTGCCTTCGGCGGCCATGCCCTTGAGGGTCGGTTCGATAATCGTCTTCTTCACTTCGTTGAGGAGAGCGTCGGTCACCACCGGAGCCGGGCTGTAGGCGCCCATGCCGCCCGTGTTCGGACCCTTGTCGTCGTCAAAGACGCGCTTGTGGTCCTGGGCAGAAGAGAGAATCACGTAGTCCTTGCCGTCGCAAACCACGAAGATGGAGGCTTCTTCGCCGTCCATGAATTCTTCGATCACGACCGTCTTGCCGGATTCGCCGAAGACCGCCTTGTCGCCGAGCATTTCTTCGACAGCGTCGTTCGCTTCCTTGTCGGTCATGCAGACGATAGCGCCCTTGCCCGCAGCGAGGCCCGACGCCTTCACCACAATCGGAGCCGGGTGTTCGGCGAGGAACTTCTTCGCGGAGGCGAGATCGGTGAAGGTCTCAAAGGCTGCCGTCGGCACGTTGTACTTCTTCATGATATCCTTGCTGAAAGCCTTGGAGCCTTCGAGCGCGGCAGCAGCCGCAGTCGGGCCGAAAGCACGGAGACCGCGGCGGCGGAATTCATCCACCACGCCAGCGACGAGCGGAATTTCGGGGCCGATAATCGCGAGGTCAATCTTTTCGGCTACGGCGAGGTCAGCAATGGCCTTGGGGTCAGCCACATCCACCGGCACACACTTGCCGAGGTTAGCCATGCCCGGGTTGCCCGGAGCGCACACGAGAGTGTCGCACAGCGGCGACTTCTTGACAGCAAGAGCGATGGCATGTTCGCGACCACCGCTACCAACGACGAGAATATTCATAAGCGAGTCCTTATCTTTGTACGGGGTATAATTTAGAAAAATAGGGAATCCATTAAAAACCAAATCGGCTTTCAAAACCCCAATAGAAACCTTTAGGATCCACGCCATTAACGAAATAGTGTAAATTCATTGAATCCTTCTTTTCCCTGAGATCAAAAATTAAGATATTGCGTGCTTTATCAGACCAATACTGATAACCATATAAAAGATTTATATCCCATAAGAAATTTGAAATATTCCATACAAGACCTAATGAAGCCGAGGTCGAGAACCCTATATCAAGGCTTGAACTTTTGCTTTCTTTACTACCATAACTTTTGTCGTTGGCATATTTAAAGACCGGGGATCCAATAGCTTGCATGTACGGCGAAAAACTATTTAAGGGAACATTTCTCTGTTTCACTTTTGATTTTGATGGAATCGGCATAATTAGGTGCCCTAAATAATAACGATAACCCACACCTAAACTAGTCACGCTTCGAAAACCTTCCCAATCTTTTTCTCCTTGATTATTTTCAATATCAAAAAAGCGCATAAAAGTGGTCAAATTGAATATCAATGAACCATTGTAAGAATTTTCTTTTTCAAGAGTAAAGTCAAATAGAAGAGCCCCAAAAGCAGGCAAGAACAAATCCGTTATTGTGAAATGGCCTATATAGAAGTTTATCGTCGGCGGAATAGTGTCAGTACTATACTCATAACTCTTCTTTGCCGTTTCGCTCAAATCTGCCGAAGCGGAGTTCTTTTGCGCAAAGGCCATAGCAAAACCAAACGCAAGAATTGTGAGAATAAGCTTTTTCATAAATCCTTTACATCTTCTCCATAAAAATTCACAAGTCGAATCACTTCCTCAAATACTTCGTTCCGCGCCCAGCGCCAACTGTCGTGACGACTCCACTTTTCAGCATCTTTCCCAAAACATATTCGACGGTAGTCGGGCTGACATCGGGAAGAATTTTGCAAATTTCGGATTTAGATATCGGAAGAAGGCTATTCAATACGGTAGCCTCGATGCGAGAAGACTTTGTTATCTTGTTTGAATTTACCGTTGCAAAGCGTTTGTCCAATTCTTGATAGCACTGATAAAGCATGCTTAAGAAATGCTGAACGAACGGAAAATAGTCATTGCGACTTTCATGCCAATTCACGGAAGACTCCCGCAACGATTCGTAATACCACGACTTGTTCTTGTTGATTTGCTCTTCGTAAGAAATGTACTTACCGACATCGTAGCCATTCTTGTACAAAAGAAGTAGCGAAAGCAATCGCGACATTCTGCCGTTTCCGTCCCTAAAAGGGTGAATGCACAGGAAGTCAAGCATCACGCATGGAATAAGCAACAGCTTGCTTATCGAGTCATCAGCCGCCGCATCCATATAAGCGAGTTCAAGCTGTTCCATCGCCTTTTGCGTTTCGGCAGCACGCACAGGTGCAAAACGAATCTTGCGCATACCCGACTTGTCAATTTCCAGAATCACATTGTCTTCGTTCTTGAACACGCCTCCGCGACTTTGTGCCACTTGCGCGAGGAGAGTCCGATGCAGAGAAAGCATGCTCTGCACTGAAAACGGAATATCATTATAACCGGTATGGATAAGCGAAAGCGCATCGCGATAACCCGCAATTTCGGCTTCGTCGTGATTGAGCGGAGCGCTATTCTGGTTCACGATTTGCGCAATTCGATCATCGCTGGTGATGATGCCCTCGATGGCATTTGAACTTTTGACGGACTGGATCTTGGCAATGGATTCAAGTTCCGTGAAAACTTCTTGTTGGGATTCCTTGCGAAACGACGCCATTGTCCTTAACGACGCAATAGAGGATGTCGTATTGACCAAATTTGCGGGCAAGACCCCATTTTTCAAGAAGGAATAGTCAAACTCATGCATAAATAGGCCCTTTTCTGCATATAATATAATTCTTTTTATGCAGAAAAGCATCATAATCTGCATAATTTTTCATAAATCTTATGCAGAATCTCATTTTTTCAGGAATCATTGTATATTTAACGCATACCTTCAACCCCGAGACACATATGGAAGAGACTTTCAAGACCAAGGGCGTTTGCGCGACAACCATCCAGTTCACGCGTGATGGCGACAAAATCAGAAACATCCGCTTTACGGGCGGATGTAACGGCAACCTGAAAGCGATTGCCAAACTCTGCGAAGGCATGAGCGCCGAAGATATCGCGGCAAAGCTCCTGGGCAACACCTGCAACGGGAAGCCGACATCGTGTGCCGATCAGCTCGCCCGCGCTGTTCTCGGGAAAGAAGCTTAATACAAATCTTATCCGTTATCGTTTCTTGAATACGACGATTTCGGCATCGGCACCGTTCTTGCCGTATTCGCTCACGAGAATGTAGCGTTCGTCGCAAGCGATTCCGTAGCAGCGGCCTTCGGCACCATTCTTTTCGACTTGATTGCCCCAGTAGCTTGCGTTATCGTCCAAGAGCTTGATACTGTTACCGTTGATTTTGTATTCCTGATTGATGAACGAGCCTTGCAAAACAAAGAGGTTGTCGATTTTCGGCATGTCCTTGATGTTCAGCGCGTTGACTTCTTCAATCAACTTTTGCTTGATCGGCGAATTGGCGTGCGGGAGCTCGGCGTCGCTTGATTTCCAGCGCTTGAGCGTGGGGAAATACTTGCGCAGTTCCGCCTTATATTCTTCACGGGTCAGGCTCTTGCCGGTGTTCTTGTTGAATTCATCGACGAACTGCGAGCAGAATTCGACCATCTGTTCCATGTTGAAGTCGCCGGTGAATGCGCCGTCTTTATAGCAGTAGATGCAGTATTCTTCGTTCTTGCTGCCGTCGGCGTTGGTGCCCAAGATTTCCGGCGTAAGCGGCATTCCGCAGCTTTGACAAAATTTTAATTCCATAGGTTCTCCTTTTTTAGTTGTACATGCACAAATGTACACTATTTGAAAATTCTTGTCAAGTCATTTTCGCAAAAAATTTAATACGGCTTGCTGTCCAGCGGTTCTGTGCAGCCCCATTCTTGTGCGATTCGTTCAAAGTTCTTTTTGACGATGCGTTTGAAAATGAGATTGAATAGCAGCAAACCAATCCAGGGGTTCTTTTCAGGGCCTGTAAATTTCATTGCTTCTGGAGTTGAAAAGCTTCCGCTACGGGCGAACGACAGTCCCATGGTCGTGTAAGAGGCGAGCATCTTGTCGGTCATCTTTTTAATGTAGCTGTTTTCGCGGTTGCGGAGCAAGAAACTGCCGCCTTTCACTAGAACGCCGCCACAAGAGCAGCCGAGCTGCGCGGGGAGCGACAGCAAGAACTTTTCACCGAGGCGCAGTTGATGACCTTCGTCAAATCCGCCGTGGAGAATGAACGAGAGTTGCGCAGGCTGCTTGCGTTCCGTGGGGAGTGTAGACAGAAATTCCAGCAAAAGGCTCGGCAGACATTCTACAAAGAGCGGCATGGCGATAATGATATTGTCGCTTGTCATGAACGCTTCGCGGGCTGCGTCCCATTCCAAGCGGTTCGACAAGGAATAAACATCGTAGCAAGTTCCCGCTTGTTGCAGTCCTTCGCCAAAGGCATCTATAATCTTATTCGTGTTACTGTTCTTTTTGACGCGCGGACTGCCATTGAGAATCAGAACTCGCTTTACGGGTGCAGCGTTTTCAACCGGAGCCGCGGCAGCTTCCAAAGCGACGCCTTCGCGAACCTCGTTCTTGTCTAGTGCGATTACGCCGAGCGAACGGCCTGCCATATTCCTAGCGACTCGCATACTCCATTCTTCAAGTAATTCCTGATTACCATCGCCTTTGTAAATGACGCCGAAATTCAGTGGATGGTAACGCAGTTGATGGCGTTCCCAACCATCACGGAATTCGATGTACATATTCAGCATAGGCACAACACGATCCAAAACTCGTTTGCCGCGGTAGTCGACAAATCCAAATTTCGTATCTGTCACTATCCAGAAATTTTCGGCAGCGACCAATTTTTTGAGAATGATTTCGTAATCGTCCCTAATGGCGCAAACACCTGGAGTCTTGAGCCAGCACATATTGCAGCCCATGCAATGCGCAATTTTCATATCGGCGGTGTTGACGATTTCAATATTTTCGTCTTTGCCTGCGAGCAGCGCTTTAATTTGCTCCGAGCAATCGCCCGATTCCAGCGAATTCAACACTAAAGTCACTTTTCACACTCCTTTTCGCAATATAACACCCAAAGTTTTGAAAAGTGTCACCCTCCCCCAATTTAATAACCCGACAGCGGCGTCGGATCCTTCGTGCTTCCACGGAGTTTACCCTGAGCTTGTCGAATGGGCTCAGGATGACACATTCGTGTCACTTCAGGAACAGCGAGAGCTTGCTAAAGTCAAGAATCGTGATGAACACGAAAAAGCTGATGAAGAACGCGGCAGCCACATTCTGAATGACCGTCTGCGTCTTGGTCGAAAGTGGTTTGCCGCGCAGCTTTTCAATGCCAAGGAACATGAGCAGGCCACCGTCCGTAATCGCGAGCGGGAGCAAGTTCATAACACCCAAGTTAATACTGATGAGGGCGAGCAACATCAAAAAGTCCTGGAAGCCGCTCATCCACACGTTACCCATGACGGCGACAATCGAGACCGGGCCCGAGAAGGCATCGACCTTGACATGGCCTTGGAACATGCGCTTGAAATAGCGGAAGATGCTCGTGGTCATTTTCCAGCTGGTCGCACAAGTTTTCGTAAAGGCTTCGACAGGGCCGCGGCGCACAATCTTGGTTTCGCGGAAGAGCACGTAGCCCATCTGGATGCCGACCATATAACGCTTGTAATCTTCGTTGTAAACCGGCGTGAGAGAATTGGTAAGCGTATCGCCGTTACGGATAACGGTAATGTTCACGGGTTCGCCCTTGCTGCCGTCAATGATGCGCACCACTTCTTCGTAGCGGGAAATGTGTTCGCCGTTGATTTCAAAGATGGTATCGCCCACGGTAAGGCCAGCCTTTTCGGCTGCAGAACCGGCCACAGGCGGCAAGCGCACAATCACGCGGTTGCGCGGGTAAATACCGATGTCACCAATACCCATTGCAATTTCGGAGCCGGTAGAATCTTGTGCCGGAATAATGAGTTCTTCGGGGACAACCGTAATCGTCAACGGTTCGCCGCCGCGGTGTACTGTAAGCGGGACGCTTGCGCCGAGACTCACGCCAATCTGTTCGCGGAAATCATCCCAACCCTGAGTGGGCTTGCCATTAATTTCGGTAATGGTATCACCGGGTTCAATACCTGCGGCAAGCGCCGGAGAATCTTTGGCAACAAAGCCCACGATCAAGTCGTTCGTTGCCGGCTCTTCGACGCCCACCATATAGAGAATCATCAACAGGATAAAGGCAAATACGATATTGATGAACGGGCCCGCAAACGCAATGGCAGCGCGAGCGCCCACCGACTTTGCCACAAAATCGCGTTCACCCGGAACTTGGCCTTCTTTGAGCGTGTCCGGATTTTCGCCCGCCATGGCCACGTAACCACCGAACGGAATTGCCGAAATGCAGTACTCCGTTTCGCCGTGACGGTAGCGAATCAATTTCTTGCCGAAACCGATACTGAATGTATTGACCTTGACGTTGTTCCATTTAGCCACCAAGAAGTGGCCCAGTTCGTGAATGGTCACCAAGAAGCTCAGGCCCAACAGGCCGAGCACAAACATCAAGACATTACTGAATATCGATTCCATCGCGTTCCAATATAGAAAAATGCCAATGCAGACCAAGGTCCGCATGGCATTTAGGAGTACGAGTGTTACAAAAACGCCGATTAACGGACGCTGTTGCCGAGAAGGTCGAAGCGTTTGCCGTTCTTTTCGACATAGAGCTTATGACCATTCTGGCGAATGCGCGGGGCAGCATTGTTCTGCATGCGGGCGGGCAAAGCTTCGTGAATTGCCGTCGTCGCGGAGCTGCTCGAAACCCACGGATTCCACTGCGAAGAACTCGAAGCGAGCGACTGCGAAGAGCTGGATTTTTGTTCAGACGAGCTGGATGCCGGAGCGACAGAGGAGCTAGAGACCGTCTGAGAACTGGACGAAGCAACCGAGGAACTCGACGAGACGACAGTAGACTTTCTGGCAACGCCATCTGCAGCAAACGAGGGGGCATAACCGGCGTTCAGAGCTTCAAGGGCACCAGCGAGATAAGCGAAAGGAGCATTCCAGTTGATTGCCACTTCGTTGGTTGCGTAGCTGCAACGTTGGTCGGTATAAGCGGTCGCCGCATTGCCAGTTCTGTAATCGGCACACTTCCATTCGGCAGCAGAGCCAACGTCTTCGCCACCGGGCTGCGGGCCACCCACAAGCATACCCGGAATCGGATCTTCTACGTTGTCCGAAGTACTCGGGCGGTGGTGCGGCATCTTGGGAGACTTCGTGCCGTAACCTGTAACAAATGACATGTCAAGCGGATTCTTGCCGAGCAAGTAATCAAGCACCTTGAGCGCTGCGGTGTAATACTTTTCGTCGCCGGTGAGATAATAGGCATGCAAAAGCCATACGCCCTGATTGGAGGCCACGGCGTTGGAGCCCCACACAAAGTCATCTTTCGCCATCACCACGCCAAAGCCCGACTTGGTACGGTTCACGAAACCATCTGCAGTGCCCAAGATTTTCTGTTTGGCTTCGTTTGCATCGCCAAACACAGAGGCATGCGTCGCCTTGCCATAAGTGGCGACGCCCGAAAGGTCGCCCCAGTACGACACATATTCCGAAGAACCATTCTGCTTATAAGAATTATCGCCCGTGGTAATGGCTAGCTCCGTGCCGGCAAAAAGTTTTTCGTCGGCCGCGTTGTTGCCTTCGTACGCACCCGTCGCCACATCGGAGGGATTTGCGGTAAAGTGGTAGCTCATATTCGAAGAGCCCCAGCTATAAGCCTTCTTGGCTGCATCAAGGCACTTGGCGGCGTAATTGGAATCAAACGGCTTGTACACGCGCGCAGCAACTGCCATCACACCGGCAAAGTCAAGTGCGGCTTCGGCACTCTTACCGATAACATAAAGTTTTGCATTGTCTTGCGCAGGCATCACATCGCCCGGGAAAGCAAGAGAGGTAAGCTTGTGATAAACGCTACCGTCATTGGCCTGCATAGTAAGCATCCAGTCCAAATTGTACTTGATTTCGGCAAGCAAATCCGGCAAAGTTCCATCGGCAGGAATATTCCACTTGGCCGTCTTGAAAAATTCCGGGAAATGTTCGTAAAGCGAAAGGAGCGTGTAGGTGGTAATGCCCGAATTCACGATATAGCGTCCGTAGTCGCCGGCATCGTACCAGCCCTTGCTCGAATTGATAGTGCCCGAAGCGCCCGTAGAATTATGAAGTTCGACAGTCGCATTCGTATGGCCTGCAGCACGAGCCCACTTGCCCGCGTATGCACTTTCGAGAGCCATAGAGGCGCGCTGGTAATAGAACCACTTGATAGCAGCCTTGTAAACGTCGGCAAAGGTATTGTTCTTGACCACCAGATCTTGGCGAAGTGTCTGGCCGCCCACCTTAATGCTGTACTTGCCCTCGGCGGTCAATTTGGAAATATCGACCAGCTGTACATTCTGGCCACTTGCATCCCAGAACGAGGCGGCGCCAGGCGTTACCGTAAGCACAGTCTTGCCAGAGGCATCTTGGATTTCAACATTGCCAGAGGCTCCGACAAGCGAAAATTCCTTGGGATCGGAAGGGCGGAAACCCACCTGGTTAATGTAAGCGTTAGCGGCAAAGGCCGAAGACGCCAAAACAGACGCAGAAACTGCGACTAAAGCAAAAAATTTGTATTTCACAACATCCCTCTCTTTCGAGAAAACGCGTCACCAACGCGCGTGCGAGAGTAATATAAAGAAAAAAGCCTATAAACGGTCCAACAAAAAGCCGTTTATAGACAGAAGTGTGTCGAATGTATCAGACAGGAATGCCGATGCCGACCTTCGTCGGCATGACGCCGGAATGCAGGCGTTATCGCAGGCGGCGGAGGCCGCGGGGCATCGGCACCTCTTCACCATCTTCGCCGAGCAGGTAGATGTTGTCGAGGCTAATGTAACCCGTGCCGCTGTGGCGAGCACGCCAAGAGAAGTTCTTGATTTGCTTCGGGTCAAGCTGCGGGATAGTCTTGCCCCAACCTTCCTGCTTCATATTTTCCCAGATGAGCGTGTCACGCATCCAGGAACCGCGAGTGTTCTTGAGGCGGATCATGAATTCATCGTAATCCTTGACCTGTTCGCTTGCGATTTGCACTTCGAAATAGCCATCGGGATTGCTATGGTTTGTGGCGTAATCAAACACGATACCCACGGAGTTGTGAACTTCTTCGGGAATCACGTAGTAGGCGCCCGCAAAGTTCGGCCAACCCTGCGTAGGCGGCTGCTCGATCATAAAGTCGTGACGGATAAAGCCACCATGCGGAGGAGCACCGTTAAAGACCTTCGCGCCGATAGTCGTCGCATTGTCACCATTTGCCACCGGGAACCAGTCGACAGCATCGAGGCCGTTATCAAAATTCTGCATCACATGCGTAGTACGGTAGGCGCCACGAATGCGGAACGGAATTTCAAGCACCGTCACTTTACCGCCAAGGCCCTGAACCACCACATGAATCGTACGAGCGGCAGGGTACATGTCTTCGGGAATCGGAATCTGCACATGGAAACTTTCGATAGAAGCATTCCACTTGCCGTCATCGGGAGTCACCGACTGCATCAACAGTCCGCGTTTGCCCCAGTTGCCGATATTCACGGAGCCGTTTGTCAGCTGACCATTCGGCTGAGTTGCCGTCACGAACAAGTCAATGGTATCGCCCGCCATGAGCACTTTCTTTTCAAGCGCTGCCGCAAGAATCACAGGCTTTGCAGCCTGGGCCTTAGTCGCTTCGCTCAAGCCCACCACCTTCGGGTTGATTTGCACAACAGCGAGACCAAACGGTGGCACCGTAATGTCTTTACTCTTGCTCGGGTTAATGCGGCGACCGCTCGGGCCCATTTTCGGGTACGGGAAAGCATTCTGCGAAGTACCCACCCACTTGAACTGATCTTCGCCAAAGATTTCGACCTGTGTCCGCACCAGGTCTCCCTTGCCGACTTCTTTAGAATTGCCCTTGACGCTTGCGCGGTCAATCTGCACCACCTGCGGGGCATCACTCAAGTTCACGACCATCACACGGGCTGAATCACCTTTGCCGATTGCGTAGGCTTCAATATCGGGGCTCGTCGATTCTACGGGCAACACCGCATAACCGTTTTCAAGGAAATCCATGTAGGTCATGTAAATGCCGTAGTATTCCGCCGTCGGCTCCAGAGACTTCCAATAATTCCAGGAGCCTTCCTTGGCGAGGGCCGTCATGCTAATGGTTCCCCAGGTGTCATCGGGGCCTTTGAATAAATTACCGAAAGCATCCCACGGGAGCACTTGCAAGCGGTTGCCAAAGCGCATGGCATGCTGAGCAAAAATACTTGCCACGGCAGATGCCTGCGGGTAATCCATCAGCAGGCTAAAGCCCTGCACGCAGGTACTGAATTCCGAGAGGAATACGCCGCGTTCACCTTCGAGATGGCGTTTCATCCACACATTGAGCGTATCCATATTCGGGCCCACATCAAGCATAGCCTTGAGCATTTCGGCAGGCTTCGGCTCGTTGGGAGTCCAGTAGGGGTAATTGTGCAAGTCCACCACGTCGAGGTAGCGCTTGCCATCCTTCTTTTCGGCCTCGCCCACAATGCGCAAGAATTCTTCCATCCAGTACTTGCCATCGAGCAAGCCGGCGCCCTTCTGCAGCATTTTATGCGTGCTGAAGAGCGGGCCATGCAGAACGATTGTCGAATCCACCGCCTTCATGGCGCGGGCGTATTCCAGGAATCGTGCGGCGTAATGCCTTGCCGAAATCGGGCCGGATTCTTCCCATTCGCCGTCGAGTTCGTTGCCGATTTGCCACTGCTTAATGTTGTAGCCTTTTACTTTATTTGCATAACGCACCCAGGCGGCAGCTTCTTTCGAAGTTCCGGTACCCGCATTCACGCAGATAACGGCTTTTGCGTTCGGGAGCGTCTTGATGTACTTCATGAATTCTTCAAAATCCCACTTGATGTCGGTCCAGTCGGTGCGGGCCTTGTCGCCATTGCGGGTAGACATCGCGTAGAACTTGTAGTTGTTACCGCCGAGCAAGTCGGTTTCGCCGCTATAAAGTTTCATCTCACGAATCTGCACGCCCTTGCTAGGCAAATCAGCAGTCTTGAATCGAATGGCCACATATCGCGTGCGGAATTTAGACTTGTACTTGGTCGAAGCGCTATTCACCTTGACCACTTTTTCAAGTTTCAGCTTGTTTTCGAGCGCCTGGTGCACACCCGGATATTCGGCGTAATCTTCGGTCCAGTAGGCGATTTCAAAAGCCTTCGGGCGAAGCGTTCCCCAATCAATTTGCAAAGAGTCAACATTGACCTTTTCCGGAAATTCCACCACAATCCAAGGCGGGTCGGCAGGGTCCAAGATTTCGCCCCACCACATGGTTTCCATATTGCCGTCGGCCAGGTGACTGCGACGCACAAATCCGTAGTTGTCCTTGGTGGTGCCACGGTAAATCGTTTCGCCCAAGAAACCGCGAGCCCACTTGGTTTCATCGGCGGTCCAGAGGCCAGTGCTATCGTAGCTGCCGATACCGTTCCAGTGGTAATCATTGGAAAGGCTGCCATTCGGGAAACGGAACAGCGTGTATCCGCCATCGACCAATGCAGAGGTCATGTCGTAATAGCGGCTCGGCGGATTCCAAATCGCCAAGTCCGCAGACATCATGTTTTCTTTATTGATGACGACACCCGGATGCAAGTCATCGACCTTGATGACATTCTGGGCGGCAAACGCGGAAGCACAAAGCGAAAGCCCCGCTGCGGCAGCAAATACAAAACGACTGGCAAAACGATTTTTCATAAAAACCTCAGGGTAAGTCAAGAATTAATGACATGAAAAATTTGGATCCACCTTCAGATCAATTGAAGTATGCATACGAAAATTTGAAGAACTAGTATGGCGTTCCGCGTAGAAAATATGGAACGGATAAGTTTCTCCTACCGCAAGTCCAAGGGTATCTAAATCTACAGCTCCAGCAACCTGGGCATGCTGACCTCCAATATCCACCACGAGCCTATTATTGATAAACACCCACACGTCGTCATCGCCCAAGAAGTCGAAGTACTGACCAGGAACGTATTCGAAGGTGGCCTGAATCTTCATGGTAAAGCCAAAGTTATGGCGTCTGTTGTCGCTACCGCCTGACAACTGGTCGTAGTAAGGATTTGGGATTGTTCCTGCATCATCCAAATATTTGAAATCATCCAAGAGGAACATGCCGCCGCGGTTGGCCTCGTTACCTTGCGAAACAGCATTCTTTGATATTTCGGCAAGCCAATAGCCAGTACTATCCAACGAAATGTATAGGTCACGGCAAGTCATGTTAGTGAGCGTCTTTCCCTGAGCATCGACCGCCAAGGACTCCGGAATAAACCAGAAATTCAGATGGTCCGTAATTTTACAATTTGACGGGAAAGGATCAGCACGGACTGGAACTCCATTCGACCCTAGGTATTCTTCCACCATTCCCTTCATAGGGCTTCCGCTACATCCCCCAGAACCAAAGTCTGCGCTTATACCATTTACGGGGTCGCCATTACGTTCATCTCCATCACCTTTGTTGCCGTGTAACCAATCAAACATCATCACAGGGAGCTTTTTAATTGTCTCCACGCTCTCATCTACCGAATCCACAGGAACATTTTCAAATACAGAAGAAGAGGAGAATTCTACAACCACATCGAGTTCTGTATTGCTGCTGGATAATGCCAAAACAGCCTCATCGCTAGAACTTTGAACGACAAAAGACGAAGACACCGCTTCACTTTCTTTACCTTCACTCGCAACCTCTTTCGAAGAGGACGATTCAGTCTCTGCCTGTTGCACTTTCAGTTCGTAGACTTCATCTATCTGTTGCGCATTATCCGTACACGCCGTTACAAAAAACGCCGCAAAAAGCCCCTGAATCAATAAAATTTTTCTCATAAAACGGAATATAGATTTTTTACATAAAAAAAGAAGCCCGGCTCAATCCGGGCTTAACTTTATCGCCTTGTTACGACAGGGTTAAACTACTTAATCTGATGACCCTTCAGGTTGAAGCGCTTGCCGTTCATTTCGACATAGAGCTTCTGGTCGACAAAGCGGAGCTGCGGGCCCTGCTTCACGTGAGCCTTGCGAGCGACCTTGGGCTTGATAGCATCGGTACGGGCAACGCCTGCAGCGGCAAAGCTCGGAGCGTAACCGTGGTTGATTGCTTCGATAGCGCCTGCGAGATATGCAAACGGAGCATTCCAGTTGATAGCCACTTCATTCGAAGCGTAGCTGCAGTTGTTGTCGACATAAGAGGTTGCCGGGAATCCGGTTCTATAGTCCTTGCATTCCCAAGTTTCGGAACCGATGTCTTCGCCACCGGGCTGCGGGCCACCCACAATCATTCCCGGAACAGGATCCTTCACCTTGTCAGAAGTACTCGGGCGGTGGTGCGGCTTCATGGCAGACTTTGTACCAAAACCAGTCAAGAAAGACATGTCGAGCGGGTTCTTACCGAGCAGGTAATCCAGCACCTTGACAGCAGCCTGATAATACTTGGCTTCGCCAGTCAGGTAGTAGGCGTGCAACAGCCATACGCCCTGGTTGCCAGCAACAGCGTTAGAGCCCCACACAAAGTCGTTCTTAGCCATCACGACACCGAAACCCGTCTGGGCGCGATTCACAAAGTTGTCGGCCACCTTAAGCAAGGAATCCTTGGCGGCCTGAGCGAGATTGCCTAATTCCGTCGCATGCGTAGCCATGCCGTAGGTAGCAAGGCCACCGACATCGGCCCAGCTCGGGATATTTCCCGAAGCATTGTTCGGCTTGTAAGAGGCATCGCCGGTAGACACGAAGAGTTCCGTAGAGGCAAATTCCTTTTCGTCACCGAGCCATTTGTCACCGTATTCACCCGTCTGCACACCATTCGGGTTGCTGTAAGCCTTGTTCGGGTTCTGGGCGCCCCAAGCATAAGCCTTCTTGGCAGCTTCCAAGCACGTGCTTGCATAAGTTGCATCAAACGGTTTGTACACGCGGGCAGCAACAGCCATCACAGCGGCAAAGTCAAACGTGGCAGCCGAGCCCTTACCAATCACGTAAATCGGATCGATATCGTCTGCCGGCATCACGTCACCCGGGAATCCGAGAGAAGTCAGCTTATGGTAAACGCCACCATCAGATGCCTGCATGGTAAGCATCCAGTCCAGGTTGTACTTGATTTCGGCGAGCAAGTCCGGGAGAGTTCCGTCAGCCGGAATGTTCCACTTGAGCGTCTTGAAGTATTCCGGGAAGTGTTCAAACAACGAAAGGAGCGTGTAAGTGGTAATGCCCGAGTTCACAATGTAGCGACCATAGTCACCAGCATCGTACCAACCCTTCGAAGAATTGATGGAACCGGATTCGCCGGTAGAGTTATGGAGCTGCACGCTTGCATTAGTATGACCGGCGGCACGCTTCCACTGACCGGCGTAGGTTTCTTCCAAAGCCATGGAGGCACGCTGGTAGTAATACCACTTCAAAGAAGCCTTGGTGACGTCTTCATAAGTATTGGGCGCGATCTTGAGGTCCTTGCGAAGTTCCTGACCGCCCACCTTGATAGAATAAGTACCCGGAACATTCAATTCCGAGAAATCGACCAACTGGACATTCTGACCGCTGGGTTCCCAATTCGAAGCCGCAGACGGAGTCACCTTCAAAACGGTCGCACCACTTGCGTCCACAATTTCAACATCGCCGTTACCGTCAACCAAGGCAAATTCCTTGGCATCACCTACGCGGTAACCAATCTGGTTAATGTACGCTGTAGCAGCAAAAGCCGCCGACGTAAGAGAAAGTACGACAGCGGCATACTGTTTCAAGCCAAATTTCAACATCTCGGACTCCTTAATGAATTATGTAGCTACAAATATACCCCAAAAAAGGCGTAAGAGAGTTCTCTTACGCCAGAAATTGGACACAAGTGTACCCATTGTGTTATTTTTTGACGAATTTGAGGCTTTTCTGCGCTCCAGACGGCAATGTCACGACCACTGCATAAGCTCCGGAGGGGAGCGAAGACAGGTCATGGAAACCATAGAAAGAACCTCGGCGGGTAACAGAGCCGTTCATAGAGACAACGGCAAAACGGAACTCGTCCTTACTTCCATAGGCGACCAGTTTGTTGCCCATCAGGCCGACCTGGGCAAATTGCTTCATGCTTGCAAGCACCCGCGCCGGAGGATCTGTAACCGTCGAATCATTGGAGGAAGAATCCTTGCAGCAAGTCGTGTCGGGAGGCAGAATCGCTGCAGCAGCCTTTGCTTCGCGGGCCTTGTCAAAGAAACTCACCATTTTTTTCAGATTTTCATCGACATACATTTTGTTGTCCCCATGGGAACCACCCGACACCTTGACAAATTCCGTTACCACGTTGTGGTTCTTGAGGGAATCGTAGAGTTCCTGGCTCTGCTCGATGTTGACGATGTTATCGGACGTACCGTGGAACATAATTACCGGAGGGTCGTCGTCGCTTGCATAGTAAGGCGAGCTCGCGACCATCCACTTGTCCTTGTTGCCTTCACGCTCGGCACCTATAAAGGCGCCTTCGTAAGTTCCACTGCCCATGAAATTATTGATAGGATTCATGGTGTAAATATCGGTCGGAGGAGACCAAAGCGACGCCGCATCGATACAACTGCCATACTGTGTATATTCACCTAAGTCACCTACCAAGTCAACCGTCACAGCGCCGGACTTGCCTTCTTTCAAGCCACAGGTTGTAGCGACCAAACTGGAGAGATGTCCGCCCGACGAAAATCCGGACATAGCGATAAACGATGTATCGATTTTGTATTTCGCTGCATTACCGCGAATAAAGCGCACTACGGCCTTAAGATCATGCAACTGCGCCGGGTAAATGGCATCGCTAGCCGAGCGATGGTTCGGAGTCACCACCGCATAGCCCGCCTTGGTAAGGGCCGCACAAATCGTATTCAAGTCGGCAGAACCCTTTTGATTGTTCATGCTCCAGGCGCTACCGTAAGTGTGAATCACGACCGGATAAGCATCCTTCGTTTCTTTGGGCAGGTAGATGTCCAATGTATGGAAGGTCTTTCCGTCGTTCGCGTAATTCAAATCGGCGAATTTTTCGGAATATTCAATTTTTCCTTGGCCTTGTTGACCGCCAAAACCTTGCGCAAACGCAGAAACCGCTACAGCAAGGCACGAAGCCGCTATAATTTTGTTCATACTCAATCCTTTTCCAAACAGGCAAAATGCCCATAAAGTAATATAAATCAAAAAAGTCGCCCCATTCCGGAGCGACTCAAAATTCTGTTGTACAAGATTACAACTTACTTAATCAGGTCAAGCGTCAGGCGACGGGCTTCGGCGTCGGCTTCGAGCACCTGGTCGAGCGTCAAGTGACCGGTCACGTTCGGGGCACCGGCCATAATCGTTTCCACATGGCGCGGGATGTCCGTAAACTTGAGGTTACCTTTGAGGAAAGCATCCACCAGTACTTCGTTCGCGGCATTCATCATCGAAGGCACGATACCGCCACGGCGGCCCGCCTCGAACGCAAGGGCGAGGCAGCGGAACTTATTGAAGTCCGGTTCGAAGAAAGTCAGTTTCGCGAGCGTCGGCAGATCAATGCGCTTGGTATCGAGCGGCAGACGGTCGGGCCACGTGAGCGCCACCTGAATCGGGATGCGCATGTCAGGAGCACCGAGCTGGGCCATGAGGGAACCGTCGCGGAACTGCACCAGCGAATGCACCATGGACTGCGGGTGAACCACCACCTTGATCTGATCGTACGGAATGTGGAACAAGAAGTGAGCTTCGAGAACTTCGAGACCCTTGTTCATCATGGAGGCAGAGTCGATGGTAATCTTCTTGCCCATGCTCCACACCGGGTGATTCAAGGCGTCGGCCACGGTGATGTTTTCAAACTTTTCAATCGGCCATTCGCGGAAGGGGCCACCGGACGCCGTGATTTCGAGGAATTCAACTTCGGATTCACGCTTGCCGCCTTCGAGGCACTGGAAAATAGCGCTATGTTCGGAGTCAATCGGCGTGATGAAGGACTTCGGATTTTCAGCAAGCTTGTCCCAAATCACGGGGCCAGCCATGACCATGGTTTCTTTGTTGGCGAGAGCCACATGCTTGCCGTGTTCGATAGCGGTAATGGTCGGGAGGCAGCCCACAGCACCCATCAGAGAGTTGATGATGATGTCGGCCTTCGGGTCGGCGGCAAGTTCGCACAGGCCTTCCATGCCGGCAAGCACCTTCATGCCGAGTTCCTTTTCGAGTTCCTTGGCGGCAGCTTCGTTGAACATGCATACGCGTTCCACCTTGTACTTGCGCACGATTTCGGCAACCTTCGCCACGCTGCTGTTTGCCGCAACGGCGTAAAGATTGAAAATGTCGGAATGCTGGTGAATGACATCGACGCTAGAAGTACCGATAGAACCGGTTGCACCGAGAAGAACTACGTTTTTCATTTTGAAGCCTCTTTTTTATACAGCTAAAAGATAAAAAATTGACACCGCAAAGGTTCAATTATCTATAATTTAAACATGCTCGCAAACGAAGTTAATGCCCTGATTAAAAAGCTTTCCCCTTTTATGGAAGAGGATTCGGAAATTTTCCGCGAGCTCATGACGTTTTTCGGGCAAGGCTCCAAGATTGACGTTCACCATGGCGACCTTTCTAAATTCCTGGGCCACAAGCGCCTTTACCGCGTGATTCGCCTGAAGGGCGAAAGCTACAAGGATTGCGTTTACCAGCTGGTGGACAATTATCCGGAATCCATGGAAGCGCTCGGAATGCTGCGCTATTACAAGGCGCCTACGGGCCCCGTGCGCTGGGAAGAAGTAGAAGCCGCCGAAATTGCCATTGGCAAGGAACTCACGATGGCAGCCTACGGCTGGATGCCGGACGCATGGACCCTTTTTGAAAAGGGGCCTGCGAGCGATGAAGGCGGCGAGCACGAACTCGTCGCAATCCTTGCGTTTGATCTTGGGGAATAGATCCTGCTCCTTCGAACCTAACTCAACTCGCTTCGCTCGCTCAGGATGACAAATTGAGTTACTGTTTCAAGAATTCAAACAGCGTGATTCCCGGAAGCTTGCCCTTGCGGCTTGCCAGGTAATCTTTCAAAGTCAATTCAATCACCTGCTTCTTGAAGGCAGCGTGACGAAGTTTCGGAAGTTCTCCGTTACGGAAAATCACAAAGCCCGTATGCGTTGCATCCAAGTCATTCGCACTTGCGACAAAGGCCACACCCGTCACCATCAGAGGGCCCGAATAAGGCTTAGAGGCCATTTCCACGGCGCGATTGTACGGCAAGTAGCGCAAGTCCATCGGAGCATCGGGAGTGTCGTACTTGATCTTTTTCGCCTTGAAGAAATTCTGCTTGGGAATGGTACGTTTCACCACCGTATCGCCCGGCACCTGCATCACGCGAGCAAACTTGCCATCGCCTACCCAATCAGCCAACAGGTAATGTTTGCGGTTCACGTAACCGATTTTACCGCCCTTATAACGGATTTTCTGGAGCGTGCTAAAAATCTCATTTTCGCTAGGCGCAATCGCCATCGCAAGAGCGTGTTCCAGATAGGTGACACAGTCGACCGAATCCATATACACCAACGGCTTGTTTTCGATGGGATCCACATAGCTTTCACCCATGGGGCCAAGCTTGTAAGGAGTCCCCTTCAGAGCCTTCGAAAAATAATCCAATCTTGCAGTCAGGCCAGCCACATTCTGGGCAGCAAGCCACATCTGCTTCATTCTCATGAGAGAGGCATAGTTGTCGTTAGTACGATACACTAGCCTACTCCACAAAGTATCCAGCACATCTTTCAACTGGGAATCCGGATTCTTGCCAGTTTCGTTCAAGTACATGGCCACAGCCAAAGTGTCGCCATCGAGCGCATAAATGTAACCCACTAGACCATGGACTTCACCGATAAAGCCCGTCTTGAATCGGGTGAGCCAGGGGTAAGGCAAATCAAGCATACGCTTGCCGCCGGTACCGATACCCGGGCCTGCAAAGCTGTTGATATAAAAACGACCCTTGGGGTGGCGAGCCATCTTGGCAAGCATCGCCGTTTCCGTCGAAGGTTTCACCTTGTTCTTAGGCGAAAGTCCGCAGCCATCCCACACTTCAAAGTCCGTAGAATCAATCCCCATTTCGGCGAGGAATTTCATCTCTGCAGCACGGCCACTTTCAACGCTACCCACGCCCGACTTTTGAGCGCCCAAGTTGCGGAAAATGGTTTCGGCATGCATATTCTGGCTACGCTGATTGATCTCGTCGAGGATGCTCAAGAAGGGTGCCGCCGAGAAAGTATAAGAAGCAATCTGGATACCATCCGGAACATCCTGCTTTTCGGAAAAAGCAACGCCGCGTTCCTTAAGAGCATGAATAAGGGCTGCCTTAAAGTAGGCAATCGGATTGCGCACCGGAAGCACCAACTGACTTGAATCTACGCCGATACCGATAGCGCCACCGATCGTGATTTCGGGCTTTGCAGAATCGAGCGCCCAAGTCCACTTACGCTTTTTACCCGGCACCGTAATCATCTCGTTTTTCAAGACGACATAACCGACATCGGGCAGAATTTCGGCACGGGCGGTATCGCCCACCTTTAAGCCCGGCTTAAAGCGGATCATGGTGCAGTTGTCGTTAAAGCCGAGAGGCGCAATTTCGGCGCCGTACCAAGCATCATAAAAATTCTTGCGCCAATGCTCTGCGCGCCACGGGCCTTGATAGTAGCTAGAATCCAGGCTGATTTTACCCGCAATGGAATCCACCCCTAAAGCGCGAATGGAATCTGCCATTGCGTTCAGCATATAAAACGGATCAGCGTAGTAACGACCCGAAAAATTCGGATCACCGGCACCACGGACATTGACCGTTCCGACAAAAGTCTTTTTACGTACGCTACCGTTGAGCGAGACTTCTGTTCTGGGTTCATAGTCGAGCGGCAAGAAGTGAACCGCAGCAGCAGTCGTCAAAGTCTTGAGTGTACTGGCAGGCGTAAACTTTTCTGCACCGCGAATGTTTCCTAGCTCATTGCCAGTTTTGACAGAGCGAATCGAAAGCCCGTAGCGGGCTCCCGGCACAGCCGAGTCTACATACACCTGGAATGAATCCAGTCTAAAATTGGCGAGAGCAATAGTCGAGAATAAACAAATTAAAGCAAAAATCTTTCGCATAAATTTAGCGCTTGCGGAACCGGCGAATCGAGAATACCAACAAAAGGACAATCGCTACGCCACCAAGAGAACAAACCACAATCAACCGCAAGCTAAATCCAGAATCGTTCTTGACCGAACCGAAACCCTTTTCGTACTTGGCTTCTTCAATAGGCAGCATCAAAGTCTTGCGAATACGCTCCTTTACTGCCGACGCGTTTTCGTCTCCATTGTAGCCCAAAATACTGTCAATCTTTTGGTGAGTTTCAAACACCAAACGGGCAATTTGTTCATCAACATCGGAACCATTCTTTAGCAGGTTTTCTGCAATGGCAGACACCATGCGGTTCACCGCCATTTCAATTTCACTCCATTCCGGAATATTCTGGCAGCTACGGCCATGATTTTCAAGTCCCTCAATCAAGTGATTGTAGCGCTGATCTTGCATCCAGATTCGAATCAAGCTCTTATCGGGCGGAATAAAGCCGCACTGTCTGGAATAGAAGTCAATGTTGTCGGCGCGGAGCATGAACAGGAACAAATCCTGCGCATAATGACGTTTGATAGGATTGCTGTTCTTGGGAAGAGTCAAGTGGCTACCACCCACGAACGAGAAGCTTCCAGCAGGACCGGCCGGGCCTTTAATCGTCATGATGCCGTCTTTCGCAAGCGGGCTATCCATCAGGCCGCCCAGTTCCGTATCGAATTCAATTTTACGAATCAGTTCCGACGTACCAAAAATCATCAACTGTTCGGCACGCACAAAACGATCTGCACTTTGCGCCGAATTTTCTTTCAAGTTGTTTGGAGAAAGTTCCTGATCACGCAGCAACTTTAAGTAATGGCAAAGTCCGACCAACGTCATCGAATCGGCCAAGGCGCTGCGGTAACCACCATCGATTTCTGCGACAAAGTCGCCGCCGAAATTCCAAAGAAAAGGAGACATCTGCTGGTAGCCGGTCCAGTCTTCCTTGACACCAAATTCAAGCGGCACCACTTCGACACCTAAGCCATTAACAACCTTAGCTTCAGAAACGGCACGAAGCACGCCATAGAATTTCGGGTAAGTTTCAATTTCAGTATCGTGGAGTCCCAGTTCAAGCCAAACACGTTCGTTCGCAAAGAATCCACGAACATCCAAAAACCACGGAACCGCATACACCAGGGAATCACGCCCGATATGGGTAGACTTCATTGCTTCCGGATAAAAGCGACTTGTATCGACAGCGTCTAACAATTCGGTGACAGGCTTAATCAAACCCGCCTTGGCAAAGTAGGGCACCCAGGTCGAGCCCAGCTGCAATACATCCGGATAGTCAGTACCTTCGCCCGCTTCGTTTACAAGCGTCTTGTTGAGCACGTCAAAAGCAGCACCCCAGTCCACAAACCGGATCTTGACCGGAATTCCGCTCTGGCGCGTATACTTTTTCATGAGTTTCTGGAGTGCAGACCCGGCGTTAATATCCTGGTCCATCACCCACAGCACCAGCGTATCCGGAGGTGTCGGCATAGCACGCAGTTCCGGAACAGCATACGCCTGCACAACCCCGCACAAGGCGAGAGTCACAAACAAGGCAATGCTATAAAAACGCTTGAACATCATCGATCTCTAAGATAAAAATTGACTATTGGGCAATTCTCAAAAAATCTTCAAAGTAACGCGGATAAGTCTTGTTAATGCAAGCCGGATCCATAATCTTGATTGGCACGCCGCCCAAGGCGACCAGGCTAAAGCACATAGCCATGCGGTGGTCGTTATAGGTTTCAATCGTTGCAGGCTGCAAGTGTTCCGGCGGCGTAATCGTAATGGAATCGTTCGATTCGCGGACTTCAGCGCCCACTTTGCGGAGTTCAGCCGCCATGGCCGCGATGCGATCCGTTTCCTTGACTCGCCAGCTAGCAATGCCGCTAATGGTCATCGGGGCATCGGCAAACAGGGCAAGTACCGCGACCGTCATAGCCGCATCGGGAATATCGATAGCGTTGAATTCGCCGAGGCTCTTGAGTTTGCCACCCGCGCCGGTGCATTCTGTCCAGTCGGGGCCCATGGTAATATTCGCGCCCATCTTCTTGAGCACATCGACAAAGGCGATATCGCCCTGACGGCAGTCGCTACCCACGCCGAGTACGCGCACCTTGCCGCCAGCAATGGCAGCGGCTGCCAGTGGATAACTTGCAGAGCTGGCATCGCCTTCGACCATGTAGTCGCCCGGAGTCTTGTACACTCCCTTCGGTACATAAAATTCTTTCAAATCGGCATGTTTGACTTCGATGCCGAAATGTTTCATGACATCGAGAGTCAAGAGAATGTACGGAGCCGAAATCAGTTCGCCTTCCACGTGAATATGGAGCGGAGATTCTGCATACGGAGCACAAATCAAAAGTGCCGTAAGATACTGGCTCGAAATGTTACCGCGAACAGAGACCGAGCCGCCCTTCAAACCGTGAGCGTTAATGCACACCGGCGGGAATCCATCGGTTTCCATGTAGTCAATGTCAGCGCCAAGCGTTCTAAGAGCTTCGACCAGGTCGCGAATCGGGCGTTCCTTCATGCGTTCTTCGCCACTCAAGTGGAACACACCGCGACCAAGAGCAAGAGCCGCACACAAGGAACGCATGGCCGTGCCCGCATTGCCCAAGTAAAGGCCAGCCACATAGTTGTCGTTTTCCACCAGAACAGACGGCGCATCAATCGGGCCAGCAGAGCCTTCGATAACCGCTTCGGTAAAGTCGTCGGTCATGTCGGCCTTAACACCCAGTGCCTTCAAAGCTTCGCCCATATAACGGGTATCGTCGCTTTTCAACAAGTTGTGCAAACGAGTGGTTCCTTCGGCAAGGGCAGAAATCAAAAGCACACGATTGGTAATACTTTTGGAACCCGGCACGCGAAGTTCACCGTTATAAGACTTCAAAGCAGGAATCTGAATATGACTGGGGCGAATAAAGGGTGTATCCATGGCCATAAATTTATAAATTAAATAAGCTATTAGACCAAACGGAGCTTTAAATGATGAGCGAAATCACAGAACTCAAATTCACCGTCCGCTTTTCGGACTGCGACGAATACGGCAGACTCAAGCTTTCGCGCCTGTTTCAATTCATGGAAGAGGCCGCCATTGCCGACGCCGAGCGGGGTGGATTTGGCCTGTGGCGCATGATCAAGGCCGGCTACACTTCGGCCATCACGCGTATGAAGGTTCGCATCAATCACACTCCGCTCATGGGTGAAGACCTTCACGTTTCCACCTGGATCAAGGAAATCTACAAAGACAAGGTCGTCTTGAAGGACTACGCCGTCGTCGATAGCCAAGGCCACGCTCTAGCCGAAGGCACGTCTTCTTGGATTTTGGTAAACTTGAAGACTGGCTTTGCAGAGCCGCCGTCAAACAGCCCGTACCCCTTCCCCATTCAGCTTGAAAAGAGCGCCATGCCCGAGATGCTCTCGGTTTTGCCCATGGGCGAAGAGCCACAATTAGTTTATACGGAACGCGCCCGCAACAGCGACCTTGATTTGAACCACCACGTGAACCATTGCCGCTACGTGGAATGGATTCTTGATTGCCTGAGCAAAGAAGAAATCAAGGAACGCGGCATCCGCTCGCTGCAACTGAATTTTGTGAACCAGGTGCCACTCGGCGCGAACGTGAACATTATCCGCTTTAAGGATACGAACCACCACGCCGTATTCTTCGGCATGAACGCCGACATGGAAAAGAGCCCGACCACGAACCGTTGCCATTTCCAGGCCCGCGTGGGTTTCAGGGAATAACTTCAAGGAACAACAAGCCCGACACCGGGCCACATTTCAAAACTGAAACTTCCGTGCAAGTCGGTGCGGTACACCGCCGACGAATCGCCCGTGACAATCCGGAGCTTGTTAACCACTTCGTCTTTGGGGTGGCCGTAGCGGTTGTTTTTACCGACCCCGATAGCCGCATACCTGGGGGCCACCCGCGAGAGGAACTGGAGCCCGCTACTGCCCGCGGAACCATGATGCCCGACTTGGAGCAAGTCTGCTGACAAATCACGCGAGAGTTCCATCAGGCGTTTTTCGCCGACGGTATCCAAATCGCCTGTAAGCAGGATTACGCTTTCACGCCCCGCCTGCGCCCCCACCATAGAACCCATCAGCACCACACTCGCCCGATTTTCGCCAAAGCGCCCGTAGCTTACTGGCCATAGGCATTCAAGTCTGAAGCCATCGGCAAAATACACCGTGTCGCCACGTTCCAGCGTATCGACCGGAATCTTGTACCGCCGCGCCACCTTAAAGACGCTATCACTCACGAAGCCCACCGCGGTGTCCAGCCCCACCAAAAGGCGCCCCACCTGCAACTTGCCCGATTTGAGGGCGGCGCCCATTTCCATAAACCCACCGCCGTGGTCCCGGTGAAAATGGCTCACCAGCACCCAGTCAAGTGCCTTGACGCCACGACCGGCAAGCGAATCCGAGAGACCCGCCGAGTCGGGCCCGGTGTCGTACAGCGCAAAATGCCCGTCGTGTTCCAGAAGCACAGCAAGCCCCTGCCCCACATCTAAAAACGTAATCCGCAGCGGCTCGGGCTCTTCGCCCCAGCCACTGTCGTAAGAGCAAGCCGTCAGCAAAACACCGAAAAACGCGCTCCAGAGTACGGCGCAAAGCAACACCCACATGAAAATCCAACGGTTCATAACAGCCTCCGATTTTAAAAAGGTCCTCTTATATACACGCCAAAAAGCTCAAATCGGTTCAATTTTGGCCCTAAAATCGGCATTAGTTGGAATTTTTACTATATTTACCCTTAAACCGAGGTTTTTTATGCAATTACCCAAGTACAAAAAGAAGAAGCGTATCAAGCTGAAAGTCTGTCAGGAACCCGGCTGCGGCCGCGAATTCTGGGGCCACCCGATCGCCAAGTACTGCGAATTGCACCGCGACATCAAGCAGCGCCAGAAGCAGAAGAAGGACGTGGACAATATCGAGTCCAAGAACATCATCTTCCGCCACAACTACACCGAGTCCATGGACCTCACCTTCAAGTGCTGTCTCGAAGGCTGCAACGAGCTGTTCACCATCCGCGTGTTCCCGAAGCAGTACATTTACCCCCGTTTCTGCGAAGAACACCGCAACGATTTCAAGCGCGCAAACTACCTGCGCATCATTTCGAAGCTGAAAAACGACTAAAAATCGGGCTTTTTCGTAAAAAATTGGACCGCCACCCTTGAAAATCGGGGTGGCTTTTTTATATTTGGGCTCACAATCATGGTGGGTGTAGCTCAATTGGTTAGAGTCCCAGATTGTGATTCTGGATGTTGTCGGTTCGAGTCCGGTCACCCACCCTTAAAAAAGAACCTCGCTAGCAAACTAGTGGGGTTCTTTTTTTTAGTGAGGAGGAACGTTCTTTTTAATCTTCTTCTTTTTTTGCAGGGTTATAGGGTTGATTAAGCCAATTGAGGTTGACGCGGACTTCTACATAAGCGATACGCTCTTCAACATCCGGAGCCTCCCCAACGGTATATCGAATCATATATCCTGCAATAGCATAAATTTTATCTGAACCATACACTGACCCTACAAACATCGTGTCAAGCCAGACTTCATAATGAACGTTCGGATATCGAGGATCGTCCCATTCGTCGCCATCCCATATTCTAGGATCATGCGTCAACATAATATTCCAAGAATATTTGTTTCCTTTTACAAATTCTGCCATATAGGCATCCTCGTCCATCAAGTATTCTTCTAAATTCGTTTGTTCATTTTCTCGATAAATTCTATCGTATTTTTCTTTATCCAAGGTTTCAGGAGTATTTTCTTCTAGAACATAATGGTAAATAATGTCATGAAGTTCGTGCCATTCCCTCGGATGAGAAGACTCCTTTGAAGATTCCTCATTTTCTGGGCTGGAGTATTCCTCGCCAAACTTTTCAACATACTTTTCAAATTCGGGAACCGCTTCCACGTTTTTCCACCCGGCCACATTTTTGCGAATCGTTTCCAGCGTGCCGTTTTCTTTGGCTGATTTAGCCCAGTTGGCAATTTTGGCTTTCATTTCGTTATCCCACTCACCCGTTTTAGCATAAGAATCCCCCAACGAGTCTATGCTATAAGTAAGATGAGCATTCTTTTCGGGATCCGTCTGTGCAGTCAGGAGCACACTTGCAGCCAAAAGTGCTGCGTTGCCATCTCCAGGTTTAAGGATATCCAAATCTGCAAAATCACCGATATCGTCTTTAATGTCAAACAGCGCAAGGATTTCCTTTTTCGCCAGTGCCTTTGCTTCTGCCACAGGCATTTTCTTTTGATTTACAAGATACTTCATGCGGTCGTATTCAAGCTGCGTAAACACGTTGACATTCACAGTGCTGCGATTTTCCAAATTAGCAAAGGCGTTCAGATTAACTAATTTCTTCGACTTTTCCCCAGTATGTTCATCTAGATAATACCCCCACACACCGATTTCTGCACATGGAGAAGCCATGTTGAGATTTTCAACATTGATTACTCCATCTTCTATAACAACACTAAAATACCCAGACTCCGCGTCATAGCTTGTAGGCCTTAACGTTTCGCAATCAACTTCACGCACAAATCCATAGCCATCAACAAACGGGCCTTTCTGCGCCACGCCAGTCAAAGTCTTATTCTTGATTGCGTATTGTTTTTCTTCGACACTAGAAGAATCTGCTTTTTCGGAGCTTGAAGATTCCACCCTTGTTGTATCAGAAGATCCATTATTTTCCGAGCTTGAAGATATTGCGACTTCTTCGGAACTCGAAGACTTCCCTTTTTTATCTTTGCTTGCAACCGAAGACGAAGAAGCACCCTCGTCGCCACCGGATTCCACGTCCTCGAAATATTCTTCCGAGTCTCCCCCGGCAACACTGCTGCTTTCGCTGGAGCAGCCCGTTGCCATTAAAGCCACGCTGATGTAAGCCGCCGAAGCAGCAAGCAAGCTTGCGCTAAAGATTTTTCCAAGTTTATCCGTCATTTTCTTCCTTCCTTGTTTGGAGTGTTTTTCCATCCCTCACGCCTACAAATATAGACATATTTTAACAGTTTGGAACACAAAATTAGCGTTTTTCTTTAAATTTTACAGGATTTAAAGATTTTATAAAAATTTAAGCAAATTGGAATACAAAAATTGTATTCCCAGAACACAGAGAAAAACGCCCCGTAAAAAAAAGAAAAGGCCTCGCAAAATTGCGAGACCTTTCCGCTTTTTTAGGGTAGAAGACCTTTACTTTGACATATAATAGACACCCACCAATTCTACAACAAACCCATAGCGGATTGTTCTAGAACCACTTGCGCTCACTAGCACTTGCGGCACCGAGAATACGTATACAAGATACGAAGCGTTCTTCAGATCCATGCGGTAAGAATACACAGGCGTCGTTTCGCCAATCTCGCTCAAATCTTCTTCATCGTACGGGTAGTCATACAATTCGTTTCCTAAATCCACTATACTTTCATCGTGTTCTTTACCAAATTCGAATCCAGAGCCTCTACCTAGCCACTCCGACCTGAAACGATCCAAGCTATCCGTCGAGTACTGTTCAAAATCCGCAGCAAAAGTATATGTCCTCGGAACAGAGAATTCCGTTTCGTAAACATCGTGACGCGTTCTCCAAGTCACGACTACGGAGTCACCAGGGCAACGCGCTTCTGCAATTTCATAGTCATTTCCAAGTAAGTTACTCAGTTCATGGGGGAATTCCGTATTGGGGCAGCCCGAGGTATCTTTTTTTATAACAGAGGAATCTTTCTTCGTAATCGAAGTATCCGGCTTTACGGAACTCGTATCACGAACGGAAGAATCTCGTACAGAGGTATCGCGAACCGTCGTATCACGAACAATTGAATCACGAACTACAGAATCCTTCGGCACGATAGAACTCGAAGAACGCAGACTATCCTGCGACAGAGAATCTCTGACAGAGGAACTAGAAAGCAGCGAATCACGGACAGACGAGCTCGATACCGGCGGCACCACGGAACTTGAAGAAGCCGTATCCGCAGCGACTTCGCTGCTGCTGGATGTTACCGTAGTGTCGCGCGGTTCTTCTTTCGAAGAGGAGGAAGAGGAGACTTCTTCCTCAAGCGAATCCTGCGCAGCAGAAGAGGAACTGTCCTCGGTCGAGTCAGCAGGTTCTACGGCAGGAATGTACTTTTCGAATGCGGGGATTTCGTCAGCGTAATCAAGGCCTTCGATATTCTTGCGGATCGTTTCAAGTTCACCGTTTGCCGAAGCTTCTGCAGTCCATTCCGCAACAGCCTTTTTCGTTTCAGAGTCCTTCCATTCACCACTTTCGGCAAAGGAATCGTCGAACTTGTCAAGGCGTTTTGCAAGTCCTGCCGCATCGGCGTCACCCTGCATCATCACGCTCACGGCAAGGAGTGCCGCGTTACCGTCGCCCGATTCAAAGATATTCAGGTTTTCGAATTCGTCGAATTCACCCTTAATATCGAAAGCGGCAAGGACTTCGCCTTCGGCCTGAGTTTTAGCCTGGGCAAGGGTCTTGTTCTTTTCTTTCACAAGGTGCATCACGCGTTCGTATTCCAGGTTCGTGAGCAAGTTGACGTTCACGTTCTCGCGATCCTTGAGATTGGTCAGCGCACGCAGCGTCAATTCGTCTTCCGTCTTTTTGCCCGTGACTTCGTTCAGGTACTTACCCGTAACTTCGATAACCGCGCAAGAAGCATCGAGTGCAATGCTATCGAGAGCAAAGTCGCCCTTATCGCTCTTGACAGCGCCTTCAAAAATCTGATCCGTGAATTCCAGCGTCTTACAATCGATACCGCGCACCGTCACAGCAGAGCCCTTCAGGAACGGCCCCTTCTGCGCAAGACCCGACACATCGGCCACAAATCCGGCATCTTCCGAGACACCGCCCGCGACGCCTTTTTCATCGTTACTGGAGCACGCGGCAAACAGCACCGACATACCCATCATTGCAGAAACAACGGCCAAGCCTTTCTTGGTCGTTTTACGCAAGTTATTCTTCATGATCTCCTTCCTTTTTGGGCGTACCCTTATCGTCTTTCTTTAAACATTCGCTCATCGGGAACAGCTGCAAGTTCAAACGGTACACCTGTTCCGTATCGTCGTCTTCGGTAACGATCGCCATAATGCGGCGACGGCAATCCGCAAGTTCTTTTCGAATACGTTCGTAAGCGCGGCGCGTAATTCCCATGGTAAGGCCAGACATGTCGCGTTCCGAAAGCGGCAAGTTCAGCGCCTTCACGGCGAATTCAGCCATCTGACGTTGCAAATCGCGGGCAGCCACCGGCACGGCATCGACAGAGCCCATCGAAATCGCCTTGTCGGTCTGCTGGTAGTTTCCATTCTTGTCTTTTTTGAGAAGCTTGGCGCGCACCAAAAAGTCGAGAGTCTCGGAGACCTCGGCTGCGGTAATCGGCTGCTTGCAGGCCTTCGCCATTTCAAGCGGCTTGGCGCCCGGCATGTGCGGCGCAAGTTCGCGCAGCACCGCATTTTTCCACGATTTAAAATACTTGAACTCTTCGTCTCCCAACACACGCACCTTGTGAGCATTAGCCAGCGCACAGCGTTCCTCGAACGCGGCTCGTTTCGCCTCGTCCCCCTTCGCATGTGCGTATGAAACCATCAGCACAAAGTACGTGTGTTCAAACCCCACCAACCCCATAGCACTCGCTACGGAACCTGCAGCCCCTACGCTCAGGTTTTTCTTCCCCTCACAGACATACTTCAGATATACCGCCGACGAAAACCCTGCGTCTCGCGCAAAATCTCGCCAGGTAAACGCAGAAGTACGTTTGCGTTCATCGTAGTAATCCTGGATGAACTTGCGGTAATCTGTGTATTCTATGATCTCCTTCATGAACACAAATATAGACTAATTTATCTGCTTTGGGATACAAATTCGCCATTTTCGTTCAAAATTTACGATTTATGCAAAATTTTTAAAATTTCGGCATTTTCAAGAATACAACTTGTATTCCAGGAATACAAAAAAAAGAACCTGCCATTACAGGCGGGTCCCTTCTCTCTCCTCCTAGTGATAATTTATTCGGTTTTTCCTTTGCTTTCCGGCTTCTGCTTATAGTAAACATTGACATCTACGGTATAGCCATACTTAAATGTATATGTCACTCCAAAATACGGATAAGCGACAGTCCCTACTTCGGCGCGAAGCATAAACCTCGCGGCCGGCGTTTCCATTTCGTAAAAATAGCGGACGACAACCGAATCACTCATATTAGAATTCCGACCCAACGAATCCGACTTCACAAATGTAAAGCCATTATCGGGCAAGACACCCAAAAGCGGCTTCAGCGCATCTTCAGCAGTTTTTTCTTTTGACAGATCCGGAAGGAATTGGTACATCTGCGAGTTTGTCGAATCAACATTCCGGCGGAACTGCCAGCTAATCATAAGAGAATCGTCATCATAATCTGCCCGGACCTTCGTCGAGGAGTAATCTTCCATAAACGCAAGTTCTTCTGGGAAATCCTTAAAGAAGCGCAACGAGCTATAATCGGTCGTCGGCAATTCCTCGAAGCCATCTTTCAGTACCACGACCTTCACCTTGAAGAAATAGCTGGAGCCATACATAATGCCCATACCTAATTCTTTCGTAATGGAAATCTTGTAGACAACGTTTTCTTTTTTCAACGAATAGACATACGACAGCGTATCGCACCTCACGTCATCTAAGGAATCATTATTTATGGCGCCTTCAAAAGCGAATCCACGCGTTCCCATCAGATTTACCAACGCACTCGCGATGGAATCCCGTCTTTCACGGTCGTTAACCAGTCGTCCCGGGGAGGTGAGGAACCACACTTCCTGCTTGCCTTCGCCAAAACTTCTATAACCGTCGAACGAATATGTCGAATCGAAGAAGTCTAGTTCCGCAGGAAGAGGCGGAATCGTATCTTCGGGTTCACTCGAAGAAGAACTGACAAACGGATCATAAATAGAACTCAACGGCGTTTCCGACGAAGAACTTTCTGGAGCATTTTCAACCGACGAGCTGGACAGCGGTTCATCACCCGGAATATGCCAGCGGCCCTTTTCGCACACGAAGTATTCGTTGTACAGATTGCTGAGTTTGTTTATGTTGCGCTTGGTTTCATTTTCGCGTTTGTCGTTACAGACGCCGAGGCCGAAATTATTCCACCAGAAGTTCGTGACGTACTTTTCGAATGCAGGCACGGTATCGGCGTATTTCCAATCTTCCACATTCTTGCGCACCGTCGAAAGCGACCCCTTCAAGTCAACATCGCAAGCCCAGTCCGCAATCGCAGTCTTGGTGTCGGCATCGTCCCAGCTGCCGCCTTCGGCAAGCGAAATGCTGAATTCGCCGATGCGTTCGGTAAGGCCGGCCTCATCGGCATCGCCCTGCATCAACACGCTCACAGCAAGCAGAGCCGCATTTCCGTCACCCGACTCAAATATGTTCAAGTCTTCGGATTCGCCAAAGTCACCCTCGATTGCAAACGAGGCAAGCACTTCTTCTTCGGCTTGAGCCTTCGCATCGGCAATCGACATTTTCTTCTTGTTGACCAAGTACATCACACGTTCGTATTCCAGATGCGTGAGCAAGTTGATGTTCACCGTTTTGCGGTTAGAAAGATCAGTCAACGCACGGAGCGTCACCATGCCCGAAGACTTCTTGCCAGAAATTTCGTCGCGGTAGTAGCCTGATGCTTCAAGGATTGCATACTGCGATCCCAAATTAATATCCTTGATGGCAAAGTCGCCCTTATCGCTCTTGATAGAGCCCTTGAAACTCTTGCCCGTCTGCTTGAGCGTAACGCCGTCCAGTTCCTGCACCGTCACGGCAGAACCCGTCACGAACGGGCCCTTCTGAGACACGCCGGCCACTTCCCAGTCTACGACAGCGGTAACGCCCGCATCGCCCGAAGCGCCGCCACCGAGATCCATACTATCGGAATCGCCACCGGAACAGGCCCAGAACACGGCCCCCATCGCGAGACACCCTATAATTTGTTTTCTCCTCATAATCCATTCCTTGTTCATTATTTTTCTCATTTTCTCTGCCCCTTTTTTAAAACTGTTTCCTTTTCGATTTTCAAAGGTTCACTCAACGGGAATAACTGTACGTTCAAGCGGTAAACCTGTTCCGTTTCGTCTTCCTCTGTCGCAATCGCCACCACGCGGCGGTAATAGTCTTCCGTCTCTTTTTTGATGCGTTCATACGCACGACGCGTAAGCCCAAGCGTATAACCCGACATGACGCGTTCCGAAATCGGCAAGTCAAGCGCCTTGATGGCAAATTCACCCATTTGGCGTTGCAAATCGCGAGCGGCCAACGGCACGGCCTCCACCGGCGACATTTTAATGGTCTTGTCTGTCTGCTGGTAATTTCCGTTCTTGTCCTTTTTCAAAAGGTTCGCCTTCACCAAAAAATTGAGCGTTTCAGAAATTTCTGCAGCCGAAATCTTTTGTTTGCAGGCATGAGCAATCTCAAGCGGTTTTGCGCCGGGCATGTGCGGCGCTAATTCGCGGATTACGGAATTTTTCCATGACTTAAAATACTTGAACTCTTCGTCCCCCAGCACACGCACCTTGTGAGCATTCGCCAGCGCACAGCGTTCTTCGAACGCAGCCTTTTTAGCTTCGTTGCTCTTTGCATGCGCATAAGAAACCATCAAGACAAAATAGTCATACTCAAAGCCGACAAGCCCCATGGCCCCCGCCACCGAACCTGCCGAACCAACGCTCAAATTCTTTTTCCCTTCGCAGACATACTTCAAGTAGACATCTGACGAAAAGCCCGCCTTCTGGGCGAACGCATGCCAAGAAAAAGCAGAGCAGCGTTTTCGTTCATCGTAGTAGTCCTGAATGAACTTACGATAATCAGTGTATTCTATGATCTCCTTCATGGCATCAAATATACCTTTTTTAGCAGATTTAGAACATGAATATTGCGTTTTTAGCTAAATTTTACCGATTTTAACTAAATTCGCAAAAATCAGGCATTTTCAGAACATACCTTCATATTCCTAGAACATGCCCTAGAACACAAAAAAAAGAATCCTGCAGAACATTCCACAGGATTCTTCCCTAACCATCCCCCAGCCCATACACTCCTGGGTCCAAATTTTGGGGGAATCAAATGTATTTTACTTTGTCTGTTCTAGTTCTTGACGCAGCGCACACGAGCCCTATTTCGTTTATCCGAGGTTATTTTGTCATAACCACCAGAAATTTCCAAAGTGGCGCCATCAAGTTCCAATTCGTAATCATAACCGTTTATGAGAGGCCAAATCCAAACCTCATCTGAACTTTCAGAAAGTTCATACAAAGAATGCAACTCCGCTTTAGCTTTTTCAACAAATGATTTATGGGAATACGTGTGGTAATAGAGTCTCAGATGTTTCTTGTCCATCGGCACAAGGTTAAAGTCAAATCTATTAGCATATACTCCATACAAATCTTTTGCTCGGGCAGTTTCTCTATCCGTTTTCCAGTTTTCGTCAAGTAAGCCTTCTATTCCACCAGCATAAGCGATCAAATTCACCCAATCCATAGCACTGGATACATGCCAGCCATCTGGACAAACGCCTTGATGCAACGAATCTATCAGGCCATCTTCAACTGGTTTTGACATATACTTTTTATCAATTTGCATGGCCGTTGTCCAATTATAAAGTCCATCCGTAACCACATCCTTTTTAACGCCATCACCAAACGCATCCGAGTCTAGAATGTATTTAAGGTCTTCGGCCATCCATTCATAGTTTTTCCCGTTAAATTCAAAGCGAACCGTCTTATACGTCATACCATCGCGAGGATCTTTCATGGTACCCATTTCATGAGGAATCGGTGTCATAAGGGAATCGAGATGTTCTTTCTTCGTAAATCTCCAACGCGTTCCATTGCAAAGGAAGTAGGAAGGATTTACAGATACAATTCGATCTTCTTTTTCGTCATAATATTCGAAAGGTTTATCAAGCTTTCTTGATTCACCCCAACGGCTATCGTTGCAGGTTTCAAAGTCAAGATAGTGATCGTATACAAGTTCATAGAAATAGAACCTGTCGGCCATAAGCTCGTACGGATCTTTATCTTTCAAGCCTAGTTCATTACCATACATGACATTACCCATGTCAAAGTAGAAGTCAGCATCACTAGCAATAGGCGCTATTAGGGAATCGCTGAGAGTACCATCTTCAGCAAGATCATCCGCAAACGAATCAACGTATTCCTGCAACTTGGAGCAGTCTATATTGGCCGGATTATGTTCATATTCCCATTCATCGACACCATCAACATTAGGATAGAAAAAGTCCTGATCCACAAAAGCGCTAAGATGGTAGAGAGTTCTATCCCCATCAGAGCTATTATAGATATTCAAGTCTTCTGCAGCTTTTTCAGGGACTTTAACACCGAATGCATTCATGAGCTCCGTTGCAGCCTGGCGTTTGGCTTCAGAAAAGCTCTTACCCTCCTTGACCAACTTCAAGACGCGCTTGTATTCAAAATGCGTCAGCAAGTTAATATTTGCCGTACTGCGTTTTTCCAGGTTGGAAGCCGCGTTAAGGCGCAAAATGCAGTAGGAGCGTTCGCTACCAATTTCACGGGTATAGTAACCTTCTGCAGAAAGGAGCACATACTGACTTTCCAGTTCAAGACTGTCGAATTGGAAGTCGCCATCGTCATTGATAGTCTTAGTCGTAAATTCTCTGCCCGTGGGTTCAAGGCCTCCATCTGCCGAAGTTTCCATAAGGACAACGTCAGAACCCTCCACGAAAGGCCCCTTCTGCACAGAGCCCCCAATTTTCTTGCTAGAAATCGCGACAATGCCTTCGCTCTCTTCGCTGGTGCCTGCCGTTTCTGTGGAGCAGGCAACCATCATCGCACCGAGCGCAAATGCCGCCCCAAGCCATTTTTTCATATTCAAATTATATAGTTCAAACATCTTTATACTCCTTTACCCGATGTGGACTTGCCACGATTCAAATTCTCTGTCAGAGGGAAAAACTGGAAATTGAGTCTGCACACTTTATCCGGGTGCTGTTCATCGGCCACCATCGAGATAATGTGCTTGCGGAATTCCGCAATTTCGTCGACAACCTTCTGATAAGTCTCTTGCGTCACCCCCATGGTGATTCCGCTAAAATGTCTCTCCGAAATCGGCAACTTATCGAGCGCTTCAAGCGCAAACTCGCCCATCTGGCGCAACAACGAATGCACCGCAACAGCGACCACATTCAAGCGACCCGTGCTAAGCGAACGGTTCGTCTGCTGGTAATTGCCTTTAATATCGCGCGTAAGCAGCCCCGACTTCAAAAGAAAACTGAGGCTTGCGCTCACATCGGCTGCCGAAATCGGGAACTTGCAGGCTTTAGCCATTTCAAGCGGTTTTGCACCCGGCATCGCAATCGCAAGTTCTCGCACCACGGAATGTTTCCATGTTTCGTAGAAAGTATACAGGTCACTTCCGAGAATCTTCACATGGTGAGCGGTACTGAGCGCCTGCATTTCCTCGAAACATTTCTTTTTCTGGATATCCGTCTTTGCGTTTTCGTAACGGACCATCAAAATAAAATAGTCGTATTCAAAGCCGAGCAATCCCATAGCAAGCGCCGTCTTCTTTGCTCCTTCTTCCAACAGACGGGTCTTGCCGTCGCACACAAGCTTCAAATACGATCCCGAGGCAAAGCCCGCAAGTCTCGCAAATTCGCGCCAGGTAAAAGCAGAACAACGCTTCCGTTCGTTGTAGTAGTCCTGAATATACTGGCGATACTCTTTATATTCAATAATCGATTTCATCATGTCTAAAAAATAGATAATCGAATCACCACATGCAACATTTTCTAAAAAACAAATTTTGCGATTTTTCGCAAATTTCAAAGATTTTCAAAATACTTTGAAAAAAAATTAATTTCATAAAACAAAACAAACAAACTTATAAAACAAAAAGGCCCCCGCATCTTGCGAGAGCCTTCAATTCTCTTTCAAAGGTTGCGTTTTATTTTTTCAGCAGCATCACCTTGTCTGTCACTCTGCCGTTCAGCTGCAGCACGCCGATATAGCGACCACGTGCAATTTCTTCGGCAGCAACGGTTTCAGAATATTCACCCGCTGCGCGCTTGCCAAGGTCAAACGCCTTCACAATACGGCCTTGCATATCCATGAGCGAGAACTTCACCGCACCCGCGTCAGGAATTTCAAAGTGGAGAGCCACAAGGCCGTCTCGGAATGCTGCGCCGAGCGAATGCGTCACCACCGCATTGCGAACGCGAGCACCCGTTGTTTTTTCAATATCGATTTCTACCTTGGCAATTCTGCTCCAGAGCGTATCGGAATCGAAAAGCACACCCACTCGGTAAGAGACGATATACGTTCCGTAAGGAGCTTTTTCGTTTTCCAGAGAATCGAGCAAGACCTCACTTGCAGAATCCAGCTTAAGCACCTTTTTCGCCGCAGAATCCATCACGAAGGCGTTTTTAAGCAGTTCGGCGCGGATATTCTTCGCAAGAGGCTTTTCGCTATAGAAAAGTTCCCCATTTGAAACAACCGGCGGATTCAGCATGTTACGAAGCAGCGGGTAGCTCACGCCCTCGGCGATGTACCAAACCGAGTCAAAGTTGAATGCTGCGAAAGACTTCTGCATTTTCATCTGTGCATCGGACAAACCCTTTCCTGTCATCAGCGAATCGCTGCAGGCTTCGGCTAAATAGTAATACTCATCCGAGGGATTCGTTCTTTTAGACAAGCCATTGCAGAAATGGATACCGTCTTTATACGCGCTTCCAGAAGCGTATCCTCTTACCTCTGCATCATCGCCGTTGATTTCGGCAAAGCCAAAACCATAGTACGGTTCTATAGAAAGCACATCACCCGTTGAATAGCAGTCTTCTATTACAGACTGGTTGTTATCGACAAAGCCGCCCGTGCCTTCGACATTTCCTGTAGAATAAGATTGCCGGATGGTTCCATCGTTTCCGCCGACAAAGCTGGCGGCTCTATACGCATTTCCGGTCGCAAACGAGCGCAAAACCAAGCCCTTGTTTTGGCCAACAAAAGCTCCAGAATAGCTGAATGTTCCCGTTCCCTCAGCGTTTCCGGTGGCATAGCATTCCGAAATAGTTGTTTCGTTCAAGCCGACCAAGCCGCCGACATAATGATCTCCAACAACATCAACGGATGCATGCAGTCCCTTCAGTCCCTTGCCGTAAGCCTTAGCAATCAGGCCACCTACGTAGAGGACTCCTTTTGCATTGATAACGCCCGACGCCGTGGAATTATTGACCGTTCCGCTATCGACGGCAACAAGCCCAGCAACGCCTTGCACATCATAATATACCGAGATTTCCCCACCATCTTCGTAATAAATGGAGAAACCTTCTGAAGATGATTTCTGTCCAGATACATCGACATTCACAGAGCTCTTATCAATCGTTCCACCAGGAGCATTTAACCCGGCAACGCCACCTACGAAGCCAGAGTTTTCCTTTACGTTCGCCTTAACAGAAACATTCTTGATGGTTCCCCAGTTCAACGCGGCAACACCGGCGGCACTTGCACCCCCAATCCACTGCACATCGATTTTGGCATTGGCAATGGTTCCGTAATTCAAGTGTGCAATGCCAGATACGAGTCTGCCACCATTGATTTTTCCTTTAACCGATACATTCTCGATGGAACCATAGTTCCTGAACACGAACCCCGCACTTTGATAAACACTGTCCATCACAAAGTCGACATCTACATTCCGGATAGCACCATGGTTCACCGTAGCAACGCCACCAATTTTCATTCCAAAGTCTTCGCGACCGACAGAATAGCCCTTGAACGTCAAGCTGTCTACAACCGCAGATTTGGCAACCGTATCGATAAATCCTACAGTCTTGTTTTCTTTATCCCAAAATCCTGTGTACAGGCTATCGATGCTATGGCCACCACCATGGAATTCGCCGGTAAAAGCACCGGTATCCTGTTTTGTGTAACCGCCAAGGACAACACCGTAACAGTTGCAGAATTCTTCCAACACATCGTACTTACCAATAGGCTTGAATCCTGTTCCACCGACAGCAAAACGCTCATCCGTCCTGGAAGCGGCGGCATCGATATCGTTAGCCAAGCGATAAACGGCCGACAGTTTGTATTTTCCGAATCCAATTGATTTCAAGTCTCCGTATGTCTTGATCAAGAATGGATCTTTTTCAGTACCGGAACCGACCATTTTCATCATGGTCTGATCCACAGCCTGGTTCGGATAAATTTTCTCCTTCATCGTCTTGGATATATAATAAACCTTGGTTAGCCACGACAAATAGGGATAAGTCGAATCCGCAACGATTTTCCAGATTGAATCGAAATCCCAACCCTCGTAGTTTTCCTTCTTGACCATCTGCTTTGTATTGCGGAGATCCCCCGCAGCCGTCGTTTTGACATACCAAAGGGTCGTATCATAATAGACCGAGGTGTAGGCCGACTTGTTGTCAGAGCCCGCAAGGCCTCCCCATTTAGAATCGCCTTGGACTTGACCTGCGGCAAAAGAGTTTTTCACAGCCGCATTGTCGGAGTAGCCAACCAGGCCACCGACATTCTTTGTACCCACGACATTCGCAATCGAATAGCAATCCGCTACGCTAGCCGCGCCCAAATGCCCTACGAGGCCGCCCACGTTTTCCTTACCCGAGACCAGGAATCTAGACGCACTCCTCACGACAGAGCCCGAAGATTTCTTACCGGCAAGAGAGCCAACGTAATTTTCGCCGGAAATATTATACTTAATAAAGATGTTTTCGACCGTCGCACCATTATCGACACCGGCAAGGACACCGACATAGTCCTTACCACGGATGGCACCCCTAGTATTCGCAGGCCCATACGAATAGCTTTCTCCAAGATACGAAGCCGTATCAAAGACAACGTTGCTTACCTTGGCACCCTTCGCCAGAGCCCGGAAAAGTCCCACCGAATCTTCGTCGGGGCGATTGATATTCAAGCCTGCAATAATCTTGTTGTTTCCGATGAACACACCGCTGAATTCACCAATCGGTTCGAAGCCCTTACACAAGGTGCTGTCAGCATTGCAGTTTTCCTTGAACGAAGCCGTGGCATTGATATTGCCCATCAGCTTGTAGTAGGCATCAAGACCATATTCATATTTACCGACATACTTGAGATCATCGTAATCGTAAATCTTGTAGGGGTCGATTTCTGTACCAGCACCGGCCAGTACATTTACTGTACCATCGTCTTCGAGCGTTCCCGGCAATATCGGGTCCATGCCCTTAAAGTACGGGTAAGAAACGCCTTCCTGGATTTCCCATACCGTTTCAAAGTCATAATCCTTATACGTCGACTTCAACAGCATTTCCTCCGTCGTCTTGCCCTTTCGGCCAATTCCTGCAACGGTACTGTCAAAGAAACAGGTACTGTCATCTACCGAACTGCTACCATGTCCGAGAATCCCTTCGGCAGCGAATTTGGGAGACTTGATCACGCTTGCTGAATAAACGCGATAGATATTCGGAATCATGCCATCATAGCCGTAATCGTAGCTGCTGCCGATAACACCACCGACATCTTCGTGGCCCTTAATAACGTTAACAGAGAACGCATCGGTCAACGTAGCGTAGCTCCTTGTGCAGCCAATAATGCCGCCAACATTTTCCGTACCCTTAATCTTTCCGGTCGTCCCGACATTAACAACACTATCTGACTCACTGAAGCCTATCAAGCCCCCAACGGACCATTCGCCCTGAACATTGCCATTTAAGGATACGACATGGCTCACGACCGTATTACGCGATTCGCCAATCAAGGCGCCCACGACCCAGGAGCCAACGACCTTCGCATTTTCAAGCGTCAAGTTCTGGATCACGGCACTTTCGACATATCCAAACATACCCGTAAAGTCGCGGGTGGGCTTGTCAACGACCAAATTCTTGATGGTATGGTTCTTGCCGTCAAACGTTCCGTAGAAAATATGCACGCTATCGCCAATGGGTTCGAACTTCAACCCCTTAGCATCGATATCGGCCGTCAGCTCATAATTACCCAACAGCGGGTAAGCGAGATCATGCCCGATTTTCTGAAGTTCAGCAAAAGTCGAAATTTCAATTTTGTTCGGGATTGCCACATGGCTCGACGTTCCCCACACCGTATCCTTACCGACGACCACGCCAATTCTATAGCCATAGTACAAGGAATCCCTGCAAAGGGTGTCGTTTACATACACAGGCCGCACAGAGCCCGTCCACTTTCCGACAAGTTCGCCTTCTACATCAATAAGCGAGGCGACAGTCGGAGTCTCTTGCCACTTCGTCGCCACCGTCGGGACCGCAATCGGAACAAGCGCCTTTTTCGAGAAACCATTTTCTTTCAAATAGGGGAACGACTTGCCCTCGTCAATATCCCAAACTTTAATAAAGTTTCCTGTAGGGCTACTGCAATACCCCGCATATTCATAATAAAAGCAGGTATCTGTACCATCGATAGCATACTCATCATAGCCCACGGTATCCCAGCCCACATAAGAATCCCATTTCAACATCTGGGCTGTCGTAAGGCCAACTCCACCGGTGCTCGAGTCAATGCCCGAAATCTCGGTATTCCAGTAAGAACTATATACCGTATCAGGGGTACCCGCATTAAGAGAACCCCCAAGAAGTCCGCCGACATGGTTTTCTCCCTGGAGCGAAACAACCGCATAAGAATGGAAAACATCCGCATAGGAGCCGGCAATGCCACCGACATACCGATTCCCTTTCACCGAGCCAAAGGCATACGAATTCATCACACGGCCGCCGGTTCCGACAACACCACCGACATGTCCATTGCCTTCGACATTACCAAGGGAATACGAATACAGAACGGCGCCCTTCGCGTTGTCGCCAACAATGCCACCAATATCATCGTCGAAATCGTATCCGAAAGAGGTCAAGTTCATCAAAGATGCGCTTGAATAAACTCCGCCCTTGGAGTAACCAGCGATGCCCCCCACTTCATCAACATCCGACTTTCCCGGGACAATCAAGCCGTTAGAACGGGAATTGCTCACAGCACCCATCAAATACCCGACGATACCACCCACACTCTTTCTCAAGGCGATGATTTCCGCATCGACAAAAGCGCTATCAAGATCCATGTCCAGCTGGCCAACAATGCCACCCACCCGCTGCGAGCCTTTGACAGTCCCCTGGAAAGAGACATTAGCGATAGTCGCTTTATCGTTATAATCCTGCTTGGCACTGCCAACAATACCGCCCACATAGTTTTCTCCTTGAACAAAACCGTTTGTCACCTTAACATTCTTGATACTTCCCACCAACTTTGCCGCTACCGTCGCGACATATTCCGATTCGGACACCCTGCCCGTCACATGGCTATGGTCAAAATTCAGGTTGGAAACGGAACCGCCCAAGTAATAAATAAACGCCACACCACTTTCACATGGGAGCCAAATATTCAAGTTGCTGATGGTGTGGTTTTGGCCATCGATATTTCCCCAGAAAATAGTGCTGTCAGCAGCATCCTTTTTCTTACCGATAGAAATAAAACCATTGCAGCCGTCCGCATTGCACATCTCGTTCATCGACGCCGAAGCATCGATATCCTTTGTCAAAACGTAATCCGACGAATACAGGTAGGCGCCCGTGCCTATCGCCTTCAAGTCTTCGTAGTCTTCAATCTGGAAAGGATTTTTAGCAGAACCGGATCCCTTCATGGTGCCGTTTGCGGCAAAAGACTGAATCGCAAGCAATGACAATACGGCCGAAACAACAAACCCGATTTTCATAATTCTCCTCGCTTATTTTAACAAAAATATACATTAATCCAGCCGTAATACAATCCCCTACAAAAAGGAACCCCCGGCGATTGCCGAGGGTTTCCCTTATATTCTGTTTTAGTTCCTTCGACTTCGGCGCTACGCGCCTCCGCTCAGGATGACACTCAGACTACGAGAGTCGAGAAATCATGTAACCTGCGCAAACTGCAGTACCGATCACGCCAGCCACGTTCGGGCCCATAGCGTGCATCAGCAAGAAGTTCTGCGGGTCATACTTGGCACCTTCCACCTGAGACACGCGAGCGGCCATCGGCACGGCGGACACGCCAGCAGAACCGATAAGCGGGTTCACGGGGTTCTTGGGAGTGCACTTGTTCATGATCTTAGCAAGGAAGAGGCCTGCAGCGGTCGAGAAACCGAATGCCACCACACCCATAGCGATAATCATGAGGGTCTGCGGACGGAGGAAGATGTCGGCAGACATCGTGAGGCCCACGGAAGAACCGAGGAAGATCGTCACGATGTTCATGAGTTCGTTGGAAGAGGTCTTCACCAAGCGTTCAACAACGCCGGATTCCTTGAAGATGTTACCAAGCATGAGCATGATGATAAGAGCAGAAGCATCGGGCACCACGAGGATGCACACGATCATCACCATCACGGCAAACACGATGCGTTCGGCCTTGGACACCTTGCGCAGAGCCTTCATACGGATCTTGCGTTCCTTGTCGTTGGTCATGAGGCGCATGATAGGCGGCTGAATCAGCGGAACGAGGGCCATGTAAGTGTAAGCTGCCACGGCGATAGGTCCGATGAGGTGCTTTGCTAGTTTGTTTGCAGTAAAGATGGAGGTCGGACCATCAGCACCGCCGATGATACCGATAGAGGCTGCTTCACCGAGAGTAAAGCCACCGAAAGCCACAGCGCAGAACATGGTCGCAAACACGCCGAACTGAGCGCCACCGCCGAGGAGCAGTGTACGCGGGTTAGCGATAAGCGGTCCGAAGTCCGTCATGGCACCCACACCCAAGAAGATGATGGGCGGGAAGAGTTCCAGGTGGATACCCTGGCTGATGTAGTAATAGAGACCGGCAGTCGGGGTAAACATACCTTCGATGCTCCAGCCACCATCGTAGAATCCCGCACTCGGGATGTTCACCGCCAGTGCGCCGAGCGAAATCGGCAAGAGCAGCAGCGGCTCGTACTTTTTGACAATCGCCAAGTACATCAGGACGAAACTCACGATCCACATCACGATCATCGAAGGGGTGACGTATGCGAATCCGGTGTCGCCTGCGAACTCAACGACCGAATTTAAAAGAGAACTCATTTATCTGTACCTCTTAGGCGATGGTCATGAGAGTCTGGCCGTCGACGACAGTGTCGGTTTCCTTGACGGCAATGGAGTTCACGGTGCCGGCGCACGGAGCGACGACCGGGTTTTCCATCTTGAGAGCTTCGATGATAGCCACTTCCTGGTTGGCGGTAACGGTGTCGCCGACCTTGACCTTCAGTTTGAACACGGAGCCAGCGAGCGGGCTCTTGACTTCGGTACCACCGGCAACAGCAGGAGCGGCGGCAGGAGCAGCGGCAGCGACCGGAGCGGCAGCAGGAGCGGCGGCAACGGCGGCATTGGAATCAAGAACTTCTACTTCGACATCGTAGGTCTTGCCTTCGAAACTGATACGGACGGTTTTCTTCATTTTGATATTTCCTGGCTTAAAAGCCTGTTGAGTTTTAAAAGTTTACCTTACTTGACGATCGTCCAAGCAGGAGAGTTAATGTTTCTGTAAGCAGTCACGCGGCAGGGCTGACCGATAGCCTGGGTCGCCGCTGCGGTCACGAGGGCGAGGAACTGGTCGTTGCTCATGCCCGGGTGTTCTTCGAGGGCTGCCACGGCGGCAATGCCGAGGAAAGCCTGAAGCTGCTTGTTGGTGAAGCCCGGATGAACGCTCTTGGCGTTCGGATCCCAGTCGCAGTGGGCAGGACCGATGGTCTTGGGTGCTGCAGCGGCGGGAGCGGCGGCCGGAGTAGCCTTAACTGCAGGTGCCGGAGCCTTGTCCTTGTTGAGGCCGAGCTTGGCCATAATGAAGTTCATGAGGTAGCAGAGCACCGTGAGGCCCACGATGACGCACATCACCACGATAAGACCGGTTGCCTGGAATTCGATCAGGGAGCCGATACCGAAGGTGTCGGAGTCGCCCTTACAACCCTGTTCGGTCGAGAATTCGCCCTTGCAGTAGGTCGAGCCCAGCTTGGCCTTGGCGATCGGGAGGACCTTGTGGCCGCCGGCGTTTTCGATAGAATCGCGAACGTCGCGTGCAAGAACTGCCTGATCATAGGTCTTATAGAGAACCGAATGGTTACCAGAGTGGGTTTCCACGATCTTGTAAACCATGTCGTCATTCATACCCGGCATAGAGAGCTGCTCCTGAACCTGAGCGGCATCGGAGGGGAGCATGAGTCCGAGTTGTTCATCGAACTTGCCCTTCACCTTTGCTGCAGGCTGCGAAGCAACGAGAGCCGGCTGCTGCACTTCCTGGGCCGGAGCGGCGGGAGCCACCTGAGCTTCGGGTGCATTGGTCTGTGTTTCGTTCATATTGGATTCAATCCATTCTTTTGGGTTTCTGTTTTGTAAAAATCAGCGACGAAAATTTAGAAAAAGCGGCGCTTGAACAACGCCGCCGAAAACTACATCACCCCGGTTTCGAGGCCTTTTACGGGGATATAACGAACCGAACCGTCGGGAGAGATAATCATGGCCACACCGGCCATGTAATTCACCCATTTCCATTTTTCGTAAAAGCGCACATTCGCATGCCCGTTCGTCACATAGGCAAGCAGCGGGACAACCAGGTAGTCGTGCGAAACCAAGAAGCTCACACGCCCCATTTTACCCAAATTCGCCAAAATTTCTTTTTGCAGCAGTTCCTCGCTGCGTTCTTCCAAGTCATAGAATACATCCGGGTAAGCCCCTAAAAAGGCGTACTTGGAACACACCACCCAGCCGCCGCCATCGGAATTCGAATAGCTTTCAAACTTCACGCTGTCTTTCATGTACCAGTCGCCATCGAGCCCGGCAAGAACATCCAAGCTGTACTTGGATTGCCCATAGCCCAAGGCAATATTTTCGCAGGTTTCCTGAGTGCGGGTGTAGCCCGAATAGCCGAAGTAGAACTTTTCCTGATTCACGGCGGCAAGACGCTTTCCCAATTCCTGGGCGTACTTTTTCCCGTTGTCGGTCAAGTGGCCCTTTGCGCCCGTTTCGCCGGTGCGTTCGCTGTGGCGGATAATGAACACAACCTTTTCATCGGCAGCCAAATTCGCATAGACTTCTACAAGGTCGGTAAAGCCATCGGCTTCTTGCGGAGTGGCTAGGCGCCAGGCGCCGGCATCGTAAATGTAGTAGTTGTCATGGATGACGCGCCCTTCGCGGATTTCACGGTCGTATTCGCCCGGGCCAAAGCCCACCGTATCTTTTTCCATAGGCTGCGCAAGGCGCCACTGGAATCCATTCGCATCGCAAATAAAGCGCACCGCCGAATGGTCCGACGTTTCGTAGTCATTTGCGAAATAAGCACTTTGGCCTTGGTTCACATAAGTGACCGTGCCCGCATTCGCATCGGTGCAAGTTTCAAAGGCATAAGCGAGCGGAATAAAGCCACGCATGTAGCCTTCAAAGTTCGGCACATTCCCGCCGTAGGCAGACGTTACGTTGTTACGAATTTCGCCATAACGCCAGTTGCTATCGAGCCCTACAATCCAGTCGGCAATCTGGATTTTCCCATTAGGGTCATTCCACACGCCGTCGCCCTTCAAGTCTTCGCCCAAAGTACCGATAAAGGCCTGCGTTTCTTCTTTACTCAAGCGGCTCTGCACCATCGCCGCAATCGCTAGCAACACGCCGTTAGAATCCATCGCATACTGCAGCGAATCCACACCGAACGCCGCAAGTGTTTCGTACTTGGCGCGTTCCACCGCAGAATCCAACGGGACATGGTTCATCAAGTGCTGATCTACACGAGGGCGAGCCAACAAATCCAATATATTGTTCACCGCCACAGAATCGGTCGAATCGGCCGCAGCAACACGTTCTTCGAGAATTTCAAAGACATAGAGTGGTGCATAAATCGGTTCAACGACTTGAACCGTCTGGGTATCGGGCTTTACCTCTGTCGAGCCCTCGTGTGCAGATTCGCCTCCATTTACGGCACCGCCATTACTTTCTGAACTGCACCCAAACAAGAACAGGGTTACTGCCAAGGCAGCCCCCAAACATTCCACACACCACTTTTTTTTCATATGCGACCTACATCGTCATGGTTCCGGAATCTAGTCCCCTCACCGGCACATATCGAATCGTTCCGTCTTTCCCCATGATGATTGCAAGGCCCGCCAAGTAGTTGATCCATTGCTTGGTATCAAAGTAGCGCAGGTTCACCTTCATGTTGGTGAAGTACGCCGTCAGCGGAACCACAAACATATCGTGCGAAATGAACACGCCCACTTTTTTCACCTTCGAAAATTCGGGCTTGATCACTTCCGTAATATACTTTTCACTGTATTCTTCAAGATCATAGTAAGCGTCGGAATACGAGCCCTTGTACGTATACTCAGAGGCCACAACCCAGCCGCCGCCATTGTTGCTCTTGTACTGTTCAAGCTTATTGTTGTCCTTTACGTACCATTCGCCATCGAGGTCGTCAATCACATTCTTTTCGGCGCCCGACATTCCGGCGCCAATGGCAATATTGTCGCAAGTTTCGTAGCTACGCGTGTAGTTCGAATTTGCAAAGTAAATATCTTCGCCCTTGAACTTTTCGCCCACGCTCTTCGACTGAGCCTTACCCTCGTCGGTCAGGTGGCCGTTCTTGCCTGTATCATCGCTACGCTTGGCATGGCGCAAGAAGAAGATGACCTTTTCACCCGCCTGCAGGCTCTTATACACATCTTCGATATCTTCGAATTCCTGGATATCGTCGCTAGTCGCTAAACGCCACTTGCCGTTATCGTAAACGTAGTATGCTTCTTTATTGACTCGGCCGTTCTTGATTTGGCCCGGATATTCACCCTTGCCGTAGCCGTAGGTGTCTTTTTCGACAGCGGTAGCGGCGCGCCATTCATGTGTATTGGCATCGCAGATAAAGCGGACAGTCGGACCCGGCTGATCGTAGCCGCCCCCGCAGAAATAGGCGCTCAGGCTGTTCGAAATGCAAAATACCGAATCGGCTTTCTGCGCATTGCAATCGCCAAAGTTATAGGCCCTGGACCAGAAACGCTTCAGGTGTTTTTCAAAGTCGGGCACCTCACCCATTTTCCAGCTGGCGATATTGTTGCGGATAGTCGCGTAAGAGCCACTCGTATCGAGCACCATGAGCCAGTCAGCAAGGTCGGCCTTGGCGTTATTGTCGTCCCAGTTGCCGTTACCCTTGATGCGGTCGGCAATGCCTGCGGCATAAGAAGTCATCTCGGAGCCCGAGCCCTTGCGCTGCATCATGATAGAGATTGCAAGGAGGGCACCACTGTACTCGTCACCATCAAAAAGTCCGATATCTTCGGCAAAGCGGCCATCGGTCGTGAGCGTCTGCTGTTGCTGTCCACCAAAGTTCCAGCCACCAAAGCCACCGTTATTTCCACCGCTGCTACTACCAGAAGATTTATCCCACTGGATTTCGAAGCTCGAAAGGATTTCACGCAAGGCCTGCGCCTTGACTGCACGAACCGGCTGGTTGTTGCCGCTATTTTCCACGAGCTTGAGCACACGCGGAGCTTCCATGTGAGTCAAGATATTCACGTTCACCGTGTCTTTTTCGGTCACATCGACAACGGCTTCGAGTGTCACCGGCTTCGAAGAAAGTCCACCGGTCAGTTCGTTCCTAAAGAATCCGTTCGCCTTGACGCGCAAGTACGGCGACACAAAGTCTACGCTGTCAAAACTGTAGTTGCCGTCACCATTCAAAATGCAAGTCTTGTGAGTACGCTTGGAATCAGCCAAATGCTGCGTACTGTCGAGTTCAATCAACTTGATCGAGGTGCCATAGCGGAACGGTCCCTTTTCAGCAACACCCACAAGGTGAGCCCCCACCATACGCGGCACAGCCGAAGAATCGTCCACCGCCGAGGTATTTACGGAGTTGCCGCCGCCACCAAAGTTTCCCCAGGGCGAGCTATATCCACCCGTACTAGAACCGCCGTCATCGTCATCATCCGCATCGACGCCAGTCACCATCACCCCGTTGCGGCAAGAAATTCCAGCCGTTTGGGCAACAGCGTCAGAAGGAACCCATTCCTTGGCCAAGCAGAAATACAAGATATTTTCGCTCTTAACCAAGAAAGATTCACCTTCGTTGTCGGCAGTACATTCAGGCAACGCATCGACATCGACCACGGCCGTCGTATCAACAATAACCGTATCTTTAATCCCCACAACAGGGCCTGTCGAAGAACTGGAATTTCCCGATTCGCCAGGTTCACCCGGCTTACCTGGTTCACCTGCACTTGAAATGGGGTTCCCTAAAGAATCTTTCTGTACAACGCCACTTGATTTTTTATCCCAGCGGGAACCGCTCGAATTGCCATCGCCCTTCCCGTTGTCACCGCCTTCGCCGTCGTATTCATCTTCATATTCATCAGGATCATTTTCATCGTTCGAAGAAGACGAACTACCAGAACACGCCTGCAAAGAGAAGGCGAACCAAGCAGAGATTATAATCCAAAACAGGCGATTCATTCGTCGATCCTAAAAAGCTATTCGCAATATAACAAGAAACTACTTTTTTTTCAACAAAAAAGCTAATGGAATTTACCAAAGACGCACGCCTGTACAAGGGCTATGCGTCTAATCACGGAAATTTTGCAAAAATGGAACTTTTTAACGCATTTTACCGGTTTCAAGGAACCGAGAATGCATCTCGAAAGCTCTCTCCAAAGCCAAAGGCATGTGCAAGCCCTTCGCATGTTTCAGGCTATATTCCAAGAAATCGGTGAGCGGTTCACGGAAATCCGGATGGGCGCAATTCTTGATAATGAGCCTTGCACGTTCTTCGGCGGCAAGACCACGCAAATCGGCAAGCCCCTGCTCCGTCACGAAAATCATGGTATCGTGGTCGGTTTGGTCCACATGGCTCACGTAAGGAACAATCGAGCTGATGGCACCATCTTTTGCGACCGAAGGCGTCAAGAAAAATCCGAGAGCGCAGTTGCGCGCAAAGTCGGCTGCACCGCCAATTCCGTTCATCATCGAAGATCCCGAAACCAGGCTGCTGTTCACATTGCCAAAGATATCGGCTTCGAGCGCCGTATTCATGGAAATCACACCCACGCGACGAATCACGTCGGGGCTGTTGCTCACTTCTTGCTGACGAAGCACCAGGTGCTTTTTCCATTCGGCGCTGTTTTCGACGAATTCCTTCTGCGCATTTTCAGACAAAGTAAGAGCCGTACCCGAAGCGACGCCGAGCTTTCCCTTCTTCAAAAGCGGGAACACGGCTTCTTGAATAACTTCGGTATAAAGGTCAATCGTTCCAAGCCGGCTATCGTCGGACATGGCGCTAAGGACTGCATTTGCCACCTTACCCACGCCGCTCTGGAAAGCGAGTCCCTTAGGAAGGCGACCCTTGCTTTCTTCGAAGCAAATAAAATCGAGAATGCGCTCACCGATGTTTCTGGAAACGGCATCCGGTTCCACGAACGGATTCACTTCGTCAAGTCGAGAGGTTTCGACAACGGCAATCACCTTGTTCGGGTCAATCTTCACAAATTCAGATCCGACACGATCCCCGGCACTATAGATGGGAAGCGGCTTTGCGTGCGGCGGAAGTTCCGGAAGCGCAGTATCGTGAATACCCATGAAGGCATTACCCAGGCGCGTATTCAATTCCAGAATAATCTTGGGAGCCATCTCGAGGTAAGTCACCGAGTTTCCGCCCGAAGTCGAAAGGCATACGCGACCGTCGCTCAATATGGCAGAGACTTCAATAATCGCGACCGTCGGCGCGGGCACCGCACCGGTACGCACCAGATAGCCCATTTTGCCGAGGTGGGCGTCGATATACTTGATTTGACCAGCGTTAATCGCCTTGCGAAGGCTCGGATTACTCTGGTACGGCATCCTGAGAGACACCGCCTGCGCCCGAGCTAACGCCCCGTCGCAGCTGTCGCCCGTAGAGGCTCCCGAAAAAAGCGTGACCTTAAAAGGCTTGCCTTCGGCATGCAACTTTTCGGCACGCGCGGCCAAAGCCGAGGGAACCTCTTTGGGGTAACCGGCCAAAGTAAAACCGGAAACTCCCAGTACATCACCATCGTTAATCATCGCCGCGGCATCGGCCGCCGAACACTTTTTCGCATCAAACCAAGTCATAGTGCCGTAAAAATAATTTTTTAGATTTTCCCGTGTGAAACATTTCATCAAATACAACTTGATTGGCGTCATGAACACGCTCATTACCCTCGCCTCGGTCTGGGTGATGCACCAAATACTTGACTGGAACCTGGAACTTTCGAACTTTCTCGGGTTCATTTTCGGCGCCATCAACAGCTACTTGATGAACCGCATTTGGAACTTCAAGAGCCATAACCGCAAGCGCACCGAAATCGTCCGATTCATCATCGTGTTCCTTGCGGCCTACGCCTTGAACTTTGTAACGCTCGAAGCCACCGTTTACGTTTTGAACACCGCCTGGTGCAAACCGTTCACCGACTTCATTTCGCAATTCATGAAACCCGGCTTCTTCGCAAACATCGTCGCGAACGGCGTATATGTCGTTGCGAGCTTTATGCTTTATAAAAAATGGGTATTTAAGAAATAAAACAAAAAAAACGCTCGCCAATGGCGAGCGTTTTTAATTTCGGTTCAAGAATTCCGATTAGAACGGTACGAGTTCAACACGGCGGTTCTTGGAGCGGCCCTTCTTCGTCTTGTTGTCGGCGATCGGCTTGTCGGAGCCGAAGCCCACGGCGCGAACGCGGTCAGAAGAAATACCGTTCTGGATGAAGTAATCCACCACCACCTGGGCACGATCCTGAGAGATCTGCTTGTTGGTTTCTTCGGAGCCAGTATTGTCGGTGTGACCCTGGACTTCGATGTTGGCGGTGTTGAACTTCTTCATGAGTTTCACGATGTTGTTCAAGGTCTTGTAACTTGCCTTGGTGAGCTTCTTGGAGCCACTCTGGAAGTTGATACCCTTCTTCAACTGTTCGAGGTCTTCAGCCTTGTTGAGCGGGCAACCCTTCTTGTCGATACGCACGCCTTCGAGGGTGTTCGGGCACTTATCGAGGAAGTCAGCCACGCCGTCCTTATCGCTATCGACCGGGCAGCCAACGGTGTCAACAGATGCACCCTTCGGAGTATCCGGGCACTTGTCGAGACCATCGTACACGCCATCCTTGTCAGCGTCAGCAGCGCAACCCACAGAGTCAACCGGCACGCCAGCCTGGGTGTTCGGGCACTGGTCAATACCATCCGGGATACCGTCCTTGTCGAAGTCGAGCGGGCAACCGGTATTGTCAACATTCAAGCCAGCCTTCGTATCCGGGCACTTGTCGAGAGCGTCAGGCACGCCATCCTTGTCAGCGTCGGCCGGGCAACCCGTAGAATCAACAGGCACGCCCTGCTTGGTGTTCGGGCACTGGTCCTTGGCATCCGGAATACCGTCACCGTCGAAGTCGCCTTCGCAACCTTCAGCGTTCACCTGGGCACCTTCGCTGGTGTTCGGGCACTTGTCGAGAGCATCAGGTACGCCATCCTTGTCAGCGTCAGCCGGGCAGCCGAGAGTATCAACAGCGAGGCCAGCAGCAGTATTCGGGCACTTGTCGAATGCATCGGCAACGCCGTCCTTGTCAGCATCAGCCGGACAACCCGTTTCGTCAACCGGGAGACCTGCCGGAGTATTTTCGCACTTGTCGAGACCGTCGTACACGCCGTCCTTATCAGTATCAGCCGGGCAACCGACAGAATCAGCCTTCACGCCAGCCTGGGTGTTCGGGCACTTGTCGAGACCGTCAGGAATGCCGTCCTTATCGAAGTCCGGTTCGCAGCCGAGAGAATCAACGCTTGCGCCACCACGAGTGTTCTGGCACTTGTCAAGACCATCAAAGATGCCATCCTTGTCGGAATCCTGCGGGCAACCGAGAGAATCAACCACGGCACCGGCCGGAGTCTTTTCGCACTGGTCCTTGGCATCCGGTACGCCATCGGCATCGCTATCGGTCTGCACGTCCTTGACGTTGCCGCCGAAGCGCCAAGTAAGAGCTGCAGTTACAGCAACCGTCGGGGTCGGGGCATAGCCATAGCTGACATTACCCGATGTATTGGCATGATGAATGGTATGTTCATTGACATTCTTCAGGTCTTCTTCTCTATCGTAACCGAGGTTATTAAGAGTACGGAAGGCAATGTCTGCGCCCAAAGCCAGGTCGATATGCCACGGCAGGTGGAAACGGAAACCCGGAGTCAGGAGCATCGGGTCGTCCATCGGGTCGCGACGGTAGGCACCTTCTTCGATACGCATTTCGCCGGAGTATTCAACAAAGATATCCATCCAGCTGGTCGGCATCACGTTCAAGCCCGTGCCATAAACCAAGGTATTGGTACCCTTGTCGGCATAAACGAAGCTTGCGTGGGTGTTCCACAAGACCGGTACACCAAGTGCGCCGAAGTTCAAGGAGAGCACCACGGTTCCAGAATAGCTAAAGCCACCAGCGGTGTACGGGTGGGTAACACCACCGTCGTCATTCAAGTACCAGGCATGACGAGGACGAACGCCCACGTTTTCATCACCGGTCGGGAAATAGACATCACCCTGGATAGCGAGGCCAAAGAAGCTCTTGGCATCACCGATGAGGCCGGCCTTCAACCAAACGTCCAGGTCGCCACGGCTAGCTTTCCAGATATCGCCTTCACCATCGCCCTTCAGGTTGGCGTGGTCATAGTAAAGCGGAAGAGCAACACCGAGGTCAATGAAATCCTTGAGACCAATTGCTGCATGAACATTACCGCTAAGAGTACCCGCATTCCTATGGAAAGAACGTTCCGTATTTCCCTGGTAAAGTACGCCACCACGGGACTGAGACCAAGCGTCAGAAGAAATATCTCCACCCGTACCGAGTTCGATACCCCACTGACCCAACGTGTAGGCGTTGTGTTGATGTATACCGGAGGTTCCACCCTGAAGCCCGGACTGGGCAAAGGCAAGACCGCCAGCGACTAGTGATAAAGCAATGATCTTTTTCATTGTATCCCTCGCATGTCTTTATTACATTTTGTTTCCAATGTAGTATTTTCAGTAAATTAAAACCAAATGTGACGCCGCTCACACCCCAAAATAGCCCCAAAAATCAGTAGATTTGCAACTAAATGTTCTTGATAGGCATCTAATTAGCGATTATGGACCCGATTTTATCAATACAAAATATCCGCCGAGACTTCAAAATGGGCGATGAAACGGTCCACTCGCTGCGTGGCGTCTCTTTTGACATCTATCCCGGCGAATTCGTGACCATCATGGGTACAAGCGGTTCCGGCAAGTCGACCATGCTGAACATTCTGGGTTGCATGGACAAGCCGACCTCCGGCGAATATATTCTAGACGGACAGCATACCGAAAAATTAAAGCGCGACGCGCTCGCCAAAATCCGCAGCAAAAAGCTCGGATTCGTTTTCCAGAGTTACAACTTGCTCAGCCGAACCACGGCTATCGAGAACGTAGAGCTGCCCTTATTATATAATTCCAGTGTGTCTGCTGCGGAACGACACCGCCGCGCTATCGAAGCGTTAAAAATGGTCGGGCTCGAAAGTCGCATGAACCATTTGCCGAACCAGCTTTCGGGCGGCCAGCAGCAGCGAGTCGCAATCGCCCGCGCCCTAGTCAACGACCCGGTGATTATCCTCGCCGACGAAGCGACCGGTAACCTTGATACGCGTACCAGTTACGAAATCATGATGATTTTCCAGGAGCTGAACCGCCAAGGAAAAACCATCGCCTTCGTGACGCATGAACCTGACATTGCCACCTTTAGTGGGCGTACCATTACGCTACGCGACGGGCTCCTCAAGAAAGATGTGAAGAACGAAAACGTGCAAGACGCCAAGGCCGCTTTCGAAGCATTGCCACCTCCGGAGAATTTTGACGAATAATATTTATGTCATCCTGAGCGAAGTCGAAGGATCTAGATCTTTCGATTCCGAACCTTCGGTTCTCCACTCAAGATGACACTTCTAGGAATTAGCTTATGTCTCCTTTTACTCTTATAAAAATTGCACTCAAGGCTTTGCTCCGCAACCGCATGCGTACCTTCCTTTCGGTGCTCGGCATCGTCATCGGTGTCGCGGCGGTGATTGCCATGGTCGCCATGGGCGAAGGCTCCCGAATCTCCATCAAGGAACAGATGACTGCGATGGGTTCGAACGCAATCATCATCATGCCGAACCGTGATCGACGCGGCGGTGTGCAACAAGAATCCAATAGCGAACTCCTCGAAGAAGCCGACATTATCGCCATCCGCGAAAACGCCGCCTACATTAACGGTGTTTCGCCGATGATGACTGTAGGCGGGCAGGCGATTGTTGGCAACAACAACTCCCCCACAACCTTGAGCGGCATTTCTGCCGACTACCTCAAGATTCGCAACTACGAAATCGAAGACGGCGTCATGTTCGACGACCAGGCAGACCGCATGGCCAAAGTCTGTGTGATCGGGCAAACCGTTGTCAAGAACCTGTTCCCTGAAGGCGACCCGATTGGCAAGACCATTCGCTACAAGAACATTCCCCTGAAGGTTATCGGCACCTTGAAAGCGAAAGGCTCCGGAGACTTCGGGCAAGACAACGATGACGTGATTTTCACGCCTTACCAGACAGTGATGCGCAGGTTTTCTGCCACCACAAACATCCGCCAGATTTTCGCGAATTCCATCGGTGAAGGTTACGCCGAAAAGGCGACCGAAGAAATCATGGGAATCCTGAAGGAACGTCGCGGCTGGACTAAGCCCGTTGACCCGTTCCGCGTGTTTACGCAAGAAGAAATGATTCAGACCATCACGAGTACTTCTGACATGATTTCTCTGGTGCTCACGATTATCGCAGGTATTAGTTTGTTTGTAGGCGGTATCGGTATCATGAACATTATGTACGTGTCTGTCACGGAACGCACTAAAGAAATTGGCTTGCGAATGGCCATCGGCGCCCGCGGCAAAGACATTATGTTCCAGTTTTTGTTCGAATCGGTGATTATCAGCCTACTCGGGGGCATTATCGGGATAGCACTCGGCATTGCCGCCTCCGAAATCGTGAAAATTGCCTTCAACATGCCCATGAGCGTGTCTGTTACCAGCGTGATCGTGAGTTTTGCCGTGTGCTTTGCGACTGGCGTATTTTTTGGCTGGTACCCTGCCCGTAAGGCAAGCCGTCTTGACCCGATTGAGGCCTTAAGGTTCGAATAAAATGCAAAATAACGCAACCGCAATCAATAGTATGTGATTCAAACTACAGAATCTTACATTTTGCTTGCAGAGTTTTAAAAACGGTGCTATATTTCCTCCATAATATATGGAGGACTTATGCGTCTAAAAAAACATGCAGGGGTTATGGCATCTACCCTGGCAGCACTTTCTGCTTCTGCAGCATTTGCCGCCACCACACCTTATGACCTGATTCGCCCAACATGGCCTTTAAAATGGGACTCCACAGCAATCAGCAAGTTCGATACTAATAAGGTAACAAAGAAAATTGGCGTTTTAAATATCGCCAAGACGCCTGCTAGCTTCAAGGCGGGCGCCCTGATGCCCGACACCTTGGACCAGGCCTACTTTGATGCTATCAACTCCAAGATTTCGCCGATCCGCGTGAACCAGGCCGGTTACCTCAAGAGCGACACGGAACGTCAGTTCTACTACGTAGGCACCGCCAAAGAATTCGAAGTCGTAGATGAAAACGGCAAGTCGTTCAGCACCAAGATAACCGGAACGCTCACTGCAACCGGAACAACAACCCAAAGCGATTGGACAATTAAAGCCGGTACAGACGCAGCAACCACCGACACAAAACGTTACCAGGTCAATATTACCGGACCTGCCGGCACCATCTTTGTCGGTAAAATTCCGCAAAACGTACCGACCGACAAGCGTCTGCGCATCAAGGTGGGTGACGAAATTTCCAGCACCTTTATTGTAAGCGACGACGTTTACACCATGGCAAAAGATGCTACCCTCAAGTTCTTCGGCATCCAGCGCAGTGGCAACTCGCAATCTTGGTTCCACGGTCCAAGCCACACCAAAGACGGCGGAGGCGTCGTCACAGCAGACGCCAATAATACAGAACGCGGTTTTACGGAATCCAGGGCAGGTTCCCTTGCAGGCGGTTGGTATGATTGTGGCGACCACCTGAAGGAATCGCAAACGCAAGCATACGCCTTTGCAGTGCTCGCCGTAATGTCTGCCACCAACCCCAGCAAGGACGTAGACCATTACGCCTACAACCAGGGTGAATTTGTAAAGACCGACGGCATTCCCGATGTTCTGCGCGAAGCGAAGCACGGCGCAGACTTCTTCTTAAAGGCTTACGAATTTGCCAAGGGCGTTATTGACGACATGCCCGTTTCTGTAGGCAACTTCGGAGCAGACCACGGCTGGTGGGGACGTCCGGAAGCCCAAGATTATCTCCCAACCGACAATTCTTACGCAGCCACAGACCGAGGTGGTCCCGCTACTCGCGACGTACGCCTGGGAGAACTCGGCTCCACTGTTTCCGCAGAAATTGCAGCAGGCCTTGCCATTTTGGGAAAAGACTACGCCACTTATGACAAAAAGTATGCAGATAGCTGCTTAATGGTCGCCGAAAAATTGTACGACTTCGCCAAATCCCTAACTCAAGGCAAAGCATTCAAGAACAATACAAGCGCTATCGTCAACACCGCGGCCTACAACGGCAACACTTCTTATATTGACAAAATGGGATTGGCCTCGGTGGCACTCCTTTACGCCACCGGCAAAAAAGATTACGCTGACGATATGATTCGCGCCACAGACCTTTTGAAAAATCAGCAAAATCGACTCTTTGCAGGCGGATGGTTTACCGGAAACTTAGGTTCAATGCTCAAGGGAGCCAACACAGATTGGGCCTCTGTACACACCTACGCCATTTACGCTTTATACAAGCTAATTCTTGCCGACAAGACTAAGGCTACAGCTGAATATGGTCTTACCGAAGAGGAACGACTTGCCGCCATCGAAGGCTGTCTTGCAAGCATGATCGAGAACCTCTACGATGTGAGCTCAGGAACAGGATCAATCACTCTTCCTGCCACAACCTCTATGCTAAGTTCCTCGGTGCAATACGACCCCACTTGGTATTCCATGCGGACCCCCCTAGATTGGCTTCACAACCGCTACCAGATGGGCAATATCTTTGACGTTCTCGCCTACGCCGATGTAGCAGCCGATATTGAAAAGCAAGGTATCAAACTTCCGACCATGGCTAGCTCCGAACTCAAGGCAAGCGAAATGCGTCAGCTCGGTATTAATCAGTTGAATTACCTACTCGGTGTAAACCCCTGGGATATTTCTTTTGTGTACGGCATCGGTGACAAGAACGACGCTCACCCCCACCACAGGGCAGCGAACCCCGAAGGCAAAAATTCACCGAGCCTTAATTACAAATACGTCTGCCCTGTCGGAGGCCTTTTGGGCGGAGCCATGCCCTCTGAAACAAACTCTTGGGTTCCCGATACTTTAAGCTCGCTCGACTATAGACTTTCGGAAACCTGCCTCGACGCATCTACGACACTTCTGTCAGCCCTTACCCTCGTAAGCAACAGCGGCAGCGACTACTACGAAAAAAAATGCGACAACTGCAAGACCGGCGAAATTTCTCCCTTCTCCGGTGAGGTTTATGCCGCTGCATACCATTACACTTTCGGCGACATGGATTATTTCAACATCAATCTCTTTAACGAGACCCTTGAAGATGCCGACAGCGTTGTGGCCTACATTTACTTCGAAGCAACCCAAGAAGAAATGAACGATTGTGGAGCCATATTCACTCTAGACATTTGCCAGGCTTACGATATGGCCGGTTTCAACAAGCCATGCGAAAACGATCGCGAACTCAGAACAGCTATGAGGGATCAACTCCCCCAGAAAATTGAAGATACTTACAACAAAGACAAAAAGACTTATACCTGGCAACAAGCCATCTATCTCGGAACCGTCGGCTACGGAAGAAGGATGAGACTTGACATCGGCGTGACGACCGGCTTACCCACAACCGGACATTGCGATGCCACCATGCAGCCCTCCAAGGTTAACGTAGCTGGCGGATGGAGCTTTACCGCCCATACCGCCACCAAGGACGCACCCGCTTACGCAGGCGCCCCCGATTGGGACAAGGACCAGTGCGACATCCAGCAAGCTCCGCAGGACCCCTACATCGTTCTCCGCAGCAAAGGCAAGCTCTTGTGGGGCTACGGTCCGGGCAACACCACCAGCGACCGCGAAGGCTTTGTGAAGATTCCTAGTGTTGCCAAGGCTCGCATGCAGGTAAACAACAACAAGCTCTACGTGCTCGCCACCGCCCAGGGCACCAAGACCGTGAAGATCTTCGACATGCTCGGCAACCAGCTGACGGCACAAACCTTCAACGGAACCCGCGCCGAAGTGAACCTCGCAAATCTTCCGCACCGTGGCGCCCTGATTGCAAGAGTCGTACAAAACGACAAGGTGCTTGCAACGCAGAGCATTAAGATCAAATAAGAACTTTACATTTTTTTGTATTAGTATCATGCCCGCTATCATGCGGGCATGTCTTTTTTACATTGTACTTGAAAGGTAAACAGACTTTTCTTATAATTACCTTACGCCATACTCGGAGGTATTTATGAGAAGGCACCAGAAAATTAAACCGATTGCAATCGCAGCATCCCTCGCCTTTTCGGCAACGGCAGCAATGGCCGCCACCACCCCCTACGACTTGATTCGCCCCACCTGGCCCTTGAGTTGGGATTCGACGGCAATCAGCAAGTTTGACACCACGATAACAAAGAAACACGGCGTTCTGAATATTCCGGCCACGCCCGAAAGCTTCAAGGCGGGCGCCCTGATGCCCGACACCCTGGACCAGGCCTACTACGACGCCATTAACACCAAGATTTCGCCGATCCGCGTGAACCAGGCGGGCTACCTCAAGAGCGATAAGGAGCGCCAGTTCTACTATGTGGGCTCCGCCAAGGAATTCGAAGTTGTGGATGCTGACGGCAAGTCGCTCAGCACCAAAGTAACCGGAATCTTCACCGCAACAGAAGCAGAGACCCAAAGCGACTGGACCATTGTTGCCGGCACAGACGCCTCAACTGTCGCACAAAATCGTTACATAGTTAAAATTACCGGACAGTCCGGCAAAATCTTTGTCGGTAAAATTCCGCAAAGCGTACCTACCGAAAAGCGTCTGCGCATCAAAGTGGGCGACGACATTTCCAGCACCTTCATCGTGAGCGACGACGTTTACACCATGGTGAAAGACGCCTCCCTCAAGTTCTTCGGCATCCAACGTAGCGGCAACTCCGAATCCTGGTTCCACGGTCCGAGCCATGTGAAAGACGGTGCAGGCAAGGTGGTGAATGGCATAGAAGAGGGAAACATTACAACCAAGGAAGGTGACTTACAGGGCGGCTGGTACGATGCCGGGGACCATCTGAAGGAATCCCAGACCCAAGCATTCGCCTTTATGGCTTTAGCCGTCATGTCCGCAAGCAACCCCACCAAAGACGTAGACCACTACGCCTACAACCAGGCAGAATTTGTAAACACCGACAAAATACCCGATGTTTTGCGCGAAGCCAAGCATGGCGCCGACTTTTTCTTGAGGGCATTCCGCGTCGCAAAAGGTGTCGTCGACGACATGCCGGTTTCTGTAGGAAACTTCGGAAGTGACCACGGTTGGTGGGGACGCCCGGAAGCCCAGGACTACGTGAATGTTTCTCGCCGCGGAGGTCCCGATGAACGCGATGTGCGACTCGGCGAACTCGGTTCCAACATTTCCGCTGAAATTGCCGCAGGTCTCGCCATCTTGAGTAAAGATTACGCCAAGTACGACAAGGATTTTGCAGACAGCTGCTTGATGGTCGCCCAAAAGATGTACGACTTCGCCAAGAACCTGAAGCTCAAGGAAAAAAATCTTGGCCCCGGCACCTATGATGGCGGAAAGACGTATGTGCACAATCCGAAGGCCGATGGCTGGAGTAGTGCCGCTTACAACGGTAACAATGAATCTCACGATGACCTTGCCCTTGCGGCTATTGCACTCTATTATGCCACCTATGAAAAAAGCGGCAAGATGGATTACCTGAATGAAGCTGTCGAAGACACCCTGATAGGAGATTCTCAAGAATCTTCTACCGGATTCTTTCATGGTCTAGCAAGAATACGAGCTGGGCGAACGCCTATACTTACGCTCTGTACGGCTTTTACAAGATGCTCTTGAAGGATACCGAAACAGGTCTTAAGTACGGCATTGATGATAAGACTCGCTTAACCTATGCAGAAAATGTCGCATTAACTCTTGGTACAAACATCTACTACTTGGGCGTCAATGGCTCTCAAAGCATTTCCATTCCGACTTTACACGGTATTTCAGAGCCTGTTTCTTATGGTGATCTCTGGTACACAATGCTGACCGACCAAGACTGGATTTATAACAGTTACCAAGCCGCAAACATTTTGGAAGTGCTAGCTTATTCTGATGTAACTAAGGATTTGGAAGGTATTGAGCTTCCGCAGTATGGGGTGCAAAACTGGAACTCTGCCACCATGAAACAATTGGGCATCAACCAGCTAAACTACCTATTAGGAGTAAACCCCTGGGACATTTCCTTTGTATACGGCGTGGGTGACAAGAACGACGCACACCCGCACCATAGGGCATCCAACCCTGAAGGCAGGAATACACCCGGTCTTAACTACAAATATGTCGCTCCCACTGGCGGTCTAGTTGGATGGCGAACCCCTGATAAAATGAATTCATTAGATACTGACTCTGTGCCGAACTGGGAAATCTACCACTTTTCGGAAGTTACTCTTAACGGGGCGGCCCTTTTGACTTCTGCCCTTACACTCGTGAGTAATGGCGGCAGCGACTACTATGAAAAGAAGTGCGACAACTGCAAAACCGGCGAAGCCTCCCCCTTCTCCGGAGAAATTTACGCAGGGGCATACCATTACATTTTCAACGATTTAGATTATTTCAGCATTGACCTCTTTAACGAAACCCTTGAAGATGCAGACAGCGTTGTAGCCTACATTTATTTTGACGCCACCGAAGAAGACGTCGAAGCTTGCGGAGCTACATTCCTTGTAGATATTTGCCAAGCCTACGACATGGCCGGGTTCAACAAGCCTTGCTCTGAAGAAGTTACAAAAATGACACGTAACATGAGCAAACCGGCAAAGGTTGAAGATACTTACGACGAAGTTTACAAGACCTACACCTGGGAACAACCCATCAATCTCGGAACCATAGGCATTGGAAAAAGGATGAGACTTGACATAGGCGTTACCACCGGACTTATTTCGGACGGTAAATGCTTGTACACACTCGAACCCGCCAAAATCAAGGTTGGTGACGGATGGAGCTTTACCGCCCACACCGCCACCAAGGACGCACCCGCTTACGCAGGCGCCCCCGATTGGGACAAGGACCAGTGCGAAATCCAGCGAGCACCAGAAGATCCGTACATCGTTATCCGCAGCAAGGGCAAGCTCTTGTGGGGTTACGGTCCGGGCAAGACCACCAACGACCGCATCGGTTTTGTGAAGAAGCCCAGCATCGCCAAGGCTCGCATGCAGGTGAACAACAACAAGCTCTATGTGCTCACTACCGCCCAAGGCACCAAGACCGTGAAGATCTTTGACATGCTCGGCAACCAGCTGACGGTCAAGACCTTCGACGGAACCCGCGCCGAAGTGAACCTCGCCAAGCTTCCGCACCGCGGAGCCCTGATTGCAAGAGTCGTGCAAAACGGCAAGGTCCTTGCAACGCAGAGCATTAAGATCAAGTAAGTTCATTACATATCATGAAAAAGTCGGCCCACAAAGCCGACTTTTTTTGATTTTTCGTGGTACACATTCAGGAATTTTTCATATATATTTAGGGCATGAATCTGCTTGAATTTTTACAACCGATGCCGGTCGTGGGCATTCTCCGCGACATTCCCCAAGGCGCAGAAGAAGCATGCGTCAAGACCGCTGTCGAATGCGGACTCAAGGCGATCGAAGTCACCATGAACACCGCAAACGCCGAATCGATTATTGCAGCCCTCAAGACCGCCGCCAAGCCTCACGGAATTTCCGTGGGCGCAGGTACAGTCCGCCACGGGAGTGACTTGGACAAGGCCATTGCCGCAGGCGCCGAATTCATCGTGACGCCCAATACGCGTAACGAAATCATCCGCCTTTCGGCCACGGCTCGCATCCCGATTATTCCGGGCGCACTCACCCCGACCGAAGTGCAAAAGGCATTCGACTTAGGCGCTACCGCCGTCAAGATTTTCCCGGTGAACTGCGTAGGCGGCCCCGAATACATCAAGGCGTTACGCGGGCCGTTCCGTGACATTCCGCTGATGGCATGCGGCGGCGTGAACCCGGAGAACGCCGCCAGCTACTTGAAGGCCGGCGCGAACCTGCTTTCATTCGGCGCAAGCATTTACGACCCGAAGCTGATGGCCGCAGGCGACTGGGCAACCATTGCCGAGCGCCTGAAGAAGCTGCTTGCATCGATTAAGTAGACGAATCCATTTAGACACAAAAAGTCCCGCTTAAGCGGGACTTTTTGTTTAGATCCTTCTGTCTACTACCTACTTCTTCCTCATTTCCTCTTTCATCTTGTACATGGAAACGTCGGCGCTGTGCAGCATGTCGTCGACTTCCTTGTAGTCTTCGCTGGAATGAGCGATACCGTAGGCAAACGAGGCCTGATTTTCGACAATCTTAATACCGGACACGATCTTTTCCATACGTTCGGCGCAAACGAAGGCGCCCTTCACGTCGGTTTCGGGACAAATGACCATGAACTCGTCGCCGCCCATTCTAAAGAGCTGGTCGGTTTCGCGCAAGATTTCCTTGACCGAAGTCGAAACCGAGCGCAGCAGCAAGTCTCCCGCCTGGTGACCATAACGGTCGTTGGTTTCCTTCAAACCATTCAGGTCGAAATAGATGATGGCAAACTGCGTACCGTAACGCTTGGAACGCGAGAACCATTCACGCAACGAGAACATTCCATGGCGGCGGTTGAAACAACCAGTCATGTCGTCGGTCAAAGAAATGTCCCTGAGGTTATGCAGCGAGCGGCACAGGCGAATGTGCACATTCACGCGCGCAAGCAAAATTTCGGCAATGGCACTCTTGCTCACAAAATCAGAGGCACCCGCCTGGAAACCCTTAGTCACGCTGTCGGAATCTTCGCGGTTCGTAAGGAAGATTACCGGAAGGTCATCGAGGGCGTGACGCTGGCGAATACGCAAGCAGACATCAAAGCCGTTCATGTTCGGCATATTGATATCGAGCAACACCAAATCCACATTATTTTCGCTTAAAAAAGCCAGCGCATCTTTTCCGGAATTACAGCATACGACGCTGTAACCGACGCGCTCCAAAAGTTCCTTGGTCTTGTCCAAGATTTCTTCGTTATCGTCAACAACAAGAATTTTTTCTTCAACCATCACATCCTCCTCGATGATCCAAGGATTGTTAACTTAAAATAACATTGTTTAGGAGGAATGTCAATACAAAAATTCAAGCGCAGGCGCGTTTTGGATCAATCCAAGGGCTGCCGCATGCTCAAAAAACAGCGAAAGAGAACGCTTTCGGTCATCCGTAAAGCGGTAATCGATTGCCGAATAATAGTTTTCGACTATAGCCCGGGGCAGATCCACCGGGTAGCGAGCTAACCAACGGTCTAGCGCCTTAGTGGGGTTTGCGCGGAACTTTTCGACGCTTTCGCGGGTCGCCTGCAAATAGCGGAACAAAGTTTGTTCTAAATCGGGCTTGAGGGCACTCTTCGCGACAATCCACGCCCCGAAAACGAAAGGCACCTGCTGCCAATCCTGCCACAAGGCTCCCAGATCGTACCCAAAGGCAAAGCGGTGGCGTTCGTTTTCTTCGAGCGCCTGGTCGCCAATCAAAAGGCAGGCATCATCGGTCGGCTCGTAAGTTCCAGACTTGTACACCGGTTCAAGGCCAAATCGTTCCTGCAGCAGAATCTTCAACAAGTTAATAGACGTCATACTCTGCGCCGTAAGGCACACGGTCTTTTGCGACAGTTCTTCGATAGGCACCTTGGAAAAAAGCTTTACCGAACGGACCTCGAACGAGCAAGAGGTACAAATATCCGGTGCAAGTACAAAGGCACCCGGCTTTTGCGCAAACGTAATCGACGACGCAGGAGACAAATGGATAGAACCTTCTTTTAGCCCCGCACAGTGTGCACTCGGCGCCCCGTCCACAAATTCCACATCGCCAAATTCGGACTCTCGTCCAAGGAAGTCATGAAAAAACGGCGCACAGACCAAAAAAGGGATTCGACCAACTCGTAATGCCATGTAAAAAAGTTAATTTTTCGCCACGACCTGCAACAGGGTCAAAAAATAAAATAACCAAAGAATAACCGAAAATGGCTAAGGTATAATGGCTGTATTTCATGTAAAGAAGACATCGCTCGGCGACGACCAGACGTCTCTGGTGTTCAAGGGCAAGATTGTTGAAGGCCCCATTAGCAAGGGCATGACTGTTGAAATCCCCGTCACACAAGAGGCGGTGGTAAGAATGAAGATTTTTGATGTCGTCCTTTTTGAAAAGCAGAAGGACGAATCCAAGAAGGTTGGACTTGTGGTAGATTTCAAGGACTTGCCCGATGACATGGAAGTCATCATGAGCCTGAACATTGCCGAAGAAGACCTTACGATTGTAAACGAGTAAGGCAATAAAGCCTTTTCGCACACACGGATGATACAATGATTAAAGAAAGACTGCGGGGAGTGAATTTGGGTGGATGGTTCAGTCAGGTAGACTGCATCCAAGAAAAAGATCCCGTCGGTTTTCCCGGGATCATTGAACACATCAAGACATTCCTTGGCGAAAGCGATTTCAAGCGCATCCGCGGTGCGGGGTTCAACCATGTGCGCCTGCCGGTGGACTACTTTAACCTGTTCGACGAAGGAACGCTCAAGCCCAAGGACGAAGTATTCGCGCTTTTGGACAAGGCCATCAAGGATATCCAGGCGAACGACCTCGACGTAATCCTCGACCTGCACAAGTGTCCGGGACACGACTTTCACCTGGGTTCTTACCAGGAACAGCCGTTCTTCGTAAGCGCCGACGCCCGCAAGGACACCGCCAAGGTGTGGTCGTTCATGGCCGAACGCTACAGCGGCGAACCGCGCGTGATGATGGAACTCTTGAACGAGCCCGCCGCCGCAGACTCCCTGGTTTGGGACAAAGTAAAGGACGAAATCTTCTGGGCAATCCGTAAGCACGCCCCGAAGAACACGATCGTGGTAGGCGCCAACAAGTGGAACAGCGCACGCGAATTCAAGTACCTAACTCCGCTCGACGACGACAACGCCATCTACAGTTTCCACACCTACACGCCGGTCACGTTCACGCACCAAGGTGCGGCATGGATCAACGATCCGTTCTTCAAGATTGAACGCCCTTGGCCGGGCGACTACGCCGCTCCTGAACAGGGCGGAACCACGCGTCTCGACGTGGAATACGGCAAGTGGGACAAGGCTCGCCTGCAAGAAAGCATCCAGAATGCACTTGACTTCCGCGCGAAGTACGACCTGCCGGTCGCCTGCAACGAATTCGGCGTATATGTGCAAGTCGCCCGCAAATACCAGCTCGCCTGGATGCGCGACTTCATGGAAATCCTCCGCGATGCAGACGTGGGCTACAGCTACTGGAACTACAAGAACCTCGACTTCGGTCTTGTATCGAAGGGCGAATCGCTGCACCAGAGCCTGAAGCAGTACGACAATCCGGACCGCCTCGATAACGAGCTCATGGAACTGCTCGCCAAGGGCTAGTGAGGTCGCTCAGCTCTGAGGTGTGCACGGCACTAACGTGCCTGCGAGAATAAAAAAAGCCCCCTAAAGGGGCTTTAAATTTTTCCATACCTCGTTACTCAAAGCTCATTGCTCAGAGCACCGCAGGTGCGTCCTCTATTACTTTCCGGCAGCGCGCTTCTGCATTTCGCGGCGCTGGGCTTCGGCAAGCATACGGGCCATTTCAAGACGGCTGTCTTCCTTTTCCTTACGCTTGGTTTCTTCCTTGCAGTTCACGCACTTGGTAGCAGTGGGTACAGCAATCAAGCGAGCCTTCGGAATCAGTTCTCCGCACACCTTGCAAATACCGAACGTACCCTTCTTGATGCGCTTGAGCGCTTCTTCCAGATACACCAGATACTTGCCTTCACGGGCAGCCAAGGAGAAGTTCGTTTCGAGAGCGTTATAGTCGGTTGCAAGGTCTGCACTGTTAGATTCGCCACCTTCGCCCGCCTGCGCCTGATTCTTGAACGTTTCGGTCTTGTCAAAGTCGGTCTGCGCCGTAACAATCTGCCTACGTTTTTCAATCAACATATCCTCAAAGAACTTGAGGTCAGCATCGCTCATTTTTACAGGTTTCTTTTCAGCCATGGTTTTCTCCTTGGTTGCGATTAAACTCGTTTGTACCAATAAAGTGATAAATAACTTTTTTTTCGGGAAAAGGGTAAAGTTTTTTTAGAAAATATCGACATTAATATCCAAACCGCTCTTTTTGATGTCTTCCAGCAGTGCATCGACATCCTGAAGCAGTTTATCCAGCCCCTTGTTGAACGGAGAAGACTGGTTTACTACGAGACCGGCTGAATTATCCCCTTGCGTAAGTTTGCCCATAATGCCCGATATTTGCTCTTTATAAGCCTTGACCGTCTCCAGCAGTTTGCGAGTACGATCCACCAAGCTTCCAAGATCGTGAACCTTGGCCGCACCGGTTTGAGCGATAGTCTCCAGGGCCGCTTGGGTCTTGCTCAGGCTCTGGTCGCATTCATTCAAAAGCGAATCCACCTGGGCCTTCCAGCCGTTCACATTCACCTTGGTCGTGCGAACGACACGCTTCGCCTTTTTGGACACTCGATCCAACTGCGCGCCCGCCTGGCCATCAGAAAGGGAATCCATGACCGTGCGAACGGAATCCTTCAGTTCGCCCAAGTCTTCCATAATGGCACCGATCTTCTTTCCAAAGCCAGCCATGCCTTCGTCAAAACGCCCCATCAGCGTATCGCCCTCATGGACCAGTTCCTGGGAATCGCCGGTCAGAATGCACATTTCGCGTTCGCCCATCAGGCCTGCGGTAATCAAACGGAATTCGGAATTTCGCGGAATTCTGGTATCGGCAAGCACTTCGACCGACACGAAAACCGCATCATCGGTAAGTTCGACCTTCGTGATCTGTCCGCGAGGAATGCCGCGCACTTCGACACGGTTCCCGGGAGAAAGCGTTCCCACGGTATCAAACGAGACTACAAAAGAAATACGCTTATGATAAGGACTAGACGGATGCAAGAAGAACCATGCCGCACTGCAAGATGCCACAATGATGACAAATACAATAAACGGAAACAGGTTCTCTTTGATACGTCTGGAAATTCTATTCATAGTAAGACCAATTCTGATTGTCGAAATCTAACAAATCATCGACATACTCACCCTTGGCCTTGGCCTTAATCTTTTGCATTAGGGCCTCGTTAAAGTCCTGAGCCACGTTTTGACCGCTATATTTCATCAAGGTATTCATGGCAATGACCTCAGAAATCACGGTCAGGTTCTTACCCGGAGCCACAGGAATCACGACTTTAGGGATCTTGACCCCCATGACCTCTTCTTCCTGTTCGTTGAGCCCCGTACGGTCGTAGCCTCCGTCGCGGTGCCACTGTTGCAGTTCCACGATGGTTTCGATCTTTTTCACCTTACGGATTGCGTGAATACCGAACATAGCGCGAATATCCAAGATACCCACACCACGGATTTCCATGTGGTGCTTGATCAGGGGATCGGGGCGGCCGATAATGGCTCGACCCACGTTACTGATGTGAACCACATCGTCGGCCACCATGCGGTGTCCACTTTCGACAAGGTCCAAAACGCATTCGGATTTACCCACATTGCTGTCACCCACGTAAAGCATGCCGACACCGTAAACATCGACTAGGCTTCCGTGAATAATGGCATGCGGAGCAAAGAATTCTTCCAAGATACGCTGGGCGATCTTGTTGAATTCGTAAGTGTGAAGCGTGGTCGAGAACAGCGGGATGTTCAGGCGTTCACACATGGCCCGGAGTTCGGGGTGCGGCATCTGCGAATGCGTCACCACCCACATGGGGGCCTTGAATACAGACAAATTCTCAAAAACTTTTGCACGGCCTTCGTGACCAATCGATTCCAAATAGTTCCATTCCGTGTGCCCAACTACCTGAATCTGTTGGGAGCTGTAGACCTTGGTATAACCCGCCATGGCAAGGCCCGGGCGGTGAATACCGCTTTCGGCAATAGGGGCATCCAAAGTCGATTCCGAAGAATGGCAGGCCATTTGCAGGTCTCTGCCATAATGCAAAAAAAAGTCCCGCACCAGGAGACGTTCCCGGTGCAGGATCTTTATGTCTTTTAATCTAGACTCAGCCACGATTGCAACCGGTTATACAACTTCGGAAACGGGCTGGGCACGGTGATCGTTCTGCTTGTCGTTTGCCTTCTTGAGCTGCACCTTGATGCGTTCGAGGGTCACATCAACTGCCTTGCCCATGTTTTCTTCGTCGGCGGAGGCGACAACCTGAGAGCCGGTAATATTCACAGTAATTTCGCAATGGCGCTGATGTTCAACTTCATGGTCAAGGATAACGGAGGCACTGGTGATATTCGGGTAGAATCGAGCTAATTTATCCATTTCTTCTTGAATACGATCCTGGAGTCCGGCAGAAGCATTAAAGTGACGAGCAGAGAACTGAATATCCATAATATTAACCTCCTTAAAAAGGGTTTTCGTATGTATTGTAGAGCTTTTTTGCTCCACGTCTAGAGTATATACATCTTTTTTTGTTCAAAAACAAAGGGTTTTTCAAAAATTTTCAAAAAAACTTATTCCAAATTGGAATATTTAGTACAAAAGTGGCCTTTTTAGGCCAAAAACAGCCTAAATGAGCTTTTTACGCTTGCTGGCCGGCAACAGGTGGAGCTCTTCTTCGCGGTATTTTGCTACCGTACGGCGCGCCACCTTGATACCCTGTTCCATCAGTTTGTCTGCAATCGCTTGGTCCGAAAGAGGCTTTTTCTTGTCCTCTTCGTCAACCAGTTTCTTGATTGCATCCAGAATCGTTGCGGAACTGAGTTCAGTCGCATCGGGAGAAGAATCTTGCTTGACACCCGAAGTAAAGAACTGCTTGAGTTCAAAGATACCATACGGCGTGTCGACATACTTGCCGTTGACCGAGCGGTTCACGGTACTCACGTCGCGTTTGATATCGTCTGCAATATCTTGCTGCACCATGGGCTTCAGGAATGCCGGGCCCTTGGTGAAAAAGTCTTTCTGGCGCTTGAAAATTGCCCGCATCACAAGTTCCATAGTCGTGTAGCGGTTATCGAGCGCCTTGATAAATTCGACCGCCTTAAAGAGGTGCGTGCGCACGTATTCCTTGTCGGACTTGGACGCACCCTTGTCGTCGAGAATTGCCTTGTAAGTCTGGTTTACGCGCAGGCGCTTTTGCATCGAGGAACGCACGGATTCAACTTCCATGCGACCATGCTTGTCGACCACCTTGAGGTCGGCGGCAATCGTCTGCACGCGCGAATTCGAAAGCTGGAAACCCGGATGCGGATTCAGCTTTGCAAAACTAGCGACAGCTCGTTGTACATCTTCGGTCGAAACGCCCAGGGACTTTCCGATTTTCGCATAACGCAGAGCCAGCAAGTCTTCGTAGCAATTTTCAAGAATCTTGATGCCTAGCGGCGGAAAATTCGGAATCGCATAAGCTTGGATCAAAAAGCATTCGCGCTGGTTGCGGGCTCCGATTCCACGCGGGTTAAAGCCCTGCAGCACATGAACCGCTTCGCGCACCGGGAGCGAGCATTCTTCTAACGGGACCTCATCGCGAAGCATCGATTCGATTTCATTAATCAGAGGATCTTCAGACACACGAAGCGGGGTCACCTCGGCAGAGACCTCTTGCAAAAATCCATTTTCGTCAAGAGAATCGATCAGATATTCCACGAGCGAACGGAACTTCTTTTCGGAGCAGTTGCTCTGTGCAAGCTGTTCCAGTTGTTCACGCGTACCGGACCAAAGTAAAAGCTGGTCGCGCAGTTTGTCTTGCAAGCTCTTGCCATGATCCTTGATGGGGCGGTCCCATTCGTCATCGGAATCGTTACCGACGTTTAAATCCTTGAAGGGGGCGTCCTCGTTCATGGAGCCGTCTTTCAGGTACTGCTCGTAATTGATGTCGTCGCCGCCATCTAGAAGGCTGCTATCGCCCATAGCACTATCTTCGAGGCTGGAATAGTCGCCCGAATCATAGTCGTCAAAATTGTCCTTGGCTTCGCGCAGTTCTGCGCCGGAATCCGGAAGTTCATCTTCGTGGACTTCGCGTTCTTCCATCGGGGCTGCGTCATCGAGTTCCAGAAGCGGATTGCTTTCGAGCTCTTCTTTAATCGCAGTATCGAGCTCCAGGGAATTCTTCTGCAGAATGGTAACAAACTGCCTTAACTGGGGCGAAAGATTTTGCTCCAGCCGCTGATTTGTACCAAGTTGAATCCCAATATCCACGAAGCCCCCTAACCTAAGCTAAAGCTATCGCCCAAGTAAATGCGGCGGGCTTCGGGGTCGTTCGCCAAGTATTCCGAAGAACCTTCGGTAAGCACCTGACTCTTGTACATAATGTAGGCGCGATCAGTAATCGAAAGCGTTTCACGCACATTATGGTCGGTAATGAGAATGCCCATACCACGATCCTTGAGACCCGAAATAATGGACTGGATATCGGCCACGGCAATCGGGTCAATACCAGCAAACGGTTCATCAAGCAAGAGGAACGAAGGTTCGCTCGCCAAGGCACGGGCAATTTCCAGACGGCGACGTTCACCACCCGAGCAACTCATGGACTTGGTTTTACGAATGTGCGTAATCTTAAATTCTTCGAGCAATTCTTCGAGCCTGCGCTTGCGTTCGGAACGCTTCATGTTCTGCGTTTCAAGAATTGCCATAATGTTGTCTTCGACGCTGAGCTTGCGGAAGATCGAAGCTTCTTGCGGCAAGTAGCCGATACCGAGGCGCGCACGCTTGTACATGGGCTTATCGGTCATTTCGATATCGTCGAGGAAAATATGTCCAGATTCGGGGCGAACCATACCCACGATCATGTAGAACGATGTCGTCTTGCCGGCACCGTTCGGGCCGAGGAGTCCAACAATTTCACCCTGCGACACGCGAATAGACACGTCGCTCACGACTTGGCGACCGCCATAAACCTTTCTCAGGTGTTCGGTGCGTATGGTACTCACTAAATTCTTCATAGACTTCTCGGTTCTCTAACAATTCACAATTTACAAATCTTTCTTGGGCGTCATTGCTTTTTCGCGCATTTTTTTCATTATTTCCATTCTACGCTTTGACTTGTCCGCATCTTTATTATCGCCCTGATCTTTCTTTTTGTCAAGCTCTTTTTCGGAAGCCTTAGCCGCCTTGGCTGCCTCGGCCTCTTTCTTGAGGCGTTCCGTCTTTTCCATATCAATGTAGCGGCCACTTGCCATGGCAGCAGCTCCAAGCAGTTTTAGCGACTTGACCGCATTCTTCTGCGCGTCGAACAAGATATGGATTGTATCGCCAGTCGCTTCGTTCTTGCCCGAAACGGAGCGGTCCTTTTTCACATAAAAATAGGTGCTTTGAGCCTTACCCGAAACTACGGCGCGATCCATTTTGCCTTGATTGAAATACAGGTCCAACCGGTCGCCATCCATCAAGTTGCGGTAATCCTTGAGATCTGTTTCGTAGAAGAATCCGCGGGCATTCAAGTTCACATAGAGGCGTTCAATCTTGTCGTTATCAAACTGCGCATAGAGCGTGTCACCAAAGGCTTCGGTCACGCTCCCCGGAGCGTTTTTCTTGGGATCTTCTTGCTGTATACCGTGTGCGTTTCGAATCACTAGGGCGGACTTGAGCGACTTACCCGCCGAGTCAAGCACCAAGAAAATCGAATCTCCCGTAAGGTGGTAATTCTTCATGTCGCAAGTCGGGTGCCCTTTCATCGAAAGCCAGTTGTTCTTGCGGTCGAAATAACCCGTATCGCAGGTGACCACCATATCGTTCTGCGTGACCTTGACTTCGTCAAACGCCTGCGCAAAAGCCTCTTTCTTGTTGTAGATAATGCGCCTTGCCGAAATAGCCACCGTATCGATCTTGCCGCTTTTCATTTTTTCGAACTGGTAAAGTTTCGGTTTTTGCGGCATGGTGAGGATTTCTTTTTCGCGGTCGTATTCCAGATACTCGCCCGTGAACATGTAACTGTTCGCAGAGTCCCCTGCGTGAACATCACCCGAAGCGGTAGCAATGGCATTCTTTTTCTGGTACAAGCCGTTTTGCGCCTGAATGTAGCCCGAAGGGTGCGTAAAGAGGAATCCGCCGCTGCATTGAACGCTTTCGGCATCCTTATGCCAAAAGGCGCGCTGCGTACGGAACTGAATGCTGTCGTGGATAAAATGCACTCGCCCTTGCAGCAAGAGCGTTCCGCGCTTGCGGGCGACAGCAAGGCTGTCGGCATGTTTCATGATCAAGGGCGAGGTCTGCGCGGCGGCAGTCGTCGCAAAAAGCGCGACAAGGAGCAGCGGCAAGAGCCTTTTTAAGGCAGAACTAAAGCGAAATGTCATTCGCTATCCCTCGCCTTTGCCTTGGCGCGTTCGCCCCGGTTCTTGATTTTTTCGATAAGCTTCGATTCTTCCTTTATCGCTGCGGAATCTACTTTAGGCGGAGCAGATGTCGACGATGCCGGAGCAGCAGGCTTTGCTGCTGGAGCCGCACTTGAAGCAGGCTGTGCCGGTGCAGCCTGAGGCTTTGCAGGGGCAGTCGAAGGAGGCGCCGGATTTGCCGCCTGGGCGCTGTCGCGTGTCTCGATTTCTTTGGCCTGCGACTTGTCTTCTTCTTTCAAGCGGCGGGCGGCATCCTGGAAAATACCGGTGACATTCGAAAGAATGCGCCAGTTGTCCATGTGGGCATCGCTTTCGAAGCCGCGGCCTTGCAATACGTCACCTTCTTCGCTCACCACGCGCACATAACTTTCTGTCTTGACCAGGTTGTCTTTCTTGTTCCAAATCAGGGAATCCGAGCGCACCGAGGCACCCTTAGGCGTAAGCGCGTAAACATGCCCATAGGCATACACATAGGTAAACTTCAAATCCATGCGGCCCGAATCGGCTCGCAAAAACGCCGTACGTTCACCAAGGGAATCGTAAATATCGACAAGCACCGGACGCACGAACACGACTTCCTTATCGCTCCAGCGTTCCAAATAAGCGGTCTTGAGTTTCCAGGCAAGCACGCCCTTATCGTAGCTATCCATCAAGGTCGTGTCGGTAAAGAGCATTTCAGGGCGCTCTACCTGCAGCCAGGGCTTTTCTTCTTCAATTTCTTCGCAAGCGGTCACAACGAGACCGATCAGCAATAAAGGTATCAACGCCCACTTTTGAAGAATCATAGGCCAAATATACATAATTTGATTTTCTATTTTAAGCACATGAAACCTTCTATTCTCGGCTTTTTGAAGAATGTGGCAGCAAGCGTAGCTCCCTTCCAGAAACTGGTGCTGATTTCGCTTGCAGCATGGCTTACACACATTGTTTTGCGCGTATTGCTCTTGTTCCGCAGTAACCCCTACGGATTCCCGTTTGTCTCTAAGCCGGACTGGTTCATTTTCCATGCCGTGTGCATCGATTTCATGTGGATCGTGAACGCCCTCGTGGTGTTTCTGATTTTAGGCGGCATCTTTTACCGAGTCACCGCCGGCAAGGAAACCGCCAAAGCCGTTGTCGTGAAAGCCACCACCGTTCTCTATGCCGTTTTCCACACCGCGATTTTGCTCTTGACGCTTTTGGACAACGAAACGCAGCGATTCCTGGGCGGGCACCTGACTTTTGGACTTGTAGACACTTACAAGGATACTTCTTCGATTATCGTCTTTTATGACTATGTAGCGAACGACCTTTCTGTTCCGTACTTGCAGTTTGTGGTGCTTGCGCTCATGCTCCCGCTGACTTACGGTGTTTACAAGTTGCTTTGCAAATGGTACCGTCCGAACGACGGTTTCTACATAAAGAAATCCGTCATTGCGATGCTCGTATTCTACATCGCCTCTTACCTGTTTGTTTACTTTATCTGGACTGGTAACGCCCGCATGACAAAGCTCCGCCCGGTCGTATCGTTGATTTATAACGACCTATTCGTTGCAAAGAAAGCCGTTGGCCTTACAGATGCCGACCTCGGAACTTACCGCGCCGCATACCAGAACTTGTGGCAAAAAATCGAAGGCGATTCCGACTGGCAATTCTCCGACGCCAAGGAAGGCAACGGACTCCCGCTGTACCGCGTACCGAGCGAAAGTCTCTTGAACAGCGAGAAGCTCAAGACTCAGCGCGAAATGCAGCCCAACTTTATCCTGGTGCTCATGGAATCGCAGCGCGGTCGCAACACGGGCTACATGAATCCGCAAATTCAGCCCTCGCCCACTCCGTTCATGGATTCACTCGCGGCACATTCTCATGTGTGGATGCGCATGCACACGAGCGGCGTTCCGACAACCGGCGGCGTCCTTTCAACACACATCGGCATTCCGCACCATTCTCGCTTGGCTCAGGCAACCGATTTGGCACATGTTACCATTCCGAGCTTTGTGCAAGTACTGACCGAAAACGGCTACAGCACGCATTACATGTCGGCCGCCGATCCCGCCTGGGACAATCTGGGCGTTTGGATGTCCAAGTGGTACACCAAACAGCATTACAACCGCGAACGCGAAGACGATTCCACCTTCATCGACAATGCGATTGAATATGTGCGCGATACGCTTTCTAAAGAAGGCAAGCCCTTCTTTGCAACCCTCATGACGCGTTCCAACCACTACCCGTTCAACTTTGCCGCGGGTATGACCGACGAAGAGAAGAACCGACCGCTGCAGGAACGCATCAACGTGACGATGAATTATGCCGACAGGCAAATCGCCCGATTCTTCCACGCCATCGAAAACGAGGAATGGTACAAGAACACCTATGTGATTATCATGGCCGACCATGGATTCCCTCTGGGTGAAAACGGTGTTTCCACGATGAATGGCGGCGGATTTTCGAACGTGAGCTGGATTCCGTTCTTTATTCACGGAAAGGGACTTGACGCTGTACGCGATACGACTGCAGCAGCACAAATCGACATTGCTCCCACCGTACTCGAACTCGCCGGTTTCGCCGTTCCGAATATCTTTATGGGGCACAACTTGTTGCGTGAGCATATGGCAGATTCCGTGCCGGAACCGGTTGCAGGCCTTTCGCTCGGGGCATACTCGGGCTATGCAGCCATCGGACTGGACGGTTACCGTTTTATTGCGAAGTATCCCGCTCAAGACGAAACGCACATTTTTGCAGACAGCGACCTTCGTCAAGAAAACGAACTCACCGGCAAGTTGCAAAACGAAGAAGGCCGCCTTTCAGCGACCCTCGATACACTGCTCAAAATTTCGGATTACTCGCTCGAACGCGGTCTGTAATTATTTTTTCTTAAGCCAGCTGCCGCACAAGTACATACAGAAGATAATACTTGTAATCAAGAACATCGCGATGCTAATGCAAGCGAGGTCGCCAATGCCCTTCAGGCCACGGTGAGTCGTGAACAGGAACCCGACAAAGCCCGCAATGGTCGTGGTGGAACTTGCCATCACGTTACGACCCGTGGTATCCATCAGCTGACGGAGCGACATGTCCTTGTTAGAGGTCCACGAGGTAATCATGTGGATGGTCGCATCAATGCCAATGCCAAGTGCCATCGGAATCACAATCACATTGTAGATGCTGATTTTTCCGAATTCAAACATTTGAGTCAAGAATCCGAGCAATCCAAGCGTCAAGACGACACCCATGCCAAACGATACGGTTCCTGCCATAAAGTATCTGGGCTTCTTGAACGAGATGATTAGCGTACCGAAAATCACGAGGATAATCACAAGGGCGAGTCTAAAGCTATCCTTCTTCACGGAATCAATCACGTCAGAGAGAATGAACTGCGACGAGAACGTACGCAGGTCTTCGCCGTCGAAATTCCAGTGGCCATAACGCTCCTGGAAACGATGCAGGGCATGGGCGTCCCAGCTCGGGAAGTCACCATAGATAAAGCCAATCTTACCGTAGCTTCCGTCTTTTTCGCGTAGCAAGTCCAAAGTCCAGCTCGGGACATCTTCGGGAGTAAAGGGTTCTTCGACGGCAGAAAGCTTGCGCAAGTTCGCAATGTTCACGGAATCATCGCCTTCGGCGCGGTCAAAGACGCGGGCTTCGGCGAGGTCGCGAATTTCTTCAATGATTTCGAGGCGGGCCTTCTGCGAATCCATCGGCGGCACAAAACTCTTGAGCGTGAGGAAACTTCCGAGAGTCGAATCGTGTTCCACATGCAGGCGCACCATCAAGGTATCGTAAAGCTTGTCAAGCTGCTCGGGCTTACTGCCCATTACCGCTGCCGGCGTCGAGGTCACGGCCTTGCCTGTTGCGCGAGTCACCTTGGTCGAAATCTTGTTCTTGGAGGTGGTCACGTTGGTAGAAACGCGACGCAGGTTACGCAGGTTGTGTTCAAAGTCTACATCCTGTGCAAACCAGATGGATACGGCACCCAGCGCAAAGCCCGCAAAAGCGAGATACTTAAAGAAGCGCAAGATTTTCGCTTCGTCCCAGGACTTGGGCAACAGCGAATTATCCGGAGCCTTCGGGATACCGCCCATGCACTTTACGAGCACCGGGAGGAACAGCACCGAGGTAAGCATACTGAACAGCACACCCATCGAGGCCACCACGCCGAATTCATAGAATCCGCGGAAGTGCGCCGCGAGCAAGGTAAGGAAAGCGGCAATCGTCGTGAAGCTTGCCAAGATAAACGGTTTGAGCATCTTGCGCTGGGCCGCTTCCAAGACTTCTTCGAGCGTTGCATACTTATGCATCAGCTTTTGCGACGTTCCCAAGATGTGAATGGAATAGTCGATGCCGATACCGAGAATAATCGATGCCACGAACACCGTAAACGGATTCAACTTGCCGTAGAACAAGGCCGTAAAGGCAAGCGTCGGAAGGCAAGCGTAAAGCACCGAGGCGGTCACCAAGATCGGGCCCTTCACGCTCCTGAAGAAGAAAATCGTGAGGAAGATAATCAGTACCAAGCTAATCGCAAACGAGAAGATGGAATCGTTCGCGACTTCGTCGACTTCCTTGAGGCCTTCATAAGTGCCTTCGACGGTGAAGCGGGTCGGCACCGGGTAAGTCTTGCTGCCGAAATAAGCAAGCAAGGAATCGGTGCGGGCCAAAATGTGAGTCACGAATTCATAGTCCGTAGAAGGCTTGATGAGCTTGGCATTCACCACACCGTTAAAGAGAATCTTTCCGGTGCTATCCGGGCGCGGGGAACCAATCAGGCGGTTCTTGAGTTCAGAAGGAATCGTGGACTTCGGATTCCATTCTTCCTCTTCGTTCGCGGCCTTTGCAATGTCAACGGAATCGGCCTTGCCTTTATTGAAGAAGGCGGCAAAAGCGCTCACCGCTTCGTCGGGGAGGCCAAGTTCCTGCGGCAGGTTTTCGTCAAACCATACGCGTTCCTTTTTCACGGGTGCCGCATCAGCAGAAGCTTTCGTAGAATCGACAACCGCAGTAGAATCCGAACCGCCCAGCAAGTCAACCACCAGCGGGCCGTTCTTGCGACCAATTTCAAGCTGCAAGTCTTCGAGGTTGTCGCGGATATTTTCGAGGTGCTTTACCGGCAAATAAAGCAGCGCATTGTCCTTGAAAAACTGGTTATCGTTATCGACCTGAGTCGAAACGTAATCGCCTTCCCAATTGCGATGAATATAATCCGCAATGGAATCCTGCAAGGCAACCACCAAGTTCACATCTTCGCTCTGAATGGCAATCATGAACTTGTCGGTGGAACCGAATCGCTGGTAAGATTCCTCAAGAGCCTTTACACTCGGCGTGTCTTCGGGCAGCAAATGCGAAAGGTCGGCATCAAGCTTAAGGCCCGGCTTAAAGAGAATGGGGATTGCACAAAGGAGCGCAAGTACCAAATAAAAAGCGAGCGCCTTGTATTGATGCTTACAAACTAAAGGAATATACCAGTTGGAAAATCTTTCGGGAAATGATTTCTTTGTCGTCATAATAGCAATAATAAAAAAGTTTAATTTTTCCACCACGCATTAAAATCATGCGTAATACGTTTCTCTTCGGGCGGGAGCTGCATATAGTCGCCATAGAATTCCGACAGATAATAGTCGTAATTCTTAATGGCATCGTATTCACGATCTTCAAAAGGATACTTGGTCATTTCCGTAAGCTTGTCTAAATCAAGCACACGGTCTGTCTTGGAATCAAAGAAAAGCGTAGCGACGCGACCGGAAACCTTCCCCGAGAAACGACGGTACACACGTTCCATATAGCGGCAAAAACGTTTCTTTCCAAAGAGCGACACCACCGTATAAATGATACGCTTGTAGAACCTAGTCCATGCATCATACGCCCTGGAATTCAGATCGGAACTCAAAGCAAGACCGACCACGCGCAAGAAACTGCAATACAGCACAAACGGTTTTTCCAACCAGCGTGTTTTCGGAAGACCATCCAAGGGGAACAAATCCACCCAAATTCCCATTTCGCCCTTGTGGCGTTCCTGTTCGACTTGGGTGCGATTGTCGTAGGCCTTAGCAAAGCCATAATAATAGCCGTCGCAGGCATCGTCAACAACCGTAAGCCATTCTTTTTTCTGGGTCGCCGGATTCTTCAAAATTGCAATCAGTTTGTCGTAATCTTCGCGGAAAAGGAAGATGTCGATATCGTCATCCCAAGGGATATAACCCTTATGACGTACTGCGCCCAAAAGCGTTCCATAGGCAAGGCTGTACTTCAGGTTGTTTTCTTTGCAAATCCTTGCTACTTCATCCAGAACGGACATCTGAATTTCACGGCATTCTTTCTGATCTATCTTTTTCATTTTGAAGTTCCTGCCGAAACAGCGTTTCTGTCTTTATCCATCTTTTTCTTGACCACAAGGCCATAAGCACCCAAGGCCAAAAGAATCAAAACATAAACGCCAAACTTTTGAGGCATAGATAAGACAATCACCTGCGTATTGATGGCGATATAGAAAGCGACCAAGACGGCAATCCACCCCACCTGCGACAAGAGACGCAAGGAATACGGCTGGAGCCCCATTTTAAAGAGGTAAATGTTATTGCAAATAATGGCGACCACGTTGTAGCAAAGCATCGAAAGCGCTGCTCCCACCAAACCGAAAGTCGGAACCAGCAGATAGCCCGACGCAAGCGCCACACCAAGCGAGATGATGTCCATGATGAGCGAGTAAAGGCTCTTGCCCATTCCGTTCAAGACCACCAAGGACATGCCGCCAAAGCCAGCCACCAAGTGCACCAAAAGCAAAATACCGAGCGTTTCCGGCTGCACAATGAAATCCTTACCTGCAATACCCAAAATCAAATCCGGGAACAACACGATAAAGAAACCGATCATGAGCTGAATGAAGGTGACCATGAAAACACAGTAGCTGTAAACCGGCTTAAGGTCCGTCTTGAGGCGGCCTTTATCCATGCCCGCCACCACCGGCGTAAGAATCGGCGTAAAGCCCACGCGAATGGTCTGCAGCGCATTCGAAATCGTAACCATGATACCGTAGGCGCCCGCCTTTTCGGGTCCAAGGAACAGCATGACCATCCAGAGGCTCGAACGGATCAAGAAAGACGACACAAATTCATCGACACCCAGCGGGAGCGAGTAACGCAACAGCACCCAAGAAACAGTCTTGTGCGGGCGCAGTGGCATATCGGGGAACTGATGGCGCAACAGTACGAAATGCACAAAGAAGCCCACCACCTGGCCCACCAACAGACCGAGCGGAAGCGCATGCGGAAAGCCCATAAAGTGGAGCGCAATCGAAGTGGCCGGCGCAAGAGTTACTGTCAAGAAGGAATTCACGAACACCGCATTTTGCGGGCGACGATTTCCTTCGGATGCGGTACTGAAAACATACGTGCCCACATAGAACAGGAGCGACAGTGCGTACCACGGAAGTTCCTTGGAAATGTAAGGCGTAAACGAACCTACAAAAATCACCGCGGTGCAAAGAATCGCAATAGCCGCCGAAATCCAGAAGGATTCCATAATGCCGTCGTAGGAATTGCGACCGTTCAACTTATTTTGCGGCAGATACCAATACAGGCCCTTATCGAGCCCAAGCGTTGCCGAATGCGCAATCGTCAAGAGGAGCGTCTGCGCCGAGACAAAGATTCCAAATTCGGCGGCGCCAAAAATACGCGCCATCACAAAAGTCAAAAGCGGGCCGCAAACCTTGAGGACTGTCCCCACGATATTAACGATCATCGCCTTTTTCAAGAACTTACTGTCTGTTTCCAGATTACCCATAATCGCTTGCAATATAGAAAAATACACCCCGGAAAACTACGGCATCATGATGTCGTTACGAAGCACGGAGCGCACGGTCTTGGCGGCCCCTACAGCCTTCTTTTTCCAAGCGAGGTCTGCAGCATCAGTCGTGAGCGTATACGCACTTTCGCCACCGGGGCCCGCACGGTAAATATCTTCGTTTTCGAGGCCGCCAGTCAGCACATGGTCTCGGAATCCCAAATAGTATGCATTCTGCGAGAAGAACACCGACGGCTGTTCTGCAGGGCGTTCTTGAGTCAGTAAGTCGTAACCCCAGAAATGGTTCGGTTCACGCACCTGCGCAAGGTCAAAAATCGTCGGGCCCAAATCCAGCTGCGAGGCGACATCTTCGCGAACGGTAAGTCCATTAAGCAACGCCGTATCTGCCGAGAAAAAGCCGATAAAAATCTGCGAGGCCGAAAGGCCAAGCGGTTGCGGCACCCTATAGTCAATGGAATCTACAGGGGTGTCGTGGTCGCCCAAAATAAAGACAACCGTATTCTTGAAATCGGGGCGTTTGGAAAGTTCATCGAAAAACTTGCCAAGTTCCGCATCGGTATAGCGGATGGCATTTCTGTAACGCACCATGGCATCGTCCGGTTTTTCAGCATAAACATCAGGATAACCATAGAACGGAATATGCGAAGAAATGGTATTGAACGAAAGCTGCCAAGGTTTATCCGCAGGCATTTTCTGGAGCAAATTGATTGCCAAATCTACGCCCAAGCTGTCGGCTGTGCCTTCCACTTTTTCTTCGCCAATCAAGTGCCAATTCTTGTTGAAGAACTTTTCGATAAAGGGGAGCGTATGGTCAAAAATCGGGTTCGAAACCGTCGCATACGCACGCTGATAGTTTGTTAAAAATTCAGGCCAGCCCTTGAACTTATTCGCCGCATAGAAACTTGGCACATCGCGGTTCGGGTGAGAAGGAAATCCCATGTAAGTAGCCATGGTTCCGCGCACTGTCGGGTAACCACCGCTAAAGGCATGTTTGAACCAAAGGGCACCACCAAGCATATTGCCGGCAGAATCCTTTTCATAGTAACCACCGTTTGCGAGCTTCCAGATGTTCGGCGCCACAGTCGTATCGCCTTCAAGCATCTTGTTAAAGATGCGGCCCTTGAACGATTCGCCCATGATAAACACGATGTTGTAAGGTTTTTTCGCCTTGTATTCGTGCGTAGGAGCACTCCGGTACATCGGAAGTTCAAGGGAATTCTCGCGGCCAGCCGCAAAATCCTTCGGCAAGAAAGCGTCTAAATCACTGACAAGTTCTTTGGTAATCTTGGCGTTATCGTGAATGAATTCAAAAGTTTCAACCGCTGCAATGTGCAAAATCGGAGCGGTAAGCGTATGCTTGCCAAGCGTAAAGCGCATGTCGACTTTCGTATGCGTCACGGGGATTTCAATCCAGCCGCGAGTGCCCGTAAGGAACAGCACGAGCGGCGTAAGCGAGAGAGCCATACCAATGGCGAACATCGCTCCCGGAATTTTACGGGAGGCGGGCTTCCAGGCGCCTCCCTGATTGCTCAGCACGAGCGAACGGCGCTGTTTACGCAGCCGAAGCGAGTAAGCAGCAACGAATGCGATTGCGCCCGCAAGGCAGAGGACTACCATCGTTACCCAAAGCACCGTCCCGAGCATGTCGCCACCGAGAGTTGAAACCGTGGTGGCATCGGTGATGTTTGAAATATGGAAGTACGTGCGCAAGAAAGAGAAAGAAAGACGCTGGTGCGAAAAGCGGAAAACATCGTAGTCTGCTACCGCGGCAAAAAAGTAAAGGCCGTAAAAAATCGCAAGTCCACGCGGAGCGCGAGCAAAGCCGAAAAGACCCGCCATCGCAAGCACCGCACCAAAGGCCATGAAAATCTGCCAAAGCGTTTTGCCTTCGAACATTTCGGACATCGAGAGTCCAAGCGGATCAGGTAAGCTGTAGAAAAACACCAACAGCACGCTCTGCACCACTAGGGCCACAAGCGCCATCGCAAGGTAAGGATTTTTCAAAAAGCGCACGATTACACCTTCAAAATGAAATTCACCGCTTCTTCGAGGTCCGCAATCTGGCGGGTATGCACTTCGACATAGCGCTTGGGCGCACGGGCCGCATACTCGTCGTAAATCTTGGAATCGAGCAGCTGCACCAGGCGGTTCTTGATTTCGCTTACGGAATACGGGTCAAAGTACAGCACCGCATCGCCGCAGACTTCGGGAATCGAAGTCGTACCGCTTGCCGCCACAGGCACGCCGTAACGCATGGACTGCACCGGCGGGTAGCCAAAGCCCTCGTTCAAGCTCGGGAATACAAAAGCGTAGGCATTCTGGTGCAAGAACTCCAGTTCCCTATTCTCGACATAGCCGAGCAACACAAAGCGGTCTTTATGCTTGAGATGACGCAAGTAGGCCTTGGGGTTTGCGGCCCCGGTAATTACCATCTTGAAATCAAACGGTTTGCCTTGCGACTGATACATGCCGACCAGTTCATCAAAAGCCTTGGCCGCACGCAGGTTGTTCTTTTCCCAGCGGGCACCGCTCGTGAGCAAGAAATACTTTTTCGCAGCGACTCCCGGCGGCAGGAATCCTTCGGGTTCGTATGCCGTCATGGGGCTGTAAAATACCGGAATTTCCAAATCCAGAAGTTCCGGGAAGAACGACTTGATCGAGGCGCGGCTGTGTTCGCTCACTGTAATGGTACGGGCTTTGCCTTCGGCCATGCGGGCCGCGAGCGTCTGGTACTTGGGCTTGTAGTAATGTTTTTTCCAACTTTCGCGGTAGCGTACCAAAGCTTCGAATTTTTGTCCGAGCTTCTTGGCGAAACCGACACCGGCCCAGCTGTACTGCATTTCGAGAGCGCGCACGCCATGCCAAGTGAACACGAAATCCTTGACATCAATGTCCCACTTTTTTTCAAGCGAGTAAAGCGGGGTGTAGAAGGTATCAATCTGGTTTTCGTCGATAATCTGCTGCGGCGTTTTTTCGTTAATGTCGAACAGCGGGATGTTCTGCGTCTTGCAGGCATCGAGAATCATCGGATCCAGGTACTTGCGGCTATCGTAGGCGCAGCTGAATTGTACGCCGCGCTTGACCAGCGCCCAGAAAATCACTTCGCCGTACGAGCCACCGCCATGGAACTTGGCGCTGTGAATCGGCTGAACTGCGACCAGATTGAAAAGCAGGTTCATCGTTACCTCCCGAGGATTTTTCCGAGCACTCTCAAGGGGAACACGAGGAACGGCATCTTCTTATAAATCCAGGCGAGCGATTTGGCGAAGGCGTAGCTGCGAATAATGTAGGCGCCCGCCGCCCCCACCTTACGGGTCTGGAATTCAAATTCTTCCTTGGCGTGGGCAATCACGTCGTCGTAGTACTCGTTAATCGTAATGCTCTTGTCGGCGTTGACCTTCACCGGAATGTTCTTCAGGTTGGTGTAGAAGTCCTTGCGTAAAATCTTGGGCAAGAACAGGTCCATGCTGGCAGGCACCTTGTGGCCACGGGTATCGATGATTCGCGAGCCGAAGAAATGCAACACCTTTGCCGTGGGCAAGAAACGATTACCGTAGGCCAGCTGGCAGTTCCAGCCACCGGGCATCTTTTGCGTAATGTAGCCGAACTTGAAGTTCGTTTCGGCAAGGCTTGCCATATCGTAGGGGAAATTCTTGGACACGCAATAGAGCCAAAGTTCGTGCCAAGTTTCAAAGAACTTGCGGGCTTCGGGAGTGTCTGCCGCAAACATCACTCCACCGTTAAAGATTTCGTCGTTCAGAATCGGCGAGAAGCCCATCATTTTCGCGTTGTTCAAAACCTTCTTGCGGTTGATGGCCTTCGAAAGATTGGTGTGGAAATCGAGCACCGCATAAATGCCGCCCTTCCATTCTTCGGGAATCGAGAGATCGCCTACAATAGCAATGTCGGAATCCATGTACAGAAAATCGCCGTCGATGACATTGCGCATGACCGTCTTGAGGTAACGGGAGCGGAGCATGGGCGTGAACTTTTCGTCGAGGGTGAGCACCTTGAGTTCATCGACCGCATCTTTAAGGACCGCACGTGGGCCGGTCAGAGTCGCCGCCGTCTTGTCGTCGGTCAGGAGCGTTACGAAAGCGCCCGGGTTATGGACGCGGAGAGACGCAATCGCCACCAGCGTCTGTTCACAGAAAAAATCCTTCGGGGAACTAGTCAGAACAAAAAGGTACTTTGTCATGGGTCAAATATACCTTTATTAAACGAAAAACTCCGAATCCCTCATCGGAAATCGGATAAATTGCAAAATCTTGCGGTTAATTAGCCTGCCTTAGCGGCTTCGAGCTTGCTGATTTCGCCAGCCTGCTTGTCGCAGAGGTTTTTCAGGTTGCCGATTTCGGCATCTTTCTTGGCGACCTGGTCCTTGAGGTCTTCGCACTGGGCGGCATAAGTCTGTTCGGACTCGATGCGGGTGCTCAGTTCACTCTTGAGGCTATCGATAGAACTGCGAAGCGTTTCTGCAGCGTTTTCGGCATCCTTAAGGGCGGAGCTGTCGCAATCGCAAGAATCATCTTCATCGTCGCAAAGGGCCTTAATTTTCTTGGATGCGGCAATAGCGGCCGCGGCACCTACAGCAAGACCCACAATAAAACTTGATGCTTTCATATTTGCTCCTTGGAAAACTTTTCCTATAATATCCATTCTGAAAATAGAAAAATCAAGTAAAAAAAGACCCGACAGAAAAATTTTTTCTCTTTTTTATTATGCGGGAGGGAACCCAGCTCGGAGTTGACGCCTATCGGCGTCCGTGGCTACATTCGGTCATATCGGCAAGTAAACTTGCCGCTGCGACACTCATTCGCACACTTTTGCGAAGGCCACATACAACATCCTCTAAAAACAATAAAAATTCTTTTTTTCCTCTGAAAAAGGCAATTCCTTCTTATTTTGAAGGTAGCACAAGTTATTCTTAGGAATGGAATTCTTTTTAAAGCAAAAGACCCTCTGGATTGCTCCAGAGGGTCTTTGCAGCGGGAAGAGCGAGATTCGAACTCGCGATAGGATTAAGTCCTATACGTCCTTAGCAGGGACGCGCCTTCGGCCAGCTCGGCCATCTTCCCATCTTGGGGACACAAATTTTAGATAAAATTCGGCAAAATTTCAAGGGTATCGACCCAAAAATGGCAAATTTAGCCCCATAATGGCACTTTTTTTTACATTACATGGAGCGAAAAACCAAATTTTCTAAATTTTATATATGCGTCACTTCTCCAAATTGTTCAAAATCGTGGCCGCTTTCGCTTTAGTCGGCCTCATTTGCTGCATTCCCGCCTACATCGTAGTATTCAAGATACTCCCGACCCAGGATCCGGACAACCAATTCAACCGTTCCACCATTTTGCAGGTGCTTTCGGGCGAAACTCGAGTCTATTATAATGATGGCGAAGAACTTTTGGGCGCCTTCTTTGACGCAAACCACCGCGTGTACGTGCCTTACGGCGACATTCCGGCCAATATCGTGAACGCCTTGATCGCTGCCGAAGACGCCGGCTACTGGACGCACTCCGGATTCAGCATTTACGGCTTTACCCGCGCCATGATTTCGAACATCAAGAGCGGGCACATGCGCCAGGGCGGCTCTACACTGACCCAGCAGACCGTGAAGAACATTTTTGGCCGCGAAGAAAGAAGCATCAAGGAAAAGGGCAAGGAGCTCATTAACGCGCTCCGCATGGAAAAGCACTTTAGCAAAGAAGACATCCTGGAATTCTACCTGAACCAGTTCCACGTTTCGGGTACCGGAAAGGGCGTGGCCATTGCCGCCCAGTACTTCTTTAACAAGGAACTCAAGGACCTGACACTTGCCGAATGCGCCTTTATTGCAGGTTCGGTGAAAGGTCCGTTCAACTACGACCCGTTCATTCAGCGTAGCGCCGAACGCCGCGAAAAGGCCCTGGCCCGCGGTAAGGAACGTTTGGAATATGTACTCGGCCGCATGGTCGAAGAGAATTACATCTCCGAAGAAGACATGAGCGAAGCGCTCGCCAAGCCGCTGGAATTCAACCATGGTAACTTCCGCTTTAGCGTGAGCACCATGCTGGACCGCATCGAAGAAAAGCTGGACGGAGAATTCTTCCAGAAAAAGTTTGAAGCCGAAGGCATCGAAGACTGGCGCAAGGCTCAGCTTTCGATTACGACGACCGTAGACGCCCGCAGCCAGGACGCCGCAAAGACCGCTTTGCAGGCAAACATCAGCGGGCTCCAGATGCAGCTCGGCGGCTTCGTGCTCCCGAAGGCACAGTTCGCAAACCGCGCCCAGACGGCGCGCAAGGGTGACTACCTGTACGGCACCGTCGATAGCATCATGGTCGACGACCAAGGCGGTCTGAAGGCATTGACTCTCAGCTTCGGCCAGCTCAAGGGCTTGGTCTCTGAAGCAGCCGTGAAGGACTTCGCGAAAAAGGCCGGCGGCGACGTGAACAAGATTTTGGCACCGCAGCTCAAGAAGGGCGCCATCCTGCTGGTGAGCGTGATGGACGACAAGACCGTTGACGGATTCGCTCCCTGCCAGATTGAAACGGAACCCGTATTGCAAGGCGCCCTTTTCGCCATCCAGAACGGCAACGTGATTGCAAGCCAGGGCGGTTTCCACAACACCGGATTTGACCGTAGCTTTAAGGCTGTGCGCCAGCTGGGTTCTAGCTGGAAACCAATTCTTTATGCACTCGCCCTCAAGTACCACTGGAATTACTTGGACATGCTCGAAAACGACTTCAACGTTTTCCAGTTCACGAACCAGTTCTACTTCCCGCGTCCGGACCACAAGAACAAGGGTGACGTCGTAAGCATCGCCTGGTCTGCCACGCGTTCTGAAAACATCGCAAGCATCTGGCTCTTGGAGCACTTGCTCGACAAGCTTTCTCTCGAAGAATTCTACGACATTGCAGTCGTGAACGACATGGCCCGCCACGAAGACGAAGACACCAAGAAGTTCTTTGAACGCCTGCGCGACAAGTACGGCTTGATTCTAAAAGAAGATACCAAGCGCGAAATTGAATTCACCAAGGCCCGCGACGCTCTTGCCGAACGCTACAGACTCGAAGGCAAAGACGACAAAGCCCGCGATGTGTTGAACCTGCGCTACGGCACCTTTAACGACATTGCAGTAAAACAGTCCAAGAAAGACGCAAAGACTCTTGGATTTATCAAGCACAACTACAAGCGCTATTCCGAAATCTTGCGCGAACGCCAGGCACAAGAACTTGACCCAACGATTGAGCTTCCGCCGCTGGATTCCGTGGTGTTGCTCAACCACTTTACGCTCGCCGACATGAAGCGCCTTTCGACCATGATCGAACCTGTTGACAGCGAAGTGGATTACCTGGATGCAGAACACCTGCGTTACTGGCCCGATTACAGGCGCTCGCTCGCCTTTGCCGAGTATGCACGTTTCGCAAAAGAAATCGGCATTCACCAGAAGTTGCAGAAAGTGTTCAGTATGCCGCTCGGCGTGAACGACATTACGCTGGCTGAAATTTCGACCGCTTACCAGACGCTCTTAACCGGTAAGGTATTCAAGTGTCTCGATGGCGACTGGACCGATCCGTGCTTCATCAAGGAAATCAAGAACCGCGACGGCAAGGTGATCTTTAGAAACAAGAGCGAAAGCAAGGTTGTGCTCGGCGACTCGATTACCTCGCAGATGGCAGTGATGCTGCATTCCGTGTTCACGAACGGTACCGCCCGCAGCCAGTACACGCACATTACGGTGACCTCGCCGGATAAAGCCATTACGCTGCGCTATCCCGCCCTCGGTAAGACCGGTACCACGAACGATTACCGCAACGTGGCCTTCCTTGGTGCACTCCCGACTTATGTGAATGAAAAGAACGGCATTGCAACGGACTCCGTGATTGCCATCGGTAGCTACGTGGGCTTCGACGATAACAAGCCGCTGAAATCGGGCCGCACGCGTATTGCAGGCGCCAGCGGTGGCTTGCCGCAATGGGCCGACTTCGCTAAGAAAGAAATCGACATTCTGGGCCTGCCCGAAAAGATTGACTTCCTCGACATTTCGATGCTCGCCGCTGGAGAAGTTCCGCTGGTACTCCCGAACGAACGCGGCCAGCTGACAGTTGACCCGATGACCGGTAGCATTATCGCAGGTGGTAGCGCCGAACAAGGCCGCCCGCTCCCATGGATCGAAGTTCCGGGATTCACGCCGCCGCAGGTTCACGCCGCGGCCGCAGAAACAGCCGCCGCTCATGGCATCATGATCAGCTTGCCTGCACCGGATGCAGCACCCGCAGCCTCTGCAACCACCGATTCTACAGCGGCCAAGCCGGACAGCGCCGTTGCAAGCATGCTTCCCCCGGAACCTGCGGTTCAGCCGAAGGCCGCCGCGATGCCCAAGGACGACGATTGGGATTTGCCTGAAGGCTTTGACAGCAAGAACGCCTTCGTGCCGATCGAAGCTGAATAATCAAGACAACATAATTTGAAAAGCAAAAGCAATCCTCAAAAGGATTGCTTTTTAAATTTCAAGGAAAGCCTTTAAATCCGCCATACGATTTTTGGCGATTTCGACACCATGTTCGTAAGATTCATTCATCTTATCCATATTGGTGTCAAACTGGTCGCACAAGTCGATAACGGGGCGAATCAAGAAGAGTTTGCCTTCTTTTTCCAGTTTTTCCATACGCACGAACATTTTTTCGTAGCGTTTCAGGCGAACCATGAGCGCACGGAACAAGTCCGGATACTTGCGCTTGTACATGGGATTCAAAATCGCGCGGTACTTGCGGAAATCCGTTACCGCTTCGCCCGGATAATGAGTCGAAATGGCAACCACCTTGTCGCAGCCTTTCTCGAAGGCGCGTTCAAACGGAATCGCTGCCGAAATGCAACCATCGGCGTAATGCTTGCCGTCGAGTTCCGCCATCGGGAAAATCATAGGCAGAGCGCAGCTGGCACTGATCAAGTCCAGCAATCGTTTCTTGTCGTTCTTTTCGCTCTTGAATTCAGCGCGACCTGTTTCGCAACAAGTGAGTCCAATTTCGCATTCGATTTTGGAATTGTGGTACGACTCAAAATCAAACGGCATTTCGCCATCGGCAGCCAGATAGTTCAGCGCATGGAATTCCTTCTGAATTCCAATGAACTTGCTCGCCCACTTTTTGCCTTTCTGCAGACGAGTCGGGAGCACGATAAAGCGCAAGCGACCCTGCTGGCGCGTAATGAAGTTGACCGCCGCATGCGCACCGGCAGAAACACCGGCCACGTAATTAAAATCAATATCTTCGTCAAGCCAGGTGTCAATCACACCTGCACTGAACATGGTCTGACGAGAACCACCCTCTAACACCAACCCAGTCTTCATGCCACAACCTCTTCGGGCGTTTCAGCTGCAACCGGAAGCGGCGTCATTTCAGTCTTACCCAGCGCTTGCTGCTTGAGGCTCCAAACTTTCTGCCTAAAGTATTCGCTGCGTTCGGCCAAGTGTTTCGAAGAAGGAATGCCCTTTACGCGTTCAATCTTTTCGGGTTCGCTTACAACAATCTGCGTGCGATGTCCACGCTTGTAAATACCGTCGATACCCACCGACAAGACCGGAGCGCCGGTGCTGCGAGCAAGGAATGCAAAACCCGTCTTGAATTCATTCAGCAAGCCGTCATAGCGGCACTTGCCTTCGGGGAAGATAATCACCGAGTTGCCTTTTTCAAGTTCACGCTTTGCAATCAAGGCCCATTCGGTATCCAGGTTAAAGCGATCGCAAGGAATCACGCATTTTACGCGAGTGAGCGCCCAGCTAAAATGCGGGTCTTCAATCTGATCTTTCGCCACCACGATGCTTCTATCATGGAAAAAGATTGCGAGCATCATGAGGGGATCCCACATGCTCGTATGGTTTGCAATAATCACCGAAGGCGTCTTAAGACGCGGAGACTTCACTGTTTCGCCGAGAAAGGTAACCTTCGGACGATTCCATACAAGCAAATAAACTCGCACGGTGTAGATAACTACCACCATGACGAACTGCATGAAAAGTTCAAACAGCGGGTTCTTCTTTTTCATTATTTTCCGAGAGATTCTTTCGGGATGCTCGTAAAGGTCAAGGCGCCCTTCGCATGGACATTGCCGTTCACTTTGACGATGCAGTCAAAGCCGACCAGCACGCCACCTTCCTTCGTCTTCTTGACAGAAATTTCAAGCTGGTCACCCGGAATCACCGGCTTTACGAACTTGAACCCGTCAATCTTCAGGAGCACATAGAGATTCTTTTCGAGATCTTCAGCAGGCTTTTCGATTACAAGCGAGCAAAGCTGAGCGCAGCTTTCCACAATGAGCACACCCGGCATAATCGGAGTGCCCGGAAAGTGACCGGTAAAGTACGGTTCGTTCACGCTCACATTCTTAATGCCAACAGCAGATTCGTTCGGCACGAGTTCCGTGACACGCTCGATCATCTGGAACGGCGGACGCTGTGCAATCTTTTCGCTGATTTCGTAAATGTTCATCATAGAGAAAGACCTCCGTCGAGCACGAATACCTGGCCGGTCACGTAGGCGAACTGGTCGGAGGCAAGCGCAGACACAATGTTGGCGACTTCGTCGGCAGAGCCAAAACGCTTCAGAGGAATCTTTTCGAGGTAGCCCTTGCGAGTTTCTTCGGGAATCGCTTCGATCATTTCGGTAGCGATAAAGCCCGGAGCCACGGCATTCACGCGAATACCAAAGCCACCAAGTTCTTTAGCCAGCGTCTGAGTCAAGGAGTTCACGGCACCCTTGGTAGCGCTGTAAACAGCCTGGCCAGCGAGAGCAAACTTCGAAGATACAGAGCTCATGTTGATAATCACGCCGGACTTTTGCTTATACATCTTCACGGCGACTTGCTGAGCGCAATAGAAGTAGCCCTTCACGTTCAGGTCGAAGCACTTGTCCAAGGTTTCCGGATTCATCATCATCAAGTATTCGTCGCGCACGATGCCTGCGTTGTTCACGAGCACGTCAATGCGGCCGTAAGCCTTGAAGACTTCGCGGATCATGACTTTCACCTGAGAAAGGTCGGCGACATTCGCCTTGTAAATCATGCCGTCGCCACCTTCGGCCTTAATCTGGTCCAAAGTCTGCTGGGCTGCCTCGTCGGAACTGGAGTAGTTCACCACGACAGTATAGCCATCGCGAGCAAGGCGCAAGGCGCAAGCCTTGCCGATACCCTTAGAAGCACCTGTTACCAAAGCAACTTTCATATTCAAGCTCCTTCTACCTAAACACTATTTTCCGAACACGACGGCGCTGTAAGAGCCACCCGCCGCATAAGAAATCACCAAAATTTTCTTGAGATTCGCCGATTCAGCCGTCTTTGCCGAGACAGAACCATCTGCCGCCACAAAGTAAGCGTTGTCGCATGCAAGTTCACCGCTCAACAAGAGAGCAGCTTCGCCTGCAGCAAGAGCGGCAGACCCCGCACGACCTTCACCGGTGCGTTCCTTGACTTCAAAGAGCGGCATCGTGGCAAGCTTTTCACCGAACACGCGCTTAAGGGCGCCCTTTTCGATATCGTCAATACGCTTGCAACCGTTTGCAAATCCGCAGACCGCGTCAATTTCGCTTGCGGCGATTCCGGCGTCGGCAAGAGCATCGGCAATTGCCTTATCCAAAGCTTCGTCAGAACCGACCAGCTTACCGAACTTCACGTTTTTTCGGCCATGGCCGAAACCAAGCGCATAGCAGTATACCTTCGCGCCGCGATTCTTGGCGTAAGATTCTTCTTCGAGCATAATGGACACAGAACCGTCGCCCACCACAAAACCTTCGGAATCCGAATACGGGGCAACCACATCGTTTGCGGCCACACCGAGCTTCTGCGCAAATTCCGTAATAATCGGCAGGTTTTCATCGGTACCGGTGGCCATCATGGCCTGCTGCTGACCGTCATGAATCACGTTCATGGAGTAGCCGATGCTATCGAGACCCGAAAGCGGACCTGTGGTAATGGTAACACCGTAGCCCTTGATACCCGAGCAAATAGAAAGATAACCACCCGCAGCGTTATAAACCGTGTGCGGGAACTTGAAGGCGGAACCACCGGCATTGCCAAGGCCCGCAATCAATTCTTCAAAATCGTAAGTTGCGCCAAGACCACCTTCGCTGGTACCCACGATAATGCCGATATCCATCGCATTTTCGTCGGTCACCTTGAAGTTCGCATCTTGCAGCGCACGCATGCCGGACACCGTCTGGAGCTGACCCAGGTTGTCGAGCTTGCGATAGAAAGCCATCTTGATGCCGAGTTCCTTGTAGTCGTCAAGGGCGATTGTGGAATGCACCGAGGCAGACTCGGGCTTCTTGCCAGCATTGACAGCTTCAAGGTAAGCGGCCTTGCTGTTGCCGAGCGGAGACACAATTCCCACACCCGTCACGGCAATCTTCTTATCCTTGGCGGGCTGGGCAGTCACATTTCCCGGTTCCTTCGAGAACACGATTGCCGCATTCGTACCACCGAATGCCACATTGTTGCTCAGCACGCACTTGAGTTCCTTATGGCGGGCCTTGTTCTGCACAAAGTCCATATCGCCGACCTTTTCCTTGAGGGCGGCAGACTGTTCTTCACTATACGGGAAGGTCGGAAGAACGGTATCCGTAGTAAGAGCCTTGATGCTGAACACAGCTTCGATAGCACCGGCAGCACCCAGGCAATGGCCTGTAAGCACCTTGGTCGAGCTCACGCTCACCGTCGGGTTTTCTTCGCCAAAGTAGGCCTTGAAGGCGGTCATTTCGGCGTTATCGTTCTTGCCCGTACCCGTACCGTGTGCATTGATATAGCCGATATCGGTTTTGGCAATGCCCGAATTCTTGACAGAGCGGTTAATCGCTTCCATCAGGCAAAGACCGTCTTCACGCGGAGCGGTAATGTGGTTTGCATCGCTAGTAACACCCGAGCCGAGCACTTCGCAGTACTGCTTGGCGGCACGCTTTTGAGCATGCTCGTACGATTCCACAATCACAATGCCGGCACCTTCGCCGAGCGTAATGCCGTTGCAGCGGTTAAACGGAGAACATCCGTTTTCATCGAGCGCATGCAAAGAAAGGAATCCGGAATACGGGACCGAAGCAAACGAATCGGCGCCGCCCGCGATTACGACATCGGCCTTACCGGCGCGAATCAAGTCGCAGGCAACTGCAATCGAAATGGTACCAGCAGCGCAAGCATTCGCCACGTTTGTGACAATACCGCCGGCCCCACAAGTTTCTGCCACCTGAGATGCAATCGACGCAATAGGCATCTTTGCAATTTCAGAAGCGTCGCGACCATGTTGATGATACTGTTCAATCGAAAGAACGCCGCCCACGCAACTTCCGATGACCACGCTTACACGTTGGTCATCGTTAAAGTTTTTGAGACCGGCATCAGCAAGGGCTTCGTTCGCGGCCTTGATGCAAAGTTTCGAGACACGGTCCTTTTCTTCGGGAGCGTCAATTTCATCAAGGGTATCGCACTTGACTTCGGCAGCCAAGTCCGCATAGCAATTCACGGTATCGACCGAAGTCGTCTTATGAATTCCGGAAACAGAATCCAGTGCACTTTTCCAGGCTTCTTCAACATTGTTACCGACGGCACAAATTACGCCAAGACCGGTAACCACACAGCGCTTATCGTCAGGTGTCATCATACAGAAAAAGAAAAATTAAGCCTTATGGGATTCGATATAGGCAGCAATCGTGTCGATGCTCTGGAAGTTTTCCTTGGCAACACCCGTCATGGACACGCCAAAGTTAGAGTCGACAAAGGAAATGATTTCGAGAGAATCAACGGAATCAAGGCCGATTTCTTCGCCAAAAAGCGGAGTATCGAACTGGAGCACGTCGCCATCGACGCCGAGATCAGACATAAAGAAGGCCTTGAGTTTTTCTTTCATTTCGTTCATAATATACCTCGTTTTATTTTTTTGCCAAAAATAATAAAATTATAATGAGATTTCTTTACAAAACCTTACAATTACGACATAATTGCAAAAATAGGTGATAAAATGGAGACAAACAGCCTAAAATGCTTGACGAACGTAGAACGACAAGCCTAAATGATCGAAATCAACCCACGAAAAATCAGCGCGGGCAAACAGATTTTGTTTAAGATTTAGGCCTAAAAGAGCGCCTGCACCAACAGACCGGTGCCAGTCGTTACGAACAAGTTCACCAAAATAGCGTCCCGATTTTCCGCCCTCGAAAAAAGCATGGCCACCCAAACGCCACCAAATAAGCTGTCGAACTTCGGCCTGCATAATGACAGCCTGGTTATCACCGAAATAAAGGCTTTCTACCCCGCGAAATCGGCAAATTCCATCTGGACCGGCCAGCATATCAAAAGGGACATCGCCATCGGCACGCTGCCACAAGAAACCCAGCGCCACCGAAGTCGTCTTTGACAAGCTCGAGTAGCCACGCAGGTCGAGCGATTCTACATCGAAGGTGTAATCGCCCAAACGGTCGCTATAGAACATCTGCTGCCACTGAGCTAAAAAGCCGTGACGCGTCCAGTTGATGTTATCGCGTGTATCAAGTCCGATCAAATACCCCGCACCGTTACGCCATCCGGAATGATCGTCCGGCAAATCCGTTATCTTTCCTTGTTCAAAATCGATCTCCGTATATTCCGCATGGATTTCGACGCCGTACTTAAACGCCTTAGGGAGCCCGATTCTAGACTCGATTCGCGTGCCATACTGGAACTTTTTTCGATTAAAATTGGTGAATACATCGATATCGGGATCGTTACCTCGACCATAGTAACCAGCCACCCAATCTTGGTACTTGAGCAGGCCCCAAATACTGATTTGGTCATGGAATAAATAGTAGTAGGGTTCCAGTTGCAACTGCAGCTGTCCACGCGTAGAACCATAAGCCGTGAGTCCAATTTCAGGCACGTTTCCACCCTGTTCATCGGGTCTTAGAAACAAAAGCGCCATCACGCCAATCTGGAATTCCGTTTCTTCGGTATAACCGAGAATGGGCACCACGGAATAACGCTGGAAATCGTCTTCGGATGCATCTTCAGTCGCCGCGGCAACAAGCGCCACGAATACAGTCAAGAGCAATCCTATTTTTTTCAACAATTCCATTACAAACCAAATATAAAATTAAAACGAAGCCTTTTATTTATTGTTAATTTTTCATCGTTCATTATTCTTATATCACATGGCCCGCGCTCGCAAGACTATTACACCCGATCCGTATGCAAAACCGATAGCGAAACCGCTACCGCCCGAGCAGAGTTTGCCGGGGCACTTGAAGCAGTTCCAGTCACCGACTCGTGCGAACTTTGAACTTGTGAGCCCTTATGGCGCGGCGGGTGACCAGCCGAAGGCCATTGAAGAATTAACGGAAGGTTTCAAGCACGGCGAACAGTTTCAGACGCTGCTTGGCGTGACCGGTTCCGGCAAGACGTTCACAATGGCAAACGTCATCAAGAACGTAGGCAAGCCCACGCTGATTCTCACTCACAACAAGACGCTGGCGGCGCAGCTTTATCAGGAATTCAAGGCGTTCTTCCCGCACAACGCGGTGGAATACTTCGTGAGCTATTACGATTACTTCCAGCCCGAAGCCTACATTCCGCACACGGACACGTTCATTGAAAAAGACGCGAGCATCAACGACGAAATCGACAAACTCCGCCTGCGCGCCACAGCGAATCTACTGACCCGCCGCGACGTGATTATTGTCGCATCTGTGAGCTGTATTTACGGTTTGGGAAGCCCTAGTGAATATTTCGACTTGATGGTGCGAATCAAGAAAGGTGACGTTTACGACCGCGACAAGATTCTGCACGACCTGGTGCGCATTCAATATACGAGAAACGATTTCAGCCTAGAACGCGGTTCTTTCCGCGTGCACGGCGACGTGATTGAAATTCACCCGAGCTACGACGAAGAAGGGCTCCGCATCGAACTTTTCGGCGACGAAGTCGATAGGCTCGTGCGCTTCAACATGGTCACCGGCGAAGTCACGCAGGAACTCGATGAAATGACCATCGCTCCGGCAAAGCACTTCGTGACCAAGGAAGAAGGCCGCGCAGGAATCTTGCAGCGCATGCAGATGGAACTCACCGACCGCCTCGCGGAACTTGACAAGGAAGGCAAGGTGCTGGAATCGGCGCGTCTCAGTAGCCGCACCCGCTACGACATGGAAATGATCCGCGAAACCGGCATGTGCAGCGGCATCGAAAACTACTCCCGCATTATCGAAAACCGCGCCCCGGGTACACGCCCGTTTACGCTCATCGACTACTTCGGCGATGACTGGCTCTTGATGGTGGACGAATCGCACGTGAGTATTCCGCAAGTGGGAGGCATGGCCGAAGGAGATAAGAGCCGCAAGACAACGCTGGTGCAGTACGGGTTCCGCCTCCCCTGTGCACTCGACAACCGCCCGATGAATTTTGCCGAATTCGAGTACATGTACCCGAAGCAGGTGCTTTTTGTGAGTGCCACCCCCGGCGATTACGAACTGACAAAAACAGGCGGCGTCGTTACCGAACAAATTAACAGGCCGACCGGGCTTCTGGATCCGAAAATCGAGATGTTCCCCATCAAGGGTCAGATGGACGTTCTGCTGTACCGCATCGAGGAAGTCGTCAAGAACGGCGACCGCGTACTGGTCACGACACTCACCAAGAAAATGGCGCAGGACCTTACCGACTTTTTCGTGGAAGCGGGCATCCGCGCGCGTTACCTGCACAGCGACATCAAGACGCTGGAGCGCCACGAACTCATCCGGGGACTCCGCACCGGAGAATTCGACGTGCTGGTGGGCATCAACTTGCTGCGCGAAGGTCTGGACCTGCCCGAAGTCAGCATGGTCGCGATTCTCGACGCCGACAAGGAAGGTTTCCTCCGTAACTACCGTAGCTTAATCCAGACGATGGGACGCGCAAGCCGTAACGTGAACGGCACGGTGCTCCTGTTCGCCGACAACATGACCGACAGCCTCGACAAGGCCATCACCGAAACCGCCCGCCGCAGAGCCGTTCAGGAAGAGTTCAACAAGGAACATGGCATCACGCCGAAGTCCGTGACCCGCAAGCTCGAAGACGACCTGAGAATCAACGACCCGCTCGGCGATATCGGCGACGATTCCGTCGACGAAGACTGGGAAGACGATAGCACCGGCATCCGCCCGATGGAACCGCTACAGCCCTCAAGCAAGACGAAGAAGAAGGGCGTACGAGGCTCGAAACGCGACAACAGTGTCATTCTGAGCCCTTCGACTAGCTCAGGGCAGGCTCCGCAGCATGCGAAGTCGAAGAATCCAGAACCGCAATCCCAGCTGGAAGACCTGGAACGCCAGATGAAAGAAGCTGCGGCCAGGCTCGATTTCGAGGAAGCGGCTCGCCTTCGCGACATTATTCGCGGCATGAAGTAGCAAAAAAGCGTGCTACAACTCAAAAAATTGCGCAAAAACGCCCAAATTCGCTTATTTTAGCCAAAATTTACACATTTTTGTTTGCATTTTTGGCCTTTTTTGTTTATTTTCAAGGGCAGAAAAACTTTTTATGAGGAAAAATCATGATTTTTGCAAAGAAACTTTTCCTGAGTTCCGTTTTCGCTGTTGGCGCATTCGGACTCATTGCATGCGGAAGCGACAGCAAGTCTTCTAGCGAACCCGATCCGAACAATCCGGACAATCCGATTGTCGTTCCGACCCAACAGGACGCAAACATCACCGTTAGCAACGACCTCAGCTCTAGACTTTCGGGCGACGACATGCGTTTCAAAGGCCGTTTCGGTCTTGACATCACCGTTGACACCGCTGAAACCCGCGACCAGATTCAGTTTACTGGCATCACTTACACGGTCGGCAAGGGCACTGACCCCAACAATCTGCTTCCGGTCAATGTCACCATTACCTCGAACCAGATTCTCTTCCCCTCTCCGAACGACATCGACCTGAACTCGATGAATTCGGCAGGCGTCATGGTCAACATGAAGGATCCGGGCTTTACCGGATGCGGCGCCTATAGCCTCATCGTGACGGTCACGGCAAGCGACGATCCGATTGGCGCTCCCGCCAAGTTCTCCAACACGGTCACCATTCCGTTTGTGCGCGACTCTCTTCTCTACTGCTACGTAGAAGAACAGAATCCAGAACCGGAGCCGCAAGTAAACGAAATTCCGATGACGACCTGCACGGTTGATCTTTCTACGGACATTAACCCGGGTCTTAGCCTTGCAACCTGCACTGCAGTGCCTGCCGCAAGCGCAGCAACTGCCGACATTATCTTTGCCAAGGCAGGAACCAAGTCCGAACCTGAAATCGCTGCATCTAGCGGTTCTGGCACCGTATTCGCCCCGATTAGCAACGGCGACCTTCCGCCTTACGCCGACGACTACGAAGTCGACATTTGGCCCGAAGAACAGAACGATGGCCGTACCGTCGCCTACGTGAGCGACTTCATGTTCAAGACTACCGGTCCGACCCTCTCTTCGATGGTCGAGAACTCTTCCCAGATTTACGTGGCAATGACCCCGGCCTACAACGCTGCAACCGGCGCAGGCTTCTATGCATTCGCCATCACGAACTACACCGAAGGCAACAACGGTAACTTCAGCTTCACCGTGAAGCTCTACAAGGTTCAGTAATCTGGTTCAAAACCAAGTTTAAAGGCTCCCCCAAGGGGAGCCTTTTTTCTATCTTTAGGCCCGTAAATTCAAACACGGAGTAAATATGCTCAAGAAACTTTCCAACTTCCCCGGCATCAAGGGACCGGTCGTAACCATCGTGATGGATGGTTTTGGTATCACCGATAAAGTCGAAGGCAACGCCATCAAGGCTGCCCGCACCCCGACTCTCGACAACCTCTTCAAGATGTACCCGAACGTTCTCTTGAAGGCTCACGGTCGCGCCGTCGGTATGCCGACCAACGAAGACATGGGTAACTCCGAAGTGGGCCACAACGCCATCGGTGCCGGCCAGGTGTACAACCAGGGTGCCGCCCTCGTGCAGGATTCCATCGTGGCGAAATCTTCGGCCGCGACGCTTGGAAGGAAATCGCCGGTAACGCCCGCGAAAAGAACACCGTTCTCCATTTCATCGGTCTCTTCAGCGACGGTAACGTTCACTCCAACATTTCTCACCTGAAGGCCATGGTTGCCCAGGCCAAGAAGGAAGGCCTCAAGAAGGTCCGCGTTCACATCTTGCTCGACGGTCGTGACGTGCCGGAAACTTCCGCACTCGATTACGTTGGCCCGTTCGAAAAGTTCCTCGACGAACTCCGCAGCCCGGAATTCGACGTTTGCATTGCTAGCGGCGGTGGCCGTATGCAGATTACCATGGACCGTTACAACGCTAACTGGAACCATGGACCGTTACAACGCTAACTGGAAGATGGTGGAACTCGGCTGGAAGACCCACGTGCTCGGCGAAGGCCGCTACTTCGACAACGCCACCCAGGCTATCGAAACTCTCCGTGGCGAAACCAAGGCTATTGACCAGGATCTCCCGCCGTTCGTGATTGCGAAGGACGGCCAGCCGGTCGGCACCATCAACGATGGCGACTCCGTGGTGTTTTTCAACTTCCGTGGCGACCGCGCTATCGAAATCACCCGCGCCTTCGAAGAAGAATCCTTCAACGAATTTGACCGCAAGCGCTTCCCGCACGTCTGCTACGCTGGCATGCTCCAGTACGACGGCGACCTCAAGCTCCCGAACCGCTTCCTCGTTCCGCCTCCGGCAATCAAGGAAACCAGCGGCGAATGGCTCGCTGAAACAGGCGTCAAGCAGTTTGCTTGCTCCGAAACGCAGAAGTACGAATCTGACGTTGTTCCGTTCGAACAGCGCCCGTGGATGAAGGCTGCCGAAATCACCGACGCCATGATCGAAGCTTTGAAGAGCGGCAAGTACCAGACTCTCCGCTGCAACTTCCCGAACGGTGACATGGTGGGCCATACCGGTTCCTTCCGCGCCGCTACGATGGCTATCGAAGCTGTGGACATCGGCCTCGCCCGTTTGCTCCCGGTGATCGACGCCCTCGGTGGTGTTGCTATCATCACAGCTGACCACGGTAACGCCGACGAAATGTACGAAATCGACAAGAAGACTGGCATGCCGAAGGTCAACAAGGACGGTTCCTTCAAGGCCAAGACGAGCCACACGCTCAACAAGGTTCCTTGCATCCTTTACGATAACGTAACGGGCGGCAAGCTCGGCCTCAAGGAAGGCGACTGGGGTCTTTCGAACATCGCTGCTACGACGGCCAACCTCCTCGGCCTCGAAAAGCACGAGGCTTGGGACGACTCAATGTTGATCATCAAGTAATCAACTGTCGCGACAGAGCAATTAAAAGGGACCCCGAAAGGGTTCCTTTTTTATTTACCTAAGGTGCCGCGGGAATATTCGTTGATACAGGTGACGGCCTTACGCTTGCAAGGCGTACTTTCGTCGTAAAAGACGACGCGGTCGTTGCGGAATACTTCGCCAAAGATTTCCTTGCCAGCGGCGTTGCTTGCCTTATTGTACTTGACATCGTAGAAGATATCGGTGTCGCGGGTGACCACGCGGATTTCGGCGTCAATCTTGTACGGACCGTGAGAGCCTTTCAGTTTAAAGCCGTAAGGAACTTCTTCCATCTTCAGGAACTTGAACGTAGGGACCTCAAAATCCAGCTGCATCCAGGAGCGGGCGCCGCCCTTGTCGCGGAGGTTGAACCAGCCCTCTAACGAACCCTCGGTGCTTTCGTTAGCCGATTCCATGGCCATGTTGAGGCATGCGATATAACCGTCACGGGCAAGCGAAAGATCTTCCTTAAATTCGTGGTAGGTATCCATATCGCCATCGTAGGCGAAAAGGGGGGCAACTATAAACGCAACAAGAAAAACAAAATATTTCATAGTTAAAATTTACTATATTTAAGCCACGCCCGAGCCCGGGTGGTGGAATGGTAGACACTGGGGACTTAAAATCCCTTGAGGGCAACCTCGTGCGGGTTCAAGTCCC
>CADCBQ010000009.1:36780-107331 GCA_902799745.1 Fibrobacter succinogenes | reverse complement strand
GGTGAACAGGCTCTTTTCCATGTTGGTCTTGGGTTCCACCTGGTTCACGATTTCAAAACCGTGTGCCAAAATGGCGCGCACGTCTTCTTCGGAGACGCCTTGTGCGAGCAGTTCCTTTTCGGTGTGCTGCAGGTGTTCTTCGGGGAATTCCTGGTAGTCGTAATCGTGCAGGTAGCCCACGGCCTGCCAGTGTTCAACATCTTCGCCGAAGTGCTTGGCCATGGCGCCCATGGCGTAGCATACGTTGAGGGAATGGATGACCAGCGATTCTTCGGTCACGTGGTCCTTATTGATTTCTTTTGCGCGTTCAAGGGTCAGGCTCATTTTAAATCTCCAATTTCCACCGCTAATATAAATATTTTGAAGAATGACTAATTCGCTTTTGTCCAGAACAGGAGCTTGCGTTTAACAAGTTCAAACAGTTCCATAATCGCAAGCACCACAATGCCTGTCCAAAGGATGCCTGCAACCATGTTGGGGTAATCGGAATAGTCCGCGTAAAATTGCACGAAGTGACCAAGTCCCGTATTTTCGCCGAAAAGTTCTGCCACGGTAAGCATGATGAACGAAAGTCCCATGCCTACAGAAAGCCCCGAAAATATTGACGGCAGGCTTGCTACAAGGGCGATTCTCCACAAGTACTCAAACTTTCCGATTCCGATGATGGCGGCGTTACGCTTGTATTTTTCGGGGATTTCGGCGGCACCGGCAGCCGTATTCAAGTAGATGGGCCAAAAGGCGGCAATAAAAATGATGAATGTCGAAGACAGGTAGAACGTCGGTAAAATGGCGATAGCGTAAGGAATGTAAACGTTTGGCGGAATGGGGGCCGCAAACCTGGAAATAGGTTTTAGCATGTTCGATACCCATGGAACGGAACCAGAAACGATTCCGATAGAGATTCCGACAATCGATGCCACCAAATAGGCGGGCACCAATTTTAAAAGAGAGGCTCCTGCACTGCGCAAAAGTTCTTCACGAGAATCGAAGAGGGCTTTCAGGATTGCCTTAGGAGACGGGAATAGATACTGACTGTCCCATTCTGGGCCGCAGCTGATCAACACCCAAATTCCCAACAAGAAGAGAAGAAAAAGGATTCCCGAAAACTTGGATAAGTATTTTGTAAAGGTTCTCATATGCTGGCACCTCCTTGTACAATGTGGCCTAGTTTTTCAAGGATGTCCTTGTGGTAGGCGTCTTCAATAGTTGCAATGGTTTCTTGGACTTTTTCGTTGCGGAACCATTCACCACGATTCTTCTTTACCGGAAAATCAAGCGGGATGTCCGCAATGATACGCCCCGGGGTAGAACCTAAAACGATAATGCGGCTCCCGAGATAAACAGCTTCGCGAATGTCGTGCGTTACAAACAATGTTGTAATCGGCCGGTCTTTGACACCGCGGCAAAGTTCCAAGACCAAATCTTGCAAGCTCGCCCTGTTTACAGGGTCAAGAGCGCCAAAGGGTTCGTCTAAAAGAAGGGCGTCAGCGCTGACACTTAAGGCGCGCGCTATGGCTCCGCGCTGGCGCATTCCGCCCGAAAGTTCAAAGGGGTATTTATGTAGGCTTCCAGAAAGTCCTACTAGGTTCAGGTATTCTTCGGCTAAATTTTTGGCGTAGCTCGTCTTCAGTTTTTTTGTCTTTTTAATGGCGAGCGTTACATTTTGGAGAAGGGTAAGCCAAGGGAAAAGGGTGTAGTCCTGAAAGACTACACTCCTTTCTGCAGAAGGCTTTTCGATTTCTTTTCCTTTCCAGTAGACATGTCCCTCGCTCGGCTTGGTCAGCCCGGCGAGAAGGTTAAGCAAAGTGGTCTTGCCACTACCGCTTTCGCCCAGCAGGCATACGAATTCACCTTGATTGATTTTCAAGTTGATGTCTTTCAGGATGGCCCTGCCATCGTACGAAAAACCGAGATTCGTTGCTTCAAAACCATTTTGCTTTGTTGTCATACTTTCCTTAGTTCCTGGACTTGAAAATATTTTCTGCCTTGGCGTAGAATTCGGACTTGGGGTTTTCTTTGCGCAGTTCCGCAATGGCGGCCTTGTAGAAATCGGTGCGCACGTATTCGGAGACTTTCTTGTCGGACTTGATAAATTCAGCATCTTTCAAGAAATCCCAAAAAAATTCAACACCCTTCACGTTCGGGTCCGTATCCTGCGTGACGTGTCCGCTGTAGAACGCCTTGTTGACAAGAGCGGTATCAAGCTTGATCCACTTGGCAATAATTTCCACGCTTTTCTTGTGGTCATTTTGCACCAGTTCTTCGGCTTCGATCAGCGACTTGACCAGGCGTTTGTAAACGTCGTCGCGGCCTTCGATTTTGCGGAGCGAAGCAATGAGGCGGCAGCAAATATGGCCGGGGTTGATGTCCTTACTCCTGAGCACCACAGAAAGGCCTGTTTCTTCGGCGCGGAGGTCGTGAGGGCCCCAAGTGACGCCGGCGAATACGCTACCGTTCTTGACGGCTTCGATTACGGCAGGCGGATTCTTGAGTTCTACGATGGTGACGTCCTTTCGCCAGTCAACGCCTTCTTTCTTGAGGCCGCCGCGAACGATGGCGTCGGCAGTACCCAGGCGTATGGTAGCGATTTTCTTGCCCTTGAGGTCACTCAGCTTCTTGACGGCGCCTGCGTTTTCTTTGCGGGTAATCACGGCCTGATCGCCACCCATGATGCCGCCAATCACGCGAATGTCAGCACCCTGCGAAATGTGAATAAGTGGAGCGAGCGAACCGAATGCACCTGCATCGAGTTTACCTGCGCGGACAGCGGCAATGCCGTCGCCGGAATTCGAAAATTCAACGAGCGTTACGTCAAGGCCATTTTTCTCGAAAATACCAGCATCTTTAGCGATAAAGAATTTTCCTTGACCTGTAGAAGACAGGTAACCGATGGAAATCTTGTCTGCGGCGATTGCAGATGTGGCGCAGGCGAGGCTAAAGAGGAATGTGAAAGCGATTCGATTGCGGATTTTATCGAAAATTTGTTTCTGATTCATTATTCAAGTCTCCTTCGTTAGAAGCCATAAGTTGCAGAAAGTTGATAGCGGTTCAAGTCGGCTTCTTTCACGGTGCCGGCGGTCAGGTAATCGGTTTGAACGTGCAAGTATTCAAATCCGAGCGAGAATGCATTGGTCAGGCTGTAGGTGGCGTTTGCGAAAATGGAAATGTTCTGCTCGCGGCCGCCCACGGTTTCGATGTCATCGCGGTCCAGTTTGTCAATACCTGCGCCACCATTAATTGCCAGTTTTTGGATCAGTTTAGCTTGCAGGGCAAACCATCCGCCGTAAGCCTTGATGCTCTTGACGCTTTCGGGGTCTTCGGTGTTGGCGACAAATCCACGACCGATGCCGGCAGCGTATGTATCCAGGTTTTCACCGACGAATCCTTCGCCAAGGAAGGTGATTGCGCTTGTGATGGGGAGAGTCAAGTCGACGTTAGCAGACCAGGTGGGAATATCCTTGGTTTTGCCGGTTGCGTCCAAGTCGATTTCTTCTTGTCCGTAATGGCCAGAAACGCCCAAGCCAGCCTTCTTGTTATCTACCCACAGCGGAAGCGCAATGCCGATGCGGCCCTGGAAAGTAGGAATGTCGGCGTCGGTACCGGTTTCCGAAGCAGAAGAGGAGTTGTACGGCTGGTTTTCACCAATGGTGCGGACAACAGCAGCGGCAATATCCACAGAACCTTCACCAACGGGGATTTTCTCGGTGAGTCTCAGCTGAGCCCTACGAAGGCCTGCGTCGCCGGAGTTATTGAGAACGCCTGCGTTAAGCGTCGGGGTTACCAACGGAGAAATCACGTCCCAAGTTTGACCGCCTAAAATAGAGAAGCCAGTCTTGCCGAAAGAAATTTCACCGTAGCCGTGACGGAGACGCGGGTTAGGATTGTTGGCTGAGCCACCACCGTAAAAGTCTACTTCAACTTTACCGTTGGCCTTGAAATAAGTCGTATCGTTACCGCTCGAAAGATTGAAACCGATTCGAGTCAGATTCGGAGTCAAGTGCCAGCCACCATCGTTTTCGTTGGTGAGGTCAGAAGCGGCAACAAAGTTGGCGAAGTTACCGTTGTTGCTCTTGGAATCTTCGTAGGCGGCGTTGAGAGAGGCAAAACCGTAGAGTGTTGCGGTTACGCCGGTTTTTGTGGTGACCGAAATCGGTTCGGCGGCGAAAGAGGTGATTGCAGATAAAAGGATAATCTTGGCAGCAATATTTTTCGAATTGATATTCATTTATAAATCTCCTGATTGAAAATTTTTATGAGTTGAGCAACCATGCAAAAAACTTTTTTGCACGACTTGATTAAATTTTGTTTGGTGGGGTTGAGTGCTTACTGGCGAATGCCTTGAGCAAAATTATAAAGTCTACACATATAGGTATCCTCGTTCTGATTTGTTTGCTCTTCGGAACATGATGTTCTCGAATTTTTGTACGACAAAAGTAGAAATAAAAATGAGTTTGTAAAATACTTTTTCTTTATAGCTTAATATAGGGCTAGGCTTGAACAGATGTCGTGACAAAAAGTGACTTCGAACTTTTTAAGAAAATGCCGCCTGAATAATCAAGCGACATTTGTTAGGAGAGTAAAAAAATGTTTAATTTGTCTTGAAATTATTTGCCGCCGACAGAAGTGCTATAAATCTTTTCGAGCAAATTAAGCGCACCCTTGTAACCAACGAAGCTGCGATTGATAATCAACGTTTCGCTAGAGGGCGGAGTAATTTCGAAAAGCAATGCATTCTTTTCGTTGGCGATATTGATTTCCCACGAAGAGGCGAGAATCAAAGGCTTGCCCGAAGAGAAATTCACTTCCTTAATAGACTTTTCAATCAGGTAACCATCTTCTTCGAATTCCACATCAATATCGACACCTTCGCTAATGTTGTGGAAGGCATTTTCGATTTGTTCGCGGAACTTCTGCGGAGGATCGTCACTGATGATCGCCTTGCGCGGAATAAGGCCGATTTGGTCCACGAGGAACTTGGTGTAGGCAAGCGTGTAGGCGGAATCTGCGGTAATGGCAAATTCGCTGGGCATACCGAACCAGTATTCGGCGAAAAATTCAGAGAAGTGTTCCAGATAGTAGTAATAGATTCTGTTTTCTTCCTTGATGAACTTTTCGCTCTGTTCCTTGTCAATTCCGGCAAATTCGACAACTTTACGGATAAATTCGCTTGCCGCTTCGGCGCCGAGAGGAATTTCAGGAATGTGCAGGAACGGCTGACCGTATTTTTCCTGGAGGTGTTCTGCGTTTCGAACGCCCACCCACGGAGAAATCACCAAGTTGAATTGGGCCTCGGGAATGCGCAACCAGTCAGCGACACCGTTATTTTCGGGTCCGAACAGCACATTGACTTCTAAACCTGCGCCGCGCAAAATGCGGGCTATTTCCTGGTAGTCACCACGCCAGTTCTGGTTGTAGTAGGGCGTTTCGAACCAAAGGTTTACCAGACCCTTTTTGCGTTCGCCGCTGTAATCGCCAACGAATTGGTCGACAATCGCGTTCACGACTTCTTCGTGGCCGAAAAGGTTGTTGCCCTTGAAGCCGGCAGTATCGACAGACACAATCGGGTAACCCAAATCGCGGTAATTGCGCACCAACGTGGAAACGTCATCACCGATAAGGCCGCCCACGCAACCGGTAAGCACAACGTAGAGATCGCCATTGAACACCTTGAGCGTCGACTTGATCAACTGATCCAAAGTCTTAATGCCGCCAAAAACGATGTCGTTTTCGGTAGAGTTTGCACTCGGCATGTTACCGGCACCGGCGTAAATGCTACCCTGGAAACCGTTTTCAAACGTGAGGAATGCGGTTTGCTTAAGCTGGCAACCCGGAGAGCAGTTGGCAATAGGAACTGCACCCTTAATCGCTACAACCGTATGAGATGCACCAACCGCACAAGCGTATCGGGGGTCCGAAATGGAATTACTCTTTTTTCTTTTAATTGTAGAATCAGACATTTTGAAACTCCCTAGTTATACATTTTCCGAATTATTTTCTTCGCCGTTATCGTTGTCTTTCTTTTTGCTTTTGCTGAACTTGAGATTTCTCGGTTCCGGCAAATCTTCAAGAGCTTCCGGATGGTGGGTCAAGTAGAACGGATCGTCCTGAGAAAGCCACCAATCGGAATAGGGGAGTTTCACGTTACGTTTGAGCACCTGGTTAAACTTGGTACGTGCAATCACGCCCTTGAGCATTTCACCGATACGGAGAATGCCCTGATAGCCCACCGGAATATGTTCGTCGCCCATGGTAAGGGTCGGGAATCCGAGATGGCCCGCGACAGAGGCGAGACCCGGATGGCGAATGAGCAAGAAGTCTGTCTTGGCGCGTTTCAGAAGCTGCGGAAGCTGGAAGGCGCGAGTCTTACTGACGGTATAGTGCGGAATGTCGCCGTAGGTTTCGACCAATTCCTTCAAGGTATCCTGATGTTCGCCACCGCCGTCGTAAACGGGGTCGTGGTGGAACACGAGTGCAGCGTCGTGGCCGATTCCCAGTTCCGAAAGCACGCTGATGAGGCCGTGTGCGTATGCAGAACCCGTCATCACGATGCCATTCTTGCCCTTGAAAAATTCGCGGAGTTCGGCAAGCTTTGGAGCAATGCGCTTGTGTTCGCTTTCGATGTATTCTTCGGCTTCTTTTTCTTTGCCGACCACCTTTGCGATAGCGCGAAGCCATGCATCGGTACCCTTGATGCCGTAAGGCTGCGGAGCGTCAATCTGCGGAACACCGAAAGATTCTTCGAGAGCCGTCGCCATGTAGCCGCCCAACGTATCGCAGAAGGTAGCGGTAGCGACCGCTTCGGAGGCTTGGCGAATTTCTTTGAAAGAGGCGGTATCCAGAAGGTAGTTTACGCGCAATCCGAGCGGAGCAAGCATTTCGGAGAAATAGTCCGAACCCCAGAGGGCAACGATGTTAATCAAGTCATTCTGTTTCTTGGTCGGGTGGCGTTCCACAATCTGGCGAAGCACACCATGGAAAGCGACGTCGAAACCCGTAGACCAGTGCTTGGAACGGAAACCTTCGCAATGCAGCGGAATAATAGGCACGCCAACTTCCGGTTCCATTTCTTCGGCAATAGAGTCAATGTCTTCGCCAATAATAGCGGTAGCGCAAGCCATGCCAATGAAGATCGCCTTAGGGTTAAAGCGTTCCTTTGCGTCGAGGATGGTCTGGCGGAGCTTATCGGAAGCGCCAAAGACCATGTCCTTTTCTTTCAGGTTCGTGCTGATGTTCAGCGTATTCTGCAGGGGCTTTCCACGACGGCGAAGGCCGTTATGCATAGAGAGGTTAAACTTGGAGTTTTCGCCGCTGCAACCGATGGGAGAATGGTCAATCAGGGCGCAGTCCGTAAGGTTACCCACCTGGCACTGCACAATCGCATTAGAGCACATAGTCTCTTGGTTCAGCGGGGAATTCAATTCGCAAAGTTTGCAGCCCGAGCCCTTGCCCGCGCAACCGCCATGCTTTTTCGCGCTGCGTTCGTCATAGGCCGATTCCTTGATCAGGTCGCTTGCCTTGCCGTCCCAGCCGATAATCGTACCCAGTCGATATTCGCGGTTTTCGACTGAGGTCATGTTCAAATTAATATTAGTCTTGGCCATGAACCCTCACATTAAATCTGGTAGTCTTTTTCCATCATGCCGTAATCGATGAGAATCTGTTCCAAACGATCCTGCGTCATCGGGGTCGGAATGGTGAAGAGTTCGTTTTCGTCGATATTCTTGGCGAGTTCACGATAGACGTTTGCCTGGCTGGACTTAGGTTCGAATTCAATCACGGTCTTCTTGCGGATTTCGGCCTGCTGCACAATGTTGTTGCGCGGCACGTACTGAATCAGCTGCGTGTTGAGTTCCTTGGTGAATGCACGGAGCAGGTCAAGTTCGTTATCCACATTACGGCTATTACAGATGATACCGCCCAGGCGCACTTCGCCGTGCTGGGCATACTTGGCGATACCCTTACAAATATTGTTTGCCGCATAAAGGGCCATCATTTCGCCGGAGGCCACGATGTAAATTTCCTTGGCCTTTCCTTCACGAATCGGCATGGCGAAACCGCCGCACACCACGTCGCCCAACACATCGTAGAAAACGTAATCAAGGTCTTCGGTATAGGCACCGAGCTGTTCGAGCATGCTAATCGAGGTAATAATGCCACGGCCTGCGCAACCCACGCCCGGTTCCGGGCCACCGGATTCTACGCAACGCACGCCCTTAAAGCCGACCTTTTCAAGGTCAGAAAGCTGAATTTCGGTTTTGTTGTCACGAATGGTGTCAAGCACGGTCTTTTGATGAAGGCCGCCGAGCAAAAGGCGGGTAGAGTCTGCTTTGGGGTCGCAACCGACCACAAGAACGTGTTTCCCCTGTTCTACAAGGCCTGCGGTCAGGTTTTGAGTCGTGGTGGACTTACCGATGCCACCCTTTCCGTAAATAGCAATTTGACGTAATTTCTTAGACATGTTATCGTGTCTCCTTGATGTTTTCCTACAAAAATACTAGGCAAAGGCAAGTTAGAATTAAAGTCAACTCTTTCCAATACTTTTTGAACCCGTTTAGTCAAAAAAAATCACTTTTTTTAAGTTGTTATAAATTCCGCTTATAGCCCTTATTAGCATGAATCTATCGCATGCACGAAAAAGCGCTTCGCAATAATAAACGCCTATAACATGCGTTAGCGTAAAGCTATCACTCTCTCAAAAAAAAGAACTTTTTTTATTTTCGCTCTTGGATTCATATTGAATTTGACAATTCTGTTTTTTAACTTTATAGCCATACTTCTTTGGCTAAGAAGTTAAAGCATTAATTACGCTACAGAACGCTAGGCAAAACGTTCACCATTTTTAATACAAACTAAATCGGTTCTTTACCGATCATTTTTGTGCAAGGTTTATATACCTTGCGAGGTTTTATGGCAACCAGTCAAGAAACAGTTTTTAGAGAACACCCGTGTTTTGGTGCTTGCAAAAACCGAAAGGGGCGCATTCATTTGCCAGTCGCCCCAGGTTGCAACATCGAGTGCCGTTTTTGTGATAGGCGCATTAACGAAGATGCTCAGGTACCGGGAAATACGAGTAAGGTGATTAAACCCGAAGAGGCATGCGGGTACATTCGCAAGGCTCTGGAATTTGTGCCGGAACTTACGACAGTGGGAATCGCTGGCCCAGGCGACACCTTGGCAACTCCTTTTGCGCTAGATACATTCCGCTTGGTAAAAAAGGAATTCCCGCAGCTTATTCGCTGCATGAGCACCAATGGGCTTTTGCTGAATGACAAGGCAGACGAAGTCATTGATGTGGGCATTGATTCGCTTACGGTTACGGTGAATGCCGTGGACCCTGAAATCGAGGCGATGATCAATGCAAGAATTTTCTACCACGGTAAAACCTATACGGGCGTACAAGCCGCAGAAATTCTGATTCACAACCAGCTCGAAGGCATTCGCAAAGTTGCAAAGAGTGGAACGCTTATCAAAGTGAATACGGTTCTTTGCCCGGGCATTAACGACAAGCACATCGAAGATGTGGCGGCCACCGTGCGCGAAGCGGGCGCCATCATGTACAATATCATTCCGTTGATTCCGCAAAATGGCTTTAAGGATATTCCTGCTCCGACACCGAAAACTCTTGCGATTGCGCAGGAGCAGGCGGGCGTATTCATCAATGTATTCAAGCATTGTGCACATTGCCGTGCCGACGCCGTTGGCGTCCCGGGCGTTTACGATGTCGGTGCGCAAATCTACATGGACCGTATCCGTGTAAAGGAGACTTTCTCTCATGGCTAAATATAGAGTTGCTGTCGCCACAAACGATGGCGAAAATGTCAATGTTCACTTTGGACATGCTGCGGCGTTCGACGTCTACGAAGTCGATGAAGAAAGCGGAAAATTTGAAAAAGTCGAAGTCCGCGTTAAGCCGGAGCATTGCGACGGCACATGCGGCGATGGCGCTTGCGGTCAGCGAGATGTGGAACGTTCATCCATGTTCTCGGCAGCAAAGAATCTAGCCGATCTGGATTATGTTCTCTGCTCGCAGCTTGGCCCGCAGGCGGTGCAGGCGTTAACGCGCTTTAACGTGCGCGCTTTCGATATCGCGCTCCCCATCGCCGAAGCGATTGCCAAAATCAACGTATACCGCAAAAAGATTGCGGAACGTACCCAGAGACTCAAGGGATTACAGGATAAATAAAATGCTGCCTCTGATTGTAGGATTTTGTTGTAAGAACGGCCGATGTTGACGGGCGTTTATTGCGGTATTCATTTTTGTCGCCCGTGTAAGGTTAACCTACGCGGGCGTTTCTTATGGGCTAAGGCCCTCAACTAAAATTTTAAAAGGAAAATACAATGGAAAGTTTAACGGCAAAACTGTGCGCATTTGCCCGTGCCTGGCATTCATCACAACCAGACCATACTGTTTTCAATGACTTTTTGGCATTGGATTTTATGGGGCGAGAAGAGTACGATAAAGTCTCAAACTTTATCTTAAAACGCTTTCCGCAGGAATCGGAAAATTCGGTGGAGTTTTTCAATCGAAAATATTTTCTCCCGATTGTACTTTCGCGAAGCCGCTTCGCCGAAGATCGCGTTAAGCTCCTTGCCCGTTCGGGAAAGATTCAATATGTAATTTGCGGTGCGGGCGTAGACACGTTCTCGTTCCGCAACAAAGACCCGAATGTAGAAGTTTTTGAACTGGATTTGCTTCCGACGCAAAGCTACAAGAAAAATCGCATTCGCAAACTCAAGTGGAGCGTTTCGGAGAATGTCCATTTTGTGGCGATTGACTTCAGCAAGGACAGCATTGTCGAAAGACTTGTCGCAAATGGCTTTGACTGCAAAAAGCCGACCGTTATTAGCATTCTGGGTGTCTCATATTACCTTCCGCTTCCTGTTTTTGCAGAAACCGTGCGGCAGTTTTCAGAGATTGCATCAACCGGCATTTCGATTGTATTCGATTACCTGCAAAAAGATGCCTATTCGAATTCGGTTCAGGAATTGCGAAAAATTGTTGCTGATTGCGGCGAAACCATGGCCGATGGCTACTTGGACCGCGAAGTTTTCGAGGTGCTTGAGCGTTACGGATTCAAGGTCGACGAATTTCTCGGCGAAAATGCGCTACAGCAGCGGTATTTTCTGATGGGAAACCTGAAGGCGTTCGATTCCGTGCGTCTGATAGCGGCGGTAAAGTAGGCAAAACGGCATTAACGATTTTGCGGAGTCTTTGTTTTTATACTATTTTTATAGGAAAGAAAAGGACTTCTCGAATGCACTACTTGATTGTTCCCGGTTTAAATAATTCTGGCCCGAACCATTGGCAAACTTTTTGGACCAAAAGCCTGTCTAGCGCAAGCCGAGTCTATCAGCATTGCTGGGATAAGCCCCAAAAAGAGGATTGGATTGCGACACTCGATGAAGCTGTCCGCCAGCTGAAGGACGACACGATTCTGGTTTCACATAGTCTGGGCGTCGTAACGACGGCTCTCTGGCTTTTGCGTGCGAAACAGCAAGGGAATCTTCCGGCGAATATCAAGGGGGCCTTCCTTGTGGCCCCTGCCGATGCCGACACGGTCGATGTCATCAAGAACTTTGCTCCGATGCCTACCGAAAAACTTCCGGTGCCTGTTTGCATTGTGGGGAGCGAAAACGACCCGTACATGACGCCCGCGCGTACGAAATTTTTTGCCGAGGCGTGGGGCGCGAAGTTGTTTAATGCAGGCGCGCTAGGGCACATCAATTCCGATTCAAATTTGGGCGAATGGGAACAGGGACGTGCTTTTTTGGCCGAGTTCGAAAAATGTAAACTTTAGTTAAGCATAAAGGAATGATGTTGTACGAAAGATAGCCCCTGAATCGCGTTAAAAAAAGTTATCTTGTGCGCGGTTTTTTAAAAAGTGGGTTTGGGATGAATCGTCAACAGCGCGAAGAGCTTCTTGATAGCATCAATCTTTTAGAAAATAGCCGAGATGAATATCTTCATACCTATGCTGGCGTGAGTGTTCACGATCGCACGGTCAGGTCGGTGCAGTTGCGCAAGGCGCTCGAAAATGTGAAGCGACCTTTTGCCCAATTGTGCGAAAAGATGAAAACGAACGATTGGTTATATTTGCCTTTTGATTTGCCGGAACCAGCCCGCGTAAGGGATTCCGAGTTGACCTATTTCGGATTTCCGCCCAAGACGCTTTCGCAGTTAATCATGTTGATTGCTGCGTCTATCAAAAAGCAGAATGTCACGGTTCTCTCTATTTGCACCAGAAACCTTGCTGTATACGAGATGATGTTTGGCTTTTGGAATGCCCCGCAGAAAGATAATTTGGATGAACGTGTGGCGGCCATTACCGAAGCGGAAGAAAAGACATGCGCTTTGTTCGATAAGGCGTCAGAAGAATTCGAAAGAATTCTGAAGATGACAGACCTGGTGAAGGCCCAGATGGTATCTGTGACGGAATCGGAACAGAGTGCGAAAGCCAAGTCGGCGGAGGCGACAGAAAAGGTTGCCGAGATACAAGCGTTGACGGAACAACTGGATGCGCAGAAGCGTAGCTTGGAAGAACTTAGGGAGTCTTTGGCGCTTAAGATGAATGACGCCGATGACAAGGACAGACAATTTGCAGAAAAATTGAATCTGCTCAGAATTTGATTGACCAGGCTTGCGCCAAGATTTCTGAAATCGACAGCATGACGGAAAATAGCTTGAAGGATGTTCAGGCTTGTTTGAATACGTCTAACGAGAAGGTGGAAGAAATCAAGAAGATGACGGATTTTGTGGGCGGCGGTTCCCTGGGTGGCAGCTTTAGCAAGAGAAAGCGAAACCTTGGCCGAAAGGCGCGTACTTGGCTGTTCCTGAGTCTGGTGCTGTTCGGCGGTGGCTCCTGGTGGATTTATAATGTGTTTACCCGATTCGGCGTGCATACGGATTCTGTATGGGCCGATGTGGTGATCAATGTCGCCATGTCTTCGATGGCGGTATTTGCGTTAATCTTTGCCTTGTGGGAATACGGCAAGGAACGCAAACTGCAAGAAGAGTATGCCTTTAGGGAGACCATTGTCTTGACCTTGACGGCGTGCATGGAACAGCTGGATGCCTGCAACCGTGACGACGTGAAGAAACTGCTTTCGGACACAGTCGAAAAACTCTGCTCGAAATTGCCGGTATAATTTTTAGCGATACCTAGGTATCAAAAAACTTTATTAGACATTTGTTTTGGGGACTTCTACATTTGGCCAAATGGCAAAAAGAGTGGCAGTTGGTTTATCGGGCGGTGTAGATTCCGCCCTTTCGGCGTACCTGTTGCAAAAGCAGGGGTACGATGTGGTGGGACTCACCATGGCAACGTGGGACGGCTCGGTGAATATGCCTGCCGTAGAAGGCCGCGAAGGTTGCTATGGCCCGAGCGAAGACAAGAATATTGCCGAGGCGAAATTGGTGGCAGACCGCTTGGGAATCCCGCATTATGTGGTTCCTGTCGCCGGCGAATATAAAACCAAGGTGCTGGATTATTTCCGCGCCGAATACCGCGCTGGTCGTACGCCGAACCCGTGCGTGCGTTGCAATCAGTCGATTAAATTCGGGGCGTTGCAACTGGCCGCCCGCAAAATGGGAATTGAATTTGACCATTTTGCCACGGGGCATTACGCGCGTCTCGATTTCCAAAATCCGGATGTTCCGTTCTTGTATCAGGCTAAAGATACCCGCAAAGATCAGACCTACTTTTTGTCGCGACTTTCGGCGGAGCAGCTTTCGACTGTGCTGTTCCCGCTGGGCGGAATGCACAAGGATGACGTGAAAGCGCTTGCCGCTGAAATCGGTTGGAATGATTTTGCCGAAAAGCGCGAAAGCCAAGATTTTATTGAATGCGGTGATTACTCGGTGCTGTTCGAAGAATCGGACCAAGTTCCGGGAGATTTTGTAGATGTGAGCGGCAAGGTGCTGGGTAAACACAAGGGTATTGTGAATTACACCGTGGGTCAGCGCAAGGGCTTGAATATTGGTGGGCAAAAGGAACCGCTTTTTGTGGTGGCCATTGATGCCGCCAAGAATCAGGTGATTCTCGGTCCCCGCAGCGCTCTTTCCTGCATCCAGGTTTCGGCCATCGATTTGAATTTGATGGTTTCTGAAAATTCGCCGCTGCTCGCAGGGCCGCTAGACGCCCACATTCGATTGGGCCATAAGGGTTCTCCCGCAAAGATTCTTGACTTGGAGCCGGGCCGCATTCGCGTGGAATTCGAAACCCCGCAGTTCGCTGCCGCCCCCGGCCAAGTGCTGGTGCTTTACGCTGGCGATGGTGTGGTCGCCTCCGGCGTGATTGAGAAGTAGCTTATTAGGCTTATTTTTCTTTTGATGGAGTATTTTGCCCCACAAGAAGGCTCTGTTTAAAAAGTTTCTAATGCTGACGAAGATTTTTTAGTACTTCTTCACAGTTTTGGGAATCTTTCGCGTTATATGAGTCGTATTCTCTCGAAAAATATTTATTTTTCAATGCTTCAATTTTATTTTCGTATTTTTCTTCTAAACAGGCTATTGCCTTTTCGTGATCATGGTTTAGTTTCTCTATTTCTTTGTTATGTTTTTCGTTTATCTCTGCTAATTCTAATAGATGCTGTTTATACATTGATTTGGTAATGCCGAGTTTATTCGTAATCGTTTCCACAACGGATATAAAACCATCAAAAATTGTAAAGAATGTTATTAATACATAGCAACTAAGCAGAATAGTTGCTGTTGTGCCCATGTCTTTTTCATATATTCCAAAAAATAATACCACTGTTGTGATACAAGAAAACAAAAGTGCTGCAGGAAATGTACACCATTCGATGATCTTGGAAAGCATAAAATCTCCTTGTGAATCAACTTGAAAAATATAGAATGGTTGGCCGATTACGATTACATCAAAAAATTAAAATAGAGCTAAATTGCAAATAATGTCATTGATTAGGGGAATTTTTTTGCGGTGCTGCGTGTAAATTTTTCGTTAAAAATATTGAAGTTTGATTTTCCTGTGTAAAATATCTAGAGAAACACTTTAATAGGAGATTTATCACATGATAAAATCGAAAACTATGAAAAAAAACATTCTGGAGTATTGCGTTATGAAATGCTTCAATAATCAAGCAGGGATCTCAGCTATAGATATTGCGACTGAACACCATGTTTCTCATGACAAGGTAAAGCAATTGCTTGAAAATTTAGAAAAAAGAGCTCTAGGATGCCTAAACAAAAATGTAAAAATGAGTGTATTCGTGTATAAGATGTGTGAAACCTTTAAACTGATTAAGGTGAAAGATTATACAACGCATATCTTTTTTCCTTCTGATCAAGTCATGGATTATTTTGCAAAAAAGAGAAAAAGATAAAGAGGGCGTAACTCGTATTTTTCTCAAAATATAATCCGTAATGAGAAGAAACATATTTATTTGCAGTGTCGCATAAGTGCGGCAATGTATGCTTTGGCGTAGCGCGATGGCGTTACGCCTTTTCGCATCACGTAACCGATGGTCATTTTGTCGTGAACATCGAGTTGTCTTGCGATAATGTTGCGGCCGTTGAGCTTATGGCTAATCACGCCGGAACAAATGGTATAGCCGTCAAGACCGATAAGTAAGTTGAAAAGGGTGGCACGGTCGCGAACCTTGATATTGCGCGGGCAATCGAAATCAATGGCGGTTAGGGGCTCTTCGGCAAAGTAGAACGAGTTGAAATCGCCCTGTTCGTAGGTTAGGTACGGATACGGCTTTAAGTCTTCCAGCGTGATTTTTTCTTTCTTGGCGAGTGGGTTTTTAGACGACATAAACACGTGCAAAGGGGTCGCAAAGAGCTCTTCAAAGACCAAATTGTTCTTTTGAATAAGTTTTTTGATGACTTTTTCGTTCTTATCACTCAAATAAAGTACGCCAATTTCGCTTTTTAGCTTCGCAATATCGTCAATAATTTCATTTGTTTGGGTCTCTCGGAGCGTAAAATCGTAGCTCGGACCACCGAATTTTCGGATGACATCGACGAATGCGTTGACCGCAAAAGAGTAATGCTGACAGCTCACGGAGAAGATGGTGTTGCCACTTTTTCCACCTTTGTAGCGGTCTTCCATGAGAGTCGCTTGTTCCAAAACTTGCCTTGCATAAGAAAGGAATTCATCGCCCTCGTTAGTGATCGTGACGCCTTTATTGGAGCGGTTAAAGATGGTGACGCCCATTTCTTCTTCGAGGTCATGAATGGCCGCCGTAAGGCTCGGTTGCGAGATGAATACGCGCTTGGATGCTTCGGTAATATTGCGCGTATCGGCGATGGCGATGGCGTACTTAAGTTGTTGTAAAGTCATAGGGCTTTCTTATAGCTAGTTATTCAAATGTTTTTGTTTGTTCCATAGGAAAAATCTATGGTGAATGCATAAAAAATAGTATTTTACCGATGATGAAAACGGAGGTATATTTGGCGGCGTAAACGAAAAACAAACAAAAAAGGTAGGTAAAACACTATGAGCAATAAAAAAACATCTGTAATTGGTTTCCCGCGTATCGGTAAGGCCCGTGAACTCAAGTTTGCAAGCGAAAAGTTCTTTAAGGGTGAAATCTCCGAAGCGGAGCTCCAGAACGTCGCCGCCGAAATCCGTCAGTATGGTTGGCAGAAGCAGAAGGCCGCTGGCATCGACTTTATTCCCTCGAACGATTTCTCGTTCTACGATAATGTTCTCGATACCGCATTCTTGTTCGGCATTGTTCCGGAACGCTACAAGAAACTCGAACTTAGCGATCTCGAAAAGTATTTTGCAGCCGCTCACGGTTACCAGGGTGAAAAGGGCGACGTGAAGGCCCTCCCGATGAAGAAGTGGTTCAACACGAACTACCACTACATTGTTCCGGAAATCGATGACGCTTCTGAATTCAAGGTAGACGGTTCCAAGCCGGTGCAGGAATTCAATGAAGCAAAGGCTGCCGGAATCCAGACCGTGCCGACTTTGATTGGCGCATACACGTTCCTCCGCTTGGCCCGCTACAACGGCAAGAAGCAGGCGAAGGATTTCGCCGCCTCTGCAGTAGCCGCTTACGCAAAGGTCGCCGAATTGCTCGCCGCTGCCGGTGCCGAATGGATCAGCTTTGCCGAACCCGCCTTGGTGTTCGACGTGACCGCCGAAGAAAAGCAGCTCTTCAAGTCTATTTATGTGGAACTCATCAAGAAGGTGCGTGCCGCAGGCCTCAAGGTTGCCTTGCAGACTTACTTTGGTGATATCCGCGATGTGTACCAAGATGTGGTCGCCCTCGGTTTCGATGCCATCGGTCTCGATTTTGTGGAAGGCCTCAAGTCGCTGGAACTGATCAAGTCTGGTTTCCCGAAGAATACGCTCTTGCTCGCCGGTGTCGTGAACGGCAAGAACATCTGGCGTGCCGATTACGCACAGAAGAATGCCTTGCTCGCTGAAATCGAAAAGGCTGTCGGTGCTGAAAACGTGGTGGTCGGAACTTCTTGCTCGCTGTTGCATGTGCCGTATACGGTTGCTACCGAACAGAAACTCTCGGCCGACATTCTCAAGCATTTCGCCTTCGCTGAAGAGAAGCTCGTTGAACTTGCTGAAATTGCAAGCGGTGATGCTGCAGCTCTCGCAAAGAATAAGGCTCTCTTTGCCACTCCGCGTGTGCAGGCAAATGCCAAGGTGCAGGCCGAACTTGCGGCCCTCAGCGCTGCTGATTTTGAACGCAAGCCTAGCCGCCTCGAACGTCGCGAAGTACAGAAGGCTGAATTCAAGCTGCCCGCATTCCCGACGACCACAATCGGCTCCTTCCCGCAGACGGCTGAAGTCCGCGCAAACCGCGCCGCATTCCGCAAGGGTGAAATCTCCAAGGAACAGTACGTGGAATTCAACAAGAAGAAGATTGCCGAATGCATCAAGCTGCAAGAAGAAATCGGCCTCGACGTGATTGTGCACGGTGAATTCGAACGCAATGACATGGTGGAATATTTCGGCACGAAGATTGACGGCTTTATCTTTACGCAGAACGCTTGGGTGCAGAGCTATGGCACTCGTTGCGTGAAGCCGCCTGTAGTTTGGGGCGACGTGAGCCGCAGTGCTCCGATTACCGTTGAATGGTCTGTATACGCCCAAAGCTGCACCAAGAAGCCGGTGAAGGGCATGCTCACGGGCCCGGTGACGATTCTCAACTGGTCGTTCCCGCGCGAAGATGTTTCGCTGAAGGTGCAGGCTCAGGAAATCGGCTTTGCTATCCGCGACGAAGTCCTTGACCTTGAAAAGAACGGCATCAAGATTATCCAGATTGACGAAGCCGCTCTCCGCGAAAAGTTGCCGCTGCGCAAGAGCGACTGGCACAAGGAATACCTCGACTGGGCAATTCCCGCATTCCGCCTGGTGCATGCCAAGGTCAAGCCCGAAACGCAGATTCACACGCACATGTGCTATAGCGAATTCAACGACATCGTGCGCGATATCGACAACATGGATGCCGACGTGATCACCTTCGAAGCAAGCCGTTCTGACCTCAAGTTACTTGACGCCCTGAACGAAGCCAAGTTTGAAACTCAGGTGGGCCCGGGTGTGTATGACATTCACTCTCCGCGCGTTCCCTCGGAACAGGAAATTGTGGACGCTCTCCACAAGATCATTGCGAAAGTTCCGCAGCAGAATGTGTGGGTGAACCCCGATTGCGGCCTCAAGACCCGTGGCGAAACCGAAACCACGGCGAGCCTCAAGAACCTTGTGGCTGCCGCAAAGAAGTTGCGCGCCGAATAAGCCGTAAAAAACGCTATAAACGCAAGAAAACCTCGCCTGTATACAGGGCGGGGGTTTCCTTTTGTAAACAGAACTCCGTTGTTTTTGTGTACAACGCCAATTGCTCCCTGTCTAGTGCATTTCATTGTCTGCACAGCTATATTATAGTGGGTATTTTAATTAGGGAGTATTATATGAAAAGCTATTCCAAGCTTGCTATGGCTTCTATAGCCTTGTTGTTGGGCGCTTCTGCGGCTACTGCGGCAGATGGCGTATACGCAGGAACCTTCTTTGATGAAAACGGAGCCTACTACGGCCCGGACTGCGATAAAGAAAAGAACTATTCCGGCGCTTATTACACGGGTAATTACGAAAGCCCGTTCAAGACAATCTTGGGTAAGACCGATGCAGAAATTCAGGAAAAGATGGATGCCCTTTGGAATCATTACTTTAAGGGCGACAACAACTCCAAGGTCTATTACGACAAGGGCAACGAAGCTTACATTCTCGACGTGAACAACAGAGACGTCCGTTCTGAAGGCATGTCTTATGGAATGATGATTGCCGTGCAGACCGGCCACAAAGAAGAATTCGACAAGCTCTGGAACTGGGCCAAAAATCACATGTGGCACAAGGGCGGTGGCTGGGATGGCTACTTCGCTTGGCAGCGCAACGAAAGCGGTTCCGGCGGTGACGACAACTGCGCTCCGGACGGCGAAATGTATTTTATGATGTCGCTCCTCTTTGCAGCGAACCGCTGGAATGACAGCAAGTACATGGACGATGCCCAGTACATCTTGAAGAAGATGTGGGACAACGGTCAGCATAGCCTTTTCAACCCACAACATTACGTTATCACGTTCCAGCCGCAGGGCAACGAAAATAACTTCTCTGACCCGTCTTACGACTTGCCGGCTTACGTTGATCTTTTCGCTCGCTGGTCCACCTCCAATCAGGATAAGTGGAGCAAGGCCGCAAAGGCAACACGCGATCACTTGTACAAATCCTCCAACACAAAGTCCGGCTTGTTCTCGGATTACAACAACTTCGACGGTACTCCGCATGGCGTAAGCTACAATGGCAATGCCGAAAGGTACATGTACGATGCCATGCGCTGTGCCATGAACTTCGGTATGGACTACTACCTGTTCGGTGTTGATTCTGCTCGCCAAGAAGAAATGGCACGCCGCATTATCGATTTCTTCGAAAAAGACGGCTACCAGCACGCTCGCTTCAACTGGGATGGCTCTAATCCGCAGGAACAGTATACGCAGGGCGAAGCCGGTGCAAATGCAGTGGCGGCCATGGCCTTAATTAACGATTCTAAATACGATGCAGCCGTCAAGAAGAACTTGGAAATGGCATGGGATACTAAATTCATGACCGGTCAGTACCGCTATTACGATGGCCTGGTGCATTACCTCTCCATGCTTCACTTGAGCGGCACCTTCAAAATTTGGAAGCCGAAGCCGACTGTTGAATCTGAAGAAAAGACCATTAACGAAACCGAAATCAACGGCGTGACCTATCAGGCTGGCGACAAAATCGACTACTTTGAAGGCTGCAAGCTTTACAAGGCTTCCATTGCTGCAAAGACCACTCCGGATACCTCTGTTACTACTCCGGATACTTCTACCATCGCAATTGGTGCAAATGTCGCCCTGAACAACAATGTTCGCGTGTGGTCGACGAATGGTGCAATCTATATCGAAAATGCACCGGCTAACTCCAAGTATACTGTTACAGACATCAACGGCCGCGTGTTGAGCGCAGCAAGAACCAGTTCTTCCACCCAGGAAATCCGCTTGGCTAACAGGGGCGTGATGTTTGTAATCGTTGGCAACAAAACCTATAAGATTAGAAAGTAATCCTTTTTGATCTTATACCATGCAAAGAGCAGGGTGGTCCTCCGACCACCCTGTTTTTTTGCGAGCTGTTGAAATACTTCGCTCAAATTATTATACATTAAAGGTATGGATATCGCATCGAGTACATACCGGCGGATTTTTGTATTGGGTTCCGGGTTTAGCAAGTCGTTTTGCCCGCAAATGCCCACGCTCCGCGATCTGAACGAACTGATTCCTTTCGGAATTTCGGATGAGTTCCCGCACCTGCGCGACTACTGCAGGCGTTTTCTGGAACTTTGCAATAACCAGGCGGAATATCTGAATATCGAAACGCTTTCGACTTCGATTCTGTCGGCGCAGATTTTTCCGGGGGTGCGCGAAAGCCTTTACCATTCCAGTTTGCGTTTTGAACTGTTACGCTTTATTGCTGGCGCGATTCGCCACGACCATGCAGTAGATTCCCAGTCGGCGACGATTCTCCGTAAATTCCTTGCGGACTGCGTGAATTGCCCGAGCGAGGGCGTTCGCGATACTCTGTTGCTCAGCTTTAATTACGACACGTTGATTGAAAATATCATTGCCGATGATCCTAAAATGGGCGCGAACGTGGCGGTGGATTACGGTGTGCGTATCGATCCTGCCGACCGTAGCGCGGTTCGTGCGCCGCGTACCCATTCGATTGATTTGATCAAGCTGCATGGTTCGTTGAACTGGTACCCGGTCAAGGGTGCTTCTGACCCGCTCGATTTGAAGAACGTGTGCCAGGTGGAACCTTGCGACCGAAGTTTCCCGATTTACCGCGAAGATACTCCGATTTATATTCCGATGGCGCATGCCAAGGAATCGTTCTTGCGCGGGAGCCTGTTTAATTTGTTGTGGAGCAAGGCCGATTACTACCTCAAGAATGCTCAGGAAATCTTCTTCTTGGGTTATGGATTCCCGAAGTCCGACATGAACAATCTGGAATTCCTGCTTAGGCACCGTGACCGCTTTAAAAAGGTGGTGGTGTTTGAACGCGAAGGCCACCCTGATTTGGATCGCTTGCGTGCTCTCCTGGGCGATACCTTGGTGCAGTCCATGGACGCCAAGGAATTCTTGACGAAGTTCTAGAGCGGCATGGCCAGCGAATTTGGCTCTTGCTATATTTTGCACCGAAGGGTGCAAGAATGAAATTCTTTGGATTGGCCATATTTATGCTTGCGTGCATCGCGTGTGCCCAGCTCGTGCAAAAGAAGGCGCCTACGGTTGCCGATTCCATTGACCTTGGCAACAAGAAAGGCCCGATTGTCTATTCTGATCCTAAAGAAAACGAAAAGTCTGCCATGAAAGATGCGACTGTCGAAATGGACAGTCGCAAGATTTCAAACGATTCTACCGTTGGGACTTTGATTGGTGTTGGAGCCGAATTCGTGGGCGACATCATGAAAGGCATGCTTTCGCCCAATTCTGCTGAAACCGACGCCGTCGAACTTGAAAGAACGAGGCGATAATCCTCGTTTGTCATTCTGAGGCGAAGCCGAAGAATCTAATACTGACTTTTATCCCAGGTATTTTTCGCCAGATTCCACGCTCTGGTAAATGAGCGTGTTGATGGTCATGGGGCCTACACCGCCCGGAACCGGAGTGTAAGCGGATGCCACGTCGTCGAGTCCCTTTTCGATATCGCCGACGCCACCCGGATGGTAACCGGCGTCAACCACGACTGCGCCCTGCTTGATCCATTCCTTCTTGATGAATTCCGGCTTGCCCACGGCGCCCACCAGGATATCGGCCTGCTTCACGAATTCGGGCAGGTTTTCGGTCTTGCTGTGGCAAATGGTCACAGTGCAGTCTGCATTCAAGAGCATCATGGCCATGGGTTTTCCAAGAATCGCGCTGCGGCCTACAACCACGGCATGCTTGCCGGCGAGAGGAATGTTGTAAGCCTTCAACAGACGCATAATGCCAGCGGGCGTTGCGCAGCCGTAAGCGGGTTCTCCCATAGCCATGCGGCCAAAGCCGAGGCAGGTCACGCCGTCTACGTCCTTGCGGGCGTCAATGGCTTCGAATGCGGCGCGTTCGTCGATATGGCGCGGAACCGGGTGCTGCAGCAAAATGCCGTGCACGTCGCGGTTTTCGTTGAGTTCCTGAATCTTGTTGAGGAGCTCTTTGGTGGTGGTATTCTTCGGAAGTACCACGCGGATGCTTTCCATGCCCACGCGTGCGCAGGCGTTGCCCTTCATCTTGACATAAGTAGCGCTTGCCGGATCGTCGCCCACGAGAATCGTTGCAAGGATCGGGGTCTTGCCCGTCTTTTCCTTGAGCTTTGCCACGCGGGCGCTGAGTTCTTCTTCCGTGGTCTTGGCGAGTGCCTTGCCGTCTAAGATGAGTGCTGCCATAAGTGTCTCCGGTGCGCAGATGCGCGATTGTTTGGTGCAAAGATAGAAAAGAGTCTGGGGTTAGTCATTAGTTTTGTGCCAAAGAAAAAAAGAAAGCCCCGCGGAAGGCGAGGCTACAAAATTTGAAAAATGTAAGATTACCTTAAATCTTAGAACATGTCCTTGAGGGAGGGGACCAAGGAGCAAACGATAACCCACGGGTAGGAAAGAGAACCCCTGAGCCAACCAGTCTTGGCCGGACTCGGCACTACGGGAGTGCTATTCGTGCTCACCATGCTTTCAAGCTCGCTACGAACGCTCTTGATGGAGCTTTCGAAAGCCTGCTTGTTAGCGGAGGCCGAATTAATGAAATTTTCGAAACGGTAGTTCATACAATTTCCTTATTTTTCTCACTCTTATATGTAAATTTAGTAACAAAAAGCTGTTCGTGCAACCCCTTTGTAAACGTCCGTTTACGGCGACTGTATAAATAAAGTTGTTGTTTATTTGGATAAAAGTTGCTAAATTTTGCTAAAAACGGCAATTTTTGTTTAAAAATTGTTTTGCTAAAACAGAATTTTGTAGTTTTTAGACCAAAATTAAGGTTCTAAAAAGTGTTCACGGTGCGTTCCTAGATGTGTTTTCTATCTTTGAGTGTGCTATAAATCACTACAATTTGCGATGTAACTCGCTATAAATCAAGGCTTTATATGAAGATGACCCATATTTTTCCTGCTTCTTTGGCTCTTTGTTCGGTGCTCGTCGCTTGTGGCGGTGGTCAAAAACCGGCTGTTGAACCCGATGCCCAGACAGACGCTGCAGTCTCCAAGCCTGCAATGCCCGATCTGAACAATCCGACTGACCGTTACAGCTATGCGCTCGGTATGGACTTGGGCAAGGCAATTGCGAACGTGAACGTGCCGCTGAATATGGATGTGCTTATGGGCGCTATCAAGGACCAGGTGGATTCTACGCGTCCGGTGCAGATGTCCGATTCCGCTTCGGAATCTGCCTTGCAGGATTTGCTGTTGCAGATGCAGAAGAAAAAGGAATCCGACGAAAAGGCGCAGGCCCAGAAGTTGCTGGATGAACAGACGAAGTTCTTCGCCGAAAACGCCAAGGATACGACCGTCAAGAAGACTCCGAAGGGCGTGCAGTACAAGATGATCAAGGCCGGTACGGGCATTAGTCCCAAGATGGGCGACAAGGTGCAGGTGCACTATATTGGCGCGCTCCTCGACGGTACGGAATTCGACAATAGCGTGAAGCGCGGCGAACCGCTGGAATTCCCGGTGAGTGCCGTGATCGAAGGCTGGCAGGACTTGCTGCAGGTCATGAAGGAAGGCGACAAGGTGAAAGCCTGGATTCCGAGTGCATTGGCCTATGGCGAAGCGGGCGTGCCGCCGATGATTCCTGCAAATGCGATGCTCGTGTTCGAGGTGGAACTCTTGAAGGTTTATGCCGAAGTGCCCGCTATCGATAGCACCGCCGTGCCTGCGACCCCCGCTGCGGAACCTGCGAAGGCCGAAGCGAAGCCTGCAGAGAAGAAGGCTGAAGCGAAGCCCGCCGAAGCCAAGCCCGCTGCCAAGCCGGAAACAAAGCCTGCTCCTAAGAAATAACGATTTTCTAAATAATTATAAGGATTTTGCCCTGCGCAAGCAGGGCTTTTTAATTGTAACCACTGCCTACCGCCTACTTCCTACTATTTTTCTAAATTTGCGGTGACACTTTTAACTTCCTCTAGTGTTACAATGGTATGAACGGGAAAAATCTCCTTGACCGCATGGCGTTTTCGAAACTGTACGAGGCTTATGCCCCGATGGTTTACAGGCGTTGCATGTTCCTGCTCAAGGACGATGCCGAATCGAAGGACATGGTGCAGAATGTTTTTATGCGCGTGTTCGAACACATGGATTCCCTGGATTTGTCGCAGCCGTCGAGCTTGCTGTGGAATACGGCGACCAGGCTCTGCCTGAACCGCATTCGCGACAAGAAACGCCGTGGGCTTGATTGTGATTCGAGCGAACTTTTGCTCACCATCGCCTGCGCCGAAGAAGATGATGGCTTAGAAGCCAGGGGAATTTTGGCGAAGATTTTCTCGAAGGAGCAGGAATCGACCCGCACGATTGCCACGCTGCATTATGTAGACGGCATGACTCTGGAAGAAACTGCTGAAACCGTTGGACTTTCGGTGAGTGGCGTGCGCAAGCGTTTGCGTACCCTGCAAGCCAAGATCAAGAATCTGGAGGTTGAAAGATGACATCTGTCAATAAAATTTCCGATTTCAAGCTGGAACGCTATTTGCTTGGGGAACTGCCCGAAAAAGAAATGCGCGAACTCCAGGAACGTGAACTGAGCGACGAGATTTTTGCCGCCCGTGTGCGTGAAATGCGCGAACAGGGCAAGCGCTTTTTAGCGGAAAATCCGTTTGCCGCACTCGATGACAAGCTGGAAGACTTGGGCCGCCGCGAAAATGTTACAGAATTCCGTGGCGTGAACACGCTGTGGCTGAAGGTGGCCGCCGCTCTCGTAATCGCTCTCGGCGTATTCTCGATGGTTGTCTTGAACCGCGATGTCGCTACTTACGACAATCATTCCGCCTCGATGGAAGTTGCCATGGCCGATGTCGATAACGGTACGCGTATCAAGGGTATGCAGGCAACGCTCGAAGTCTGGAAAAAGACGGGCGACAGCGCCGTGCAAATGGTGAATTTGGGTAACGCCTACGAAGGCGACGAAATCCAGCTGCGTTACCGTGTTCCGCAAAAGTGCTTTGGCATGCTCATTAGCATGGACGGCAACGGAACCATTACCATGCACATGGGCGAGGGCGACAAGGCCATTGAATTGGAACCCGGTAAAATGACGACGCTTCCGTTTGCCTACAAGCTGGACAATGCGCCGAAATTCGAAAAGTTTTTCTTGCTTACATCGCAGAACTCTTTTGGAATTGACGGCAACGATATCGACAAGAGCCTGAAGCAGACTGGAGTGGAAACCGTTTCGTTCACGCTCCGCAAGGTGGAAAAATAAGGGGGATGACATGAAGAGATTTTTGGGTAAAATTTTATTCTGCGATTTTCTGACGGGCTCTGCCATTTTCTGCCTGGTTTGCCTGGTGGCGCTTTTGACTGCGGCAAGCAACGCGCATGCAGCCGCATCGAACGAAATTGCGATTAACCGTTACGTGTTTGCGGTGAGCGCGAATAACGGTGGTAAGGGTCGCCCGGTGCTGCGCTATGCCGAAAGCGATGCCCGCGCCTTTGCGAATGTGCTTTCGCAAATGGGCGGCGTGCCCAAGCAGAATGTGTATCGCGTGACTGAACCGAGTGTCGCGAACTTGCAGAAGCAACTGGACGATCTCGATAAAAAGCTTTCGGCCGCCAAGTCTGCGAAGAATGTTGAAACCCGCGAAGAAGTGCTGGTGTATTATAGCGGCCACGCCGACGAAAAGGGACTCCGTCTTGGTGAAGAAATTTATAGCTGGAAAGAATTCCGCAAGCGTATTGATGCTCTGAATGCCGATGTGAAAATCGCCGTAATCGATGCGTGCGGTTCGGGTGCCATTACGCGCGTGAAGGGCGGTGTCGCTGTGCCTGCGTTCATGGTCGACAAGAGCAGCGACATGAAAGGCTACGCCTTTATCACCAGCAGCACTCAAGATGAATCTAGCCAGGAAAGCGACAAACTTAAGGGATCCTTCTTCACGCATTCGCTGGTGAGCGGCCTTCGCGGCGCAGGCGATGTGAGCGGTGACGGCAAGGTGACGCTTTCTGAAGCTTACCAGTTCGCCTTCAATGAAACTCTCCAGAAGACTGAAGCCACCATGGGTGGCGCCCAGCACCCCAGCCGCGACATGAATTTGGCGGGCACCGGTGACGTGGTCATGACCGATTTGCGCAGCACGAGCGCAGGCCTCGACTTGGACGAAGATGTAGACGGTCACTTGTTCATTCGCGACGAAAAGGGTGAACTTGTCGCCGAACTTTACAAGAAATCTGGTCGCGCCATGAGCCTCGGGTTCCCTGCCGGTAAGTACAGCGTACGCTTGGAACGTCCTGCCGAATATAAGGAATCATCGATCACGCTTTATGACAACAACCGTGCGCGTCTCGGCAAAAAGCAGTTCACGGCGGTCGCTGTCGAAAAGACGGCTCTTCGCGGCGAAATCAAGAGCGAACGTTCTTGCGCTAATGGCGATACGGCAAAATGCTCCCTGGATTCGCTTGACCGCAACGGAGTTTCTCGCACGACGTTTGGTTTTTACGACCGCGACAAGAATCCGCGCAAGGGCGTGCAGCTGGGTCTCTTTGCGACCAAGACGAAAAATTACATGGTCGGTTCGCAGGTTAGCTTGTTTGTGAACAGTGCCGATAAGGATATGCGAGGTATCCAGCTGACGGGCCTCTTGAATATCGCAAACGAAAACATTGATGGTGCACAGATTTCGGGTACCGTGAACTATGCCGAAAGCGTCGATGGTTTGCAGCTGTCCTATATCAACTGGGCATCTGAAAAATCCGAAGCGGCGCAAATCGGTTTTGTGAATGCCGCTCTCGATACCATGCGCTATTTGCAACTGGGTTTTGTAAACGCTTCTGAATACAGCAAGACTCACGTTGGTTTTGTGAACACGAGTATGGGCTCCAAAGTGCAGGTCGGCTTTGTCGATGTCGCCAAGGACGCCGATGTTCAAGTGGGCTTTGTGAATGTGGCGGTCAATTCCCGTGTAGGCGTGGGCTTTGTGAATGCCACGGCTTGGGAAGGCGGCACGCAGGTGGGCTATGTGAATGTGGCTCCCAAGTCCAAGGGTCGCCAGGTGGGTTTTGTGAACGTTTGCTTGGAATGCGAAAAGACTCCGGTGGGCTTTATCAGCGTCGTTGGCAACGGTGTGTGGGCTGTGACAACGTCCTTGAACGAAATGGGAGTTTTAGATCTTTCGCTTCGCTTGGGTACAGCTTATTTCTACACCGCCTTTGAATGGGCTCGTCCCTTTGAAAAGGGTGAAGGATTCAAACGCTTTGAAGATCACTACGAAAGCGGCTACGGTGTCGGTACGCAGTTCGGCAAGTACGGCAACCACTTTGAGTTGGAATACATGTTCTTGAATGCCTTCGAAAATGTTGCTTTCAGCGGTGAAAACAATTACAATTACCACCACCGCCTGCGCTTGGGCTTTGTACATAAGCTGTTCCCAGGGTTAGGCCTTACGGTGGGTGGCTCGCTGAACTGGGCGACGATTGGCGATGCGGACGAGATTTGGCTCAAGCCTTGGAACAACTACCACGACGACTTCGGTAGCGAAAAGCATAAAGGTCGCTGGTGGCCCGGATTCTACTCGGGCATTACTGTGGGTAGGTTCTAAAATGTCCTAATAAAAGAAAAGCCGGTGTAAACCGGCTTTTTTTTGTCTTAGTGGTGTTGTTAGCTGATTTCGAGGACGTTGAATCCTAAGATGACCTTGTCCTTGTTTGTTTCGCCTCGATCTTCATAAAGAATGATGCTGAAGGTGACAATTCCCGTTCGATCGGCGGTGAATTGCAACACTTCATAAGGATTCTTTCCTTCGTTTTGTGCGTGTGTAATCAAGTCGTCGTTGTTATAGTTTGTTGTGTATAGACGGTACATGTCCGAAATGTGAGAGGGCTTTTTCCCTATGGCGTCTTCAAAATAGGAGGTTGCGTTATAATTTTTGTAGACATAAAGGTCGAAGTCTTGCGGAATTCGTCCGTATTTGGCAATATCGTCGCCGCTACTCAACCATGCGATGGCTGCTTTGTATGTAGCGCCCGCGGTTACTTCCACATTAAACTTGATTTCTTTTTTCGTAATGCCATTGGTTGTTTTGTTTGTAGCCAATCTATTGATGTCTCCAATCCAGTATCTACTCTGATTCCTATAATAATTGGTGCCTAAAATAGTCCTGTAACTGAGAATTTGTGATGCGCCCTGGTCTGTATCGTGATTGGTGTTGACAATGGTTTCGTCACCAGCTGTTAACAGAAGAGCCTTTACAACTTCAGGATGCCATCTGTAGAAAGGTTCAAGACTTAAAAGTTCAGACACCATGGCTGCGGTATAGGCAGCGGCGGTTTCTGTTCCGTCGTAATAGGGCTGATAAATGTAAGTATTGGAACTGCTAGTGGTGTATTTTTTTGCGGTTTCGTTAAAATAGATGTTCGTGTAGTTGGCCACTTCCGGTTTTTTAGCGCCGTATGCTGTATTTTTCCAAGAAGAGTAGTTTTCATACTTTTTGGTCAGGGGGTTGACGGCGCCCACGGTGATGGCGTTGGCGGCATGTGCTTCTGCGGCGAGTTTACCCTCTTGCACTGCATCTTTTCTTGGATGAGTGCCGAAGTTGCCTGCACCGACGATTTCTACCGTATGGTTGTTGTAGATGTAATTATCAAGTTTTTTGGCCGTACCAGAGTACACTGCTGTTGAAGAATTGTTTCCGCCGTCTATAGTGGCTTTTCGTGTATGGAGCCCCATATAGATCTGCGGCGATTCTAGTTCGGGACTGCTGGGGTATTCCGTGTTACAACGTGCATTGTGGGCAAAGATCTTGGAATGCATAGACGCTCTGTTTAATATATGCGCCGTTTTAGATGCGATGACTTCGTATCCGATGACAGAATTCATTGCACAGTCGTCTAGGGGAATAAACGAATAATCGCCGTTGTATGAGGCTTTTGCCGGTAAATCGTCGTTGAAAATATAAACGCCGATGTCCGGAGAGTCGTAGGCATCTCCGTTAAAATACCAAGAAACGGCTCCTTTTTTGGACCGATTTTGTACATAAGATAATGTTGAATATGTTGTGGTTGCCCCATACTCGTAGGGTGATGCTTGAGTGTGGTCAGACGACATGCTGTTTATTGGGAACGTTACGGTGTAATCCGGCGAATTTGTTCTTTTCGCGCTTGTATAACTGGAGGAACTTGCTTCTCTGTCTTGGACCTGGGTGAAGTAGCTGTTTGCAATGCTGATGTATTCTTCCGGCGCGAGCTGTCGAACTCTACGGACAATTCCGCTTGGAGTGTAGGCGACAATTTGGTTGTGTAAATCTGACCTAATCAAATCATCTTGAACACCTTCGATTGCGACGACATTATTCCCGTTAATACCTTGTCTTGCTAGGGCGTGGTTGGATTTCGTGGCAATAATGCTCCTGTTGACATTTTGCTGTTCGTCAGCTTGCTTGGGACCTACATTCTTGTAGACCATAGGGGATTCCATTTGACTGTTCTTGCGGCCAAGAATGTCGTAATGGGTGGCGGCTGCACACATGCAGACCGAAGCAGTCGAAACAGCTGCTATAATGAACTTCTTCATAATCATCCTCTTTTTTTTAGAAGTTTGTATGACAAATTTAGTATAAGTTCTTATTTCGGAGCTGTTTTTTGTGAACGCTCGTTTTTGTTGAATTTGTATGTACTCTGTATTGTGTTTTGAACACAAAAATGATTTTCTATTGTCAAAAAAAATGACTATTGTTTGTACAATGTCTATGCTAAAAAATTTTGTAAAAAAAGACGATTTTCTTTGATTTTCCGGGGGAATCGGAGCCATTTGACCGCTTTTTTCAGAAAAAAACATTTTATGGTAACATTTTTAGTGCTCTTGGGTGTTTTACATGATGCATGGGGCATGTCCCTGTGACGACATTTTTTAAATTTTGTATACAAGAAGAGTGTGCTGTTGATTGAGAGAATTGTCATCTGTTTGTTGTTTGTGGCCGCGATAGTCGCGGCCCAAGAAAATGCGTCTGAGGTAGACTCGGTGGCGGTTCCGGGAATCATTTTTAACGGAATTGTACAGGATTCTTCCTTTGCTGCAGGCGAAAAACTTAATGTCGAAATTCTAGAGTCGGGCGAGGCGTTGCAAACCACCGTGGGAACGCCTTTTAGCGTCGTACTCCCCGAAGATACCCTTTGGAATGTGTGCGTCACCAATTCCGATACGGCGGGCGCCGAAAAAGAAAAATGCTACGAACTTAAGTACATTGGTGCTGAACGCAACTTCTCGCAGACTCTCGGCGAAGCATTCGCTGAACCTGATTCTACTGAAGGTGCTGTCCCGCAAGATTCCGTCAGTGTTGCAGCGAGAGACTCCGCCGTTGCTGTTGCGAGAGATTCCGCCGGTGTCATCCTGAGTGAAGCCCGTCAGGGCGAAACCGAAGGATCTGACAGCGCGAAGCAAGACGTCGATGTCGATGCGCTCCTCGCCGGCGGCGATAACGCCAAGGTGACCGAACTTAAGAAAGTCGTGGTACAACTCCGCCGCCGCCCCAAGCGTAAACCTGGCGAATCTGTGGTATCTGCAAAATCGATTAAGCGTATGCCGAGCCTTGCCGAAGCCGATGTGATCAAGAGTATCCAGGCGCTCCCGGGCGTGGTCGCCAGCTCCGATTTTAGCTCCAAGATTTATGTGCGCGGCGGCGCTGCCGACCAGAACCTGTTCCTGTTCGATAATGCGGTTGTTTATTCGCCGGTGCATTTCTTCGGACTTTTCAGCACGTTCCTCGTCGAAGGTATTGACGATGTGCAATTCTACAAGAGCGGATTTCCGGCGCAGTACGGTAACCGCTTAAGTTCCGTGCTTAAGATGGATGGCCGCGCCGGTGGCCAGGATACCGTAGATGAATGGTTCAGCAAGTCGAGTATCAAGATCAGTACGTTTGCCGCGCAACTCCACACCGAAGGTCACAAGGGGCCCGCTCGCTGGGTGCTCGCGGGGCGTACGACCTACATCGGCTATATGCTAGATTTGATGAACGCTCTCGACATTATCGACCTTGATCTGGACTATGAATTTACCGATTTGCAGGGAACATTCATGTACAACTTTACCGACGATACACGTATGAAGCTGAGCTTCTACGTCGGTAAAGACCGCCTGAGCTTTGATCCGCTTTATATGGACTGGGGTAACATCGCGATACCGCTCGGCATTTATCACCGCTTTAATGGCGACTGGGATTATAACGCAACGCTTGCCTTCAGTGAATTCTACCAGACTATGAAAATCGGCGATCTCATGTCGATTGAAATGTTCCTGTATACCTTCGCGGGCAAGCAGTGGGTCAACTACCGCGGTATTCCGAACCATACGCTCACCGTGGGCTACGAACTGGAATACGATTACGAACGTTACCGCGAACAGATGTCTACTATCAGTGTAGTCGATATTCAGGAACCGTTCCACCATGTGGGCTACCTGCAAGACGCTTGGAAGTTTGCTCCCGATTACCTGCTGCAATACGGCCTCCGCTTTAACTACCAGACGGCAGCGGAACACTTTGGCGTGGAACCGCGTGCCTCCTTGACCGTGAATATCGATGATGACAAGACGGTGGAATTCTACGGCGGTTATTACCTGCAGTACTTGAATTCAATCGTCTATACCGACCAGGAAACGCTGAACGAATTCTATTACCCGGCCACGACAACCACCAAGGGCAAGCATATAGATCCCGCTTCTTCTTGGCTGTTTGCGGCGGAATATAGCCAGCGCGGTATCTTTGACGATTACGATGCGACCGTGGGTGTTTACTACAAGACGCAAAGCAACTTGAACACGTTCGTGGCCGTGCTCGACAGTAACGATGAAACCACTTCGGATGACTTTGTGGTGGCTGACGGATTCGGCACGGCGGAAGGTTATTCCTTCGGTTACGAACTGTCACTGCGCAAAGATAAAGGCTGGTGGTTTGGCGGCATTAACTGGAGCCAGAGCATTAGTGTCATGAAGACGGATGACGGCACCAAGCCTTATTTCCCGAGCTGGCATCAGCCTTACGCGCTCAAAATGGACTTGGGCATTAACTGGCGCGGTAAAGAAGACGCCTTGTCGGTTCACCCGACGCAAAAGGACATGTACGTTCGTTCTTCTGTTATCATGAAGTATTCCGCGGGTATGCCCATCAGCGAATACAAAGGCTACTATGTGTCGCAGGATTTGGGCCACCAGCAGTATACCGATGAAACGATCGTGTTGCCGGGTAGCCGCAATGCCGCTCGCCAATCGGATTACTTCCGCGTTGACGTAAAGGCAATCGACATTGGCCGCGAAAACAAGTGGAGTTTCAGTTGGACGATTATCAACCTGACCGACCACAAGAACATGTTCTATACCTTCTACGATACGAGCAAGAACCCGCCAGAAAAGACCGAAATTACTCAGTTCCCCTTTTTACCGATTATGCTGAATTATGAGTACTATTTCTAGACAAAATAATAATGGTGTCATCCTGAGCGTAGTGCGGGTACTTTTTCTTCTCGTAGCTTTATTCCTCGCGGCTTGTAGTGATTTTCACGGCCCGTGGGATTACTACCCCGAAAAGCGCGACGTGTATACGGGTATCTACACTTACGGTTACATTGTGGCTGGCGAAAAACCCGAAATCTGTTTTTCGAAAGTCTATGAACTCGACGAAACGTCGGCCCAGAATTTTGCTTTCTATGATAGCGCCTACGTAACCGTGAAGGGCTATTTTAAAAGGCCTGCCTACGGCGAAGATGTTGATACGACAATTGTTTTGTGGGCTTATAGAGACAAACCGAATTGTTTTTATACCTACGGATACGAAGGCATCGTGGGCAAGTCCTACACCATGGAAGCCTACTTTGAATGGGACAGTTCGGGACACAAGGCGAAATCCCGCTACACGGCAGAGGCTACCATTCCGAATCCGGTAAGCGTCAAGGGGCTGAATGCGCCCCAGCAAGACGGTAGCTACAAGTGGATTCCTTACGACGAAAAGAGTCCTAGGTTTGAAATAGAGTTCCTGGAATTCCCCATGGATATGGAATTCGTGAAGTGCGCCATGAATTATGACAGGTCCGTCAAGGGAGTCATATCGATCATGAACTATGGCATGAAGAATGCCGAGTCGCAGAATACCACGATTAATCACATGTTCAAGGGCTTTACCGACGAAGATGATCAAGGTTATCGCGGAATTGCAATTCATGATCCGTTGGAACAATCCCAGAACCTTGGCTATACCTCGAACCGCAGGGTGGCCGACTATTATGCGCTGGATACGCTTTACCTGATGAACATGATGATGCCGCTTGGGAATATTTCGGTAGATTTCTATTCGACCGATGCGGCCTATATTGACTATATCGACAAGGTGAAGGAATCGGTGAACGATTCGCGAATTGTGCCTGAATCCAACATTGAAAATGGAATGGGTGTGTTTAGCGGAATGGCGAAGTCGTCAATCGATTTGTATGTCGACGGCAATGGCGTGAATATGAAACATATTGCGCATCACAACTGTTACAACACCGAAGGCGACCTATCGGGCAGTTGGGATTCCAAGGGGTGCAGGCTTTATCAAGATGTCTATTGTGCAGGAATCGATGCTGAACAATTCCGGAACGAAGATTTGGCAGAACTCAATAGCAGAGCGTATGAATGGTACCGCGATAGCGATACCGTATACAGTCGAGATCAAGAAGAATGCTACGCCTCTAACGTAAAGGCTGCCATGATGCTCGATACCACCAAGTGGTCCATGTTCTTGCCCGATACGATTAATGACGGACTCAAGTCGAATGCCTACGCCGATGGCCTCAAACGCTACTGCGTGGCAAGCAACTTCGAAAATAACAAGATTGCCGATTGCTACAACTTATACGAACTGTGCATCGTCAGCCCGGAAGCCAACTACTGCAAGGATTATCTGTGGACCTGGTGCGCCGACCGTGATTGGCCCAACGTGGAACAGTGCCAGAGCGCCTTGGTGAGCCGCTACTACCTTACCGAACAGAAGTCGAGCATTATCAAGCGCGAAGTTCAGAGAATCTGCGACTATTACCACCCCGTTACTTGCGACAACTGGTGCGAAAAGCAGAAAGATGGCCACATGAAATGCCTGTGATTGTTAAATTGTGGGTATGAATACTCTCGAAGCAATCAAGACTCGTCGTAGTACCCGCAAGTTCAAGGCTCTGCCGGTAGAACTTGAAAAATTGCAAACTGTCGTCGAAGCGGGCCGTTTTGGCCCCACCGGCGGTAACGCGCAGACAAACCACTTCTTTGTGATTTCGGATGCTGCGGTGATTGCAAAGCTCAAGGAACTCGTGCAGTCCGCTTTTGCCGCGATGGAACTCCGCGAAGACTTGTACAAGAGCCTCAAGAATTCGATTACGCTTTCGCGCAAGGGCAACTATTCTTTCTGTTATACCGCACCTGTGTTGATTGTGGTTGCAAACAAGAAGGAATACGGCAACAACATGGCCGATGTCGCCTGCGCCGTCGAAAACATGATGCTTGCTGCGAACGAACTCGACCTCGGCAGTTGCTACATCAATCAGCTCAAGTGGCTGAACGAAGACCCGGCTTTGCTCGAATACTTGCGCTCCCTCGGCCTTAAAGAAGACGAGCGCGTGTATGCCTCGGTTGCCATCGGCTATGCCGACACGGAATCCGGCCTTCCGAACCGCACGGAATCCCCGCGCATCGGAAACGAAGTCGTTTTCGTGTAATGCCCACAGGGCGTCGTTGTTCCTACCTATTTGATAAATCGTCCACGCTTTTTTCGGCGTGGACTTTTGATTTTTTCTGCATTTGAATTATATTTTAGCTGGGTTGTTTAAATAAGGGTTGCATGCGCATCCCTAAAGGGTTGTTTATGCTTAAAAGCATTCTCAGGACTGCGGCAGTGGCCGCTTCCATCTTTGGGGTTTCGTTCTCGTTTGCCGAGACTCTCCCTACTGCAAATCAAATTTTTGAGAAGATGGGTTTCGGAATCAATATCGGTAACACGATGGAAGTTCCAGGGAATCCGACCGGTTGGGGCAACAAGTTCCCGACCGAAGCCTATATCGATTCAGTGAAGGCGGCGGGCTTTAGCACCATCCGCATTCCGTGTGCTTGGGATAGTCACGCAACAAACGGCGTGATTAACGAAAGCTGGATGGATTCGGTGCAGACGGTCGTGGACATGTGCATGCGCGCAGGGCTAGTGACCGTCTTGAATATTCACTGGGATGGCGGCTGGCTCGAGGGGAACTTGAGCGACGACAAGAAAGATGAAGTGAATGCAAAGCAGAAAGCTTACTGGACGCAGATTGCAAACCGTTTCAAGAACTATAATGAACGTCTGCTTTTCGCGAGTGCGAACGAGCCTGCGACTACCGATGACAATTACAAGCACGAAACCGAAATTCTCATGACATACCACCAGACTTTTGTGGATGCCGTGCGCGCCACTGGTGGCAACAATGCAAGCCGTACGCTCGTGATTCAAGGACCGTCGACAAGTGTGGACCGCACCTGCGAAGTTATGCCGGTTTCCAAGCTCCCGAAGGACGTGGTTGCGGACCGCTTGATGGTCGAGGTGCATTACTACGATCCGTACACCTACACGCTCATGAACGAGCCTGCCGATTGGGGTGCAATCGTGCAGCCGCAGTATTATTGGGGTACAGAAGACTTGGCGACTGGAGACGACATTGTTCACAATTGCGGCTATAATGCTTGGGCGGGAGCCATGGGTGACCCCTGTACCGGGGACCGCATGGATGACCAGTTCGGCAAAATGAAGACGAACTTTGTCGACAAGGGTGTTCCTGTCTTGATCGGCGAATTCGGCGCGAATGACCGCGTGGGCGTTTTGACGGGTGACGCGTATGCCAAGCACCGCAAGGGCCGCCTCGCGTATTACGACTATCTGATGAATTCCGCCTTCAAGCACAAGGTGGTGCCTGTCGCTTGGGATACGGGTCACGAAGGCGAAAATAACATGACGATTATCCGCAGACAGTCGGAACCCGACGGCTCCATATTCGATCTGGAGATTCTGAATATCATGCGTCACGCTTACAGGCTTGCCGATTACGAGAACAATGGAATCACGCATGTCGAAAATTTTGCCGGTCCGACAAAGATTACTGCGGCAAAGTTGCAGACTGCAAATTTGGGTCAGATTGTCCGTGTAGAAAATCGCCTCGAAGCGGACGGCGATATTACTTTGTTTGATATGAATGGAGGTCTTGTTCGCCGCGCCACGAATAACCTTTCGCTCGAAGGTTTACCGATTGGCATCTATTTTGCTAAGTGTAGGGGTAACTTGGTCAAGGTAAATGTTAGATAACATAACTTTGTAAAATTACGTTTAAGGTTAAGGTAAAATCCAGGTTCTATGAGAATCTGGATTTTTTTGATATATATTCACTTTGTCACTTTGAGTGATGAAGAGAAAAAATGTTTCGTTCAGTTTACACGGTGTTAGGGTGCTTAATGCTGTTGGCCGCGGTGTCGGCTAACGCCTACACGATCAATTATAATCTGAACGGCGGCGTGAACCATCCTGAAAATCCCGAAAGCTATGACGAGGCTGCGGGCCGTTTCGATTTAAAGGAACCGACGCGCGAAGGGTATTCCTTTTTAGGCTGGTATATTGAATTTTCCGAAGGGGTGGATGTTCCGCCCAACATGTATTATGGCGAGTATCAAGATTACTCCATGTTCGTGCTTGCAAACTATCTCGGCAGTTTTAGCGTGTATGCCAGATGGGGACTCGTTCCGCAAACGCCCAAGCAAGATGAACGCGGCTGCTACCTGATTTATACTGCCGAAGAACTTTACGGCATTGCGACTGTTTCGATTGCTGATTCTACGGCGTTCTCCAAAAAAGACGATTATAAATTCGAAGGTTGTGTTTCTCTCCAGAACGATATCGTTGTGAATGAAAATCTTCTGGATTCCACCGGAAACTTGTCCAGAGAAGATTATGTATGGTGGATTCCTTTAAAGTTCAAGGGAACCTTTGAAGGCAACGGCTTCAAGATCTCGGGCCTGCGCGGCGGTGACGGATTTTTCGTAACTCTCGGTGACGAAAACGATGTGTGGGGAAAGAATGTCACGGTCGTAAGGAACCTGGGCGTTACGGATTCCTATTTCTCGGGCAGCGATGCTAGCGGAATTGTGGGCAAAGTCGTTGGCCTTGTCCAGATGACGAATGTCTATGCCGATGTCTCTATTCAAGGCTTGCGTTCTACGGTCGCAAGCGCTGCTCCGGCTGCCGATAGTGTGCAGTTTGAAATTCACTACGTCTTGAACGGAGGCGAAAACAGCGAACTGAATCCGGCGGGGTATGCCAAGGGTGATTCTGCCATCGTTCTTGCCGACCCGAAAAAAGAAAACGACGAATTCGAAGGCTGGTTCCTGGACGAAGACTTTACGCAAAGAGTCGATACCATCAAGACGGAACATTACGGCGATTGGACTCTCTACGCCAAATGGAAGAGCTACTTTGTCGTCGATATCGAAATGAACGGCGGCCAGTTCTATAACGGTACCGAATTCTACAAGCCGCATGTAGTCAAGTGGTCGGCGGATTCTGCGGCCTATGTGCTCGGTAAGGCTTACTGGTCCGGCTTTGAATTTGCGGGCTGGTTTGCGGATTCCTTATTCGAAACAGAGATTACCGAAATCCCCGCGGGCAACACCGAAGACCTTACCGTTTATGCCAAGTGGAATACGACGGAATATACGATTACGTACCACATGAACGGTGGCGAAAACAGCCTGGAAAATTTAACTGCGTTCAATGCCGCCGATGTCGGTTTTGAATTCAAGGCTCCCACTCGCGAAGGTGCGAAATTCTATCGCTGGACACCGGAAAAGCTCAGCTACATTTCGGCGGTGCAGTTGACGGAAAAGAAAAGCATCGATCTGTTTGCGGAATGGACTCCGGCCCCGCAGATACCCGCGCAAGATACAACGGGTTGCTATCATTTAAAGAACAAGGAAGAACTCTACTGGTTCGCGGGCCTTGTCAATGGCACCTTGGATAGCGTTGAACGCGACCCCAAGGCATGCGCCTCGCTTGACTCCGACATTGTCATCAACGAAAATATATGGCAAGATTCTGCGCTGAATCTTGACGATTCGCTGACCTATTTTGTATGGGATGCCATTTGGGATTACGAAGGAACTTTCCTTGGCAATGGCCATTCCATTACGGGCTTGCTTGCGAACAGCAGTTGTGGCGATGAACACGTATTTGCGGGAATGTTCTGCAACGCGAGCAACTACAAGAATGTCATGAATGTCAAGGTGAACGGCTCGTACGTCCAAGAATTCGGCTACATCGACAACTTCGTCATTACCGGCGGTACCATGCCGCCTGTGCAGCCGACGCTTCAGGGCGAATGGCGCGCCGTGGTGGGTGGCAAGAGCGTAAGCCTGTTCGGGCTTGCTCCGGGCAAGATGCTTTTCGTGTACGACCTGCAGGGCCGCCTGCTTCGCCGCGAAAGGACGGAACCGACGATGCTTATGGACTTCATGGATGCGGGCAAGTTCCTGATCCGCTACGGAAACGAAACCCGCGCTGTCACGATCCGCTAATTTTGCTATTTTTGGCCCCATGATGAATTTTAAGAAAATGGAAGACGGCTTCCGGATGATTCTGGAAGGCATGGGCGAAAACCCGAACCGCGAAGGTCTTGTCGATACGCCCAAGCGTGTCGCCAAGATGTACGCCGAACTCATGACGGGCCTTTCGGGCGAGATGCGTGCCGAAGACATTCTCAAGACGCGCTTCCACGAAAAGTACGATGAAATGATTATCGTGCCGGATATCCAGTTTGCCAGCATGTGCGAACACCATTTTCTTCCATTCACGGGCAAGGCTCACGTGGCCTACATTCCGGGCGATTGCGTCGTTGGCCTTTCCAAGATTCCGCGCGTGGTGGAATTCTACGCACGTTTTCCGCAGATTCAGGAACGCATGACGCGCCAGATTGCAGAACTCATCCAGAAAGAGCTGAACCCGAAGGGAGTCGCGGTCGTTTTGGAAGCGTCTCACATGTGCATGACTATGCGCGGCGTCAAGAAACCGGGCGCTACCATGGTGACGACACAACTTTTGGGCCGATTCAAGACCGATGAAAAAACTCGCGCTGAATTCATGTCCAGAATTTACGCTCCTAGGTAAACGTTCTTTCAAAAAACGTGTTAATATTTTTCTGGTTTTAGTCCCCCGCTCTGGTCGGGGGCTTTTATTTTTTTTCAAAATAAGCTAAATGGGGTAGCCCGGCGTGTGTAAGAATAACATTATCCATTATGGATAAATTACATATAAATTAGAATGCAGAAATCTTGCTTTTTGAGCTAATTTCGCCATTTTTGGCTCCTTTTGACTATGGACTTATTGTCCATGGAAACTCGTTTCGGACTGTTTTTTTCGCTTGTTTTTCAAGGTATCTTTAGAATGGTGTTAAGGGAAAGGTATAAAAGGAGTCACAATGAAATCGAAATATTTCAAGAATTTGGCAAAGGGCCTGGTGGTTGCAGGCGCTGCCTTTGCTTTGGTCAACTGCGGCGATGCTGCGGATCAAGTCAATAACGCCGTTGCTGAAGCCCAGCAACAGTACCAAGAACAGCAACAGGGCGGTGACTTGGCCACTGATCCGGCTACAAATCCCTCACAGACGGTGACTGACCCTGCACAACAGGGGACCGTTACTCCTGTGGATCCGGCAGACCCGAATGCGACTCCGACAGATTCGAATCAGAGCGTGACTGACCCCACTCAGCCTGCAGATCCTTCGCAGACTGTTCAGCCCGCAGACACGGCTGCCCAGGTGATTCCCCCCGAAGAACTTTGTTTGTCATCTAGCTTGCCCGATGCTTGTGGACCAGGAACGAATCCGCTTCCGACCAGCAGCGCAACAGTTGATCCCGTTGCAAGCAGTGCATCTGCAGAACCTGCTCAGTCCAGCTCCAGCGAATCCGTTAAGCCGGCCTCTAGCTCTAGCGAAGTGGTCAAGCCTGCCAGCTCTTCTAGCGAAAAGGTTGCGTCTTCTTCTAGCGAAGAGAAGGTTGACGACGGCATCTTCCTCGTTGATGGCAAGGAAGAAGAAAAGAACTACCTGGAAGTTGAATATATCAAGAATACGGCCGACAACGGCGGTGGCGTCCTTTGCTACCCGAAGCAGCTTTCCAATACCAAGAAGCATGGTGTTATCTTGTGGGGCCCGGGTGGCGGTTCTAGCCCCAACGATTACGAAGGTATCATTCGTCGTCTCGCCTCTCACGGTTTCGTGGTGGTGGCTACCAGCGAATCTCCGGATGGTACGAACCGCGGTATCCCCGCACTCGACTGGCTCGCCAAGAAGAATTCTACCCCGGGCGATGTGCTGTACGGCAAGCTCGATATGACGAAGGTGGGCGCTTCTGGCCACTCCATGGGCGGTCTCCAGTCCGAAAAGATGCTTATCAACGACAAGCGCGTGATTACGGCTGTCCTCAACAACAGCGGTGCATTCAACCATGCTGAACTAGCGAATGTCCCTGCCGGAAAGACTGCTGCAATCGTCTACGGTGAAGGCGGTATGGAACGCCCGAACGCCGAAGGCGACTACAACAACAATAACGTCAGGATTCCGGCTTGCCTCCTCAAGATGACTGGTGGTCAGGGCAATGAATGCCAGAACGGCGAATGCGGCTGGGGCCATGGTTCCGGTCCGTGGGGCGGCATGGCAGCGACCGTTGCCTGGATGCGTTGGCACCTCGGTGGCGAAACATTCCGCAAAGATGATTTTGTAGGTTCTTCTGGCAAGTACATTAATGGCGCTATCCTTGGCCAGCCGGGCAAGTGGAAAGGCCAGTGCAAGAACTTCTAAGAAACTCCACACTCACTCCTTACATCCCGTCCGAATGGGCGGGATGTTTTTTTTGATTTCATCAATAGTATTTTCTTAAAGATTTCACCTACATTTTTCTTATGGGTTTGTCCGGTAGGCAAAACAAAGCTATCTTAATACAGTAAACGGAGTTTGTTTTATGAACGCTGCAATTTTGACGAATGAGTTCCCTCCAGAAATTTATGGTGGTGCAGGTATTCACGTAAAGTTCCTTACGCAGGAACTTGCAAAGCTTTGTCATGTGGAAGCACGTTGCTTTGGTGTGCAGGATGTAGATGAAAATAACATCCGCGCTCTCGGTTTTTCGCGCAAGCTGGGCTTGAACCCGCATGATGATCGTTTTCAGAAGATTTTCAAGCCGCTGGACATCAATTTGCAGTGGGCTGCTGCGCTTGACAACATTGACGTCATTCACTGTCATACATGGTACAGCCATTTTGGCGGCGTGCTTGCTAGCCGCCTTTTGCAGTGCCCGTTGATTCTTACGACGCATTCGCTCGAACCGCACCGTCCGTGGAAGGCCGAACAGCTGGGCGACGGTGGTTACGCCATGAGCTGCTGGATCGAACGCACCGCTTACGAAGCGGCCGACGGTGTGATTGCCGTGAGCCAGGGTATGAAGCGCGACGTGATGAAACTTTACGGTGTTCCCGAGGATCGCGTGAAGGTGATTTACAACGGTATCGATCCGGACTTTTATGCGCCGACTTTCGACGAAAAAATCCTCGTTAAGTGGGGCGTCGACCCGAAACGTCCGTTTGTGCTGTTCGTTGGCCGTATTACGCGTCAGAAGGGCATCAGCCAGCTGATTCAGGCGATTCCGCAAATCGACAAGAGTGCCCAGGTGGTGCTCTGCGCCGGTGCTCCGGATACCATTGAACTTGCCGACGAATGCAAGGCTCTCATCGAAGAGGTGCAGAAGACGCGCGACGGTGTCGTGTGGATTCAAGAAGCGGTTCCGCACGAAGAACTCCGCGTGCTTTACAGCCATGCGACTGTGTTTGCAACACCTTCCCTCTACGAACCGTTTGGCATCATCAACCTTGAAGCCATGAGCTGCGGTACTCCGGTGGTGGGCTCTGCAGTGGGTGGAATTCCCGAAATCATCGTCGATGGCGAAACCGGATTCCTGGTGCCGCTCAAGGCCAAGTCCGAGACGGATTTCGAACCGGCTGACCCGAAGGCTTTCCAGACTGACTTCGCGAACAAGCTTAACAAGGTTCTCGGAAACCCGGAACTGGCAAAGAAGATGGGCGAAGTCAGCCGCAAGCGTGCGATTGACGTATTCAGTTGGAAGTCGATTGCCAAGCAGACATACGACTTCTACCAGGAATGCATCGACCGCTATAAAAAAGAAGGCAAGAGATAATTGCTCGAAATGTCATCCTGAGCGGAGCCGCACTAGCGGCGAAGTCGAAGGATCTCTACTTACTTTCCTACAATATTCTCTACAATCGCTGCTGTCGTGAGTAATTCCGGCAGCACGATTTGTTTTGATACATCTCCAGCCGGATAAATCGCATAAGCGGGCACGCCGGACTTGTGCATGCTCTTTAAGAGTGCATTCACTTCGGGTGTTTCGCGGGTCCAGTCGGCTTTCACCAGCGCCACATTCAAACTATCCATGGCGCGGCGGAATTCGGCGCGGTTGAGGACTGCGGCTTCATTCGTCTTGCAAGTGAGGCACCAGTCGGCAGTCGCATCGATGAATACAGTGCGATTGGCTTTCGCGAATTCTTCGATGAGCGCGGGACTGTAACGGTACCAGCCGTCGGCAGTCATCTGCTCTTGCATGCGAGCGTTGAACTTTTCGCTAGCGGCGCGTTCGTATTCAGGAGCGATTGCGGCAAACCAGATGGATACGAGAACGACAATGCTCAATCCAAATCCAGCGACTTCGCGCCCGAAGGCAACACCCGGCGGCGCGAACTTGCCGAGCAGAACGCTGCAGGCAACGCTTGCCACCACGATAATGGAGAACATCCCGACGCCAGCGGTGCCGGCTTGTTCATTTACAATCCACAAGAGCCATACGACACTTGCAAGGAGCAATACGCCCATTACCTTCTGAAGTTTCACCATCCACGGACCCGGTTTCGGGAATACCTTCAGAATTTTCGGGAAGGCGCTTACGAGCATGTAGGGGAGAGCAAGGCCGAGCCCTGCTGCGGTAAAGAATAAGAAGAGTACAGGTGTCGTTTGCGCAAAGGCAAATCCCATGGCGGTGCCGAGGAACGGCGCGGAGCACGGCGTGCTTAAAAGAACGAGCAATGCACCGGTAAAGAAGGCGCCTGCAAAGCCCGCCTTATGGCCGGCTTCGTCCATCTTCGTGGTGGCACCCCACGGGAGCCACACTTCGAATACGCCAAAGAAGCTCATGGCAAATGCAGTCAGAATCACAACCATGAAGGCGATGAATCCTGCACTCTGGAATTGCATGCCCCAGCCCGCGGACCCGCCGCCGGCCTTGACGGCGGCGACAACGGCGGCGAGCGCCCAGAAACTTGCCAGAATGCCCGCCGTTGTGGCTCCTCCCAAAGCGAGGAGCCGTCCGCGACTTTCACCGGCTTGTTTAATTAAGCTAAAGAGTTTGAGTGAAAGCACCGGCAGCACGCACGGCATCAAGTTCAGAATGATTCCGCCGAGGAATGCGAAAAACAGAAGAGCGATAATTCCTGCCGAAGCGGAGGCCCCTGCATCACTTGCGACGGTTACTTCAGTTTCGGAGTCGTTTTTTTTTGCGCTGCTATTTACATTGCTGGATTTTGCGCCAGCCGCATTTGCACTGAGCGAGATCGTTTTGCTCGCAGGCGCGAGGCAAATGGAATTGTCGCAGGCCTGGTAATGGAAGGTCGCTTCGGTTCCGAGGCTATCGTACTTGTTGGCAACGTTCTTCACCGGAATTTCAATCTTGAATTCTCCGCGGAATGTCAAAATTTCAAGTTCCAACGCTTCGTTGTATTCCTTGATCGGGGTGGGCCACACGACTTCGCCGAATTCGATTCCTTCAGCCTTGACTTCGATCGAAGAGGGCTTCAGGAATTCGTCGGTGACTTCGTTTGCATTCACGTGCCACTTCTCGGGAATGGTTACCCAAACGGTCAGTTTTCCACCGTCTTTCAATGCGCCTGCGCTGTACTGCATCTGCATTTCCGGAGGCGGCATGGAGTTCATGTTGAACTCCTGGGCGTTCGCAGATTGTGGATAAATTACCAGAAAAAGAGCCAAACTAAAAAAAGCTGTTGATAACTGCAAACTGCGGTTTGCAATTTTCCCAAAAATCCGTTTTTTCAATTTTAATTTCATAAATTTTATCGCAACTGAAAGTTCGCTGTCAAAATTCCTGGTTGCCCAATGTCAAAATCAAGAGTTTTAACAGAAGAATCTCCCAAGTGGGTTGAAAAAGTGTGGCGCAAGAATGCCTCACAAATTTACAAACTCTGTCAGTCCCAGAGTAATGATGATGACCGTGCAAAGGACCTTTTTCAGGAGGTTGCACTCCGTTTATGCCGGTCTGCAAGCACATTGAACATGGATAAACCTCTCTATCCGTGGCTTCGGGCGGTTGTCCATAATACATATTTCGATATGAACCGCAGAATGCTTCCGGTAACGCCTTTTTCGCAGCTCTCGGATACTTTTGTGGCGTACGATGCTACCGGTAGAAAGGATATCGCGCGAGAGGTGTATGAACAGCGTAGGGGCCGTTTTATCCGTCGGGAGCTGGATTACCTTATGGAGGACCTTACCGCTGCCGAAAAAATGGCGGTAGAAATTTATTGCATTGGTGAAATCCGCGCCGCCGAGGCGTGCCTGTATTGCGGGGTGAATCGGGTAACGTTTTTAAAACGCAAAAACAATGCAATAAAAAAGATGCGTAAAAAGAAGGATATTTATATGTCGAAGTTTAAAAAAAATGAAAGTTCTTGCGTGAAATTGGATGAATTGCTAACGCGGGCGAGTGAATTTTCGTAATTTTAGGGGGTGAAGTTTAGATTACTTATTTTAGGTTTGCTGCTTTGGGCAGTGTGTGCGAATGCCTCCGATAAATGGGGTGCTTTTTCGGATCCGTTCCCGATACATGATGCCGCCTCCTTTGGTGATTATGGTGTTATTCTTGCCACTGACGGTGGGCTTCGCTTCCGCAATCCCAGAGAGGATATCATTTGCCATTCCGAACATGGTCTGGAAACATCGCGTTTTCATTCTGTTGTCTCTTCTGAACGTGGAGTCTATGCGGTTTCTGAGTATGGGTTGGTGGCCACTTATGTCGATGGGGAAAAACCTTGGCGAGTCTTGAACAGCTCTTATGTCAAGAACAATGTCCGCTCGGTTCCGCATGGAACCGTGATTAACGAAAACATACTGACCATCATCTTTGAAGACCGTTTGGCGTTTTTCGATGTCGACCAGGGCCGTTCCGTGCTGACGATTGATCGTATCGGGTCCCAGTTGCTTTCCATTACTCCCGTGCGCGAACTGCTGGTTCGTGGAGATTCCCTGTATGCCCGAATGGACAAGGCTGTCTATGTCCGTAAAATGGATTGGACCAATCTTTCTGCCGACAAGCGCCTGAGCGATCCGAACTCCTGGTCGCTTGTGCCGGCTGATGTCGTGGTCGATGGCTTTGATAAGCCGGTTAAGCAAGTCGTGGTTGATTCCAAGGTCCTCACCGATTCTGTTCTATATAACGAAGACGGTTCGAGTAAAATCAAGTGGCAAATCGAAACCAAGGAAGGAACTTATTTGGTCGGCTCCGAATACGTCTATTTATACAAGAAAGACGGTAAGAAGATTGAAGATTTGACGAATACCCAAGGCTACACTCCTGGCGAAGTTTACGAAATGCGCGCAACTCCGATTGGCGGTGTTCTGGCGGCAACGGTCGATGGCAAGTTGAGTCACGGAAGCCTTAACGGCTGGGGTGAATCGCATTACCTCTATGGAACGCTGGGTAGTGATGCTAGCGCCTATTCGGCAAGAATGAAAACATTGTCTATTCTGCCTGATGAACATATATTCTTCCATATCTGGGGATTTGTGTACTTGATGTTTTCTCAGTGGGGGGCGAATCTTGAGTATTATTACCGCGCGACAGATGGCCATTGCTTTGAAAACTATCTGGAGAATTATGCTATTTCTGTTGGATCGACTCCTGCTCCCGATAATTCGGGCTTCTTGACGACAACGGGTAGCAATAATGGCTATGGCGTTGTCTATGTGACTACGGATGGTGAAATTCATTGTGCGAATCGTGTTGGCGAAAATTCGGTGCCTGGTGTTATGTATTCCAGGTTCGATGAAAACGGCAACTGGCTTGTTTATGTGACAAGTAAAAAAGGAACGGCTCTTGCCGATGAAGGTGGTCTTGACCTGATCAAGTTCCCGGCGCCCAAGTCCAATGGGGGTGAGCTTTCTAACGGAGTGCTCAAAAGCTACCGTGGAATCAATCCTGCACCCGTTGACATGGTGTATGATTCCCTTACTAACCGTCTGTGGCTAGTGTCCTTGTCGAGTCTTGCTTATTTAGACGAAGAACAGGATTCGCTCTTGGTCCCGACTTCTACAAATGGTTTGCTTGGGGCCGAGTTTACCTCAATCGATGTCGATGTCCATGGAAATTTGTGGGTCGGTACAACGAATCAGGGTGTGTTCCGCTTAACGCCTAGAAAAGGTTCTGCCGATACCTTGCTCGTGCAGCACTTTACTACAAAAGACGGCTTGCTGGACAACAATGTTTCGGATGTCGCTATCGACCCCGTACTTGGGGTAGCGTGGTTCTCTCACGAAAAAGGTGTGAGTTACTACCGTCGTAACGACCTTAAGGACGCCCGTAAGAACATGACCGATTCTGCACAGATTGAAGTCCGTGCCTATCCGATTCCGTTTAGACCGAATATCTATGGTATGTTTACGATTGACGGAATTGCCGAAAATTCTGTCGTGAGCATTTTCAATAGGGGAGGCGCCTTGATCAAGTCGTTCCGTAACCAGGATGTCATCGGTGGAAAGGTTGAATGGAATGGTTTTGACAAGTCCGGTAAATTGGTGGCGCCTGGTGTCTACTACTATGTCGTGAAAAGCGGCTCCAAGGTAAAGAAGGGCAAGTTCATTATCGTCCACTAACGGGTGTAGAGGTTTTTTAAGATGAATCGTATTCTTGCATGTTTCCTTGTTGGTGTCGTGGTATTCCTTGTCGGTTGTGCCGGGGAACGCCAAGGCCTTGTGTGCGAAGAAATGGAATATCGTCTGAACACGATGACTTATTCGCCGGACCAGCGTGCCTATGCCGAAGAAGAACTGCGCGTCTGTCGCGAACAGGAAGCACAAAAGAAGGCCGAGGGGGCTGCTCAGCGTCAAAGTATCTATGACCGTTTCGCCGCTTCGGATACAACAAAGAAATCTTCGTCCGATAATTCCTCGAATGCCAAGTCTACGGAAAAGGATATTTCTGTTTCCAATGCCTTGAAAGATTCTTCGGGTGTTGAAACGCAAAGTATTTATGACCGCTACAAGTCCGTCGAACAGCCGACTGAAAATGCCCCTGCTGAAATTCCGGCTGATACTTCCGCTGCAACTGTAGAAAGCTTTCAGTAAGGCGGTTTCTTTAAATGGCTAAGCTACAGACACTTTCTGGTGAGTGGTTCGAACCGGATTTGCCCGGGCGCTTGCTCAAGATTGCAGGCGATATCCGCGAAGCGGGCGGCCGTGCGTTTTTAGTGGGCGGCTGGGTCCGCGACGCTCTTTTAGGCAAGTCCTGCCGTGACTATGATGTCGAAGTCTACGACATGGCGCAAGACGCCTTAGTGCCGATTCTTTCAAAGTATGGTCGCACCAATTTGGTGGGCAAGGCTTTTGGCGTGATTCACCTGGCCATGAAGGGACTGTCGCTCGATTTTTCGTTCCCGCGTACTGAAAGCAAGGTGGGCTATGGCCATCGCGGTTTCGTGGTGCATACCGATGAAAAGCTGAGCTTCAAGGAAGCCGCCCTCCGCCGCGACTTTACCATCAATGCCATGGGTATGGAATTGCCGGAACTTACGCTCTGTGACCCGTATGGCGGAATTGACGATTTAAAGACGCATACGCTGCGCCATGTGGGTCCCGCCTTTGCCGAAGATTCTCTGCGTATTCTGCGCGGGGTGCAGTTTGCGAGCCGCTTCGGTTGCACGCTTGCGCCCGATACTGTTGAACTTTGTCGCACGCTTTCGCTTGACGATCTCTCCGTAGAACGTCTGTTCGAAGAATTCAAGAAATGGCTTCTGAAGCCGGGCAAGCCTTCGCTTGGCCTTAAGGCTTTTTTGGATATCAAGCTCGATGAATATTTTCCCGAGATTCATCCGTTTAAGGATTCTTGGGAAACTCTCGGAACGATTCTCGACAACATGGTTCCTCTGCGCGATACGCTTTCGGAGTCGCAGGCGATGGAGTTCGCTTTTGCGGCCCTCCTGTGCGGTTCTCCTGAAACTTCGCTCAAGTTCTTGGAACGCATCACGAACGAAACGCACTTGCTCAAGATCGTGCCTCCGCTTTTGAAGGCTTACCAAGAGCTTGGTACGGCCATTGTAAACGATGCTCCGGCACTCCGCCGCCTTGCGGTAAAGCTCGGCGGTTTGAAGCTCCTGGGCATGCTCGTAAAATGCACTCCTCGCGAATTCTATGCGGGCTCTGCGGCCGATGGCGAATGCTTTGCCGATAAGCTTTGGAATGCCGCTAGTGAATTGGACTTGATCGAAGAAGCTCCGCAGCCTTACCTGATGGGTAAAATGCTCATGGATATGGGCGTTAAGCCGGGCAAGCAAATGGGCGAAATCATCAAGAAAAGTTTCGAACTGCAGCTCGATGGCGAAATCAAAAACGCCGAAGAGGCTATCGCCTGGGCGCGCTCCGCTATTTCCACCTGAACATGCCCGTAATGCCTGCGGGCACCGCAAAGACAATCATCGGAATCTGAATCACTTCGGTCGGCAAGAATGCAAGCATCTTGCGCTTCGCATGCAGTTTCCAAGAAGCGATCATCAGGAATACAAAGTCCACCAGAACTTTCGGCAAAATGCTGAATACGCACCACTGCCACGGGCAATCCAAAAAGAGCACGCACCACGGGCTAATGAACATCCAGATGTAGTAGGTGTAAATCAGCGTGAGCATCAAGATGTATGCCTTGCTTTCGTAGTTGGTGCCGTTGCTGCTCCAGCGGGCGCGCTGGTTAAAAAGTTGCTTCCAGGTATGCACCGGTGCGGTTTCGATGACGGCATCCTTGTCCAGGTTGTAGCAGACTTTTGTGCCCGGGATTTTCATCATCTTGTGGATGAGCATATCGTCGTCGCCACTTGAAAGGTTCACCAGGTCGCCAAAACCGCCCACGGCAAAGAACAGGTCTTTTTTATAGGCGAGGCATGCGGCCGATGCCACAATTGGGTGACCCCAGCTAAAGCCTGCGGCTTCCATGGCGGTGTAGCCCAAGGTTTCGAGTTTTTGGTACAGGTGCGGCATCGTGCGGCTGCCGTTATTCTGCTTGGGGCCTTGCACAATGCAAATGCCGTCGTTAAAGCGGCCCGCCATGGCGGTAATCCAGCTCTTGCGCGGAATACAGTCGGCATCCATGGTTAAAAGGACTTCGTACTTTGCAATCTTGAAGGCGCTTTCGAGAGCGCGTTTCTTGGGACTTGCAATTTGCGGCAAATCGGGCGAGAGGCTAAGCACCCTGAATTTCGGGTGGGTGGCCGCAAATTTTTCGAGAATTTCCTTGGTAGAATCGGTGGAACGGTCATCGACGCAGATGACTTCCCATTCGCCTATGTAATCCTGCTCGGCAAGGGCTTCCAGAGTGCGCTGGGCGAATTCTTCTTCATTGCGCATGGGCACCACGACCGAAACACTCGGGGTTGCCTTAGGTCCTCTGTAACGGTGCGTACGAATCACTCCTATTATGAAAAATAGGAAGAGGATTACGTACAGTGCTGTCAAGCATGCAATGATTATACCGCCCATGTGGCTAAAATTAGTAAATTTGGGGCATGATTCACCCGTCCGCATTTGTAAGCCCGCAAGCAAAAGTCCACGAATCCGCCATTATTGGCCCGTGGTGCTTGGTCGATGCCGGTGCCGAAATTGCCGAAGGTGTCATTCTGGAATCCCGCGTGCATGTGTATGGCGGGGTTTCTGTCGGAAAAAACACCCATGTGTACGACGGAGCCATTCTCGGCGGCCCTCCGCAAGATCTAAAGTATGCGGGCGAGCCGACTCGACTCGAAATTGGCGAAAATTGCACGATTCGCGAATATTGTACACTTAACCGCGGCACGGTACAGGGCGGCGGTTGCACCCATGTGGCAAACAAGGTGCTTGTCATGGCTTATTCGCATATCGCCCATGACTGCGACATTCGCGAGGGTGTTGTCATTGCGAATAGCTGCCAGCTCGGCGGCCATGTGCGTATCGGCGAGTATGCGACTATTGGCGGCGTTACCGCCATTCAGCAGCGCAATCAGGTCGGCGCCTACGCTTTTGTGGGTGGAACCCACAAGGTGGACCGCGATGTTCCCCCATGCACCAAGGCATCGGGGAACCCCATTCGCTACGGCGCCTTGAACCTGCACGCTCTGCGCCTGCATCCAGAACAGTTCCCCGAAGAACGTGTCCAGAATTTGCAGCGTGCCTATCGTGAACTTTACCGTAGCGGGCGTTCCGTCGCAGAAGTTATCGAAGAATTGAAAAAAGGCCCGGAACCTTTGTTCCAAGCCTTTTTTGACGAGCATTGGGGCGGCACGCTTGTGCGCCCGTAGAATTTCTCATTAAAGTCCGAATGCGGCGGGGAATCCTTCGTACCATTCGATGTTTTCGTCCATGGCATTGTGGTGGGCTGCTTCAAAGCCACCGACGCTTGTAAATCCCCAGTAGTTCCAAGAAATACCGTAGGCTTCGGCGGCCTTGATCGAAAGCGATGCCCATTGGGCTTTCATCCTGGCCGAGGGAAGCGATTCGCCTTCTTTACAGGTGCTTTTGTTGGCGTAATCCGTTCCGCCAGAAATGCCGAATTCACCCATGTTCAAAGGAATGCTGTTCACACCGTCGATATCGGGGTAAAGGGCCTTGGCTTGCTTTGCGTACATATCTAGGTCGGTGAAAGCCGAATTGTTGTATGCGGCGTCGCCTTTGCAGTTGTAGCTGTGTCCCTGGTGGCTGAATCCGTAGGGTTCGTAGTAGTGGCCCGAATAGATGATATTTCCGTCGGCGGGCAGGTGCAAAATGTTCAAGTCTTCGAATTTAGCTGAATGGTAGGATTCGAACATGATGGTTTTACCCGGTGCTGCTGCGCGAATGACCTGGTAAGCGTCATTCATGAGCTTATCTACGCGTTCGGCGTTAGAAATCGTAGGTTCGTTCAGGATTTCGAGTACAACCATGTCGTCGGGGAATTCCGGAGCGTTAAATTCGCTTGCGACCTGTGCCCACATGCCGAGGAAGTGTGCCTTTTCGGCCTCGTAAGCGGTGGAATCGTAAGCGCAACCCTGTCCGCCACCTGCACAGTTCAACTGTACATAATGATGGAAGTTCACGATGACCACAAGTCCTTGGGCAAGGGCCAACTGGACATCTTCTTTAACGCCGGCGAGTCTTTTGGGGTCTACAGTGTGATTGTCGTAGTCGGAATTCCTTTGCCAGCGTACAGGAATACGCACGGAATTGAATCCGGCCTTTTTGATAAAGGGAAAGTCGTAATCGCGGATGGGGTTGCCCCAGCTACTGTCGAGTCTGTTGCCGTCAGAATCCCAGGAGTTACCAAGGTTGATGCCCTTGCCGATACGGGCGTTCATGGCGCGGCCGAGGCTATAGTCGACGGGGACGATAGTGCGTACTTCCTGTTTGGTCGTGTCCGCTTCCTTGGGCGTGACCGTTGCGGCCGTGTGGGGGTTGCCTTCGCTAGAGCATGCGCCAAAGACGATGCCTAATGCGGCCACAAAGGGGGCAATAGTTAAAGGTAAAAAAGTGCGTAAATGAATCATGGTTTCCTCGCGGAAAGAGTGATTGGTTGTTAACTACAAATTTACACTTTTTTAGGGCGTACGGAAAGTCTTAATAAAAAATTATGTTTACCTTTGAAACCGCTAAAATCGCGTAAAATCAAGGGTTTTCGGGGTGGTATATCCCAATTCCCCAAGCATTTTGATTTTTCCTGCCGTTGACTCCCCCAAAAACAAGTTATATTGTAGTGGTCCGTATCTGGAGATTTTTAGATATTATGAACGTAAAACCGCATAAAGCAAGTTGGGCGTGCGCCTTGGGCGTTCTCCTTTTAGCGTCTTTCTCTTTTGCTGGTTATGGTTTTAGCGATTACCGCGACCGCGACCAGTCCCGTTTTGTCACTAAGCAAGCGAAGCCATTCAGACCCGACAAGGATGTCGTGTCTGTCGTGATGCGCGAAGCTATTCCGCGTGGTGGTGGATATACCTACCAGTACCCGCGTGAAAACCCTGAACCGGTTCTTACGGACAAGTATGCCATGGAAGGTGCTCTTTCCATGGAAATTGAACTTATTGCAAGCGACTATTCCGGCGTGGCTATCTGTATCGCCGGTTCTGTCGACTTGACCCCCTATTTCGAAGAAGGCGTCCTCGAGTTCTGGATCAAGGGTGCCCAGGGTGGCGAAAACGCCCTGTTCGTGTTGGTGGACGATGGCGTGAAGAGCGGTGGCGAATCCCTGCAGGTGAAGCTCCGTTCCAAGAGCCTTGGCGAAATCACCACCGAATGGAAACACTTCAGCATTCCGCTCAAGCTGTTCGGTACGACCGGTGTGTACTGGGATGCCAAGAACACTCGTGAAGTCATGCTGCCGTTTAGCTGGAGCAACTTCAAGGGCTTCCGTCTCGAAGTCCGTAAAGATGAAAACGAGTCCTTCAAGGTCTGGATTGACGATATCGTGATCAAGAAGCATGGTAAGGCTTACGAAGGTCCGATGAACTATCCGTTCCGCAACGAGATTTAAGAGGATTTTATGCGCAAATTACCTACACTATTTACGACTCTGCTTTGCTGCACGTCTTTGGCCCTTGCTCAGATGGACGAAGATGTGTCCTCTGAAGAATTCGAAGAAACCGCTCCGGCTGTCGAAGAGGCCGCTCCTGAAGCCGCCGAAGAACCTGCCGAAGAAGCCTCTGAACCCGAAGAATCTGTTGCTGAAGCCTCTACTGAAGCCGAACCGGCAGCCGAGGAAAGCTCTTATGAAGCTCCGGCTGAAGAAAGCGCCGAAGAAACCGTTGCCGAAGCTCCTGCTGAAGAACCGGCCGCTCCTGTTGCCGATCGTTCCAAGCCGGCCGAAACGGTTCCTTACCAGCCGCTTGTGGTGAATGCTTCTTCGAAGCTTGATCCCAAGACCCAGGTCGCCAATGTTGAAGAAGGCCTCGATACGCTTGCCAACAACATGGAATCGACCCTTATGGGTAAGGATGACCTTCCGCTCGCGGTTTCTGGCTACATGGCCTTCCGTCTGAAGAACTTCCACTATTCCGAACCGAGCCCCTGGGCTCGTAACGACCTGGCCCGTACCTCTGTTGACGCTGTGCTCAACATGAACATCGTGGCCATGCCGAACTCCTACATGACCTTGTGGACGAACATGAGCTTCCCGTTCGCCCTCTCCGGTACCTACTCCAACTACCTGGGTAGCCAGCCGACGCAGGTCCCGACGAACGACCAGCGTGTCATGTATGACCACTCCACGGACTTCTATTCTGCAACTATCAACGAAGAAATGAACTTCGGCGTGGATATCCGCGCTGGCGTCTTTGGTGCTTACGTGACCGCCGGTGGCGTGATCTGGGCAAACGCTTCTCCGCTTACCATGTGGGAACGTGAAACCAACCCGCGTTTCGCTTGGCAGTACGAACTGTTCGAAGACGAAAAGACCGTTTCTACCTACTATAAGGAAAAGGTGTTCAAGCCGGTTAAGGAAGGTGGTCGTGCATTCTGGACCAACCGTAGCTTTGGCGGCGTGTTTGCCAACTTCTACCAGCTCCCGTTCGACATGAAGGCCCAGTTCCTCGTGTCGCAGCCGGCCGATGCCGATATCGGTACCCGCGACGGTTTGCGTATGTACGGTGGTCAGCCGGGCGAACTTGAAATGTCCGGTGGCTATGACTTCCGCGGCTCCATTTACCATGGCCGTATCGCCAAGGAAAAGATTGCGGACAATCTTACTCTCGGTGTGAACTACATGGGCGTCATCTTCGATAACGACATCGTTTACGAAGGCGAATACCTGACGCAGATGAAGTACTTTACCAATACTTGCCCGGATCCTAACAATTCCAATGTCCAGGTACCGTGCCCGCCGATGCTCAACAACCATGTGGCATCTATCGACATCAGGGGTAACGTGACCCCGAAACTCTACTTGATGGCCGATGTGGGTATGAGCGTCACCGATTCTGTCAAGTTCAGACGTACTTCTGATGCCGCCGACTATAAGGAAAGTAGCTCTACTACGGGTTACCTCCCGGATTCCTACGAATCGAGCATGAACACTCCGCAGGTGGGTGTCTATGTCAAGGCTCAGTCCAAGTACATCGAAGGCTGGCCGATGACTGTTGAAGCCATCTTCCTTCCGAAGGATTTCTATTCTCCGTATTCTTTGAGCAACCCGTCTCGCTTTAACAGCTGGCGTAAGGATGAAGCTTACCTGAACGGCGGTTCTATGCGCTACACCCCGAATATGGCTGGCCTCAACTTCAAGTTGGAACCGACCTTCAACCGTGGCTACTTTGACTTCCAGTACGGTTTGCACCGCCAGGTGGAAGAAGGCCAGGACGTGATCTTCTTCAACTACCGCTTGAACGGCCGCAACATGTGGGAATCCACTAATTCCTGGACCAAGCACAAGCCGCTCTTTATTGCTGACTCCGGTAACGCCGATAACGCTGGCTATATTGCCCGCACCGGTATCTACAGCAACTCTGAAAAGGGTGTCAAGCAGTACCGTCAGCAGGGTGGTCTTTACGGTGGAACCTGGGAACTCTGGGAATCCTTCGTTGCCTACGACAATGTCGATCAGGTCAAGAAGGCTGAACAGACTGGCGAAGCCCCGTCTCACACCAAGTGGTCTTCTTACATGTCCTTTATGGGTGGCTACGATATCGGTGGCTGGTTCGGTACCGACCGCACCATCATGATGACTGGCTACGCCGCTATTTCGGGTATTTCTACGACGATTGCCCCGATTGCTTACAGCGAATCTCAGAAGGACATGCTCCTGTGGAGCTTCTACGGTCAGTTTGAACCTTCTGTCGCCGTGACCCCGACCTTCCACATGGTGGGTATCCTCGGTCTCGAAACCTTCCGTTCCGACCGCGCCTACACCTCTGTCGGTTACCAGGCCGCTCTTAAGGGTTCCAGTATCATGAACGAGGCGAATTACTTCTACTACAAGAAGGCTCCGATTAACTACTTGGAAACCGCACTTGGTGTCGGCTTCGACTGGGACTTTGCTGACCGCGTCGGCCTGCATGTGCGTTACAAATGGATGACTCATTCCGACGAAACGATTTCTACGAATGACTGGCATTCCCACTACATTTCAGCCGAAGCTAAGGCTTGGTTCTAATAGGGGGTGCTGAACATGAAAAAGACTATGAATATGAAAAAGACTTTTGCCGCTATCCTTGCTGCCTCTATGGCCGCTTCTGCAGCCTCGGTTGTAGAAAATCAGGAATTGATTGAGAGCAAGGTTGATTCCGCCAACGCAAAGCGTGGCGTCGAAATCACCGGTGCCATCCGTGCGGTTGCGCAGACGTCCAGATTCAGTACCGATAACGACCCGACGGGCATCAACCACATGCCGAATGTGGAAAAGGATGAATTCGTTACGGCCGACCTGAACTTTGGATTCCGCCCCTGGGAAAATGTTCGCGCCAATGCGACCCTTCGTCTTGAAGCGGGCATGCAGGAATACTTCGCCTCTGCCGCTAAGTCGATCTCTGTGGCATGGCTCAATGCCGAAGGCAACTTGGGCAACAACTTCTACTGGGTTGTCGGTGACTTCCGTCAGGAATATTCTCCGCTGACCTTGTTCTTGCCGAGCATCGACATCATGTATGAACCGCAGATTTTTGCTCGCAAGCGCTACATGGCAGAACATGAACAGTTCATCGAAGGCAACCAGCGCAACTTGCAGGGTGCAAACCTCCAGTTCCGCGCCGATCTGGGAGCTGCCCTGGGTGAAGTTCGTGCCGAAGGTTTGTTCGCCCGAATCAACCGTACGGCAGTTCTTGACTTGAGCGGTGCCGAAGGCAATATCTTGCCGAACGACGATATCTGGGGTGCATCGCAGTCTGCCAACATGGACAAGTTCGTTGCTGCCGGTAACTTCGAAATGTTGCCGCTCAACCGTTCCTTGTACTTGGGTGTCACTCCGATGTACATCTTCGACAACGAAGACAGTTACACTTACACATACCGTCATGAGAAAAAGGATGGGGCCTATGTCGTAAATTCTGATTATAAACAGGAGGACATCAACCCCTACGAACTCAATCCGCAGGAAACCTTTATCGTCAGTGGCCGTGTCGGTGCCGACGTTGCTGGCATCATGAACAACAAGAACTTGATTCTTGATGTGATGGGTGAATTCGCAATGTCCAACGACAAGGTCTATTCGCCCGATACCAATTGGGCGTTGGAACTTGATGAAAATGGTAACCCGACGGGTGCATTTGCTATAGACAAAGACACGGAACTTCCGTACCTTGAATTGTCTGGCTTCAATAAGGAATCTCAAAACGGCATGGCCCTCTTGGTTAATGCAAATGTGGGTTACAAGACCGATGACTGGGGCGCACGTGTTGCCGTGGACTTCGTGATGAACGATAGCGCATGGTTCAACAACTTGGCCCAGTCCCCGAGATTCTTTGCCCAGCGCATCCAGAACTCCGATAAGGATGGTCAGACGGTCAAGTACGGCGTAAATTCTCCGCTGTATTCTTCCTTTGATGCTCTTTACAACTTCACTCCCAAGTTCAGCCCGGTGGCGACAACGCTCAACACCAACGACGACGCTTTCAAGGGTAGTGATGTTAACAGCTATAACATTGCGAACTATAACAAGAACTCCTGGACGACTAACGTCTACACTCGCAACCAGCTTGCTTTGCTCGAACAACTTTCCGATCCGGCATTGCAGATGTCGCTTCCGAATGGTCTTGCCACGGCAAACCGCATGGGTGCTCGCGCCAATCTGATTGCAAATGTCAAGGATTTCCTTGAAATCCAGGGACTCTTCAGCTTCTTTAATCAGGTGAAGCCTGTGAGCGTGGTGTTTGCAAATGACCACCTGGGCAATGTAATCACTCTTGATTATAAGGCTGCACAGTATGTGGAATTTGGCGGTGGCGCCAAGTTCGATGTCTTCAAGCTGCTCGGTTTCACCAAGCCGCTCGAAATATCGGGTTCTTACAAGCATTCCGAACGTACCATGGATACCGACGGTTGGGCCGCTGTTGGCTTGGCTGACGAAAAGACCTCGCTCAAGTCTGACTTCATTAACGCCGGTCTCTATGTTCAGTATCTGCCTCGCTTAGGCTTTAACGCAGGCTTCCAGATGATCAACACGGAATACGACAATGTCGTGAACACCTACACGGCTCTCGCTCCTTTGATGAAGGGCAAGCAGATGCAGTGGATGGTCGGTCTTGACTACAACGTCGCTTCCAATGCATGGCTTGCGGTTAACTTCGGAATGATCAATGTCGAAAATGAATACAACACCGAAAACCTTGTCGCTGCAGGCTCTTCGGAAGGTGCTGTAAACATACCGGACTACTACGATGTTACAAAGGATGAGTCTAAGACGTTCAAACATGAATTCTCGCAGATGATTCTTGAAGCCTCCATTAACGTGGAATTTTAATGGGAGGGTATGAAAATGATGCTTACTAAGAAAATTGCTCTTACCTCTGCCATCTTGTTCTCGGCGGCAACTGCTTTTGCTGAAGGCGAAAACGTTGAAGCTCAGCAGACTTCGCTTTTGCAGAAACTGGATTCCCTGAGTGCCTCCGTACTTGGCCTCAAGTTTAATGGAACGGTTAAGGCGGGCGGCCTTACTTCTATGGCCAAGTCCGACCAGTTCAGCGATGATTCCCCGACGCAGGAAAACCAAGCATACACTGATGCTAACCTGGTTCTTACTGCCCGTCCGAGTTCTGAAACCAAGGCAACGATTGAACTTCGCTTGCATAAGGATTGGCAGAACGCCTATGACGAAAACAACAATCCTGTGATTGGCCACTGGTTCAGCTACGATGGAACCATCTTGAACAAGCACCTGAATTTCAACTTGGGTTATATGCGTGTTGGCTATACGCCCTACACTCTGTATACTCCGCAGCAAAAGTTGCTCCAGGAACCGGATGTCTTTGCTGAAAAGCGCGTCGAAGCTTTGGCCCAGCGCAATCTGGATACCACGAGCCGCCGCTTGATGCAGGGTCTCAACGCAGACTTCCATAGCGGTAATGTTGGTCCCTTGAGCGATATCCATGCTCAGATGACTGGCGCCCGCATGCGTGATGCTGCCAAGAAGACTGACCAGGTGTTCTTCGACTTTGACTGGACCGATCGCTACTTCTACGGTCTGCGTCTCGGTGCAGACGCCTTCGGTGCACACCTTGGCGTGAACTATACCGATGTGTTTGACCGCATCAAGGGTCGTCGTGCTCGTAAGACCGCTACAACCGACACGGTGTATTACGAAGACAACTCCGTGCTTTCTATCGAAGCGGGTTTCGATTCCAAGGAACTGCTTAAGGATCTGCCGGTCAGCTTCGGTTTGAACGGCGAATTCGCCATGACTTCCTTGGAGAATTCTCGTGACTATACCAAGCAAGTGAATGTCCAGTACTATGAATTGAACGAATTCATGGTCGTTCTGGATAAAGCTATGGTTAACCGCCGCGATACCTCCTTCATCTATGTGAAGGTGAACGAAAAGTCCGATCTGGAAGATGTGTCCGAAGATTTGGGCACTGTCGATGGCCAGGGCTTCTATGTTGAACCTTATGCAAATATCGACTTGGCCGGTATCGAAGGCTCCTTGAAGGTGATGTACTTGCAGAACGACGAAAAGTTCTGGAGTGAAATGGCTTCGAGCCCGGTTTACCGTGGCGGTGCTACTGTGCTGAATTCGAATGCCTTGTTCAAGGACGGCGGCTATTCTAGCCTGGTCGACGAATTCGGTATGTCTAGCCTCGAAAACATGTACATGACCGTGTATAATTCCAATCCGCTTTATGCCGGTAACCTGATGACTTCCAACTCCAAGAACGCTCTCTCGGATCAGGAAGAATCGGGTAACATGTATTTCCGCCTGTACAACAACTACAAGAACGCTCACTTCTATCGCAACGGTTACAATGCCGATGTCAAGAAGAGACGTGAAATCGAAGCGGAACTCTTCGTGATGGATCCGGCAAACGACATGGCTCTCCCCTTTGGTGTTGCAACTCCTGATCGCAAGGGCCTGAACGTGAATCTTGACCTCGCCTGGAATGGTGCTGTTGAACTGAATGTGCTCTTCGGCATGATTTCTACGGTGAATTCCGATATCGAAGAAGACAAGTTCACTCGCTATGCCGCAGGTCTTGGCGTGGATGTGGGCCGCATCGTTGGTCTTGACCGTAAGATCAAGCTCCAGGGTTCCTACGACCATTCCGAAGAAGACAAGGGCTATCAGCGTAAGAACGACCGCATTATGCTGGGTGCAAACATCGACGTGTATGGTCCGGTTGCCTTGCTGGGCGGCTATCAGATGTCGACTCGCGAATTTGGCCTGCCGCTGTATGTTAGCGATTTTGCTTCTGTTAACAAGGCTGAAGAATCCATGCTTTTGGTGGGTCCCCGCGTAAAGATTGCCCCGCATTCTTACCTGTCGGTTCAGTATGGTTTGCTGACGGATAAGGTTACGTTCTTGGGTGTCGATCCTGCTACTAACATGGCTGCTAGCCAAGAACTTTCTATTGACAAGAATGTGATCATTGCCGATGTGACGGTGAACTTCTAAGAGGTGTTGCAATGAAAAACTTTAAAATTTTATTCTCGATTGCTGTGGCCTCGGCTTTGGTGGGCTGCTCCTCTATGGCTATAGACGACAACGAAATTCTGGAAGGCAACCTTCCGGCTGACTTCGATGTCAATGAGTACATGGAACTCCACCCGGAATTGAAGCGCATCCAGATTAAGGACTATATTGCTACCCATAACGACAACGCTGAAAAGGCTGCCAAGGCTGCTGGCACCGCTGCTGAATTCAAAACAGCGAAGGATGCAGACTCAATTGCTTTTGACGCCGATACGGCTACGATTCACACAATCGTGACGCTCTATGCTGGCTACACCGAAGACGACTGGAATCTCACCTTGCAGAGCTCCACGAAGGATTCGGCGGTTGTTGAATCCAAAAAGGATACCATTGCGGTAGGTGTAAAGTCCAAGACCGAAGCTGATGCCAAGTTCGTTAAGGTTTGGCTCTGCCCCGATAGCACCAATGGCGGTTCCATCACGTTGGATGCCGATGCTGTTTCTACAGTAAGCGCCTTTGCTGATTCTACTTGCACGGGTACTGCTACAGAATATGCCGCTGCAGACTACGAATTCAACTTGAAAACGGACAAGCTTGCTGAACCGGGCTTGAAAGTTCGCGTCATTGAAGATACGGTCGATGTGATTAAGGTCCCGGTCGAAGGTATGGTGAACCCGGCCTTGGTAAAGGCCGCAAGGCGTTATAACTTTGCCGATGCCGCGAATGACTTGGAGCAGATTGCCGCTATTCCGCTCGATCTGTTCGCCATTAGCTATCAGTATTCTGCCTATGGACAGGATCATGGCTGGGCCTACAGACGTTGCAAGGAAGGTGACAATCTTGGCAAATATCTCTACGAACTTGATCCGGCTACGCTCACCTACAATGCGACGGCTGTATATCCGATGACCAAGCTCTATTGCGACGATAACGGCGAACCCCGCGAACTTAATTAGGAAGAGGTGAATTTATGAATATTAAACCGATTCTTTTGTCTCTTGCTCTTGGGGCTGCTGTTACAGCCCAGGCTGCTGCCGACAAGGTAGTAGGCTTTTACCCCTACTGGAGCCAGTATTCTCAGTTTTATCCGAAAGATATCCGCTATAACTTCGTGACGGACATTCACTATGTCGGCCTTGCCGCCGGTGAAGACGGCTCGGTTGCCTTTGCGGACGAAAACGATGCTGAAAACTTCAAGACGCTTGTGCAAATGTCCAAGGACAACAACGTGAAGTTGATTGTTTCTGTGGGCGGCATTGAAAACGAAGGCAACTTGAAGGCTATCGCTTCTTCCGAAGAACTCCTGCCGACTTTCGTTTCGAATGTCTCTAGCTGGCTTTCTGCCAACGGTGGCGACGGCGTAGAAGTTGACTGGCAGAACCTCACGGCTGAAGATGCCGAAGATTATGCCAAGTTGCTGAACGCCTTGGTCGATGGTCTTTCGGGCGCTCCGGTGACCGCCGTGATTTATCCGGCTGCCGGCATGGATGCCTACAAGGCTGACGCCTTGAACCGTCTCGCTTATGTGGATGTGTTCATGGCTGACCAGATGACCGAAGAAAATTCTTCTGTGGTTCCGAACCAGAGTGCCAAATCTGTCGAAGAAACCCTCGATGCAGTGAAGGGCGCTGGAGTGAACGGCGACTTGCTCGTGCCGGTGATCTTCCTTTATGGTAAGACCTGGAGCGGTGCCAAGGGCCTCGGAACTTCTCACCAGGGTACGGGTAGCGGTAACGAAGGTTACGTGTCCTACGCCGAACTCATGGGCAAGTTTGATTCTCCGGAATACAAGGTGACTTTCGATGCTTCTTCCAAGTCCGAAGTGGCCGTGAGCGATGCTGAAACCATCGTGTTCATGGGCATTCCTTCTGTGAAGGCAGTGGCCGAACAGGTCAAGAGTGATGGCATGGCTGGCGTTGCGGTCTACGACCTCTCGCAAGACCATCACGAACCGATTGTCTCCCTCCTGGTGACGATTGGCTTGCAGCTCCGTCCTGAAGTCAACTACAAGACTAAGAAGAAGTAATTCTCTTTAGAATAAGGTTTAAAAAGATCCCGGCTACCGCCGGGATTCTTTTTATATGCTAGAGCAATTTAAAGAGCCCGTGTTGTGCCTACAAGTGTATAAAAAGGGTCGTTATATGCGTTATATACTGCGCCCTAGGTAATAATTTAATGTGCTAAGGACTAGCAACGGTTGGGTGGAAAAAAGAAAGTCGGGCGTGTGCCCGACTTTCTTTAAGGGAATTTCTTGTGGTCTAGATTACTTCTTGGTCCACCTAATGTTCAGCTGCTTGACGCCCTGTCTTACGGTAATCAGGTAAGCGCCAGTAGGAATGTTTCCGAGGGATACGGTCGAGTTGTTGCTTATAACCTTAGAGACAACCTTCTGACCCATAATCGAGAACACATCCACGTGAATGTCTCCAGATTCCTTGGAGTTGACGAGCAACTGAGCGTTAGCAATGGTGGCGCGGAGCGGGAGAGTCGGCTTTGTCTTGAAGACGCCAATACCTTGTTCTTCGCCATTCATTTTCTGCAACGCGGCGTAGTATTCTTCGGCGTTCACGGCAGAGGCGAGGTCGCCAATAATCACCGTGGTAGAACGGGTGACTTCGCCGTAGTTCGCTGTTTCGTCGGCATGGCCGGTAATAATCACGATTGCGTTCTGGGCGCCTGCAACGAGGTCGTTGCCGTTCTTCGTCAGGTAATCAGAAGATTCCTTGCCATTAAAGGTGTAGGTAACCTTGGCCTTTTCGCTCAAGGCGGTGTCCGGGAAGAACTTTGCCTTGGTTTCGCCAGGAGCGAGGTAAACGAAACCTTGCTTGTCGGCGCCCTTACCGAAGTTACTGTGAATTCTGTTGGCTGTCTTGAGGTAGCTGACTTCAACCGTGTCTTGCAGGGCGGGGAAACCAGCTGCTGCAGGTGCGGTTGCTACGACCTTTGCGGTACCGTAACCCTTGAATTCATACATGACAACCTGCTTGCCCTTCTGGAGAGAAGAACAAGAAGCATCAGAACAGGTGGCGGTCTTGACCGTGACAACGCTCGGGTCAAGGGAGGTCAGAGTGAACTTGGCGCCTTCATCAGTGGTGTTAGCCACGGAGACGACCCATTCCATATTCTGGCCACCAGAGTACTTCTGAGTTCTGTTGTTGGTGCAGTCGCCGTTGTTGTAGCACTTGAGATCAACAAAACCTGCAATAGTCTGCTTAGCTTCGGCGCTAACGATAACCAGGGACTGAGAACCGTCGTTACCGGTCATGATAACGTAGCCGGCGCTCTTGATATCGCCGGTAGAGGTCACGACGTTTTCGTTGCTGGAGGTGTAAGTACAGCCAGACTTGAGGGAACTTGCAACGCTACCGGCGGATTCCTTGACAGTCGTGGCGTTAAAGGAGCAAGAACCAGTTTTCAGGGACTTGGCGAACAAGCTGGGCCAATCGGTTGCATGCTTCGAAAGGTAATCCTTGACGAGCTTGCCGGATTCGCTGTAGCTTGCACTGTTGAGCTTACCGATCGTGTTCAGGTCATCGCTGCCGCTGAACATGGCGGAAGTTTCTTGCTTGTTGTTGACGGCGTATTTACTACCGACTGCACGCAAGCTCCAGTTACAGTTACTGATCTTGTTCGTTTCCATGAAGCTCATCCATTCCTGGGTGCTGCCGCTGCTCGGGCTGCCTGCACCGTCGGCATTGGTGGTACCCCATTCGGTAATGAACACGGCATTGCCGCTGCTCTTTGCCTGTGTTGCGCGGCCGCCGTAGGTGCCTACGCCATGCGTGCCTGCGTAGAAATGGAGAACGTAACCCACGTTCTTGCCGTTTACGCCACCGTATTGGGTCATCTGGGACCAGCTCGGCGTACCGACCAGAACTAGGTTGTCAGTGCTATTGCGGATGAGCGGAACAATGTTGTTGGCGTAGCCCTTCACTTGATCCCAGCTCTGGCTTACGGGTTCGTTGAAGATTTCGTAAATGACGTTAGGAACGTCTTTATACTTCTTGGCGACCTGTTCAAAGAAGGTCTTAGCGATATTCTGTTCGTTGGTGGCACGGTGGCTGTGCCAGTCAATGATGATGTAAATGTCGTTTTCGATAGCGGCTTCGACCATCTGGTCGATAATGCCCATGTAGCCATCGGGTGCGCCGTTGTAGGAGTATGCTTCGTCGAGGGCGTTGGTGGTGCCGCCATCGCTATCGTAATAGGTGATGCCCATGGCAAAACGGAAAACGTCCATGGGCAAGTTCTCGGCAGCCCAGGTAATCACGTTCTTGTTGTAGTACGGCATACCAGTGGCGTCAGACCAGAAAAGGCTCATACCACGAATCATGGCTTCTTCGCCGTTTTTGGCACCGACGATTTTACCGCCGTCAGTATGGAGCGCGCCATAATAGCTGACAGGACCAACGCGTTTGGGGGTGGCAGTGGATGCTGCCGCGAGTGCCGGCACCGCAGCGAGTGCGAGCAGGCAGGGGATAAGTTTTTTAATATTCATAATGATTCCCTTAGATAATCCCTTTTTTCCCATCGAGGGTAAAGATACCTTAATTATGGAATATTTGGAGGGGTTCGCCCCTAAAATAATGTTTACTTGTGAATACGGGGAAAAATATATTTTTTAGGCAGATTTTCTTTGTCCGCAAGAAATAAAAAAGGTGCGCGTGTATCGAGTGTGATTTCGCTTACAATTGCCCAAAACAACGGAATTTAAAGCCTAGAGTAAATTTTTATTATCCTTTTTGCGTTTTTTTGAAGATTTTGGGGTTTGTTCCTAGGGTGTCCGTTTTTTAGCGAAAAAAAGGAAAAAATATTTGACAGCTTGCGAAAAAAAAAGATATATTAGGGTGCGAACCGCCCTTATTGGGCATAACTTTAAAAAAGAGAGAGAATTATGAACAAGAAAATTCTTAGCATTTCTGCCGTTTTGGCAGCAGCTGCCCTTTCTTTCGGTTTCGAAACCTGGAATGGTGCTGATGGTATTGCACGTGTTGACACCGGTCTCGACGCTGGTGAAGACAACTCTGGTTACTGGTACAACTACAACGACGCTGCCGATGGTGGCGAATCCGTTGTGACTTGGGGTGCTGATCCGGATCCGGACTACGGTGGACTTGAACCCGTTCTCGAAGCTTGCGGCACCGGTATCTGCGGTACTTACACCCTCGGTAAGGGTACCTTGGATTATGATCCGTTCATCGGTATCGGCTTCAACGTTGGTGGTGCCGACGCTGCTGGTAAGGCTATCCCGGTTGACGCATCCTCTATGAAGGGTGTTTGCATGACGCTTTCTGTAACGCATGCTGCTACCCTCGAACTTGGTCTCGGCGACGCTAACGACGCTAAGATCGGTTACGCTAACCCGGCTTATGACATGGGTAAGTCTGCTACCGGTAAGTCTGTTGACGTTCCTTGGTCCAAGTTTGCTCAGCCGAGCTGGGCTAAGGCTGACCAGTCCATCTCCATCGACGAAGCTGTCGCATCTCTCGCTTCTATCAAGGTGAAGGTGCAGGCCAAGACTGGTTCCACCGGTGAATTCAACATTATGGCAGTCGGTGACTACAATGGCGGTTGCGGCACTCCGACTCCGGGTCCGAAGGACGCTATCGGCGCTAAGGCTATCGCTGGCTCCCTCAAAGCTCAGCTCGCTGGCCGTACCCTTTCCTTCGGCAAGTCTGTTGCCAAGGCTGAAATTGTGAACCTCCAGGGCCAGGTTGTTATGGCAGCCTCCTCTGTGAAGACCATGGATCTCTCCAAGCTCCAGGCTGGTGTCTACATGGTTCGCGCTATGGGTCTCTCTCAGCAGATCATGCTGAAGTAATCTTACTTCGGTAAAATCTTAAAGGAAGGGTTGCGGGTATCCGCGGCCCTTTCTTTTTTTTGATATGACCTAGATTACACTGGTGATTATTTTTTCTTGTTCTTTCTTTGAAAAGAGGGAATAAAATATATATTTGAAGAAAACGCAAAACGAGGTTGTTATGCATTTCAAGAAACTTTTAACTCCCATGATGGCTCCTTTGGCCTTGGGCTTGGTTTTTGGCCTTGCCGCATGTGATGATTCTACGTCGGGTAATACCGATCCTGTGGTGGATCCTACTGATCCGGGTACCACTATTCCGACCGACCCCGGTACGACCGTTCCTGTCGATCCGGGTGCGACGACTACTCCGACTGACCCTGGTACGACCGTTCCTGTTGATCCGGGCACCACGACTCCGACCGATCCGGGTACCACTACGCCGGTTACCAATCCGGGAACCGCTTGGACGTCGCCGGTGGCTTTGGCTGCTTCTGCCAACCCGGCTTATCCTGCCAATGTTTATGCCCTTTGGAAGCCTTCTCACTTTGCAACTCTCGAAGATGAATTGGTCTACTATTCTTCGAGTGCTGCAGACTTTGCGGAAATTTTTACAGCGCAGTATTTGCCGGCGGGTCGTGTGCTTTGGTCTAACCAGAATACGGGTTACTATAAGCAGTCCTGTTTGAATAAGGATTCCGATGTTGCAAGCATGAAGTATCGCGGTTGCACTGTGTCCGAAGGCGTTGGCTACGGCATGTTGCTCACCTACTTTAATGGCGATGACGACGCCTTTGTGCGCATCTGGAATTATTCTAGGGCGTTCCGCGATTATTATGGCGTCGAACTTACTCCGTGGATTACCTTCAGCTTTGCCAAGAAGGTGGACTATACCAGTGCTACCGATGCAGACCTGGATATTGCCACGTCACTTGTCTTGATGTATTACAAGACCGGTTCTGTGGCATACCTTACCGACGCCCAGAGAATTATGAAGGCAATTTGGGACTACGAAATCAACAAGACCAGTTTGCTGATTTACTCGGGCGATGACGATATGTGGCAGGGAGCTGATCCGGTTTACAACCTCAGCTATTTCTCGCCGGTGGCACTCCGTTTGTTTGCCATGGTTGATACCGATCCGAGTCATAACTGGACCGGTGTGCTCGACGCCATGTATGCTTACATGACTATGGTGCAGAATGCCGGTACGGGCGTGTTCCCGGATTGGAGCAATTCGGCCGGTGTGGCTGTGGACCCGGACAATGGTTCTGCCGCAAAGACCTACTGGACATTCAACAAGGAATCGGTACGTATTCCGTGGCGTATCGCATGGGATTACTACTGGTTCCAGGATGAACGTGCCTTGGCTATCTTGACGAAGCTGAACACCTTTATTTCTGGAAAGTCTGGAGGCGATCCGTCTTCGAATGCGTTGATGGTCAACTACTCATGGGATCCGGCAAAGAGCGATGCTGCAAGCACTGGTACGGCTATTCCGTCTCATTGGCTTGGAGCTTGGTGCGTAACTGGTTTTGGCTCCAATCCGACTTGGGTAAGCGCCTGTACGGATTTGTTCAACACCAGAACTCCGGCTAACACGGGCTCTAGCTACTTCTCCGACATTCTGATGGGTATTTACAGTGCCTTGCTGAACGGCAACTTCGTAAGACCGTTTTAAATAGGGGGCTTGCCCCTCGCAGGCATAGAAGCCCTTGACAAAACGTCAAGGGCTTCTTTTTGTATATTATCCGCGTATGGAAAACGATTCTTTGAATGTGGAAAATGCGGTTGATTCTGCCGCAATTGATAGCGTTGTCGCGGCGCCGGAGATCGAAATGCCGACGCCGGAACAGCTCGGGATTTCGATTTCCGCGGGGCCGCAAGGTGGAATGCCCGCGGTGACCGTGGGCGACACGTTTGAATTCCCGGTGACAGTTTCTTGGGGCGTGCAAGGGAGTGCGCTTTTGGTGGTGCCGACGGGCACGGCGAATGCGAAGGGTCTGACTCAGGTGGGCATGTCGCAGGAATCGGCACGCTCTGTGAAAGACGGCAAGGAAGTTGCCTCGATTACGTTTACCTACAAGATTTTGGCGGCCGATACGGGCAACTTGCATATTCCGGCGATGCGGTTTGAAATTCCGACGCAAATGGGGCAACCGCTCGATTTGCGCAGCGAAAGCGTAGATGTGCGCGTGAATGAACCTTTTAACCCGTTTCCGCTTGCTGTTGGGCTTATTGTGGCTTTGTGCGTGCTTTTAGCAGGCTTGTGGCGTGTAAAGCGCCGTAGTGCAGCCCGAGAGGCTGTTGCGGCTAAAAACGCCGCAGAAGACGCCCTGCGCGAACGCATGATGGTTCTTAAGCAGCGCGTGAATACGGCTGATAGCCGCGAATGGCTCCTGGAGCTCGAAAGCATTTGCAAGGATTACGTGGCGGAAAAATTCGGAATGGCCGCCTCCGCGGTCAATCTCGACAACCTCGTGAAAGAGGGTAAATTGGAAGGCTGGGAAAGCCTTGTAGAAGAATTCGCACATGCCCGCTACGGCGGCGGCAAGCGCGACGGTTTTGAAAACAAGGAAACCTGGAAAGGTGCCATGACCCTTATGGGAATTTCTGAAGAAGACTAATCGCTCGTATTCATGAAAATTATTCGCGTTACAAAAGAAAGCGAACGTGCTGGCGCCTACTACGTGCGTATGGCTGCGATGATGCGCAAGTACCAGATTCCGCTGGATGCCGAAATCGATGCGCATGATGGCGAGAGCTGTCATTACATTTTGGCGCTGGACGATATTTATCCGGTTGCCACTTGCCGCTGGTTCGAAGTTCGCGATGGCGTTGCTGAAATTGGGCGTGTCGTGGTGCTGCCGGAATATCGTGGCAAGCATTTAGGCCAGGCCGTCGTTGCCGAGGCCGAAAAGTGGATGCACGAAGTTGGCGTCAAGAAAGTCGAAATCTCGAGCCGCGTGAATGTTGCGGATTTCTATGAAAAAATGGGTTACCACTTCAACGAAAGCGGTAAAGCCCATCATGACACGTTCGAGTGCGTGTTTATGGAAAAGGTTCTGTGAACCTAGTGGATGTCCATCTTCGAAAATAGATTCAGTACGGCGACGCCGGAGATGATTAAGACGAGTCCGATGATGGCGCCTAGGTCGGGCATCTGTTTGAAAAAGAAGATGCCGCTGATGGTGATGAGGGCGATACCCAGTGCCGACCAGGTGGCGTACGCGATGCCGATGGGGATGGTGCGCAGGCAGAGACTCAACAGGTAGAGCGACGCCACGTAGCAGACGAGCGAGGCGATGGACGGGACGAGTTTGGTGAACTGTTCCGACATCTTGAGGAGCGTGGTGCCGGCAGCTTCTGCGACAATAGCGAGGATAAGGAATATGTAGTTGAGCATAGGGAGAATATACAAAATAATTTGTATATTATGAAAATCGTCAAGGGGTATGTATGCCGAGTTCTGAAAAGTTTCGTGACCATGTTTTGCAGCAGTTCAAGGGTGAACTACGTGTAACAACGCGCAAGATGATGGGCGAGTACATTCTGTATGCCGACGGAAAAGTCTTCGGCGGAATTTACGATGACCGCCTGCTGGTAAAGCCCGTGCCTGCGGCCTTGGCGATGCTCCCTGCCGCAAAGAAGCAGCTGCCCTATGACGGTGCAAAACCCATGCTCCGCGTGACCAACGAACAGATTGAAGACAACGATCTCTTAGTTCGTTTGCTTGACGCGATGCTCCCTGAGTTGCCAGCCCCTGCGAAGAAGAAAAAGTAATATCATTTTCCCGGCGTGGGGAAAATGATAGAGTGGATCATTTTGCTGGCGTTAGCAATATGGTCTGTTTTATTTGATGAAGTCCGCGAATAGGCTGATGGAATGAATCCGGGTTTTGCCTGGATATTCTATTTTGTAGATAATGGCCCGCGGAATTTTATGGATTGCTTTGATGGTGTGTGCCCTGCTGCTGGCGGGGTGCTCAAACCATCCGCCTTCTGCGGCACAGTTTATGAATGTGAAAGAAGACGAAGGTGATATTGTTGTTGGAGGGACCGCTAAAATCGGTGACCTCCATCGAGGCAAGAATCGGTTGCAGAGTGACT
>CADCBQ010000009.1:0-36772 GCA_902799745.1 Fibrobacter succinogenes | reverse complement strand
GTTCAAGGCTGGTTCGGTATGTCTGTTTTAGTGGTTGACAAGCAAGTCCCTATTTACGGCGGATTGATGTTGATCGAAGAATATCCTGTAAGTAAAAATATTAGAGTGGGGCTAAGTGAACACATTTCGCGTAATGCCCACGGTGTAGATAAGAATGAAGCTGGTTTAGGTTCTCCGGCTACGGGTTTTTATCATGAGTTTGGTACCGGAATTTATTTGGCGTATAAGGCTTTCTCGGTAGAGTTGCGATATGGACGGGAAATTGATGAACCGAGAAATCGCTTTTATTTTATGGTAAATTATGGCTTTGATTCTGATGGCTAGGCTTTTAAAAAGGGGCAAAATGTCTAAGTTCTAAGCTCTAAGTTCTGCCAACGATTTCTCCTATTTGCCTTTTTTCGTGGAATTTTGTATCTTAATTCGCGAAAACAGAAGAGGTTAACTAAATGGATATTCAGGAACTTTCGGAAAAGGTTAGACAGCAGAGTGCTTTTTGCATGAACTTGCTGCGTGAAGTGGAAGGTACGGTGATTGGCCAGAAGGCTCTGGTCGAAAGCATTCTGACGGGTATTTTGGCGGACGGTCACGTGCTGTTGGAAGGCCTGCCGGGCCTTGCCAAGACGACGGCGGTGAAGGCTTTTGCCGATGCCGTGTCGCTGGACTTCAAGCGCATCCAGTTCACTCCCGACCTGTTGCCGGCCGACTTGCTGGGTACCACGATTTACAACGCGAAGGAAGCGAAGTTCGAAACCCGCAAGGGCCCGCTGTTTACGAACCTGGTGCTGGCCGACGAAATCAACCGTGCTCCCTCGAAGGTGCAGAGCGCCTTGCTCGAAGCGATGCAGGAACGCCATATCACCATCGGCGACGAGACGTTCAAACTGGACGAACCGTTCTTGGTGCTTGCCACGCAGAACCCGATTGAGCAGGAAGGTACGTATCCGCTGCCGGAAGCTCAGGTGGACCGTTTCTTGCTGAAGGTGAAGGTCTCTTACCCGAACAAGGCCGACGAAATGAAAATTCTCGATGCCGTTGCCGGTGCGGGCCTCCGTCAGCCGCAGGCCGTTGCCACGAAGGAAGATATTCTGGCCGCCCGCCAGCTGGTGAAGCAGGTGTACGTGGACGAACGCGTGCGCGAATACATCGTGAACCTGGTGCTTGCAACTCGTGATCCGGGCAGCATCAAGCGCAGTGACCTGGTGGGCTTTGTGGAAGTGGGCGCCTCTCCGCGTGCCTCCATCGGCCTTGCCCAGGCTTCGAAGGCCCATGCGTTCATTCAGGGCCGCGCCTACGTGACGCCGGAAGATGTGAAGGCCGTCGCCATGGAAGTGCTCCGCCACCGCATAATCCTCAGTTACGAGGCCGAAGCGGAAGAAGTTTCTGCCGAAACCGTGGTGCAGAAGATTCTCGACAGCGTCGAAGTTCCTTAGTGAACTTCGGGGCGCGAGTGTCGCGCAGAAATCATTTGAAAAAAGAACGACTCTTGCTTGGGCGTTCTTTTTCTATTTTAAGAATTGTGAAAACCTGGCTGACTTTATTGATCCTGAATTGCGCCGTGCTAGCCATGGTGTTTTTGTGCTCGTGTGGCTATTCGCATTCCGACCCGTGTCAAAGTTCCATATATGAGGAATGTATGCGGAGGACGGAAGATACATTACTTGCCGATATTGTCTGTTCTGAAAAAGCGGTGTCTGAATGCGAGGATTAAGATGTCAATTCGTTTTAGCCGTGCTTGCCATGGTGCTTTTCGGAGCGTGTTCGAATTCGCATTATGAAGAACAAGATGGCTCGGTGGCCGATGCGGATGCTCCGGCAATTGATTCGGTCAAGGTCCCTGTGATAACGGTTGATTCCCTTAGGGAGGGAATGATGCGTGTCTCGCCGAATGGGGCGTCTGTCTTGTTGGGTGACGGTCAAATGCGCGTGAATCTGGATTACGAGTATTCGCTCGGGATTCACGAAGTGACTTGTGATGAATTTGAGAAAACCTATGAAGCGTTAAACGATTTCTATAATTTAGGATGCTCACAGGGTGATATCCCCGTGGTCAACATATCGTATTACGATGCGGTTCTTTTTGCGAATGCTTACAGCAAGGTGCATGGTTACGACACGGTTTATTCTTACCATCGGCAACAATTAGGCAAAGACGGTTATTGTAAGAATCTTGAAGGACTTACGGTTCGTACCGATGTAGACGGGTTCCGTTTGCCGACCGAAGCAGAATGGGCTTTGGCTGCGTCGCAGTCTTGGAATGCGGAACTTTATAGCTGGAATGCGTCAAATTCGAATTTTGCACTGCAAGCAGTTTGCGCCATGCCGGATTCACTTGGCTTTTGCGATTTGGCTGGTAATGCTCTTGAATTGACGAATGATTGGCTTGGAAATTTCAAGGATACGAGTGTTGCCAATTATGTCGGTGCACCGACGGGTAATTCGCTTTATGAAAAGGTTGTCAAGGGCGGTTCGATGATACTGCCGCCGGGCGATATCAAATGGACGAATCGAAAAGATGTCTACCCGGTTACGGCATCGACTACTTTAGTGTATATGGGTTTTAGACTTGCGTTTGGAAAAATTCCCAATGCGGTTTGGATGAACGAGCAGGGCGAAGTGGCAGCGAGCTTAATAAAGCTAAAGGCTTTTTATTTGGATGTCCGAAAAATGATTGGAACGGGGCGTGCCAAGCTTGCCTTTAGAAACGACAGGACGGGAAACTTGGTTTATGTGGATTATAGCAACGGTGCAGACGTGGTTGAATTTCCCGACAGCATTCAGGTGTATCATCCGGAAATTTCGCCAGATGGGATGAAGGTTGCTTTTTGTACGGGGTTAGAAGGGGTTGATGGAAAGTCTTCGGTATATGTGAGGAATCTAGGCGCCGTTGATGGCCCCCTCGTGAAATTGAATGTGGAGAACGCGGTGATTCCCCGCTGGTATGTAGATGCAAATGGTGACACCTCGATTGTTTATGTTGATGGTGCTGGCGATAATAGCGATGATGCGGAATTTTTTAAACGTTCGACATGGAAAGTTTCTTTTTCGAATGGAAAATTCGGAACGCCTATGAAGGTTCTGGATGGCGCCTACCATAGTGGCTATGGCCGAAACGGAAATTTGGCTGTATCGGGGGCACGAAAGTTGCGTGTCCATGTGGATGGAAAGGATGAAATTTGGTACGGTGGTGAGCAGGCTTGCAATGCATCGCTTTCGAACGACAGCTTGAGTCAAGTCCTCTTTTTGGATTTTGGCGGTTCTACGGGAAGGGATTTTGCAAATGAAAAATATGGCGTGCATGAGCGTTTGCTTGTGAGTGATGACAAGGGAAAATTGATCCGTGCGATTCCTGCGCCCAAGGGATATTCTTTTGACCATTCTGAATGGACGGATCGTGAAAATTGGGCGATCGTTACGCTTGTGGAAGCAAATGGCAAACATGGCAAAATTGCACTAGTGAATGTTCTTGATTCTAGCGTAGTTGAACTTGCCGAGGGCGATGAAATGTGGCACCCGAATTTGTGGGTCATGTCTAGAGAAGCCTTGGGGGACGGGTATCTTGATTTGGATAGTGCTGGTGTATATTGGGATCCGGTTACTCGTAGCGGTGTGAGATCGGCTGCACTGAAAATGCGTATGTTCTGGGATATGCGCGATTCCTTGGAGGTGATTGCTGTCGGAAGTTCGCGCACCGAGCGTGGTTTTGATCCTGCTCAAATTTCGAAGCCGGCTTTAAATTTTGGCTTTATTGGTGGTGATTCGTGGGCGTCGCTCTATTTGGCTAAGAACTATATGGTGTCGCATACGCGAAGACTTAAGTACTTGATTGTGGAGATTTCGTTTGATTTGATGAAAAATAAACACAATCAAAGCATCTCAAGTGTATTTAGTGCATCACCGGGATATATTTACGATAAACATCATCATTTTTGGAATGTGGGTGTAACTGCGTCGTTTGTGCGGGTTGTGGATGCGAATGTCTGCTATTCGAATGAGGATTCTTTAAGTTATGTCGATACGCGAGGCTTACTTAGGATAGAATCGAACGGTTGGGGATATGAACCGGTAATTTCGTCTGATACATTGAAAGACGATGAAAACTCGTTTTTTGCTAGGTCTGTTGATAGTTTGACTGATTTTATCGAAAGTACGCAAAATAAGGGCTTTAAGGTAATTGGCCTGATTTATCCGCAATCTCCGGAGTATGCGAAAACGGGAAGTTTTGGGCGACATGGAGTTCGCAGGAGTCGTGCGATAAAGACAGCGGCGTATTTTGATTCGTTGGCGAGCGTGTATCCGCATTTTATAATGATGGATGAAAATAAGTTTGGAATGCATGACTATACGGATGTGATGGCAAACGATTACGACCATTTGAGTGCTGCGGGTGCAGAACATTTGTCGGCTCGATTAGATTCGCTCATAAAAATCTTGGAAAAATAAATGAAAAAAAGAGGCCAACCCGAAGGTTGGTCTCTTTAATATTACGCTTGTGTTGCTTACTGCAAGAATCCCTTGTCGAGTGCCGTGACCGGGATGATTCTGATGTTGTCATCAGGATCCGTGATGATGGCGACACCGGAGAGGTAGTTGATCCAATGCTGATCATTGGAGTGCTTGTGGTAACGCAAGTCACGCCCATTGTCGCCATGAATCTTGCGCTTGCTGATGGAGATGACGAACGGGGCAAGGAACTGATCGTGCGAAATGGCCAGGGTAACGCCCGGTTTCATCTTGTCGTAGGTGAAGTGTCTTTGAACGACAACGTCAACAATGCTGTCGATGTTGTAGAAGGCGGCTTCGCAATTGTTTCTCTGGTTGTCGTTGTCATATTCTCTGTAGGCGGCTTTTGCGAATCCGCCCCAACCAGATTTGCAGGAACTGCGCTTGCCATCGTTCTTGACGTACACCTTTTCTAACAGGTCGTTGTTTGTGGTCTGGAAGCTGTTGTCGGTTTCGCCGAACCAGGTGCTGCTATCACCCATGTACTGACCCTTGTTGTTGCCGATAATCCAAGCGGATTGCTTGGCGCGGAAATAATAGGTGTGCATGTAAGAGAAGTCGTCGAGGTTCATTTCTTTAAGTCTGTTGCCGACGGTGGCGCACTGCTGCATGCCCGTTTCGTTCAGCGGATCGTTCGGTCCGTACTTGTCGCTGGGACGGGCGGCGTGGCGGAGAATGAATGTCACCTTTTCGGTGGGGCGGATGCAGCCGAACACGTCGTAGATCGAAGAGAACTGGTCGGTGGTGGAGCGGAGTGCCTTACATTCGGCGCTGAGGGGCTGAATGCCGTCCTTACCGTCTTCGCCGTCTTTTCCGTCCTTGCCGTTTTCACCATTCTTGAGTTCACCAATCTTTTCGGTGCCGCAATAGATGTCGTAACCATTGATTGCGTCATTCTTTACGACATAGCAAGAGGTTCCGTCCTTACCGTTGTTACCATCATGACCATCGGTACCATCTTTACCGTCGGCACCATCCTTGCCGTTTTCACCATTCTTGAGTTCACCGACCTTGATGTTGCCGCAGAAGATGTCGTAGCCGTTGTTGGTCAGGTTCTCTTCGATACGGCAGGAAGTTCCGTCTTTACCGTCATTGCCGTCTTTACCATTGGCACCGTCCTTGCCGTCAGCGCCCTTTTCGCCGTTGCGGAGTTCGCCGACTTTGAGCTCGCCGCAGTAAACATCGAAACCGTTGATGTTTTCGTTGGCTTCAACGCGGCAAGAAGTTCCGTCCTTACCGTCGTTGCCGTCTTTACCGTCGATGCCATCCTTACCATCGGCACCGTCCTTGCCGTCTTTACCGTTGTAAAGCTCGCCAATCTTTTCGGTGCCGCAGTAGACTTCGTATCCGTTAATCTTGTCGTTCTTGATTACGGAGCAAGAGGTGCCATCCTTACCGTTATTACCATCCTTGCCATCGTTTCCGTCTTTGCCGTTGGTTCCATCCTTACCGTCAGCGCCGTCCTTGCCGTCGGCTCCGTTATGGAGTTCGCCGACCTTTTCGTCGCCACAGTAGATGTCGAATCCGTTGATTTCTTTATTCTGCTTTACAGAGCAAGAAGTTCCGGCATCGCCCTTGGCACCGTCCTTTCCATCCTTACCGTCAGCACCGTCCTTTCCGTCGGCACCGTTATGGAGTTCGCCGACCTTTTTGTCGCTACAGTAGACATCGTAACCGTTGATTTCGTCGTTGGACTTGACAGTGCAGGAGGCTCCATCCTTACCGTCCTTGCCATCTTTACCATCTTTGCCGTTGGTGCCATCCTTACCATCGGCACCATCCTTGCCGTCTGCACCGTCTTTACCGTTGTGCAGTTCGCCGACCTTTTTGTCGCCGCAGAAGACGTCGAAACCATTGGTGTCATCGTTGGCTTCGACGCGGCAAGATGTACCATCCTTGCCATCTTTGCCGTTGGTGCCATCCTTACCATCGGCACCATCGTTTCCGTCTTTACCGTCCTTACCGGCGTCGCCTTTTTCTCCATCTTTACCGTCGATGCCGTCGAGACCGTCCTTGCCGTCTTTTCCGTTCTGGACAATGCCGACCGAATCGCCGCCGCAAATAACCTTAAGCCCGCTTAAGTCCTGCAGGGGTTCCGTTACGCAATAGAACGGTTCCTGCTCCGGTTCGGGTTCGGATACTTGGCTAGTCTCGTCAAGGCAGCCGAAGAAAACCGGCATGCAAATGAGAGACGATACAAATAGATATTTCTTCTTCATTTTTAGCTCCCTTTTAAATAAGTGCGTACAAATTAAAAATTGTAAGTAAAAAAAAAGTTCTGCGTATTCTGTTTTGTATGGATTTTTTGACAATAATCGCCCTTTTTTGTGGTTTTTGGCCTAAAAGGAGGCCTTTGGGCTCCCTCCCGGCGTCATTGAAACCCCACTTTTTTATCTTTAAGGCGAAAAAGGGCTCAGGGAAATCCCCTGGGTAGCTTATTTTCGTGTTTAACAAGAAATAAAAACGAAGGATATATGGCAAATCGTGTTGTAATCGGTTCCCAATGGGGTGACGAAGGCAAGGCCAAGGTTGTTGATTTTCTGACTCTGGACGCAGACTACATTGTGCGTTTCCAGGGTGGCGCAAACGCCGGCCATACCGTGGAAGTGGGCGACAAGAAGTTCGTGTTCCACTTGATTCCCTCGGGCATTATGCATGATGACAAGATTTGTGTGATCGGTAACGGCGTGGTGCTTGACCCGGTGCAGACTCTGGCCGAAATCGCTGACTTGCATACCAAGGGAATCAATCCCGAAGGTCGCCTGTTCATTGCCGACAACGCACATGTGGTGCTCCCGTACCACTCCACCCTCGACAAGGCCAAGGAAAAGAAGGCTGGTAAGGGCGCTATCGGTACGACTGGCCGCGGCATTGGCCCCTGCTATAGCGACAAGGTGAACCGTATCGGCGTTCGCGTGGGCGACCTGATGGACGAACGCGAACTGCGCCCCCGCGTCGAAGCGATGGCCAAGGTTCACAACGAAGAATTTAAGGTGATGTACGATGTTCCCGAAATTGATCCGGAACAGGTCATCAAGGACTACCTCGAACTTGGTCAGAAGATTAAGCCGTTCGTGCGCGACGTGAGCGCCATGCTCTATGCCGCTGTGAAGGCTGGCAAGCGCTTGGTGTTTGAAGGTGCCCAGGGTACCATCCTCGATGTGGACCAGGGTACTTACCCGTTCGTGACCTCCAGCAATACTGTTGCCGGCTATGCTAGCTGCGGCGCAGGCATTGGCCCGACGGCTATTGACCAGGTGGTGGGTGTCGTGAAGGCTTACACGACCCGCGTGGGTAACGGTCCGTTCCCGACTGAACTTTTGGACGAAACGGGCGACACGCTCCGTAAGATTGGTAACGAATATGGTGCAACTACCGGTCGTAACCGCCGTTGCGGTTGGTTCGACGCTCCGGTGGTCCGTAAGGCTGCCGTGGTGAACGGTCTCACTCACCTCGCCATTACCAAGCTCGACGTGCTCGACACCTTTGATTCCATCAAGATTTGTACTCACTCAAGGTCGGCCGCTGCGTGCCGGTTTACGAAGAAATGCCGGGTTGGAAGTGCGATACCACCAAGTGCCGTAAGCTCGAAGACCTGCCGGAAAATGCCCGTAAGTATCTGAACCGTATGGCAGAACTCGTGGGCGTGAAGATCGGTATGATCTCGATCGGTGCTAAGCGCGACCAGAGCATCATCGTAGATTTGGACTAAGAATCTAACCGAAGGAGAAAGAAGAAATGGACAGCGATGTATGTGGACTCTTGAAAGGGGTTGACCTTTTCTCTGAATTGACGGAAGAACAACTTGGCTTGCTTGCCAATTTGGTTGTTGTCCAGGACTTCAACCGCGACGAGACTGTGGTGCTCGAAGGCGACTGCTCGATGAAGGCTCTGTATCTGATCGCATCGGGTACGGTGCAGGTCTATATGACCGGCGTCGATGGGCGCGAGACGATCCTCAGTTTCTTGGAACGCGGAGACTTCTTTGGTGAAATGTCGCTCATCGACGGCGAACCGAGGTCCGCCTCGGTGCGCACCGTGACCGATGCGCAGCTGATGATTATTCACCGTGAACCGTTCCTGACGCTTATTCGCCAGACTCCTGAAATTGCAATGTCTTTGCTTTCTGAAATGAGCAAGAGACTTCGCAAGGCGAACAAGCAGATCGGGTCGCTTTCGACGATGTCTGTAAGTGGCCGCGTCGCGGGCACTCTCCTGAACCTGATGGAAGAACGCGGTATGCGCATTCATACCGATAACGGCCAGATGGTAACGGTGATTCACAACCGCCCGACCCAGCAGCAGTTGGCGGATATGTCGGGCACGACTCGTGAAACGGTAAGCCGCATTTGTTCGATGCTTGTCAAGGCAAACGCGATTGCCATGACTGGCAAGGATATCGTGATCTTTGATGAGGAAGCCTTGCAGGAAAAGGCTACTAAAGGGTAGTGTAAATCACTAACCGCTGATTGTATTATGGATAAAGTAAAGAACTTCTTGAATAAATTGCTTGCATGGGCCAAAAAGGCGCCGATTGTGAAAGCAGTTGGCATTTGGATTGTGCTCTTGATTGTTCTGGCATTTTTCGTGGACAAACTCGTAATGCCGATTTTCTCGGGACATTTCGCCTCGACCGGTGAAGTGCCGAACTTGGAAGGCATGACGCAAGAAGCTGCCGAAAAGGCTCTGGAAGATGCCGGATTCAAGTACGAATGGCTTGCTGAGGGCCGCTACAATGCCCAGATTCCGGAAGGACTGGTGTTGGTGCAGATGCCTGCTGCCGGACGCACCGCAAAGCTTGGCCGTACGGTGAAACTCACCAAGAGCTTGGGTCTTCGCGAAGTGGAAATTCCCGATTTGCGTGGCAAGAGCCAGAAGCAAGCTTCTATTTCGCTTGCCCGTGCGGGCCTTGTGCAGGGAGCAATCGTGAAGGGCGCTCACCAGAGTATTCCTCGCGGTGTCGTGATTCGCACGATCCCTGTAGCGGGTGAGAAAGTTCGCATCGGCGACACGGTGAAGGTCGTGATCTCGGCGGGCGCTACCCAGGGCAAGACGGTGTTGCCTGACTTTAGCGGCGAACAGATTGACAATGTTTACGCGAAGGTTGAAACGCTCGGATTCAAGGTCGGAAAAATCAAGCGCAAGAAAGACGATGAAGGTCGTGCTCCGGGAACCGTGATTGAAACTTCTCCGAAGCATGGCGATTACTTGCCTCCCGATACCAAGATTAACTTCGTGATTGCGGATTAAAAGGCTCATGAGGGCGTTGCTACTTTCACTTTCCTTAATGGCGACACTCTTTGCGATGTCGCTTTCGCTTGGCGCGTGCGCTTCGTCGAAAAAGGGTGGTGGATTGACTGCTGCTGATTCCGCGGCGATTGCCGCCGCGGTAAATGCGAAACTGGATTCCATAAAGGCCTCTGAAGAAGCCCTTTCGCAAAATATTGATGCTGCTCACGAATCGTTTATTCGCGCCCAGGAAATGGAATTGCGCGGTGAACGCGCTTTGGCGAATGTGTTTTGGCAGCATGCTGCGGAATCGGATCCCAATAGCCGTTACCTTGCTTTTAAACTGGCCGAAATCATGATGGCGCAGGGAACGGATTCGCTCGCCTTGATTCAGGCGCAGCGCGCTCAAAAATTGAAAGGCCGCCCGACGGCTTCGCAGCTGGGCTTGCTTGCCCATTTGTATGTGAAAGACGGCAGGGCCGATTCTGCCCGCAAGTATTTTAATGCCGCCCTTGATACTTCGCGTTATCAGGACATGACGCTTTTGTACGATTATAGCCTGTTCCTGGAAGCGGTTCAAGATGGCAAGGAACTGACGCGTGTCTACGACTTGCTTTTGCCGCAGGTGAATTACATGCCGACGCTTTTCCAGCGTCAGCTCAAGTTGCTGCTTGACCAGGGCAAGGATTCTGCAGTCGTTGAACTTTTTGAAAAGGGCCACGAGGCTACCGGCGACAAGAAAATGCTCTTGCAGATGGTGCAGGGACTCGTGTTCCAGAAACGCATGAAAGAAGTCTATGCGATTGTCGATACGCTCACGGAATCGACTCCGGAAGACGAATCGATGATTGTACTTTTGATGAGCACCCTTGCGGAAACGAGTCGCGATTCTGCTTATGCGATGCTCAAGAAGAAGTATTATGTAGACCAAGTGCGTACGCCGATGCTTGCAAATTTCCTTGGCCATTATGAACACATGTTCGATGATCTGGATAGCGCAAAGGTGCATTTGAAGATTGCCGCTGAACAGTTGGGTGAACAGCGGGTGTATGCGACGAATGCATACCATGCTCTTTCTGCAATTGCCTTTAAGGAAAAAAAGAACAAGGACGCTGTTCGTTATGCTGAAAAGGCGGATTCTGTTGCCCTGGGTGGCGACAAGGCTGCACTTGCCTTGACTTATGGAACGGCGGGCATGTACAACAAGGCGTACAAGATGCTTGACTCGGTGATTGCCGTGTGGGACAAGTGGACGCCGATGGAAGGAATTGCCGACTCTGCTTCGATGCAACGTATGGTGAACGATGTTGAACGCAATAGACGCCAGTTCCGTAGCGTGTATGCTCGAATTTTGTGCGTGGAAGCGCAAGAAGTATGGCAGAAGGATATTGCCGATGCGGCTAGACTTAAAAAGTCGAATGCGCTTCGTGAACGCGCCGATGTGCTCTACAGGGACCTTGCCGCAAGGGATTCCGCTGATATGGGTGTCCGTGTGTTGATGGCGATGAACCTGGAACGCATGGAACGCTACGAAGAAGCTTTTGCCTTGTTTGAACATATTTTGAGTTTCACGAAAGCGCCTGTTGACCGTGCCGAGGTTCTGAATTATTACGGCTATACGCTGATAGACTTGAACCGTAGCCCCGAAGAACTGGACAAGGGAATTGCCATGGTTGACAAGGCTCTGTTGATGGAAGAAAAGAAGGGCGAACTTTCGGAAGCGTACTTGGATTCGAGGGCTTGGGGCTTCTACCGTAAGGGCTTGTACAATGAGGCTCTCACGGTGATGAAGTTGATCAAGAGTCCGAATTTTGACGACGATTATGTCTATTGGGAACACATGGCCGCAATCTACGAAGCTCTTGGCATGAAGGCCGAAACCAAGACTGCGTACAAGAAACTGAAAAAGTTGCAGCCGCATCACCCTGCTGTGAAGAAGTTCTATAAGAAATAGACGGTAGGATGCGACACGAATGCGTCATCCTGAGCGAGTGTAACGATGTCGATATATGAAACTTCGCTCTTTAGAGCGTTAGTTGAATTAGGTTCGAAGGAGCAGGATCTTTTGTTGAAGTTTATCTATTCCATATTGGTGCTGTTTTCTTTGTGCGTTCTTGTCGGATGCGCGGGTAAAAAGCCTGTAGTGGAGCCTGCCGCTACGGCCGATAGCAATGCAACTGTCGAGGCTCCGCGTGATAGCCTGCGTGCCAAGTTTTTGCTTACGATCGTTCAACAAGATACGGCAACAGGGAAGGCTACGACGCAGGAACTGGATGCCGTGATTTTCTCGGTGCCGGGCAAGCGTTACCGTATGGAACTTACTGGCCCGCTGGGAATAGGAGTGGCTTCGCTCCTGTGGCAAGAAGAGGGCTGGCAGATGACTTTCCCGACTGAAAAACTCTACATGAAAGGTGTCGGCTACATGGTCGGGCTCTTGAACAATGACGCTGTCCCGATGGTGCATATTCATCAGGTGGCTGACATTTTTGACGGACGCCTGTTGCCCGAAGGTTACGAGGAAATCGATCCGCCCGAAGATTCGACGCGTGTGGAAGGCGTGATTTATGCTCGCGAAAAGATGGGACGTCATTTCCGTTTCGCAAAAGAGGGCGAACATGTCGCTTGGATTTCGCGTATGGGGCGTGGCGGCAAGACCGAAACGATTCATTTTAATGATTTCAAGGAATTCGAGGGTGTAGAAATACCGTCAAATATTATATTTGAATTAGACGGCGAGAAATTTCTTGAAATTAAAATCAAGAAGATTACTCGCAACAAATCGTTCAGTTCAGGAACCTGGCGCTTGAATATCCCCAAGAGTTTCAAGCGGGTCGGGGACTAAATTTCTCAATTAAGAAGGGGAGAATGATGAACAGAATATTTTTATTAAGCGCGTTGACCGCCTTGTTTGTGGCGTGCTCTGAAGATTCTGTCTCGGGCAATGGCGATAACTCTAGCGAAAAGGCTGAAAGCTCCAGCAGCGTAGAGGAATCGTCAAGTTCGGGCAATGTCAAGTCAAGCTCTTCTGAAAAGAAGGCTCAGTCCAGTTCCTCGGAAAAGTCCTCTAAATCGAGTTCTTCGGAAAATTCGAAGAGCTCCAATTCCTTAAAAACAAATTCCAGCTCTTCTGGCAAAACGGTTGCTTCGAGTTCTTCTCAAAATGTCCAGTCCAGTTCTTCTGCAGGATTGCTGAGTTCCAGTTCGGTACCACAGTCCAGTTCGTCCGTATTTGTGTGTAGCGAAAAATGGCCGTGCAGTATTTTGACTGAAGAATGCGATGCCTCTAAAATCGGCAATACGACATTCTATCCGGATGGAAATAAAAAATTTTATTATGTGTGTGATTCGACGGGGTGGGTTGAAGCCACTTATGTAGAATATGACGTTTCCGGAAGAAAGTGCAAGGCTGATGGGGACACGCTTTGGGGCCATGTGGACAACTACTTACATACGGATTCGTTAAATCCGTATAGGGATTTGTATGTTTGCAGAAATGGGGAACTCTACAAAGACAATAGCAAAAGGTATTTTTCCAAGGAATGCAATGCCGCCAGAGAAAATGAAGAGCTGGAGAAAAAATACGTCACTTATGTTTGTAAGGGCGGCTACTGGAGTCGTAAAAGTCAACATACCGGTACAATGATAGATAGCCGTGATGGGCATGAATACAAGACTGTCGGTATTGGCGACCATTTATGGATGAAAGAAGATTTGCAATATAAAGAGACTACTCTCTATTCGTGGTATACGGCGACGGGTAATGGCAGTAATAATGGTGAAATAAGCGCCATGATTCGGGGCGTGTGTCCGGAAGGATGGCATTTGCCTACCTACTGGGATCGACAAGAACTCTCTGCATATGGAGGGTATGATGAATGCCTTGTCGGAAAAACAGGCTGGTCTGCTGATTCGATACGTTATTTTAAAGGCACGGATTGCTTGAATATGGAATTTTTGCCTAGAGACATCAGCAAACTCAAAAGTAAAGATGAAGGTCATGTGACGGGGATGTGGTATGCCGAGGCCAGTTCCAGTTATGCATATGCCTTGATTATTGAAAATGCGATTTATAGCGATGGAGCATCGGTGTCGTTTAGCACATACGCCTCTCGCAGCAAGTCGGATAAGCTGGTTGTTCGGTGTGTTATGGAAGAACCTGGCGACCGAAGCTACAAATCTACGTCTGAAGCCCCGTATTACGAAAAATCGCGATAGACGGGGAATACGCCTATAAAACCGCTTTGCAGGCGCCGACGTATACCGTATCCAGGTAGTGTTTTTTTGTAAATTATGGCTATGAAGTTGAATGCTAAGATTTTTGCATTGGTTTTTGGACTATTCTCTTTAGCGACATCATTTGCGGCAGATACGCTGCAGGTGTTTGCCATCCGCGTGCAGTTTAAAGAGGAAAAGCCGGACAATAGTCTGACTACGGGAACGGGCCTGTTCGATTCCGACAAGACAAAGAAAGGCGACTATAAGCTGGACCCGTTGGGACGCAGCAGTGCATCTTACTGGAAAAAGCATTTTGATTTTGCGAACGCCTATTTCAACAAGGCGAGTAACGGGAATGTGGTGATCGATGCGCACATTTACCCGAAGGAATCGAGCGCCTATAACCTTAAAAAGCAAATAATCGACTATAATCGCACGAGCAAGATGAAGGGAGAAAAGACGGCGGAATTTGACGATGCCCGCAGTCGCGACTACTTGCAGTTTATTTATGACGCCGTGATGGCTGCCCACGAATCGGGCGATTCTCCGTTCAAGGAACCGCTTTCGAAGAACCCGAATACTAAACGTGCCTATATGATTATTCATGCGGGGGCTAGCCGCTTGGTTGATGGCGGTAGTATGGGTACGCGTGGCGCCGATACGCCGGGCGACTTTATGGATGTGTACATTGACAAGTCTGCTTGGATGTACTTGCCGGATTCAATTAAGAATGTGGCACTCCGTAAGGAGGGCAAGAAGGCGAATGGCAAGGAGGATTCGCTGGTGGCCGAAGCTCTGCTTTTGAAAGATGCCGCCATCGATACGCTGAAATCGATTATGGTCACGAGTGAAACCGCATCGCAAGATGGCCTGAACTGGGGCGTGAATGGAATTATCGTGAACCAGATTGCCCGCGAACTTGGACTCCCGAATACCTACGATGTGGTGAAGGGTATTAGCCGCCTGGGTTATTACGACGTGATGGACTTTGCAGGTTACAATGCGGGTAATGGTTTCTTGCCGGCTATGCCTGCGGCATGGGAACGCGCCTATATGGGGTGGACTCCTGTGAAAGAAGTGCGCCCGGTGGCAGGGAAGTCTGTAACTGTTGACATTGCTGCTGCGGGAACCGGTAGTGGCACCGAGATTGTGAAAGTTCCGTTGAGCGCAAGCGAATACTTGCTGATTGAAAACCGTCAGCGCAGTTGGAACAAGGATGGCGAAGTCAGCGTGTCTTTGGGCGATGCTGATGAAGGTACGGATACTCTTATAAAGACTGTGTCGGTGGATAGCTTGAATCTGGTGTTTGAAGATAGCGTTTGCGTAAAGGATAAGTGCACAAAGAATACCAAAAAGGCGAGCGGAATTATTGTCAATGTCGATAGCTATGATGCCGGGCTCCCGGCGAGCGGCATTGTCGTGTGGCGTGTGAATGACTGGTACTTGCGCGAAACCCTGGAATACGGCATTGCGAATTTCTGGGGTGGCGATACTTTGCGAGATCACCAGTTCGGTATTGCAATGGTTGAAGCCGATGGCATTTTGAGCATCGGCAAGACGTTCAAGAATGCGCTTGGCGAAGATACCTATGATTATGGCTCGGGTACGGATTTGTTGCCGCACTTGCGCAAGCCTGATAAGGATTCCAAGCAGAAGTTCGATACGGTCAAGACGATTGGTTCTACCGGTTATGCGAATACCAAGACGACACAAGGTGGCTATACCGGAATCAAGATTACGGTGAACGTACCGAAGGATGCGCGCATCGAAAAGACATCGAATTCGTTCATGGGCGATAGCGTGGTGAACTTTGGTGCGCAAAAGATTAGCGTGACAATCAGCATTGACGATGGAAGCATCGATGGCTCTCAGTTCCCGCGCGATATTGGCCTTGCCTCTGCGGTGCGTGGCGCCGTGTTCGTGGATGACCCTGAAAACGAAGGCGAAAAGCTTTTGGTGGTGGGCGCCATGGATGGAACGCTGCAGGTGTTTAATGCCTTGGGCGATACCTTGTTCCCGGCGGATACGGTCATCAAGCAGAAGACTTTGACCCGTAACAGCGCCGAACGCGAGGTGCCTCTGTACCGTGTGGGCGCAAGCTACGGCCCGTTGGTGGGCATGGCAAGCGATGGCAAGGATGTTTATAGCTTGCATACGAATAAGCTTGTGAAGACGAGTTTTGTGGGTGGCGTGCCGACGCAAGAAGCGATTGCTATTGATTCTGCCTTGGCTGGACCCGTTATTGTTGACGGAAACGTTTACTACACGACGACAAAAGGCCCCTTTGCTTATAATATGAAAGAAGGTAAGGCTACTGTTCAACGTGAAGATGGTGCGTACGGCGGTTTTTATAATATTTCCGATCTGGCTTACTGTGGAACCGAAGATGGTAAGCCGGCCTTTGCTTATTATGCGGCATTGGATGGCTCGGTGTATTTACGTGGAATCGGAGTGAAATTGAATAGCCGCAGCGATGAAAAATTCCGCATTGCCTGTACCGATTTGAATCGTGACGGCAAGGAAGATCTGATCGCAGTCGGCAGTCGCGGTACGGTGGCTGCATACGTCGTGGGCGAAATGGAACTGAAAGCGCTCTGGACCAAAAACTACAAGCGCGGCGCTGGTGGCACGAGTGGCTTGAAGGATGAAACTTCCGGCATTGCTATCGGTGATATCAATGGCGACGGCTATCCTGAAATCGTGTTCCTCGGCGATAACCTAGTGTATGCGCTGGATCGCTCGGGACTCCCGATTGCAGGATTCCCGGTGAAAATTTCTCGCGGCGCTCCGGTTTATGGATTCTTTAGCGACCCGATTCTCGTTGATGTAAATGGTGATGATACGCCTGAAATCTTGGTGCCGAGTAGCGAAGGTTTGGTGTATGCGTTTACCGGTAAGGGCAAGCAGGTGACAGATGGATTCCCGATTGCCGCAGGTAGCTACGAAGATGTGGATTCTACAAAGGTGATTCAGCCGATGAGCATCTTTGTTGCAAATGCCGTGTCTGACAAGAAGTCTGCTGGTCCGGAACTTTATGCTCTGCATCGCAATAACTTGAGCGCTTTTCGCCTGCGCAAGGCCTCTAGCGATGCGGCAAAATCGGATGCTGCGTGGACGCTCCCGGCTGGCGGTAACGAACGCTTGGGTTACTTTGATGCATCTAAACTTGCCGAGGTAAAGAAAGTTTCTGCAAAGGATGAAATCTCGGAATTCTTCATGTTCCCGAACCCGATTCGTGGCGGCATTGCAAAGGCCCGTTTCGAAATCGGTGCGGCCGCAAAGAATGCAACGCTTGAACTCTACGATATTACCGGGCTTTGTGTATTCAAGACGAAGATGAGTGACCCGAAGCAGGGCCGCAATCAGTTTGAAAATCTCGACTTGAAGCATCTCGGTTCTGACGTGTATACCGCTCGACTCAAGGTGAAGTTTGAAAGCGGCAAGACCAAGCAGAAACTCTATCGTGTGGGTGTTGTCAAATGATGCGAAGGATTGCCCCATTGTTTATTTGCCTGTCGTTAGGTTTCCTGGCCGCTTGTACGGCGGACGGGGAATCTGTGGGCACGGTGCCGCCGAATGAGCAAGGCGGCGTTTCTAACAATGGCAGCAGTTCTGACAGTAAAAAGATTCCCGCGTCTTCGGCCGAAGATTCGCAGGATGTCGAAGACCTTTCGGACCTGATTGAATTTGTGAAAATCCCCGCAATGAGTTTTACTCGCGGTGATGCCAAGTTTACGGTAGATGATTATTTTATTGGCAAGACGGAAGTGACTCAAGGATTGTACCGCAAGGTGATGGGGACAATCTCCAAGGATGATTTTTTAGGAGATGATTTCCCGGTCTTTAACGTGAGCTGGTACGATGCCGTTTTGTTTTGCAATGCGCTTTCGAAAAAAGCGGGGCTAGATACGGCCTATGTATATGAATCCGCTAGTGAAAATGAACTGAAGAATTTGTATGTAAACTACGCTGTATCGTCTGTTCGACTCCCGACGGAATTGGAATGGGAACTTGCCGCTCGTGCGGGTACTTTGACTACTTACTACTGGGATACCGATGTGGCCTCGAAATATGCGTATTACGCACAAGATAAGGGACCGGTGGCTGTTGCCGGCTTTACCCCGAATGCGTATGGCCTCTACGATATGGCGGGAAATGTCGCCGAATGGGTGAACGACTGGTTCCTTGCTTACCCGACTTTGTCACAAGTTAATTATACGGGCCCAGAAGAAGGAACGTACAAGGTGATTCGCGGTGGTGGCTGGTCCGATAAGGCGCCTGCGCTTGCCTCTGCTGAACGCGACAAGAAAGACCCCAAGTATCATAGCCAGACGGTCGGTTTCAGGGTTGTCTATTCCAAGGGATTTTAAAATCCCTTTTTATCGTCTTTTCTGATTGCTGAAACCTGTGACTGGGTGCCTATTTACTACATTGTGAACCATGAAGAGATTTAAGTCCGTGGTTCTCCCTGTTGCAAGAATGGCGATGCCGTTGCTTGCTGTCTTTGCCTTAATGGCTTGCGAAGAAGAAAAATCCGAGCCCATGCCGGATCTTCCGCCGATTGAAATTCCGAAAGATGTTCCGGGACTTTATTCCGGCAGCTTGCCGTGTGACGATTGTACGAGCCGCATGGTGCGCATGACTCTTGGCGAAGACAATTCCGTTGAAGCGATTCAGTTGATACTGAAGGATTCGATGACAACAGATTCCCTGAAGGGAACGTATTCCGTAACCGACAGTACAATCAAGATTACGCTTGCAGGTGATAAAGGCCATTGGAACTTTAAGCGTGCCAAGTTTGGCAATTTGCAGTATATGACGGCGGCCGGTACCGTGTACGAAGATAAAGATGGTATGACCGCTGAGCTGATTCGAATTTTCAAGGTCAAACCGAAGACTCTTGCAAAAGATTCGGCAAAGGATACCGCTGCCACGGATACGGTAAAGAAGGAAGAACAGCCTAAGGAGTAATATGCAGTGTACGGCACTTGTCATTGACGATGAACCGCTTGCTCGCAAGCGCATGATTTCGCTTTTGGAACCGTATTCATCCGAGATTGAAATCTTGGGAGAGGCCGGTTCCGGTGCTCAAGCAGTCAAGATGATTCACGAGATGATTCCTGACGTGGTGTTTCTGGATATCCAGATGCCCGATATGGATGCATTCGAAGTTCTGCATTCGCTGCAGGGGGACGATGTCCCGCTCGTGATTTTTACGACGGCGTTCGACAACTTTGCCCTGAAGGCGTTCGAAGAAAATACGGTGGATTACCTTTTGAAGCCGGTGGTGCCTGAACGTTTGGCTGCCGCTATTGAAAAATTGCGCAAGGCGATTCCGCAGGTGGACGATACGGCGATTCCTTCTGACTTGAATTGGGAAAAGCTGCGCAACCTGGTGGATATGAGTGGCCTTTACCTGCAGCGTTTGCAGGTCAAGGTGGGTGACCGCATCGTGTTCGTGAACATTGACGAAGTGATTCGCTTCCATAGCGAAGAAAAGTACACGACAGTCTATACGGTGAACGGCCAGTATGTGATTGATACGCCGCTGGTGGAACTTGAAAAGAAATTGGATCCGAAGCACTTTACTCGCGTGCATCGTTCTCACATTGTGGCAATCGACTACATTGCTGAATGCCGCAAGGGCGATGCCGGCCGTATGGTGATGGTGCTGCGCGACAAGGCGGCAACCCAGCTGGTGGTGAGCCGTTCCTTGGTCAAGAAGATTAGAACGCTTTAAAGCCACTTGCAATTTTCTAAATTGCGACAGTCCGTTTTAAATATTGAATTTTATGGAAAAAGATAAACAGCCGTTTTCGTGGAAAAAGTTTGTGAAGGGTCTTCTCCGGGAAATCATTGTCCCGGTGGCTCTCGCCTTGATTGTGATTCAGTATGTGATTCAGGCGTTCCAGATTCCGAGTGGATCGATGGAAGATACGCTGCATACGGGTGACTTTTTGCTGGGCCTCAAGTTTACCTATGGTTCGCCGATTCCGTTTAGCAACCAGAAGTTCCCTGGTTATGCGTACCCCGCCAAGGGCGATGTGGTGATTTTCCGCTACCCGGGCGAGCCGGAATATCCTGATGGCAATCCGGAACGCTATACGCATTTGTTCAATGCGCTCATGTTCGGCAATCTCTATTGGGATCATGAACCGCAGGCTGGTCAGCCGCATTTGATTCATTACGCCGATGGTCCGAAGGATTACATTAAGCGTTGTGTGGCCGTGAGTGGCGATACGGTTGCCATTCATAAGGGACGTCTTTTCGTGAACGGTGTGCTGCAGGATACTTTGCCCGGTCGTGGCAAGTATACGGCGATGGCGCGTACTTATTCTCCGCGTGACGAACGCGACGCGTTTGTGGTGCCGTCTGTGGGCGATACGTTTACGATTGATTCGATGCCGCTTGAAAAGTTGTGGTGGCTGCGTTCCCTGGTGGCGCAGGAAAATCCCGATGAATCGGTGGAACTTGACATTTCGTTGTGGAAGGATTCCGTCGAAATCAACAACTACGATTTTGAAAACTTTAAAATCCCGGTTGAAAATGACCGTGGACTTGCCTTGAATGAATTCTTCGCCAGAAACCGCATGCTGATTCAACAGCGCTTGACTCAGGGCGATACCCTTTCGGGAGTGATGTCTTTTGCATATTTCAAGGAGCTTTCGCGAATCGCTTACTTGCCGATGATCGACCCGAACATTCAGGGCGGCTTTACGCGCCCGGTAAGTTACATGGCGTTCGAAGGTTCTCTGTTGCGTGACCTTGAAGGTAACGTGGCCCTGTTGAATCAGGCTGAAGAAGATAACGCAGGGACCGTGGAACTGGTCGATGTAGATGCTCCGCAAGATGGCGCAAAGACGGTGGAGGGCGTTGCGGGCGATACGCTTGATGCTCCTGCAAAGTCCAAGTATGAAATTCGCCGCAAGCTGCTTGTGGGCGGCAAGCCGATTGAAACCTACGTGGTCAAGACGCCGCAGTACTTTATGATGGGCGACAACCGCGACAATTCCGCCGATAGCCGCTACTGGGGCTTTGTGTCGCTCAGGAACATTCGCGCCAAGGCGTTCGTGATTTACTTCTCGTTCGATAACGATGACGAAGCCTTCGCTCTCAAGAATCCGTTTACTTGGTGGAGACTCCCGTTCCGCATTCGTTGGGGACGCCTCGGAAAGATTATTCAGATGATTGATTAATGAAGCGTGGCTTGTTGAAATACGGTGCCCTCGCGGCTTTGTTCTCGGCCCTGCTTGCCTCTTGTGCAACGCAGGTGGCCCCTACGGGTGGCCCCGAGGATAAACTTCCTCCGCGTGTGGCGGGGGTGTACCCGGCGCCGAATACGACGAATCATCCGAATGAGCTGATGGTCAAGCTCGAATTCGACGAGTGGATTAACGCTTCGATTCCGCGCAGTGCCGTTTCGATTTCGCCGCCGATTGACAAGAAGCTTCGCTTTGAAGTAAGCGGCAAGACTCTTGTGCTTTCGTCGCGAGCCGAGCTCGATACGGGAACGACTTATACGATTACTTTTGCGGGTGGCATCAAGGATCTGCACGGAAACGCCTTGGCGAAGCCGTTCCAGGTGGTATTTTCGACCGGTGCGATTATTGACTCGCTTACCGTTTCGGGCCGTGTGCTCGTGAACCAGGCGATGGCCCGTAAAAAAGAATATCCGAGTATCGGATTGTTCTTGCTGGGTGAAGAACGCGCTTCGAAGCATTACCTTGAAAAGTATCGCGATACGACTACGAAAGAAATTAGCAAGGATCCGCAGTTGTTGAAGGAGCCGCCGCTGTATGTGACGCGCGCCGACAGTGCGGGACACTTTACGCTCACGGGCTTAAAGGCGGGACATTACCGCGTCGTCGCCTTTGTCGATGGCAACGGTAACCAGAAGATTGAACTTTCGACAGAACAGGTGGGCCTGTGGACGGGCGACTTGAACTTGACTGCAGAATCAAGCGATACGCTTTGGATTGCCGTGACCGATATGGATACGACCAAGCTGGAACTGGAATCCGTGACGCAGCCCTTTGCGAATGTGCTTGAGGCGAGCTTTACGCGTAACGTGTATTTTGATTCGGCGTTCGCCGATACCGCGAATTGCCACCTGATATCACCCGAAAAGAAGACTCTCTACCCGAAGCTGGTTTACTTGAGTGCTAGCACCAACAGGCCGCAGTTCTATTTTGATCCGGCACCTAAAGGCGAAGTGCTTTACAAGTTTGTGTGCAATACAGCGAAGGATTCCATGTTCCGCCCGCTCGATACTTTGCGTAACGAAGTCGAATGGGAATGGAAGAAGATGGAATCCGATACGCTGCCGCCTAAGGTTTCGGGTGTAAAGACGAATTCCAAGGCGAAATCGCTTTTCCCGGACGATTCTCTGTTCGTGTATTTCAACAAGCCGAAACTCGATTCGCTGGAACAGACCTTCTATGTGGCGATCAACAAAGATACGACGCAGGTGCAGGTAACGCAAATTGATCCGGTACGCTTCGCGGTTGAAAAGACTGCTCCGTGGAATACCGACATTACGGTGAATTTCTTGATGGGCTATATGGATACGACGCTTGCCGCTGCCGACAGCAACGGAAAGCGTGATACGGTAATCGAACTCAAGTACCAGAGAATGCAGAAGTTTGAAACGGTGAGCAAGCTAAAGCTTGCAAAACTGCGTGGTAGGATTCCGGGAGCAAATCCGAACGCCATGGTGCGCCTGCTTTCGGCGGAAACGAACCAATACTATCTGAAACATTGCAGGGCTGATGGCAGCTTTAGTTTTGAGGGCCTGGTAGAGGGTGCCTACTTGATGGATTATTACTTCCCCGAAGGTGGCAAGGATTTGCCCGATGCGGGTTCCGTGGAACCGCTCCGTTACGGTTCTGCCTGGCGCGCCATTAGCGATACGCTTAAAGTAAAGAACGGTGATAACTTGCTCGATAGCTTGGTGGAATTTGTTCCGGGACTTTAGTCTTGCCGGGAAGAAAGTTTGAAGAGGAATCAAATGGAAATGAAATCATTCGTTGCGATTGACCTTGAAACAACGGGCCTTGATTTTGAAAAAGATGAAATTATCGAGGTTGCGCTGGTACGTTTTGAAAATGGCGTCCAGGGAGAATCGGTCGATTATCTGGTAAAGCCGACTAACGCGAAACTTCGCCCGTTTATCGAAAGCCTTACCGGGATCAGCAACGCTGATATTGAAAATGCAGAACCGTTTGCGGCTGTCGCCCAGAAGATTTATTCGTTCATCGGAAACTTGCCGATTGTCGCGCACAATGCGATGTTTGATTCCAAGTTCCTCAAGCAGACTTTTGCGAAGGTCGGCGTTTCGTTTGATGATCATCCGGTATGGGATTCACTGACGGTTTCGCGCATTGCCTATCAGAATGTGCCAAACCATCGCCTCGATACCTTGGTGCAAGAGCTGGGTATTGAACGTAGCCGTGCGCACCGTGCGCTCCCCGATGCAGAAGCGTGCGGGCACCTGTTCGTGATGGCGCTCGACAAGATTGCAAATGCAGATCCGTGGCTTGTGAATGCCCTTGCGAAGGTTGCCAAGGGTTCGGATTGGTCTCTGGTGTGGAAAGAATCTGAAAGTACGGCGGATGTTCCGCAGTACAAGTTGCCGGATGTTCCGCTGGAAGATGCGCCGGCGAAGGAACGTGCTCCGCGTGTGAGCGAGTTCTTTAAAGAAGGTGGACTCCTTTCGACAAAGGTTGAAAATTTCCAGATTCGTGCGAACCAGCAGGATTACGCCTCGGTGGTGGAACGCAACATGCACAAGGGCGGCCTTTGCGTACTTGAAGCGCCGACCGGTTCGGGCAAGTCGCTTGCTTACTTGGTGTCCGCTGCCTGCAAGGCAGTGTCGGGCGAGCGCGTGGTGATAAGCACCGCGACCCGGGCACTGCAGGAACAGCTTTGGAATAAGGATGTCCCGCTGGTGGCAAGCCTGTTCAACGGCAAGTTGAAAAGCGCCGTGTTGAAAGGCCGCGAAAATTACCTGTGCCTCCGCAAGTTCGAAGAAATCCTGAAAGCGCCGCAGAGCCTGTTGCTGAGCGATGAACGCGATTCGTTCATGGCCATTATGCCGTGGGTCTTTACGACCGAAACCGGCGATGTGAACGAGTGCAACTCCTTTAGCCAGGGCCGCAATCGTGTGCTGTGGTCGAAGCTTGCCAGCTCTGCAAAGTCTTGCCTTGGCGAAAAGTGTCCGCACTACAATAAGTGCCCGGCTCTCGCTGCCAAGCGCCGCGCCATGAATTCCAACTTGTTGCTGGTGAACCATTCTCTGTTTCTCGCCGACATGGGACTTGATTTTGCCTTGCTCCCGCTTTATGAACACATCGTGTTCGACGAAGCGCATAGGCTCCCGCAGGTGAGCCGTCAGGCGTTTGGTCGAACTATTTCGTTCTTTGCGCTCAGGAATATTATCAAGACGCTTGTTCCGTCCAAGGGTCGTGAAAACGAAAACCGCGACGGTCTTTTGGCTGAAATTGAATCGCGTCTTCCTGTCGAAGAAACGAAAATCCGCGCGCTGTGCGTGAACCTTTCGGAATCGCTTAGTGAAACCGAGAAGGCCTTGCATCGTTTCTTCATGAAGATTGGCAAGAAACTTGCAAAGCAGAAGAACAACCGTAACGGATTTACTTATACCTCGGGTATCATGGCCGAATACGAAGCGGATCCTTCGACCTTTATGGAACAGGGCCTGAACGCAATCAAGCTTGCAGAAACGCTGGCCGCGTCGGTAAGGGCGCAACAGGCTCTTTCGGGCTTGCTGAGCGATGTGGGTGGCCGCATCACGGAACTTTCCCGTTTCCTGCAGGATTTCGAATTTATCACCAAGGCGGGCCGCGAAGACTGGGCGTTCTATATGGAAGAGCCCTTCAACCCGCATACGATCAAGCTGCATGCAAGTCCGCTTGAAGCAAGCGCTCCGTGGAAAGAAAAATTCTATCCGTGGATCAAGTCTGCCACGTTTACATCGGCGACGCTTTCGGTGCAGGGCGACCTGACCTACTTTGTGCAGAAGATGGGTATGGATGCTCCGGGCGGCAAGAAGTCTCCCTTCTTGCGCGTGTACAATGAATCGGACAAGAAAGATGAAAACCGCTCGGTGATTATCGCGAAGTATTTGCCCAAGCCCTCGACGCTGGAATACAATGATGCCATCAACGAAACGCTGAGCGCTATCTTGCCGGATGTCGAAGAAAATACGATGGTGCTCTTTACCAGCATATCGGCGATGATGAAGGCTCAGGCAGTACTTGCACCCTTGTTTGCCGAAAAGAATAAGTTGCTTTTATGCCAGCATGTAGACGGTGCCCTGGATGGCCTTGTGGCGATGTTCCGCAAGTCCCGTGGAGCATGCCTGCTCGGTTGCCAGAGCCTGTGGGAAGGTGTCGACTTCCCGGGCGATGCGCTGAAGTTACTGGTGATTCCGAAACTCCCGTTCCCGAATCCGGTAGATCCGCTGGTGGCCGGTATATCTAACAAGATGAAGGCCGAAGGCAAGAATGCGTTCAAGGACTTTTTTGTCCCCGAAGCATTTATGGAATTGCGTCAGGGACTCGGTCGCCTGATTCGTTCCGAAGAAGACCGCGGCAAGGTGTTGATTCTGGATAATCGCGTGGTGGTCGAGCACTACGGCAAGACCTTTATGCGTATCTGGAACAACAAACAAAAAATCGCCAACTCTGTTGACGATATCAAGGCTGCCTTAAAGTAATCGGATTATTCGCTGTCGCGACGGTTGTATTGTAGTTGCGTGTAGTAGCTGGTCTTTTCTTCTTGCATGGACCTTGTGATTTCGTCGATGAAATCGTCCATACTCTTGGAATTGTCGTAGCTTTGGCTGCAAATGCAGGTGGTGACCTTGAACGAATTGCTGAAGGTGTTGATTTCGTTTATGCTTGAACGGATGCGCGTAATGCACATGCTTACGGCCATTTCGTTTGTCGTGTTGATGAAGGCGAGCAGTTCGTCGCTGGAGTAGCGGACGATGATCCCGAGCTCGCCGACGGCGCGGTTCAGGACCTTTGCTAATTTGATAAGGACTTTGTTCCCGATAACTCTGCCGTAATTTTGGTTGATATTCTTAAAGCCGTTGATGTTTACCAAAATGCCTGTGACATGCAGATTTTTCTTTTTCTTGTATTCGCGCCCAAGGATTGGCAGGTAAGCAAAGTTGTAAACATTGGTGAGCTTGTCCCTATAGACGCGTTCGCCATGAATGGATGAAAATACTCCCGCAATCGCAATGGCTGTGCACGAAGAGATTGCGGAAATTCCGTAAAAAAGGGATTGGGCGACGGTGCCGGCGATAATCGGGAAAAAGAAAATCCAGATGGGAAATGATTTGAGCGGTCCGCCTTTGTGCTTGCAAATAAAATAGATGATAAGGCTGTCCAACAAGAACCCGTAATCTATAATGGTGTAAATCCAGAAGTATCTACGGGTATAGACATTGTTTGCAGAAACATCAAAAATAATCGGGACGAAGTTGTTGAGTATAACAAGAACCAATCCTAATATAATGGTAAAGCCGAGAATGTTGCGGTGGGCAATCGAAAAACGGTAGTTCAGGTGCTCTGCAAGAAACAGCAGCCAGAAAAAGCAGCTGAACATATTGGTGAGGTATAGAAGATCATTGCCACCGTAAACGACGACGCGTGCGAGGGTGCCGAGGCGTCCGTCTGCTGTATAGGCGATAGGGTCAAGAACGCAAGTGCAGAAGGTGAATAGTAACAGTAACTGAAGATAGGCGTTCTCTGCACCCTTTTCGCGAAAACGCCAAATGTTGCCTGCCATTAAAACGGCAAGTAACACAATCCCGAAAATATTTGTTGCGTAGACCGCTGTAAGTTCAAAAGTCGGTTCCATGTTGATCCCCTACTATTAATATAATCACTTTTTCAACAAAAAGGTGATTATTGTATAAATTATTGTTTTCGTGTAATACAACGCTGATTCTAGCGTTTTCTGCGGTCCATAACGCGATGAGCTGCGTAGAAAGCCTTCTTACTTTCGTACATGCGCGCATCAATCGTGTTGATGAATGTATCGACACTTTCTTCTTTCAAATTTAATTTATGGCTACCTATAGAAGCAGACAATTTGTACGGTTTGTCGTTTCTGGAGTTAAAGAGCTCGAAAGAATTCTGAATTTTTTCGATGCATTTTTGTATGACGGTGTCATCTTGTGTGTTGATGAGAACGATGAATTCATCACCTGCATAACGGATGACAATGCCGAGACTGCCTACGGCTTTTTGCAAGATTTGCGTGGTGGCAACAAGAGCTTCGTCGCCTACAAAATGTCCGAATTCGTCGTTGATGCGTTTGAAATCATTAAGGTCGAGCATAAGGCCCGTAATATTTTGTTTGGGGCGCTTTGCGAATTTTTTGAGTTTGTAATCTAGATAGGTGCGGTTGAAAAGGCCGGTGAGCACATCGCGGTAAATCATTTCGTTTTGCAGGCTCGCTAAAATTCCGGCAATTGAAATCGTAATGCTTGTAGGAATGACCGATATGCCGTAGAATACGGTTTGGATGATTCCGCCAATGAGGATGGGAACGATGAATACCCAGATAGGGAAGAATTTCAGGTTCCCTCCTTTCTTCTTGCTCCTATAGTAAGTGATAAGACTGTAAATGACAAGAAGGTAGTCGGCAATCAAAAAAAAGAAATACAGGCTTTTACGGGTGTACAGGTTGTTTTCATCAATAGAAAATACAACGGGGTAGAAGAAATTAATGATGAGCAGGATTAGACCGATGGATACAGTCGTGTTCAGAAACAGGTTTGCTCTTTTCGATATTCTTCCGTTCAGGTAATAGGCAAGGAATCGGTTCCAACTGAACACGGCGAACATGTTTGCGACGAAAAGCCAAGTACTTGTTATATAAACGGACGCGGTTGCGATAGTTCCCGAGAGGCCTTTTGTGGTATAGGAAATCGGGTCTACGATGCAACTTGTCAGGGCAAAAAACATCATGGCGAGCAGGTTTGTGTTGGCGTGATTTCTGTTTTGCAGACGCCAAAGATTACATGCTATCATGACGGCCATCAGAATGATGCCGATGATATTTGTAATGTAAATACTCTCCAAATTGAACAAAGGATTCATTGTTTTGTGCCTTCTTCAACCTTTAATAATACATAATATTTTTGTATCTTTTTGGTAAAATTGGAGTAACTCATGTCTAAATTAATGCGTTCTATTTCGGGTATCCGCGGAATCGTGGGTGATACCCTTACCCCCCAGGTTTTAAAGAGCCATGTAAGCGCCTTTTTGCAGATTACCAAGGCCAAGCGTGTGGTAATCGGCCGCGATAGCCGCCCGACGGGCGACGCCATCAGTCAGTTTGTCGCGGGCATCTGTCGTCTGTCGGGCGTCGATGTTGTGGAAGTCGGCCTTTCGACGACTCCTTCCGTTGAAATTCTCACGACTGAACTTAAGGCCGACGCAGGCATTATTATTACGGCAAGCCACAATCCGCTGGAATGGAACGCCCTCAAGTTCCTGAACAACAAGGGATTGTTCCTTGGTCCTGCCGACGTAAAGCAATTGTTTGAACTTGCCGATGCCGATAACTTCCAGTATCCGGATTACCGCGGCATGGGCAAGTATGAATTCATGAAGGATGCCGACGGCGTTCATGTCGATGGCACCTTGAAGATTCCATTTGTCGATGTCGAAGCGATTAAGGCCAAACACTTTAAGGTGGCTGTGGATGCTGTGAACGGCGCCGGCAGCTACATTGTTCCGCGTCTGTTGGAACAGCTTGGCTGCGAAGTGGTACGCGTGCATTGCGAACCCGATGGCACCTTCCCGCGTGGTGCTGAACCGATTCCTGAAAACCTGGGCGACCTGCGCAAGGCCGTGAAGGATAACGGTTGCGCCGTGGGCTTTGCCGTTGACCCCGATGCAGACCGCTGCGCTCTTGTCGATGGCCTTGGCCAGAGCATTGGCGAAGAATACACGCTCGCCATTGCAACCGAAGAAGTGCTTAGCCAGAAGAAAGGTAGCGTTTGCGTTAACTTGTCTACAAGCCGCATGAACGAAGATGTCGCCGAAAAGTACGGTTGCGAATTCAGCCGTGCCAAGGTCGGCGAAATTAATGTAAGCTTGCAGATGATTGAAAAAGGCTGCGTCATCGGTGGCGAAGGTAACGGCGGCGTGATTCTCCCGGCACTCCACTACGGTCGCGATAGCCTCGTGGCTGCAGCACTCGTGCTTAGCTGGATGGCTCACCATAATGGCGGCCCGGAAAAGTTCGTTGCAGAAAATCCGTCTTACGCCATGCCCAAGAAAAAGTTCGAACTCGGCGACAAGAAGGTTGCAGATATCTTGCCGAAGGTCAAGGCCGAATTTGCCGGCTGGACCATGGATGAACGCGACGGCCTGTGGCTTGGTAAGGAAAAGTCCTGGGTGCATGTGCGCGCCAGCAATACGGAGCCTGTGATTCGCGTTATCGCTGAAGCTCCGACTGCTGCAGAAGCCGAAGACCTCTGCAGCAGAGTAGAAAAACTTATTTAAGTTTTTTTCTGTGAGTATTAAAACAAGAACCCGCCGAAATTGGCGGGTTCTTGTTTTAGGAGGTGTATATAGGAAGATCTAGAACTGTTCGAAGAACTTGTGGACTTCTTCGGGAACCCAGGTGCTTTCCCAGTTCCAACCCACGCCCATATTACCGGTATCGTGAGCGGTCCACTGGTGGTCACCCGGCCAACGGGGAAGCGTTCGTCGACGGTCGTAAAGTCGTAGCACACGTGGCCGGTGTTGCCGCTCACTTCCTTGGGCTTTTCGGAACTTGCGTCAGTGAAGTCGCCATTCGCGTCTGCCTTGCCGTTACGCTTTAGGATGCGCGGGAGAGCGCTGTTCTTCGCGCGGTTATAATCGCAGCGACCATCGTTCACGCCGTGGACGTTCATCCAGGCAATCGGCAGGTTCTTCATGTTGTTGCCTTCGGGGAGCCAGATGTTGTAATCGGCTACGGCGTAAGTGGCGGCTGCACGCACGCGGCTCTGCATGTCCTGCATAAGCGAATAGCTGAACATGGCGCCGAAACTGAATCCCGTAATGAACACGCGGCTAGTATCAATGCAGTAGTTATCGTTCAAAGTGGTGAGCGTCTGGGCAAAGAAATCGTGGTCACCCTGGCCCTTGTTCCACAGACCGCCAATGGCGTCGAGCGAGACAAAGATGTAGTCGCCGTTCTTGTCGAGCACCTGCTGGCCGTAATACGGAGTGGGGTGGTCATAGTCGGCGTTGTGGTGCACGAAGTCTTCGCCGGAGCTACCGTAGCAGTGCAAAGCGAAAAGAACCTTGTGCGGTTTTGTGTTGTCGTAGTTCTTGGGCAAGGTGATAAAGTATTTGCGGCTGTCGCTGCCTACCTGTATCTGGAACTGGTCGCCGTTTTCGACGCTCTTGACCTTTTGCAGTTTGGAATTGGTGCCGCAGCCCTTACTCGGGGTCGGCGCGTTGCCGAGTGCGTAACCGAACTTGAATGTTTCTTCGGTAGATTCGGCGTTCAACTTAATCGTAACGGTCGTATCGAGGTTCGGGAGGAATACCTTTGCGGTTTCATAACCTTCGAAGGACACGCTCAAGGTATCCTTATCGCTATTGTCCAGTTTCATGAGCGCGCCACGGCCTTGCTTGAAGGAACCGGAGTAGTTGCCTATGGCGTTAAAGCGGATGGTTTCTTGTGCCGAGCCGAGCTTGACACGGGCGAGGTAGGTGCCTTGAGATTCAATAACGGAATTCAGGTCCATGGATCCGGAACCCTGCAAGGTCTGTGCGAATACCTGGTTTCCGACCATGTCGAAAACCTTGACCTGCACCGGGGTGTTTCCGTTCTGGGAGAAGTTCAAGACTCCGTTGGTGAGGCTAAAGCTGCCGGCGCTACGAACTGTGTTCAGGCGAGAAGATTCTTCCTTGAAGGTGAATTTGCCCTGTTCGTCGGTGGTGGTGGCCTTGTTCGTCTTGAGAAGTTTTACATCTGCGCCTTGAATGGCCTTGCCGTCATTATCCGTGACGGTGCCGTTTAAAGTGTATGCAGAAGCGTAACCGCATAATGCCAAAAAACATGCGGCAGTTAAAAGATTAGGTGTTTTCATCATGACTCCTTTTTTCACCAGACCTTCTTATAAATTAATCTGAAAAAAGGTGAATGTTACATAGAAGTGTACCGTGCTTATGGACGATTTATCTACAAAATGTTTTTTACCGAAAACTACAACAAAAGGGCGTACCGTTGATGATACGCCCTTGAGGTTGGAGTGTGTGTAGGAAATTTTAGAACTGTTCGAAGAACTTGTGAACTTCTTCAGGAACCCAGGTGTTCTGCCAGTTGCCGTTGTCGTAGGCGGTCCACTGGTGCTGACCATTCCAGCTGCAGAACTTGACCGGGAAGCGTTCGTCGACGGTTGTGAAATCATAGCAGAGGTGGCCGCTGCCACCGACTTCCTTCGGTTTTTCAGCGCTGGCATCGGTGAAGTTGCCATCTGCATCGGCCTTGCCGTTGTTCTTGAGGATGCGCTTGAGTGCACTGTCACGAGCGCGGTTGTATTGGCAGGTGCCGTCGTTCTTGCCGTGGACTGCCATCCAGGCGATAGGCAAGCCCTTGTTCTTCGGCAGGTAGATATTGTAGTCGGCTGTTGCGTACACGGCTACGGCGCGCAGGCGGTCTTGCATGTCTTGGGCCATGGAGTTCGTGACCATGGCGCCGAAGCTGAAGCCCGTCATGAACACGCGGCTGGTGTCAATGCAGTAGTTTTCTTCGAGAGTCGTAAGCAACTGGTTGATGAACACGTGGTCCTTGTCGCTAGATACGCTCCACGGCATACCGTCGGTATCGCCACGCGGAGAAACGAAGATATAGTTGCCTTCGGTATCCAGTTTCTGCTGGCCGTAGTACGGAGACGGATGGTCCTGGTCCGCATAGTGGTGGACGAAGTCTTCGGCGTTAGAGCCCATGCAGTGCATGGCGAAGAGCAACTTGTAAGGTTTCTTGTTGTCGTAGTTCTTCGGTAGCGTGATGAAGTATTCGCGGTTGTCGCTGCCGACTCTCATTTCGAAACGGTCGCCGTTTTCGACACTCTTGGTCTTTTGCAGCTTGGAAGTCGTGCCGCAGCCCTTACTCGGGGTCGGGGTGTTCTTCATTGCGTAACCGAACTTGAATGTCGGTTCAGAAGAGACTTCATTAAGCTTGATGCTCAGCGTTGTATCGAGGTTAGAAAGGAAAATCTTGAGGCTATCGTAGCCTTCCTTGGTAATGCTCAAAGTGTCCTTTTCGGTGCCGTCGATTTTCATGAGGGCCTGGTGCTTCTGCATTGCAGAACCCGAGAAGCTGCCCGAAGCGTTAAAGCGGATTGTTTCTTGTGCGGAACCGAGCTTGACGCGGGCGAGGTAGGTGCCCTGGGCTTCGATAACGGAATTCAGGTCCACGGCGCCGGAACTCTGGAAGGTCTGGGCAAATACCTGGTTACCGACCATGTCGAAAATCTTGACTTGAACCGGGGTGTTGCCATTCTGGGTAAAATTCAAGATTCCGTTAGTGACGCTGAAACCACCGGCGCTACGAGCCTGTGCGATACCGATCGTCTGTTCCTGGAAGGTGAATTTACCCTGTTCGTCGGTCGTAGTTGCCTTGTTCCTCTTGATGAGCTTGACATCTGCGCCTTGAATTGCTTTGCCGTCATTACCGGTGACGGTACCGTTCAATGTATATGCTGAAGCGCTGCTGCACAATGCAGCGACAAGTGCTGCTGACAACAGCGTTGAGAACTGCTTTCCCATACTTACTCCTTTTTGGGCCCAAATACACTCTTTAAGCCTCTACGCTAAAAATATATTTATTGGGAAGATTTGTTCCGGAAAAATTACAGGGGGCATTGATAAACTGTCCATAACGAAAAGTTTACACGAAAAGACCCCTTTCGGGGTCTTTTCGGGGAAGGAGTATGATGAAAAAGATTAATTTTTACACGTTTTTCGCCCTTTTTGGGGGCGATTTTCGCGTGTTTTTTGGGGATTTTTAGCTTAGTCGATCGTCAGTTTGCGGGCTGCTGCTGCCTGCTTTTTTGACAAGGCGAACGACAAGACGCCGTTTTCGAGGGAGACCTTGATGTTTTCGGTGTCGATATCGTCGGCCAGGCGGAAGCTGCGCTCGTAAGTGAACTTGCTTTCCTTGCGGTTACGCGTTGCCTTGACGGTGATGATGTTCTTTTCGACCTGGATGTCCAAGTCTTCCTTTTTAACGCCCGGGAGTTCCACTTCAAGCATAAAGCCGTTGTCGACTTCATAGTAGTCGGCCTTGGGCGTGTAGCTGCATTCGTTCTGGGCGTTGCAGGCGTTCAAGTTGTCAAGGAAGTTCTGGATACCGTAGAAAGTGCTCGGAATAAACTGTGTCATAATTTTAACCTCTTTGGATGTGGGTCCAATCTTTGGCGGTTTGCCTCGGCTTGGCACCCTGTTTTTGTTTACACCCACCTAATAGCAAAAGGCGTGCCAACTTTGTGTTTTGGGCGCTTTGGGGCTTAAAAATGCGGTTTCGGGTAAGGTTGTACAAAAAGAAACGCCCCTTGTTTCAGGGGCGCAACATCTGACGTTTAGTTTTGATTAGTCCAGCTTTCCTTGGTAAAGCTCCAGGAGCTTTCGCGACAAAAGGCTCGTGTATTTTGCGTTGGTGAGTGTGATTTGCGCTTTCTCGAGGTTGTTCTTTTGACTCAGGAAGTCGGTGTAGGTGAGTGCGCCTGCGTTACGCTGTTCTTCTGCAACGACGAGTGCTTCGGATTCTGCCTGCACCTGGAGTATGGCGGACTTCCATTGCATGTCGGCACTCATGGCGTTCAGGTAGAGCTTTTCCAAATTGTTTTCGAGAGTCTTTAAATCTTCTTTAAGGCTGACTTGCGATTCGGTTTCGCTGACTTGCGCCTGCAGCACCTTGTTCGTTGTTGCCCCGCCATCGATAATTGGAATGTTGATGCCGAGCGTAATGGAATTTTGCCAACCGTACTTGAGCTGATCCTTGTAGGCCTTGGACTGCCAGGCTTGCAGACCCGTGCTGGAATTGGCGCCGAGAGTCACGGTAATGGAGCTTCCCTTACCGGCGACCTGAGTGTTCTTCTGGGCGGCGCGTACAGAAATGCTGTCGGACTTGAGTCCGGGGTGGGCGCTTTGCGCATCGGCCTTGAGCTGTTCGAAAGTCGGGAGCGGTTCAAGGGAATCGGGACTTTCGATATTCGTTTCGGGGGCGGTAATCTGGAATTCCGCGCTGTCGTCAAGTTCCAGAAGCTGTCTAAGAGTGGTCTTGGCGGTGCTTACTGAAAGTTGTGCGGTGAGTTGCGAAGTCTGCTTTTGCAGTACGTTGGACTGCGACTGCGTCAAGTCTTTCTTGGTGATGGAGCCCGCTTCGTAGAGTTTGCTGTAATGTTCGAATTCGGCCTGGGCGAGTTCCACCGAGGCGTCTGCGGTGCGCAGGTTTTCGCTTGCGGCCAAGAGACTCATATAGGCGTTCAGCACGCTTTCTTGCACGGAGCGTTCGGTCTGCTGAGTGGCGAGTGTAGTCGCTTCTTTCGTAAGCGTCTTGGATTCCACGTTCAGGCTAGTGGCGCCTCCGTCCCACAGGGTGTAGGAACCGGAAATACCGAGATTCAGGCGGTAGTGGTCTTCGTTATAGACAAAGGGGTGGTCGTAAAGTGTGTTCTGGATGCTTGCGCTTACGGTAGGACCGCCGCTGGATTTGGCCTGCTTAATAGAAATATCGGCGGACTGCTCGCGGAGCTTGGCCGATTCAAGTTTGAGGCTTGCCTTTTTGGCTTGCTTGAGGCAGTCCTCCAATGTCCAGGTGCTTTCGGCAAAAGCCGTTGTGAGGGCGGCCGTTGTAAGCAATGCAGTAATGAGGACTTTGGTATTGATCATGCCTTTTAGATGCCTGTAGGCTTTGAAAAGTTGCGTTGTGGTGACAAGATAATAAAAAATGGAGCCCTAAAAGACCTGAAACAAAAAAGACCTCCGGGGTAGGAAGTCTTTTGAGTGGACGGTACTGGATTTGAACCAGTGACCTCTGCCGTGTGAAAGCAGCGCTCTAAACCAACTGAGCTAACCGTTAAATTCGAACAAAAAGGCCAAAATGGTATCGGTAAAGACAGAAAAGATGACAAAAAAGCCGCAATCCGTTTGTTGTAAACGGGCTGTTTGTCACCTTTTTTGTCACCTCGAGGTTCACCATGTTGGAAACCATTCATTTGAGAAAAAAAGCCTTAAAAACAAAAGGAGTATACGCACTATACCTCGATTACCAAGTTGAGGGTAAAAGAGTTCGCAAATACACCTCACTTCACTGGATAAATGGGGATAAAACCCATAATAATGCGGTGATGGCTAAAATTGAACGGCTACGGCAAGAAATAGCCGATTCCCTGAGGGGTGGGATATTTGTCGATGATGAAACCACCCTCGTCCAATACGCTCGACTTTATAATAATGGTTTCGCAGAGGAGACCATAAGAAGTCGAGAGAAAACGGTCAAAACAATCATCGAATTTTGCAATGATGTCAAATTGCGTGATGTCAACCGACAGTGGATGCAACGCTATGTCCAGTTCTTGAAAATGCGTAAGAATGGCACCAATACGATAAATTCCCGTTGCGCTTACATAAAGACCCTGATGCATCGGGCTTTTGCTGATGGCCTTATATCCCGCCCCATTGACTTTAGCGGTCTAATGCCCGCAGCTCACCGTGAAAATGGCTGTGCGCTGACCTTGGATGAAGTCAAAAAGCTAATTAGAACTCCACTATACCGAAGTGATGTTTCCTGTGCTTTCTTGTTTTCATGCTTTACGGGGTTAAGAATTTGTGATGTTCGGCGGTTGAAGTATTCCGATATGCATGAGGGTGTTCTTGAAGTAGTTATGCAGAAAACGAAAAAGCCAATAGTTATTCCCCTGACCCCAAATGCGTTAAGGTTTCTGCCGCCTAAAAAACCAGGTGAGTCCTTGGTTTTTCCTTCTTTGCCCAAACAATCGGGGCATCTAAACAGAATCCTGAAACGCTGGACGAAAGATGCTCTAATCAGAAAGAGGGTGACTTTCCATACGGCTCGCAGAACATTTGCCACTATTACAATGGAGTATTCAGCAAACATCTACACCGTCTCTCAGTTGCTGGGCCACGCTCGCCTCAACACTACCTTATTATATGTGAATTGTGCGTTGGGAGAGAAAAAGAAAGCTGTGGAAAGCGTTCCTGTAATAACATAGAGGCTCGCTCGCTAGTTATTACCCATTACGGTACGTTTTTACATACGTATGGTGATAAAGCAGAGGATTAAAGCAAGTTTAACCCTCTGTAAGGTTGTTTGCGGTCCATATTTCCTTATGTGTCGTGTATAACCTGTATCGCCTTACGAGGCGCCTTTTACGGGGCATTCATCAGCGCTGGGCGCCATACTCTTGCACCGCCTTGTTCTCGGTCTATGGGCTAGTTTTTGGGCGATTCCCGCCCTTCTCCATAAACCGTTGAAAACAGCTTTTGAAATTCTCCATTTTGCCGTTGCTGCCTGGAAACATTCTTCTTTGGTAGAAGATTCGGAACTGCATAGCTGTTCAAATTCGTCAAGGTTTATGTCCCAGTTCGGTACGATTCTTGTGTCCATTCTCATCTTTGTTTTGGATAGCGCCTGGTCCATTTCTTCAGTTGTGGCTACAAGTAGCCAATGATGGACTTTTTCAGCTATCCAAGTGAAGTTCATTGGGTTATTCTCATCGGCTCCAGAATTCTCCGTTGTATTTCGAACAATCCAATCGACT
>CADCBQ010000008.1 GCA_902799745.1 Fibrobacter succinogenes | reverse complement strand
AGGGCATACCCCCTGCACGTTTCTTCTGGGCAGGCCACATAAACTGCTGCCACATTCCTTTTCTGTTTTCCCGACCGCCGCGGCCCAAGTGTAGAGGCGGCCATACGTTTCGCAGTACTCGGACGAATCGTTATAGCAAAAACTATTTTCCGTTTCATAATTCAGGTTTTCTGCCATCCAGGTCTGGTCGCCGATTTTAACGATTCTGTAAGTTTGGCCATCCCGTTTGTCCACCAATACCGTATCTGGCAAAGCATCGGCACTGCTACTCGATTCAACCACATCGTTGCTACTGCTTGATTTAACCGTTTTGCTGCTGGACACCGGCGCAACGCTTGACGAAGAATCACTTGCTTCAGGCTTGTCAACGGAACACACGTTATCTCCACTACAGGCCGCAAAAAGAATCGCAAGACCAAACGAAACTATAAATCTTTTCATACATACTCCTTTTTGCTCCGCATGGAGCCAACCTTCATTAACGAAGATTTCTAGAATAAATATACATATCGTCTTTTCAGGAGAATCCAGAAATATCAACAAAAAATCCCCGACTAAGTCGGGGATGACACTAAGGGTGGGGCCGGGTCTTAGTTGCGACTTCGTCGCAGTAGCCTGCGCCTCGGCAGTGGGCTCGCGAGCGATCCCGTTGCACTCGGCTTGTGGCTATTTCACCACGATGTTCACGAGCTTGCCCGGAACGACGATGGACTTCACGACGGTTTTACCGTTCATGAATTCCTTCATGCGGTCATTTTCCATGGCGAGCTTTTCGAGGGCGGCCTTGTCCATGTCCTTCGCGACAGATGCCTTCGCGCGGACCTTGCCGTTCACCTGGAACACGACTTCCACGGTGTTTTCCACAGCCTTGGAGTGGTCAGCTTCCGGCCAAGCGACGTTCGTGAGCGATTCGTTGTGTCCGAGGATGCTCCACATTTCTTCGGCGATGTGCGGGGCAAACGGGTGCAGCAACTTCACGAACGTTTCGCACGGTTCGCGGTAGCGCTTGTCCATCTTCATCATTTCGTTGTTGAAGATCATCAGCTGGCTAATTGCGGTGTTGAAGCTCATGTTTTCGATGTCGCTTGTCACCTTGATAACAGTCTGGTGCATCACCTTCTCGATGGCTTCGGGTGCGGTTTCATCCACAAAGACCGGGGCTTCGTCAGAATCACCCACCACGGAGCGCCAGGCACGGCCGAGGAAGCGGTTCATGCCTTCGATGCCCTTGGTCTGCCACGGCTTCACGGCGTCGAGCGGGCCCATGAACATTTCGTACAAACGAAGGCTGTCGGCACCGTAGTCGCGCACCACATCATCGGGGTTCACAACGTTCTTTAAAGACTTACTCATCTTTGCTACGATCTGCTTGAGCTCGATGTCGGTTCCCTTCTTGAAGAACTTGCCGTTCTTCTCTTCGACTTCGTCGGTCGGGACCTTGGAGCCAGCGGCATCTTCGTAAGCGAATGCAAGAATCATACCCTGGTTGAAGAGCTTCTGGAACGGTTCGTCGGTAGAGACGAGGCCGAGATCGAACAAGACCTTGTGCCAGAAACGGCTGTAGAGCAAGTGAAGCACGGCGTGTTCGGCACCACCCACATAGAGGTCCACGGGCATCCAGTACTTTTCAAGTTCCTTCGCAAGGAAGGCGTCACCGTTGCAGGCGTCGATGTAGCGGAGGTAATACCAGCAGGAGCCAGCCCACTGCGGCATGGTGTTCGTTTCGCGGATACCCTTGCGACCGTTCTTGTCGGTCACCTGGAGCCATTCGGTGGCGTTGGCGAGCGGAGACTGTCCGCCGTCACCCGGCTTGTAATCCTTCAGTTCCGGCAAGAGCACCGGAAGTTCGGCATCGTCCACCGTAGAGATTTCGCCATCTTCCCAGTGGATAATCGGGAACGGTTCGCCCCAGTAGCGCTGACGGCTGAAGAGCCAGTCGCGGAGTTTGTAGTTCACGGTAGCCTTACCGATCTTGTTGGCTTCGAGCCATTCGATGACCTTCGCGATGCCCTGCTTCTTGTTGAGGCCGTTCAGGCAGAGCGTTGCATTTTCGCTATTGATGTAGGTGCCGTCGGCAGCCCAGCATGCTTCGCCCTTGAGCACGAGCGGCTTAACATCTTCGGGGCAGCTTGCGTCCGGTTCCATAATGCAGATAACCGGCAAGTTAAACTTCTTTGCAAAATCGAAGTCGCGGGTATCGTGAGCAGGCACAGCCATGATAGCGCCAGTGCCATAGCCCGTCAAAACGTAGTCAGCGACCCACACCGGAATCTTCGTGCCGGTAAGCGGGTTCACGGCATAAGAACCAGTGAACACACCGGTCTTTTCCTTGGCGAGTTCCGTACGGTCGAGGTCGCTCTTCAAAGCGGCGGCGTGCACATATTCTTCCACGGCGGCCTTCTGTTCGGCAGTCGTGAGTTCCGGCACCATGGCGTGTTCCGGAGCAACGACCATGTAAGTCGCACCAAACAGCGTATCGCAACGGGTCGTATAGACGCGGAGTTTCTTTTCGGTCGGCTTGCCGTTAGCGTCGGCAATGGCAAAATCCACTTCGGCACCGAAGCTCTTACCGATCCAGTTCTTCTGCATGTCCTTCACGCCCTGCGGCCAGTCGAGCTTGTCGAGGCCCTTCAGCAGGCGGTCGCCGTACAGAGGAATGCGCATGAGCCACTGCTTGAGGTTACGGCGTTCGACTTCCTTGGTGCCGCACTTTTCGTGGCTGCCGTCGTTCAAAACTTCTTCGTTGGCGCACACAATCTTGCAGTGCTTGCACCACCACACCTGAGCGTCGGCATAGTAAGCGAGACGCTTAGAGTCCTTGTACTTGCGGACTTCGGCAGCACCCTTGGCTTCCACGTCAGCCGGAATCGGGAGTTCCGCAATCGGGCTTCATCGAACCAGGTGCCGTAAAGGCGCTTGAAAATCCACTGCGTCCACTTGTAATACTTCGGGTCGGTGGTGTTGACTTCCTTGTTCCAGTCGTAGCTGAGGCCAAGGCGCTTGATCTGGCGGCGGAAATTGTCGCAGTTCTTCTTGGTGGTAATGGCCGGATGCGTACCAGTCTGGATGGCGTACTGTTCGGCAGGGAGGCCGAAAGCGTCCCAACCCATGGGGTGCAACACGTTGAAACCGCGGCTGCGCTTGTAGCGGCAGATGATGTCGGTGGCGGTGTAACCTTCGGGGTGGCCCACATGGAGGCCTGCGCCACTCGGGTACGGGAACATGTCCAGGCAGTAATACTTGGGCTTGGACTTATCGGTGCCCGTCTTGAAAGTCTGATGTTCTTCCCAGTAGGCTTGCCACTTAGTTTCGATCTCTTGCGGATTGTACTTTGCCATTTTTTAGTCCTTTATTTTTTTTCGGGCTAAAATTTAGAAAAAAGCCAAAGAAAGCGATTCGCCACCCTAGCGTCAGATATCCGCAAAAAAGCGTTGAATTCCGTTTTTCAATCTATAATAGTTCTTTTAAAACCGAAAAAACTTACACTCCAAAACTAGACGAAAAAAAGGAGGCCCCACCACTTGCGCAGCAGGACCCCCCGAGGTGTTTGATGGACTCCTAACCCTCAAAACTCTTATATTGTAAACAAAGTTACAATAAAGGGTACCCCTTGACAAGGGGTACCCTCTAATTTATTTTATACAAAAAACTTACACTTTATTCAAATGGCAAATGCTTCAAAAATTTGTTCTCAATCAAAATCTCACACCTTGATTTTTAAACAACAAACGCCATATTAACCATATAAAAAAAGGCGCCGATTTCTCGGCACCTTTTTAATTTGTCAAAAACAACAAGAATTACACTTTGTCGAGAGCCTGCGTGAGGTCGGCGATGATGTCTTCGACATTTTCGATACCGACGCTGAAACGGATCAAATCAGGTGCAACACCAGCTTCAATCAACTGTTCGTCGCTAAGCTGACGGTGAGTGTGGCTTGCCGGGTGCAGCACGCAGCTACGAGCGTCAGCCACGTGAGTCACGATGCAAATCATCTTGAGGCTATCCATGAACTGGATAGACTTTTCACGACCACCCTTGATGCCGAACGTGAGAACGCCGCACGGGAGACCGCCCTTAAACTGCTTCTGGGCGAGTTCATAGTACTTATCGCCTTCGAGGCCAGCGTAGTTGACCCAAGCAACCTTCGGGTGATTCTTGAGGAACTTGGCGCAAGCGAGAGCGTTTTCGCAGTGGCGCGGCATGCGGAGGTGCAAGGTTTCAAGACCCACGTTCAGGAGGAAAGCGTTCTGCGGCGACTGAATGGAGCCAAAATCGCGCATGAGCTGAGCCGTAGCCTTCGTAATGAAAGCACCCTTGCCGAAAGCCTTCGTGTAAGCGAGGCCGTGATAGCTCGGATCCGGTTCAGTGAGGCCCTTGAAACGGTCGTGGTTTGCTTCCCAGTCGAAGTTGCCGCTATCCACAATGCAGCCACCCACAGCCATAGCATGGCCGTCCATGTACTTGGTGGTAGAATGCGTCACGATGTCCACGCCGAATTCAATCGGACGGCAGAGAATCGGAGTCGGGAACGTGTTGTCGACGATCATCGGAACGCCGTGCTTGTGGGCGAGATCGGCAAAGCGCTTGAGGTCAAGCACCTTACCAGCCGGGTTAGCAACGGTTTCGCCAAAAACGCACTTGGTGTTCGGACGGAAAGCCTTTTCGATTTCTTCGTCAGAGGCATCCTGGTCAACGAACGTGCATTCGATACCGAGCTTCTTCATCGTCACGGAGAAGAGATTGCTCGTACCGCCATAAATAGCAGAAGTGCTAATAAAGTGGTCGCCGGATTCGCAGATATTGAAAACGGCGTAGAAGTTGGCGGCCTGACCGGAGCTCGTGAGCATGGCGGCGACACCACCTTCGAGGGCTGCGATCTTGTTTGCGACAGCGTCGTTGGTCGGGTTCTGCAGACGGGTATAGAAATAGCCCGAAGCCTTCAGGTCGAACAAGTCGGCCATATCGTTGGTGGTTTCGTACTTGAAAGTAGTGCTCTGGTAGATGGGGAGCACGCGCGGTTCGCCGTTTTTCGGCTGCCAACCGCCCTGAATGCACAAGGTTTCGATTTTAGACATTTTTTTGCCTCTTGTTAAAAACTTATCTATAGATAGTAGCTCATTTGGGGCGACTAACATATTTCATTTATGGTTAAATATAGAAAAACACTATCGCTTGGCAATGCGCTTATGCAAATATCTGCATATATAATTCCGATATCTACCTATAGATAAAAACTATAACTCATTTTTTTTCGGGCTTCGGCTCGTTTGTATACAAAGTAACCACTTCAGTTTGTAAACTTTTGTATTCCTTTGTTTGTTATCTGCTTGTCCAATAGCGATTTGTAAACACTATTTTCTGAAAAGCTCAGAACAATCATTTTTTTTAAATCTATATTACGATTGAATTTTTTCACACTAAGCTTTTTTTAGCTATAAAAAGAGGACACACATGATTGGACTTAAATCGATTGCCAGGACGGCGCTCGCGCTCTCGGCATCCGGTGCACTCCTTTCGGGTTGCGGCGACGCTTCTTCGGAAGGTGATCTGGGTGGTGCGCTTCCCCGTCAACAGACGCTGTACTTGTCGGGCCAGCAGAACGACGCTCCGGGTTCCTTTAACCCGCTTGCCGAAAGCTGGATGGCTTCCTGGCCGGTGGGCGGACGTTTCAACCTGATGTACGAACCGCTCATCACGTACAACTCCTTGAACGGTAAGATCGAACCCCTTCTGGGTACCTTGGTCGAGGAACTCTCCAATAACGACTCTATCGTTGTGGACCTGAACCCCGCCGCCAAGTGGAGCGATGGCAAGCCGGTGACCTCCGTGGACGTGACCTTCATGTTCCTGCGTGGCTCCATCAACTCTACCGAACAGATTTCCGCAATCCATATCGACACCCTGAAGAAGGGCGAAGAAGGCGCCTTCGAACGTCTTTCGTTCATGGTTGCAAAAGACAAGCGTAACAACCCGTTGACCGTGCGCGACTTGTTGCAGGCAATTCGTATCGCCCCGGCTCATGTGTTTGAACCGCTGATCAAGGAAAAGGGCCTCGACGAAACGAAGAAGCTCCCGATGGATCAGAACCCCGTCGTTTCCGGTCCGTATAACCTGCGTAGTGCCGACCCGAACAAGATTATTCTTGAACGCCGCGACGACTACTGGGGCAATGCCGCCCTTCATGACGGAAAGCTCCCGGCTCCGAAGTTCATTGTTCACCCGATTTACAAGAACAACGAGCACAATACCATCGCTATGCGCGAAGGTAACCTCGATGCTTCCATGAGCTTTATTCCCCGTATCCAGCGTAAGGCTTCGGCCGGCGTCCACACCTGGTGGAACGAACCGCCTTACTTCCGTCCGGGTGCAATGCCCATGCTCGTAATCAACACTCTTAAGGAACCCCTGAACGACAAGCGCTTCCGTCGTGCTCTTGCAACTGCAATTGACTACAACGCCCTGCGTCAGTTCGCTGTTTCTAACTACACCTCTACCCTGAAGGCTGGCCTCATTATGCCGACGGACCTCGAAGGCAAGTACATTGTCGACGAAGACCTCGACAAGTATGGCGTGAACCTCGGCATTAACGATGAAGCCGAACGCCTCGCCGCCGTGAAGCAGATTCTTTCCGAAGCCGGCTTCAAGTCCGTGTTCAACGATGACGGTACTCTGGACCATATGGAAAATGCCAAGGGCGAACGACTCCCGACTCTCTACATCACTAGCCCGAACGGCTGGACTGACTGGGAAGCCATGGTGACTATCGCTGTCGAAGGTATGCGCAAGGCCGGTATCGATATTCGCGAAGGCTTCGTGGACGGCGGTTCTTACTGGCCGGCTATGGGTCTTGGCAACTTTGACCTCGTGATGCACAAGCCGGTTGCTGACGTTACCCCGTCTCTTCCGTGGAGCCGCTTCAACGAAATCATGGCAAGCCGCGACTGGCAGCCGCTCGGCGCTTGGGCCGGCGTGAACATCGGTCGTTACAACCAGCCGGGTACCGAAGGTTTCCGCCCCGAAGTTGACCAGCTGTTGTCTGCAATTCCTCTGATGACAGACTCTGTCGAAATCGCGAAGGCTTACCGCGAACTCAACAAGATCTTCATGGAAGACCAGCCCTCTATTCCGCTGGTTTACCTGCCTGAACAGTTCTACGAATTCAGCGACCGCGTGTGGACGAACTGGCCCACTGCTGAAAACCCGTATGCTCCGGCTCAGTTGCCGTGGATTGCTTCGGGCACCAAGATCCTCTGGAACTTAAAGCTTGCTAAATAAAGGTTAAAGGAATACAAATGCTTAAACAATATCCTATGCTACGCTATGTCCTGCAGAAGGGGTTCTGGTATCTCCTGACCTTCGTTTTTGCAGTGGCATTGAACTTCGCCTTGCCGCGTCTTGGCGACAACAACCCGGTCGACATTATCATGGGTCAGGCCGGTAAGGGTCTTTCTCCGACTGAAGCTCAGAAGAAGAAAGCCGAACTCCTGGTGTCCTTCGGTATGGCCGAACTCGACGATCAGGGCAACGTGATTTATGAACCGGAAGTCGACGAAAATGGCCAGATGGTTACCCGCAAGGTGCCCAAGCTCGACGACGCTGGCGCTCCGGTACTCGTGACCGTGAAGGAAGTCAACGAAGACGGCACCCCGAAGATGGTGGACCGCCAGAAGGTTGACGCCGAAGGCAATCCGGTCTTCGAAGAAAAGCCCGTGGTTGACGCCAAGGGCAAGCCCGTAATGGAAAAGCAGGGCAAGAAGAAGGTCCAGAAGATCGAAAAGGTTGCTGTCATGGAACAGGTCCAGGCCGAACGCCAGGACACCGTGATGGTCGACGAAGTCGTCCTCAAGACCGATCCGAAGCTCAGCTCTGCACTCTCTCAGTTCTTCCGCTACATCGGCAACGTGTTCAAGGGCGACCTCGGTCTCTCTTACCAGAACAACGAGCCGGTGACCAACGTGATCAAGAAGTCGCTGCCGTGGACGCTCCTCATCCAGGCTCCGACCATTTTGCTCGGCTGGATTATCGGTAACTTGCTCGGTGCCTTCGCTGCTTACAAGCGCGGCATCTTCGACAAGGTGTTCTTCCCCTGCGCCATGTTCCTGAACGGTGTGCCGTACTTCGTGTTCGGTATGCTTTTGGTAGCTATGTTCTCCATTACGCTCGGCTGGTTCCCGGCTATGGGTGCTTACAGCTCCGACATTCCGGAACTCACCTTCTCCTGGACCTGCATCAAGAGCGTCGCTTGGTACTACATCCTCCCGTTCTTCAGCTGCTTCCCGATTCTTCTTTCGGGTCAGGCAACGGGTATGCGTTCCATGTCGATTTATGAACTCGGTACTGACTACATGAAGTATGCCAAGTGGCTCGGTCTTCGCGAAGGCAAGATCATCAGCTACGTGTTCCGTAACGCAATGCTCCCGCAGCTCACCGGTCTTGCTCAGTCTCTGGGTGCCATGGTGGGTGGCGCACTCATTACCGAAATGATCTTCTCTTATCCGGGCCTCGGTATGGCTATGCTCAACGCCATCCAGAAGAACGACTACGCAACGATTCAGGGTTGTACGCTCATGATTTCGACCTGCGTGCTCGTGGCTAACTACGCCGTTGACGTGCTCATCGCCGTGTTCGATCCGCGCGTGAAGGCCGGTCTCCAAATGGGAGGTAAGTAATTATGTTGAAACTCTTAAGAAACCTTCTCAAGTCCCCGATGTTCGTCATCGGTATCTCGATCTTCGTGCTCACGCTCCTGATCGCGCTTTTTGGACCTCTCTTCTACAGCGTCGATACTCACGCCCGTGACATTCTCGCTGGTCCGTATGCAGGTTCTTCTTCTGAACACTTGCTCGGTACCGACCACCTTGGTCGTGACTATGTGTCCCTGTTGATCGCTGGCCTCCGCAGCTCCCTTTATGTGGGCTTTGTGGCTGGTATCATCGCAACGACGATCGGTGTGCTTATCGGTCTGTTCGGCGGTTTCCGCGGCGGCTGGATTGATGAAGTTCTGAACATGTTCACGAACCTCTTCATCGTGATTCCGCAGTTCGTGATCCTCGTGCTCATCAGCTCTGCCGTGAAGGACGGTCGTTCCCTCACCTTGATCGGCCTCATCATCGGTCTTACCGCATGGAGCTGGTCTGCTCGTGCAGTGCGTGCCCAAGCATCTTCTCTGCGTAGCCGCGACCATATCGCACTCGCTCGCATCAACGGTGCATCCACGCTCACGATCGTGATCAAGCATGTGCTTCCGTACTTGCTCTCTTACGTGTTCATGGTGTTCATCATGCAGGTGGGTTCGGGCATTCTTTCCGAAGCTTCTATCTCCATGATCGGCCTTGGCCCTGTCGATACGACTAGCCTCGGTATCATCCTGAACCAAGCAAAGGACAACGGCGCTTTGGCCGACTCCATCCCTTACGGTGTTTGCCCTTTACCTCATCAATACTTCTATGGAAGGCGTCTTTAACCCGCGTCTGCGCAAATAAGAGGTAACGAAATGTCTGAAAATGTATTTGAAGTAGAAAATCTCGGCCTCTATTACCTTGGCCGTTTCGGCGACAAGACTCATGCCGTGACGGATGTGTCCTTCTCCATGAAGAAGGGTGAAATCCTCGGTATCGCAGGTGAATCTGGTTGCGGTAAGTCCACCTTGGTGTCCGGCCTTATGGGCATGTGCATTCCGCCGCTTTATCCTGAAAAGGGTGACGTGCGTGTGCGCGTGGGCGACCACATGGAATCCCTGATGCACCGCAAGCTCGAAGACGTGCGCGCCAACGTTTTGGCTCAGCAGGTTTCCATGATCCCGCAGGGTGCATTCAACGCCTTGAACCCGGTTCGTAAAATCAAGGACATCGCAGCCGACGTGATCGCTGCTCACCAGAAGCCGGGCAAGAAGCTCGACAGCAAGGAAATTTACGACCGTCTTTGCGAACGTTTCGACTTGTTCGGTATGGATACCAAGCGCGTGCTGAACTCTTATCCGATTCAGCTCACCGCCGGTGAACGCCAGCGTTCCGTGATCGGTATTTCCACCTTGCTCAACCCGCAGATGGTGATTGCTGACGAACCGACTTCCGCTCTGGACGTTTCCACCCAGAAGGAAGTGATCAAGATGATCTTCGATCTTCTTGACAAGGGCATCTTCTCTACCATGATCTTCATTACCCACGAACTTCCGCTCCTGTACCACGTGGCCGACAATATCGCCATCATGTACGCCGGCGAAATCGTGGAATACGGTACGGCTGACCAGGTCGTTAAGGATCCGCGTCACCCCTATACACAGGCTTTGATGGGCGCTATGCTTTCTACCGAAGCTTCCCAGCGTACCCGTCATCCGGTGGCTATCGAAGGTGCTCCTCCGAGCCTCAAGAACAAGATTGTGGGTTGCCGCTTTGCACCCCGTTGCAAGAAGGCATGCCCCGACTGCAAGAAGAATACCCAGAACATCCGCATTGTAGGCGACCGTCAAGTGAGGTGCGATTATGCTGTCTGATAAACCCATTGTATTTTCCGCTAAGCGCATCAGCAAGGACTTTGGTGCCGGTAAGACCCTGAAGACCGCCGTGAAGGATGTGTCCTTCGACATTTACGACGAAGAATTCATCTCCATCGTGGGTGGTTCGGGTTGCGGTAAGTCCGTGCTCGCAAAGATCATGCTCGGTCTTTACAAGCCGACTCGCGGCCAGTTCCTGTATCGCGACAAGCCCATCAAGAACCTGAAGGCTCACTGGAACGAAGTGCAGTCCGTGTTCCAGGATCCGTTCGGCTGCTTCAACCAGTTCTTTACGATTCGTAGCCAGCTGGAAGACGCCCTGAACATCCTCAAGGACAAGCCCTCCAAGGAAGAAGTCCGCCGCCGCGTGGACGAAGGCCTGATGGCTGTGAACGTGAAGCCCGAAGATATCGAAGGCAAGTATCCGTTCGAACTTTCCGGTGGTCAGATGCAGCGTATGCTCTTGGCCCGTATCTTCGCGCTCCGTCCGAAGGTTCTGATCGCTGACGAAGCCACCTCCATGGTGGACGCCTGCGTGCGTGCAAACATCCTCGATTACCTCCGCAAGTTGAAAGACGAGCTCAAGATGACCGTGGTGTTCGTGACCCACGATATCGGTCTTGCAAACTACGTTTCTGACCGTATCTTCATCATGCACGACGGTAAGATCGTGAACCAGGGTACTCCTGCTGAAGTGCTCGACAACACGACCGAACCGCACACGCTCAAGCTGCTCGACGATATCCCGGAAGTCCACAAGACCGAATGGATCAAGAACAGCCATCGTTCTAAGAAAGGCTAACAACCCTGTTTTCCCCTGAAAACAGAAAATCACCCCCTGGAATGATCATTCCGGGGGTTTTTAAGTATATTCTAGGTATGAGACTCTCTAAAAACGTGATTTTAGCAAGCGCGGCTTCTGTAGCCGTGTCTTTTTCGTCTGCTTTTGCAGGTCCCCTTGTAAACCAGCTGGGTTTTGCCCCCGAAGCCGAAAAGATTGTCGTTTACCCCGGTAGCGATGCCAACGGGCTCGAAGTTCGCGATCTCAACGGAAAGACGGTCTTGAAACTCAAGGCTCCTATGGTCTACGACTGGGAATACAGCGGCGAAGAAGTGCAGACTTTCGATATTTCTGCCGTCAAGAAACCCGGCACCTACCGCCTTTTCCGCGGCAAGGAATATGTGGGCACCCCGATAGTCGTGGACAAGAATGTCTATAACGATTTGGTCAAGGCTAGCCTCAAGTGGTTCTATTACCAGCGTGCCAGCATGCCGCTGGAACCCCAGTATGCAGGCAAATGGGCTCGCGCTGCTGGCCATAAAGACAATCGCGTTATCGTTTATGGCACCGACAAGGTGACTGGCGGTAAGGGCAACGGTCAGGTGATCAAGTCCGACCGCGGCTGGTACGATGCCGGTGACTACGGCAAGTACATCGTGAATTCGGGCATTACCGTGTTCACCCTGTTGCAGGCTTACGAGAACTTCCCGAAGTATCTGGATTCGCTGACCTGGAACATTCCGCGCGAATTCGCAAAGTATCCTGAAATCTTGGAAGAAGTGCGCTACAATCTTGACTGGATGCTCACCATGCAGGACAAGGACGGCGGTGTTTACCACAAGGTGACGACGCTTAAGTTCGGTGGCAGCGTGCTCCCCGAAAACGATCGCGATGCCCGCTATGCCATTCTCAAGAACGTGACGGCAACGCTTGACTTTGCTGCCGTGATGGCGCAGGCAAGTGTCGTTTACAAGAACGTGGACAAGGCTTATTCCGACAAGGTACTCAAGGCCGCAGAAAGTGCTTACGCTTGGGCCAAGATGCACCCGCAGCAGTTCTACAAGCAGCCTGCCGATGTGCAAACGGGTAACTACATGCACGACGGCGAAGACGGCAAGGACGAATTCCGCTGGGCCGCCGCAGAACTTTTCCGTGCCACCAAGAAGCAGTATTATCAGGACGACTTGAAGAACAACCTCTTCACACCCGATGGTGCCTGGTGGGGCAACGTGAACATGCTCGCCGCCTTCCGCGTGGCACTGGATTCTGCTGATTTCGACAAGGAAATTGTCGCAGCCGCCAAGAAGACCGTGCTTAACGAAGCGAACAACCTCCGCACCGTGGGCGACACGAGCGCCTACCGCTTGCCTGCATTCCCGTGGAGCTGGAACTGGGGTTCTAATAGCGCCATGGCAAACAATGGCATGGTGCTGGTGCATGCATACCTGATTACCAAAGACAAGAGCTATCTGGACGGCGCACAACAGTGCCTCGACTACTTGCTCGGCAAGAACCCGCAGGACATGACTTATGTGACTGGATTCGGTTACAGGAGCCCGCGTAACCCGCACCACCGCCCAAGTGAATCCGACATGGTCGACGATCCGGTGCCGGGAATGCTCGTGGGTGGCCCGCACCTCGGCAAGCAAGACATTAACCTGGACGGCAAGGAAAATTGGAAGTGCCCGAACTATGCCGCCGCCGACAAGCCGGCACTCGCCTACCTCGACAACCGTTGCAGCTACGCGACCAACGAAGTAGCCATCAACTGGAATGCGCCGCTTGCGTACCTCGCTGCCGCCCTCGAAGCGATTTATAATAAGTAGACAGTAGACGGTAGGAAGTAAGAAGGATTTATTGTAAAAACAGCATTCTACTTCTAACTTCCCGCTTCAAACTTCGTACTAAAATATATATTACGGATATGGCTTGATGCTGTATCCGATTTTTTGTGAAGGGGGCTCCATGAAAAAGTTTGTTATTTGGGCAATTGCTGCGGTACTTTTGCACGCGCCAGTTTTTGCCGTGGGCCTAATAAAACAATCAGTCGATACAACCGATGCGATGGCGACTCTCGGCAATTATGACCGCGGATTTTATACACCGCAAGTGTTGCATCTCAAGCCCTCGGGCAGCAAGCCGATTGAAAAACCGTATGGCAAGTTGTTGCATTTGCGCGCCGAAATTTCGGAATTCAGTAGTCATGCTTGGCTAGGAATCGACACAACCGGCGGCAAGAAGGATACCACTTGGGGCAAGAACCAGGATCTGACTGAAGACGCCCTGAACGTATTGCAGACGACATTTGACAATATTCGCGCAAATGAGGGATTTGTGATTGTGCGCATCTGTTACGACCCGTGGTACAATGGACGTAGCAACGTGACGCCAGATCATGAATGGGTGCTCAAACACGTGAAGCAACTTGCTCCAGTACTTTCAAAAAATACCGATGTAATCGTGGCACTCGAAATGGGAATGCATGGTGCTTATGGTGAAATGCATTCTGACACGAATATCACCTACGACCGCGTGGCCGAAGCCGTGAACTTGATGCTCCGTAACACTCCGCCTGAACTCAAGATTCTTACGCGTACGGGTAATTATTCGGCGAAGGTCTTAGGCTTTGACAACTGGGGCGTTGATTTTAATATCGACGGCGAGAAGTTTGCGGAGATTGCGAAGGCAAAAGGTGACACCATGTACCGCGTAGGAATGTTCAACGACGGCTATCTGGGAACACAATACGATTATGGCACCTGGGGCGCAGACTGCAAAACTTCAATTTGTCGCGAAGAAGGTGTCGCATGGCTCGAGAAGTACGGCATCAATACGCCCTATGGCGGCGAGGCGCTCACGACGGCAGGCGGTTACGAGGTCATCAATACGCCGGAGTTTCTCTCTTACGAGGGCTTCCGTACGCATACGAGCTATTTGAACATCCAGTGGAACAACAACTTGATTGACGGCTGGAAAAAATCGCATTTTGAAGGGAAAGATTTTGAATATGACGGCTCGAAAATAGATTCATTGACAGGTTTCAAGTACGTCAACGACCACCTGGGTTACCGTTTTGTGCTGCGTGAATCGTGGCTGAGCGATACGGTTGGCGCCGATGGAATTTTGCGTGCGAAATTGCGCATCCAGAACGTGGGCTTTGGCAACCTCACTTGGAAGGCTCCGGTAAAGCTTGCCGTTTTGGAAGACCTGGAAGGTAGCGATTTGGATATGTGCCCTGACATGGATTATGTGGACCTGCCTGATGTTGATTTTCGAAACGTCCATAGCCGCACCATTTCAATTGCGGGTGGTGATACTGTGATGACTTTTGACGGTAACAACGAAATTGAGGTTTCCGTTAAACTGGGCAAACTTCGTTATCGTAATTATCAGGTGTATTTGAAGGTGGGCAACATTGAGTTTGCCAATGATAAGCCTAGTGGAAAGGGTACTTGTGGCCTAGAACAGCCTGCCGCTTATTTAGGCAAAATCTACTATGACGAAAATGTCAAATCATCGATTCCGCGCGCCCTCCCGAGTGCAGCCCAAAAGAAAAACGCTCCCTTCGTTCAGAGGGAGCGCCATAATGCGATTATCCGCGATGGCGAAAAACGCTACCGCGCCAATGGTGCGACTAGCCGTTAACGAGCTTCACGAATTCGCGGCAAACGGCTTCCGGATCGGGCTTGCCGAAAATCGCGGAACCGACGACGAATACGTTTGCGCCGGCTTCCTTGCAGGCGAGAATATTATCGAGCTTCACGCCACCATCAATCTGGATATCCAGTTCCGGCTTCATCTGGCGCAATTCGCGAATCTTGTCGAGGCAGTAAGGAATCAGGCTCTGGCCGCCGAATCCCGGGTTCACCGACATGATAAGCACCATGTCTACGATATCGAGCACGTACTTGATGCTTTCGAGCGGAGTTGCCGGGTTAATGGCCACAGCGGGCTTCACGCCGAGTTCCTTAATCTGGTGCAGCAGACGGTCGAGGTGATTCGTTGTTTCGGCGTGCACGCTGATGAGGCTTGCGCCAGCCTTTGCAAATTCACCCACATAGTTTTCGGGGTTTTCGATCATCAGGTGGCAATCGAGCGGGAGCTTGGTTCCCTTACCCACGCAGGCAGAGATTCCCGGGCCGAAGCTGATATTTGGGACAAAGTGTCCGTCCATGATGTCGAGGTGAACAAGGCCTGCGCCACCGTTTTCGATAGCCTTGAGGCCGTTGCCGAGTTCGAGGAAGTTTGCGTTTAAAACGCTAGGGGCGATAATTTGCTTGAGCATAGCCCAAATATAGCAAAACTAGACAGGTTGAAAAAAATTTACTATCTTTGCGCGCAAACAAAGCAAGGAGATAAAAATGTCTAAAGGAACTAAAACTGTAGTCGCCAAGGCCGCTGCCAAGAAGGTTGCCGCTAAGGCTGCTCCGAAGGCTGCCGCCGAAAAGAAGGCTCCGGCCAAGAAGGCCGCCTGCAAGACCGCTGCAAAGAAAGTTGCTGCCGCTAAGCCGGCTGCTAAGAAGGCCGCTCCGAAGGCTGCCGCCGAAAAGAAGGCCCCGGCCAAGAAGACCGCCGCTAAGGCCTCCAAGAAGGTAACGGTTGTGTTCGAAGCCAACTGCCCGCTCGCAACGACCGTGTCCGTTGCCGGCTCCTTCAACAACTGGGCTGTCGACAAGGACATGCTCAAGAAGGACAAGAAGACTGGTCTTTGGACTGGCAAGATCACCCTCGATTCTGGCGATTACGAATACAAGTTCGTTTGCGACGGCCAGTACTGGGACGAAGGCGACAACAAGGTCAAGCACGTCTAATCTCGCTTTTTTGTTAGTTTATCGGAAGGTTCCAGGCAACTGGGACCTTTTTTATTTTTTTAAGGTATCTTTATACCAAATGAAAAAGCTGATTGTCATTATTTTGTTTGCTTTATGCTCGGTGGCCCTCGCCGAGCCGACACAAATTGATACCGTGGGCAACAATTCGAAAGTCGCCCCTTCAGACCTTCAAGACGAAGCCTGCTTCGCAGCCCTAATGGCATTGGTAGGTGGTGCCGGTACCGTTTATTCCTTGTCGGCCAGCAACGATGCCTCCCTAGAAGGCGGCGGAGTCGCCCTCCTGTTTATTACCGCTCCCAGCATCTGTTTACTCGTGGGCGGATTAGCGTCATTAATAGATGTAGCGCACCGCAGCGGAGGAGGGAATGTAAATGTTCCAGAAACTGGAGAACAGCAGGTAAAAGTAGATTTTGTCCCGCTGATAAATCCACTTGCCAAAACAGTTGGCATGGATTTAACTCTTCGTTTTTAAATAGAAAATGTCGGCACGAATGCCGGCGTTTTTCATTTTGTGTAAAACCTGCACAAATCCCACGCCACCCAATTCTCTTTCCCCAAAGCGAAGCGACCTCAAAGCGCGTCAGTGCGACCTCATACCTCATAGCCATTTTCTAAATTTTACCCCCGTATGGCAAATTATTCTATTCCTCAAGATGTTTTTGTGAAGGCTGCCGAACAGTACGGCACTCCCCTCTGGATTTATGACCGCGCCACGATTGAAAAGTGCGTGAAGGATGTCCAGGTATTCGACACCGTTCGCTTCGCCCAGAAGGCATGCCCGAACCTTTCCGTGGTTTCGCTTATCCGTAAGCTCGGCTGCGTCGTCGATGCAGTTTCTGCCGGCGAAATCGTGCGCGCGTTGAAGGCGGGTTTCAAGGGCGGCCAGCAGAAGGGCAAGGCTCCTGAAATTGTCTACACCGCAGACATCTTCGATAAGGACGCTCTTGAGCTCGTCAAGGAACACAACATCGCCGTAAACGTGGGCTCTCCGGACATGATTCAGCAGCTCGCTGATTTCGGCGTGAAGTCCGAACTCACCATCCGCGTGAACCCGGGCTTTGGTCACGGACATTCCCGCAAGACCAACACCGGTGGCGACCTTTCCAAGCACGGCATTTGGCACGAACAGATTAAGGACTGCATCAAGCTCGCTCAGGCTAACGGCATGTGGATTACGGGACTGCACATGCATATCGGTTCCGGCACGGACTTTGAACACCTCGCACAAGTTTGCGACGCCATGGTCGACGCTAGCCGTCGCCTGGGCTCTCACTTGCGCACCATCAGTGCAGGGGGCGGCCTCCCGATTCCGTATCACGAAGAAGACAAGGGCAACCGCATCGATGTGAACGCTTACTACAAGCTGTGGGACGATGCCCGCAAGCGCATTCAGCAGAGCATCGGCCACGAGGTTCACCTTGAAGTGGAACCGGGGCGCTACCTGGTGGCCGAAAGCGGTTACCTGATGGCCGAAATCCGCGCCGTCAAGAAGCAGGGCGACAACCTGTTCTACCTGGTGGACGCCGGCTTTACCGACCTCGTTCGTCCGAGTTTCTACGGTAGCTATCACGGCATTTCCATCATCGCCCGCGACGGTCGCGAACTGAACGAAACGGTCGATGCCGTCGTTGCAGGCCCGCTCTGCGAATCCGGTGACGTGTTCACGCAGGAAGAAGGGGGCTTTGTCGTAACGCGCAAACTCCCGAAGGCACAGGTCGGTGACTTGCTGATTCTCCATGACGCAGGCGCCTACGGGGCTGCCATGAGCAGCAACTACAACAGCCGCCGCTATGCCGCCGAAACCATGTACACCAAGGGTGAACTGAAGGTGGTGCGCGAAAGACAGACTTTCGAGCAGCTCCTCCAGAACGATAAGATTATCGACCTGTAAGCTTCGTTTCTAGTTCAACATTATGTTTTTAAGGCTTTCACCAGAAATGGCGAAAGTCTTTTTTGATACGTCGCCTATTGTATGACGACCTTGAATTTGGGTATCGAATTATTCTATATTTGCCCATAACCAATGGTTCAACCTCAACATCAAGGCGTAAATATGTCTGATCGTTTTATCGTGACCGGAAACTTCACCGATGATCCGTTCGCCATCGACATGGCCCAGTACATCGGTCTCCGTGAAGATATTTCCGACGTGGTCTCCTTGAAGACCTTCGCAAACTCCGAATTCTGCCCCCGCTACATGCTCGACGTGGACGATATGGAACATATCGGCCGTCGCTTGGAAGGCAAGATCGTCCTGATTTGCTCGGTTTCGAACCATGAACGCAGCCGTAACGACTACGCCATGCGTAACTGCATTTTGGCACGCGCCGCTAAGGACAACGGTGCCGAACAGGTGGTGCTCGTGGAACCCGATTTGTTCTACAGTGCCCAGGACCGCGGTCCGCACCGCGTTGGTCCGCTTGAAAAGGATCGCCCGGATGTCGACCTCAAGAAGTTTGACGGCCAGGCCTTCACGAGCCTCCTTTACGCCGAACTCCTCAAGAAGTCCGGCGTTGACGCCGTGGTGACTTGCCACAACCACAGCATCAAGGTGCAGAACCTGTTTACTGAAATTTTTGAAGGCAACTTCCACAACCTGATTCCGACCGACGTTTACGCTCACTACATTAAGAGCAGCAACTTCGTTCAGACCGGTAAGGACGGCAACAACCTCGTGATCGTCTCTCCGGATAAGGGCGCACGCCCGTTCATGAACGCCGTGTTCGACGCTCTCCAGCTCCCCGAATGCAAACGCGTGGTGATGGACAAGGTCCGTACCGGCGAACGTGAAATCAGCATGACCTTCAACCCGGAACTTTCCGACATCAGCATCGAAGAAATCGAAGGCAAGGACGTGATCGTGTTCGACGACATGGTGCGTACCGGTACGACGATTGTGCAGTGCTGCGAACACATCAAGAAGGGCAACCCGAACCGCGTGTGCTTCGGTGTGACCCACTTCCACACCAGTGCCGAAGCTCGTGAAAAGCTCAACAGCCCGGCTATCGACGAAATCCTCACGACCTCGACTCTCCCGGATATCATGAACCGTGACTGCCAGGGTAGGCTCCGCAAGAAGCTCACCGTGCTCAAGCTCGGTAAGTGGATTGCTCGCCACGTGATGCAGATGTACGGCATGGACGACGGCCGCTTCGAAAAGGACTTCTACAAGATCGATATGTCCTCGAAGAACCCGCGTTGGCCCCCTCAGTTCTTCTAATTTGTAATTAAAATTATACACAGAATATAAAAACCCTCAAATGCCTTGCATTTGGGGGTTTATTGTTGTGATAAACAACAAATGTCCATATTTTCTAAAAAAAATTTGTACTTATTTGTAAATAATAATATAGTTTGCGAAAGCTCAACTAAAAAAACAAGGAGTAACAATGTTCTCGAAAAAGATTATCTTCCCCATGGCTGCTTTTGCAATGGCTTCTTTCGTTGCTTGCGGTGATGACAGTTCTTCTGGCGCTTCCGACGTAGCTCCGGCCAGCGTTCCCACCTTTATGGATCTCGGCGATGTTCCGTGCTCTGCCACGCAGAACCTTTGCGCTCAAGTGCTTGTTGTCGAACACAATGATTTCTACCAGTGCAACGGTACCCAGTGGAACATGATGTTCAGTGGCAACACTGTCCAGGGTTGCGAAAATGCTGCTCCGGCCGCTGAAACGCCGGCTGACCCGGCTGCTCAAACCCCGGCTGACCCGGCTGCTCAAACCCCGGCTGAACCGGCTGCCGAAACCCCGGCTGAACCGGCTGCCGAAACTCCGGCTGAACCGGCCGCCGAAACTCCGGCTGAACCGGCTGCTGAAACTCCGGCTGAACCGGCTGCCGAAACTCCGGCTGAACCGGCTGCCGAAACTCCGGCTGCAAGTGGTCCGGTTTGCTACATGGCTAGCGACGTCCCGGGTTTGGCTGAATGCATTCCGGTTACTGCCGAACAGTGCGCAGCGATCATGGGCGAAATGGTTGACGTTTGCCCGGTTAACTAATAAAGCTCTGACAACAGGCTATCGGCCTGTTGCCTTCGCTCGGCAAAAATACGCGAACAACGAAAAGGACTCCCCGTTTGGGGAGTCTTTTTTTGTGGAGACGCCTCTAAATCGTGACAAAAAGTTCCAAAAAGTAAAATTGTCATTCTGCAATAGAGCAAGAAAATTTTTTTTACTAGCCTCGCATACCCGTTTCTTTTTGGATCGGATATATGTTTTATTATGGTTTTTTAGTTCTATAAGGAGTCAAAATGCTTAACAAAAAAATCATCCTTCCCTTCGCTGCCTTTGCAATGGCATCGTTCGTTGCTTGCGGTGACGACAGTTCCTCTAGCCCCGCCGATAACAGCAATCCCGCTAATAACAGCAATGCTCCGGCAAGCGTTCAAACCCTTGAAGAAGCGATCAATCTCACCTGCTCTTCAACCGAGAATATGTGCGCCAAGATATATGTAGAAGAAGATGCCGATACCGTACAATGCAACGGAACCATCTTTACTCCGATGACGATGGGCAAACCGGTTGAAGGCTGCGGAAATAAGGCTAAGGCAGAAGACACCACCACTGATTCAAAAACCGAAACCCCGGCTGCAGAAGAACCTGCTGCAGGCAACGAAAAGCAACCCGCTGAACCAGGCGATGATGGAGAAACAATCAATCTGGGTGGAAATGAAGAACCCGCTGGTCCGGGCGCTGGCGAAGAACCTGCTGGTCCGGGCGCTGGTGAAGAACCCGCTGGTCCGGGTGCCGGCGAAGAACCTGCCGGGCCGGGTGCCGGTGAAGAACCTGCCGGGCCGGGCGCCGGTGAAGAACCCGCTGGCCCGGGTGCCGGTGAAGAACCTGCCGGGCCGGGCGCCGGTGAAGAACCCGCCGGGCCGGGTGCTGGCGAAGAACCTGCTGCCGGTGGCGACGTAATTTACTGCGTTATTCCGGGCGCCATGGGCGGCTGTGAAGTACTCCCTGCGGCAATGGCTGGCGAATGCGAAACGACCCTCGAAGGTCAGCTCGTTGACGCTTGCCCAGCTGAATAAGAATATGAGAGCGATTCCTTCGCTCAGCAAATAAAAGCAACGAAAAGGCTCCCCTGCATGAGGGGAGCCTTGCTGGTTCTAGAGGGAGTACTCGATGGAGTTTCGTGTGTGGGTTATATCGCTTGCAACAAGAGGATTGCGAGCACTTGTCCACTTAAAATTCTAAGCAGCATGGTAAGCGGGTAAACCGAGGCGTATCCGATGTTCACGGCTTCGCTGTTGGCTTGACCATTTGCAAAAGCGAGTGCAGGAGGGTCGGTGGTAGCGCCTGCGAGTACGCCGCAAAGCGAAAGGTAATTCACCTTGAAAACCAAGTGACCGACAGTTGCGACAATTGCAAGCGGCAAGAAGGTGATAAGAGCGGCAAGTCCCATGTAATAAAGTCCATCACCGTTCAAGAGCACGTCAAAGAACTTGATGCCAGCATTCAAGCCGACGCAGCTTAAGAAGAGCGTGAGACCGAATTCGCGAAGCATCAGATTTGCGCTATTGGCCATAAAGAAGTTCAGCGGGCCAATTTTACGCTTGCGGCTCAAAACAATCGCAACAATCAAGGGGCCGCCGGCGAGACCCAGCTTAAGCGGGGTCGGCATCCCTGGGAGAGCAATAGGAATGCTTCCGACAATGACTCCCAGGAAGATGCCCAGGAACGCGGGCATTACTTCAGGATGATCCAGTGCTGTTAAAGAATTGCCCAGTTCCTTCGCGGCGGCCTCGATACCTTCGGCAGTACCGACCACTCTCAACTTGTCGGCGAACTTGATGCGCAAATCGAGGCGACCGGTAAACTTGAATCCACTGCGTACCACGCGGCTGATGTTTACGCCGTAGCGTTCAGCGAGAGCCAAGGAGCCAATCGTGCGCCCCAGAATTTTCTTGTTCGTCACAAGAATCGTTTTCACGACAATCTTTTTATCTGTGTTGCTTGTCTCTAACGTAATGGGCTTTTCGAGACGCTTGCCGATGATTTTTTCCATGGCGGCGACAGCCTCGGGCATACCGACAATATGCACCTTGTCCCCTTTTTCAATAACCGTACTCCCGTTCGGGGTAAAGATATTTTCGCCACGCATCAGACGCGTCATGACCACCCCGCTCGAAATCAAGTCGGGAATGTCCTTCAGCAAGACTCCGTACAGGTTCTGGTTTTCAACAACGAGGCTGCACGATTCAATTTCCTTGCTGTGTGCGGCGATTTCGGCAGCGTAGCTTTCAGAAGCCTTAACAGGATCCTGTCTAAAGATAATACGCACAAGAATCATGACCAGAATGATTCCTATCACACCGAACGGATATGCAACAGCGTACCCGATACCCGTGAGGGATGTGTCCACCCCGGCCGCGGCAAAGGCTGAGTTAGCGGCTCCTAGGGAAGGCGTATTTGTGACAGCGCCACAAAGCATTCCAATGAGCACGGGTACGTTGTTATGCATATCTGTAAAGAAGTAAAGGCAAAGCGTCACGACAACGCCGAGCAACACAATACTTGTCGAAAGGATGTTGAGCACCAAGCCGTGGCGGCGAATGGAATCCATAAAGCCCGGCCCCACTTGCATACCGATGGTGTACACAAAAAGGATCAAGCCGAATTCCTGGATAAAATGAAGAACGTTTGCTTCGACGCGGAGTCCAAGGTGTCCAAGCAGAATACCCACAAAGAGAGCGCCTGCACCCCCGAGGCTAATTCCCTTGACCTTGATTTTTCCGACCATGAGGCCGACTGCAGCGGTGAGCGCGATCGCTACCACCTGTTGCCCTACCGAGGGTTTCGTGAATAAGTCGATTAACCAAGTCATTTTATCCCCTATAACTTGAATTACTCTTTTACGCAGCGGACCGAGGCTGCAATGTTTTTATTGAAATGTTCATAGGTGATTGTAGAATCTGTGGCGCGCACGAGGTAAGCTCTGGAATCGTCGTAGCTGTCGCTCGTCCAGAAACTAGCGCTTGCGTCTTTATCGGCGAACTTGCCATCAAAGTAGCGGAATCCGGCAAACTGCAGTTTGAATGCGGAGCTTTCCTTAAGGGCAGCCGTAGAAGCGCCACCAAAAGCGTTCTTGAAATCCTGCATCGTGGGAATTGTCCAGCCTTTAGGGCAGAGTCCGTTTGTCGCGGCACTCCAAGTATAGAGGCGGCCCATCATTTCGCAATTGGCGTGATTGTTGTCGTAACAGATGCTTGAATCCGGAATGTAGGCATTCATGTTTTCAGTCATCCAGACCTTTCCGCCGAGATGCGCAGTCTTGTATGTCTTTTCGGAGCAAGAAAGCGTATTTGCGGAGTCGTCGTAGTTGCAAGTGTTTGCCTGATCGCAAGCGGTAAAGACGATTGCGCCAATGGTAATGGTAGTGATTGCGATAACCTTGAAAATCTGTTTCATAATAACATCCTCTGTTTTCGTGAGCAAAATTAGAATCGCCGATTCATATTGTCTAATAGATTATTTATATTTAATTCATCAATTTTTTTGATGAATTCTTTTAAATAAGAAAATCGTATGGAACTTACACATTTAAAGTATTTTCTTGAAGTTGCCCGCACGGAGCACGTAACGCAAAGCGCGAAAACCCTATGTATTGTGCAGCCTGCGCTCACACACGCCCTTCACAAACTCGAAGACGAACTCGGCGTAAAACTATTCAAGACGCAGGGCAGAAACATCAAATTGACAGAAATTGGGGAATATTTTTATAAGAAAGTAAAGCCACTTTACGAAGATATCGAAGCACTCCCCGCACAGCTCCGCGCCATGGAAAACGAGCAATCCGCAACGATCAACCTGAACGTGCTTGCCGCATCAACCTTCGTGACTAACGCCGTTATCCTGTACAAGCAAAACGATCCTGACCTCCGATTCAACTTGGTTCAGAACGAAGAAACGACACTTTACGATATCTGCGTTCGCACCTATGCAAGCTACAAGGTGCCCGCTAAAAACTACACGGCCAACAATTCAGACGAAGAAAATTTCGTATGCACCGAAAACATTTACCTTGCCGTCCCGAACACATCGCTGTACCGTAAACGCGACAGCATCAGCCTAAAGGAACTGCAAGAAACCAACTTTATCGGGCTTTACGGTTCCAAGCAGTTGCGCAATATCTGTAACGAGTATTGTGAACGCGTCGGATTCAAGACACACATTATTTTTGAAAGTGACAACGCCCTTGCCGTAAAAGACGCTATCGCTAGTGGAATCGGCGTGGGCTTCTGGCCCGAATTTTCGTGGGGACGAATCAACAACCGTCGTATTCGTCTTTTAAAAATTACAGATGCCGAATTTAAACGTGATATTGTTATTACACTCCGTCGAAACAAGCAAGACAATTCCCGATCCGAAAGATTTTTCCGTTTTTTGACCGGCTTATTAAAACGGACCGAGAAACGTAAGAAACCACATAGGTAATTTTTTACTATATTTGGCTCCCCAATAAAGGTTGATTTGATGTTTGACTTGAATGCTTTTTTTGAAGGGATGTCCAAGCCATTGCTCCGCAATGCGCATGCAAAGGCATTTGGCCACAAGGGTTTGTTGAACAACGCCCTGATCCAGGATGAAACACTTGGTTTTTATAATGATAAAGAACGTGTCGCTGGCCTCTCCCAGAAGATGGAACCTTGGCAGCGCCACTGTATGGCATTGATTTACAACAGCGCCTCCAGAGGTCTTACTTTCAACGAACTTCGACTGACGGTTCCTGTAAGCAAGTGCCGCGACCTGCAGAACTTTTTGCTCGAAATGTGCCGCGAGTATGTACTCTGGCGCAGTCCGTCCGCAAACACGTCGGTATATTACGGCTTTGCAAATTTCTTAGGCATTTTCGATGAAGCCCTCGAAGAAGCTCCCGCCGTCAAGGGCGCCGATATATTCTACCAGAACTTGATCGACTGGCATATCTGCGAAGTCCTCGCCTTGGCAATGACCGGCGAACTCAAGGTCAACAACAGCAACTTGTTGCACCGCCGCAGCTACCAGATTTGTTCCGAAGCGTTCACCTCGGCAAGGCGCATCTCCGAAAAGACCGCCGACAACGAAGTTTCGCTCATCTTTAACTTCCTTACCGGAAACGGTTGGTTGGAACAGGAAGACGCATGTCTCGTCCCGACCGAAAAGGCTCTCGAATTTATCCGCAAGAACGGATTCCGTCTGCACCAGGACTTGGTCTCCTGGTGGCTCAAGGAACGGTTCCGTGGCGACCGCAGCCACTGCGTACGCTTACTGAGAATGCTCGACAAGCCGCGCACCGCCTTGCAAGCCTCCTCTATATTCTGGGTTATGGACCCGACATTCCGACTGCAAGAAAAAGACGGGCTGATTGCCTGGGAATACCTGCCGCGTCCGCTCCGCGAGCTCTGGCTCTTGGGCCTTGTCCGCTTTACCATGGTGAGCGGTAAGGTTGCAGCCGTCTCCTTGGAACAGGCCGGTCGCGACTGGATCGAATCTGCAATCGCATCAATTCCGGAACAGAACATTTCTTGCTTGCCGAACTTTGAACTGATCGCCTCGACCGGAACCTCTCCGCGAGTGCTTTTGATGCTCGCATGCTTGACCAAGGTCGAAAACGACGAAGTGTACCTGCGTTTCTCGCTGAACCGCGAAAGCTACATCCGTGGTCTCAAGTGCGGAATTGCCGAATCTGAAATCGAGAATTTCAAGGGCTGGATCAAGCCCCCCGTGAATGTGGAATCCACTCTCGCCGAATGGAATTCCTCTTACTACGGCGCCCGAGTCCAGACCGTTCGTTTGCTTAAAATCGAGAACGCCGATGTGCTGAACGAACTTTCACGCTTCCCGCAGTTCATGGAATGCGCCAACGAATATATTCCTGGCTACGGCTTTGTTCTCAAGCCCGAAATGGAATCCCGCGCATTCGACATTCTCACCAACTACGGCTACTGCCCGTTCGTGGAACGCAAGAACGTAAACCGTTCCAGCGCACCGACCGAAGAATGGCGCAAGGACTTCGCCGCTATATGGCCCGAAACAAAGGCTCCGGATTACGAACTCAAGGACACCGCCAATTCCGAAACTCTACAGACGGCACTCAATTCTACGAAGTACGGCAACAACTACCAGAAGCTGAGCACGTTTGACTTGGTGAAGGTTTTGCGCTACGCCAAGACCGTTGGCGCCCTCATTGGAGCCAAGGTCAAGAATCCGACCAAGCGCGGCGATAGCGAAGTCGAAAGGAACTTCTTTGTACATGCGTTAAAGCTTGCAAAGTCTCCGCAGACAATCGAAATCCAGCCGTACGGAAGCGAAGACCCCGAACTCTTGGAACTTTCGTTCATTCAAGAAGTCAAGGTCTATAACGGCCACCAGCCGTAATTACGGCAAGGTCTGAGCAAAGCCTGCAATGTCGATGAGATCCTGTAACGGGAATTCGTCGATGTAGGCTTCCATACCGCGGTCCTCGTCACCAAAATTCAACTGATACCAGAATGTCGGCATTTCCTTGCGGGCACGGTCGCCAATAAAGGCGGGCGGTTCGTTATAGTTAGAAAAGTTGAAGCGGTGTCCGTCATCGCCATGGCAAGGCCTGCAATTTTGCATAAAGAGCTTTTTACCATTCTTGATATTTGCACCCTTTATTTTGCCGTCTTTATCAAGAAGCTTATACACAAGGAGTGCCATACGGGCGTCTTCACGCGTGAGCGTGTCACCAGGGGAACCCGGTTCAGGCTTTTGCACCACGGGTGCTTTTTCTGTAGGCTTGTCGCTCCCCGCAAACGCAGAAACCCCCAGCAGCATTCCATAAGCCGCCAAAGCCAATATTCCTGTAGATGCCAACCGAGCGAATTTCATGCAAATCAATGTAATAAAATGTTGAATGTGAAATGTGCGATTATTCATTGCACATTCCTCATCAAACATCACACATTTACTACTATTCCTTTATGCGTTGTTTGAATTGGATTTACTCGACACTGGTGGGTTGTGCCCTGATGTCCTCAATTTCTTTTGGAGCGGAGGTCTCCGTGGATCAGTTTTCTAAAAACCTGTTGTTCAGCGGCCGCTGGGAACATGGAAAAAACTACAGCCGTACAAGCGCACCGGCAGCTATGGTGCAGTTCAAGGCGGCCGCAAAGTCGCTCGAATTTGAATTGGAAGGCGAAGCCAGATTCCGCGTCGACGAAGACGGTAAAGAGATCGCCGTGTTTACAACAAACACACGAAATGTGTATAAAGTAAAAACGACCGGCACCGCAGGTTCACACCTTTACCGACTCATCAAAATCAGTGAAAGCAATCCGGGAGGGGTCCATCTCTTTAAAGTCGCCACCGACAAATCGGGCAAATTCGATGAACCTCCGAAGGCGAGCAACCGCCGTATCGAATTCATTGGCGACTCGTTTACCGTAGGGTTTGGAGACGAAGGCCAGAACGGTCAGGACGAATCCCTGGTATTCGAAAAGACAAACGCATCCAAGAGTTACGCGTTCCTGATTGCCGACGGTTACAAGGCGGATTTCCAGGTGAACGCCTTTAGCGGACGCGGACTTGTACGCAATTATGACAACATCGTACCGGAATGGCCGATTCCGCGTTTGTATGACTTTACTGTTCCGGGCGAAGCTCCGGGTGACCTCGCCAACGGGGTTTCCGAGCAGTCCCTACGCTATGATTTTGATTCTTTCCATCCTCAAGTCATAGTCCTATTCATCGGAATCAACGATTTCCAGGGAAACCCTCCCTACGCAAAGCATGACGCCTTCAAGAAGGCCTACGCCGACCTCCTCGACAAGCTCCGCAAGGCCCATCCGGGCGTAAAGTTCCTGCTTTTGTCGACCAAGGTATGGCCAAACGACGACTTGACCCCGACGGTGAAGGCAATTTACGACGCCCAGAAGGCTGCCGGCAAGTCCGATTTGGAATTCATGACTCTTACAACGGCAAATGTCGGACTCCTAGGACACCCCGACATACATTCGCATGAAGACATGGCAAAGGCCGTTCGACCGGTAATTGGACGCCTCGCAAGGTGGCTTTCCCGCTAATTTTTTATAAAAACGGGTTTATCAAGGCATTTTTGCGTTAGGAAGCGCACAGTTTTTAAATGTAAATATTGCTTTTTTTGTCTTTTTTGTATATTTAAATTGAGATTTTTAGTAGGGTACGCCCATGTCTAGGATACTTGAAAAGATATACGTTCTATTCAGGATGAACATTCTGATCTTTGTGCTGTTGGCTATTACAGTCATCGCCCTTTTTGCGCATCAGAATGGTCTAGACGTCATTGAGCCCCTGTACCTGCACGACTACCCGTACCTCATCGCCGAAACGGACTCCGCAGATGGCGGTGCTTCGGCCGTTAAGCTTTCCCGTACCGATTCCTCCATTATCGTGGACTACGAACTGAAGGAAGGATACGCTTACCCGTACGTGGGCGTCAAGATTTTCCTGGGCGACGGCAAGACCCGTGGTAGGGATCTTTCCAAGTTTGACAGTATCTTCGTGTGGGTGAAGCCCCGCGGCGAAGGAACCGTACGTCTCTATATGCGCGGCTACGACAGCACGTTCTCGCGCCCCGACGACGAACTGTCGCTCAAGTTCAACGAAATTGAATTTTTCCCGCTCGAAGAAACCTACCCCGCCGTGTTCGTACCGCAGGAATTCCGTGTGGCAGGCTGGTGGGTAGCCCAGAACGAAATCAACGTCCACAACGCAAGAGTCGACCTTTCGAACATTCCGCTTATCGAAATCCAGACGGGAACAAATGCCCCGCTTGGCTACGGAACGCTTGAAATCAAGGGCCTTTGCTTCAAGGGCAAGAAGATTTCGAAGGCCGAACTTTCGACGGCGCTTGTCGCCCTCTGGTTCATTACCTTCTTCGTGATTTTGATGATCCGCTTCTTCGATTACAGCCGCGAACGCACGGCCAGCAAGAAAAAGCGGGAAGAACTTGAAAAGAACCTGCGCGCTCTCGAAATCGAGAAGAGCGAATACGAAAAGTCCAGCAAGGAAGACCCGCTTACGGGTTGCCTCAACCGTGCAGGCTTTAGCAGCGTGCTCATGCGCGAACAGGAAAACTTGAGCAAGAACGATAGCCCGGTATCCTTCGTGATTCTGGATATCGACCACTTCAAGCATGTGAACGACACCTACGGCCACATGGTGGGTGACGAAGTCCTGGTGAACCTCGCAAAGCTGATCCAGAGCAAGATTCGTAATACCGACGCCCTGGTGCGTTGGGGTGGCGAAGAATTCGTGATTCTCTGCGGCGATACGCCTATCCAGAATGCTCAGTTCCTCGCCGAAAAGCTCCGCATGGCAATCGAAAATACGCAGCTCATTAAGCAGCAGAAGATCACCTGCTCCTTCGGTATTGCCGAAATGATTGCCGGCGAAGATCCGAAACGCCTGTTCGAACGCGCCGACAAGGCCCTCTACGCCTCCAAGGAAAATGGCCGTAACCGCGTGACGAGCGCGACGTTCCGCCATACACGATAGGGGCGGCGGTATGCCTCTCCTCGTTTTAATCCTCATTTCAGTATTCCTTCTGGCGTCTTGCGCCAAAAAAGATCTCGAAGCCGATTTCAAGCCGCTCCAGATGCATTGGGTGTTGGCCGAGGGCGAAGACGAATCGCAAATGCCGCGCAAGGACAACTGTGTGATTTTGCTCACAGCGCGTCTCATGGCCGAACCGGCAGTGCAGGCCTCCACCGCCGGCGAACTGAGCTACAAGGTCACCTACAAGCGCAGCCCAAAAAACGCCGAAATCCTCGAATTTGAAGGAATTTGCCAAGATTTGTCCATATCGGATAAGGCCGAATGCCATTGGGATGCCACCTGCGATGCCGATTGTAAAATCGTTGTAAACTTCCACAACGGAGATTAACGCTCTGCCATAGGCTTTTGATAGTCAAGGATTTATCTTTATAGTTATGAAGAAGATTTTTGAATATACGGACTATCGCGAATGGTTGAGGGATGCTTTTGAGGATTTTAAGCAGCGTAAGACTGTTATTTCGTGGCGTTATATGGCCATGAAGATGGGCGCTGATCCTGGCAACCTCCTTCGCGTATCGCAGGGCAAGATCCACTTGCCCCTTAGTCTGATACAGCCCGCAGCAGAATTCTTCGAACTTGAAGGTAAAGAAGCCGATTACTGGGCCGAAATGGTGTATTTCGGCCGCGCCAAGACCGACGCCGACGCCTTGCAGCACTACGAACGCATGCAGGCCCTAAAGGGCGTTTCTCTTAAGTTGTTGCAAAAGAAGGAACTGGAGTTCTACCGCCACTGGTACTACAACGCAATCCGTTCGGTGATTGGCATTTGCAAGTTCAAGGATGACTACCAGGGCTTGGCCGAAAGCTGCACCCCGAACATTACCGAAAAAGAGGCTCGCGATGCAGTCAAGTTGCTCGCCGACCTCAACATGATTTCGACCGACCGCGAAGGATACTGGAAGGTGAACGACACCTTTGTATCTACGGGGGGAAATTGGCGTTCTCAGGCAGTACGTGCATTCCAGCACGAAACGATTCGTCTCGCTGACGAATCCCTGGACAGGCACCAGCCGTTCCTCAGGGACATTAGCACGGTCACCATGACTTTTTGCATGGATGATATCCAGCTCTTGCGCGAAAAGATTAACGCTTTCCGTGAAGATTTACTACGTTTATCTCAAGAAGGGACGGATGACGATACTGTATTCCAGTTGAACATCCAGATGTTCCCCTTGGCATTTACCAAACCCCTAAAGGAAAAGGAGAAAGAAAAATGAGAAAATCGCTCTTTCTTTTGCCTTTGCTCTCGCTTACCGCAGCGGGTTTGGTAGCCTGTTCCAATAAAGAAGATGTCGCTGGCGGACCGGGTAGCATTACCACGAACGGAATTGCCCTTATCGACGGGCAGCCCGCGTCTTATGCAACAGTCGCTCTTCGTAAGGTAGACTTTAAGGAACCTGCTGCAGGCGAAGTAAGCGCCTTGGTGACAGCAGATACCTACGCCGACGAAAAGGGTAACTTCAAGGTCGACATCCCGAACGACGGCAAATACCGCCTGACAGTGGCTCACGACGGTGTGGCCTACTCCAAGGTGATGACCCGTAGCGAATTTGCTGAAGTCGGCGTTTCGCAGAAGCCCGACACCGTGCATCTTGAACCGACCGCAGTCCTTGCCGGTGTCGTAGACATTCCTGAAGGATCGTCTGCGGTATGGGTAGGTATTGTGGGTACCGATATGTTGGTGAAAACAGACGAATCGGGCTGGTTCGCACTTTCGTCTATTCCGGCAAACGATTCCTTGCAGCTCTACTTCGTTAACGAAGACTACAACAAGAGCCTAGGCGAAAAGGATCTCTTTGTCACTCCGATGGAATCGATCATGCTGGATTACCGCGAAGCCGTGGTTCCTGAAGATACGACTCCGGAAGATACGGTTGTGCCTGAAAAGCTTCCGCAAGTCTTGGCTTTGCTCAAGGACGGAACTCCGGCCACCTATGCGACGGTTGCCTTGCGTGCCACCGATGCAAAGGTCAAGGATTACGCCGTGCAAAACACCATGGTAGAATCCGACCTGCAGACTGACAAGAACGGCCGATTCGACATGGAATGGCCCGATTCCGGAAGCTACCGCTTGACGGTCGCCAAGGACGGCTTTGCCTTCTCCAAGATTTATAACGCCAAGGATTTGGCAAAGCTAGATACGCTCCGCTTGGAAGCCACAGCCTCTATTTCGAGCAAAGTAACGCTCCGTACAGGTCAGGAATTCCTGTGGGTCGGCGTTTACGGCCTCGATCTGTTGGTCAAGACAAATAACGCAGGCTCTTACGTATTGCCCAGCGTACCAGCGAAGGACTCGCTCGACATCTACTTTGTGATGCCGGACAGCGCCAACAGCCTTTACGCAAAATGGAAAACCATCGCCGATCCGTACAACACCAAGTTCTCGAACCCGGTCATGGTGCTTCAGGACTTCGAAGACGGCATCAAGAGCTGGTACGTGAATACGGATGCCCTTTTCAAGGGTACGACGCTCACGCCTGCGGCTAATAAGGTGGCAGAGGGCATTGTGTACGATTCAACACGCAAGTCCAAGGTGTTCCACGGCGAATACAAACTTGCCGAAGACGATTACGCCTGGGTACTTGTCGGTACGACATTCGAATACGAGATGAATTTCTCTGCAATTGATTCCGTGGTGTTCTACGCCAAGGGCGATGGAAACATTCGCCTTTCGCTTGAAAACTACATCAACGACAACAAGAGCCTGAAGGCTGCTACCGAATGGTTGCCGCTTTCCAAAGACTGGCAGCGCATCAGCGTTAATCCGGCAGAACTCTGCGTCGGTAACGCGAAAACGGAAACCTGCTTTACCTCTTGGAGCGGCGTGAAGTATTTGGTCAAGCAACTCCACATTTTCCCGCAGGATGGCACCGAATTCTACATCGATGACGTGACGCTTTACGGCGCCTTGTTCTAGGGAACAAATACAATTTTCTTACATAGGAAAGCCGCCTTAAAAGGGCGGTTTTTTATGTGTTTTTTCGCATCTTGCGGCCTTGTTTTGAACTGTTTAGACTTGTATACAATCGCGAAATTAAGTATCTTTGGGGTTATATGGAAACCCTTGAAAAAGAAGCGGCTGTTGCCCTCGATTACCTGTCCCGCATCTCTAAGGAAGCGGAAAAGAAGTTTGATGAATTTTTGCCACCCGTAGCCGACCGTCCGGAAAGGCTCCACGAGGCGATGCGTTATTCGATGTTTGCTGGCGGCAAGAGACTCCGCCCGGCACTGGTGCGTGCTGCATTTGACATGTTCGGCGGCAAGGGCGAATCGGTAGATTACGCCATGAGCGCTCTTGAAATGCTCCATACCTTTAGCCTGATTCACGACGACCTGCCCTGCATCGACAACGATGACTTTAGACGCGGCAAGCCCACGAGCCACAAACAGTTCGGCGAAGCGACTGCCGTGATGGCAGGCGATGCCCTCTGCATTCTCGCTTTTGAACTGATGGGCAAGACAGGCAACGCGAAGGCGATTGAAGTCCTCGCACACCTCTTGGGTACCTATGGCATGATCGGTGGCGAAATGATCGACATCGAATGCGAAGGCAAGAAGGTGGACCTGGAAATTGTCGACTACATCCATTACCACAAGACGGCTGCCTTGATCGAAGCCTCCCTGGAAGTGGGTGCTCGCCTTGCAAACGCAAGCGAAGACGACATCAAGATTATTCGCAACTATGGCCGTTCCATTGGCCTTGCGTTCCAGATTGTGGATGACATTCTGGACATTGTTTCTACGACCGAAGAGCTGGGCAAAGATGCCGGTTCCGACATCGAAAAGGGTAAGGCGACATACCCGGCTCTCGTGGGTCTCGACAAGTCCCGTGAGCGTGCGCATGAACTGTACGAGGAATCGCTCAAGGCCCTGGATGGCCTCAAGTGCGATACCAAGATCCTGCGCTCCATTGCCGCATTCATCATTACCAGGGTTAACTAATGGACCTTAAGAATATCAAGTCCCCCCAGGACATAAAGCATTGCTCTGTCGAGGAGCTTTATCACCTGGCGTCGCAGATTCGCGAGACCATCATTGGTCAAGTGGCTAAGCATGGCGGTCACCTGGCTTCTAGCCTGGGTGTGGTGGAACTGACGCTCGCTCTCCATTACGTGTTCAATGCTCCCGACGACAAGATCGTGTGGGACGTGGGACACCAGGCTTATGTCCACAAGCTTTTGACAGGCCGTTTCGACCGTTTCGAGACACTTCGCCAACAGGGTGGCATTTCCGGATTCTTGAAGAGGAACGAAAGCGAATACGACTGCTACGGTGCAGGACACGCGACGACCTCTATTTCTGCCGCCCTTGGCTTTGCCGTGGCACGCGACCACTTTAAGCACAAGAACAGTGTGGTGGCAGTGATCGGCGACGGCTCCATGACGGGCGGTATGGCTTACGAAGCCATCAACAACGCTGGTCTTTCGAAGCAGAACATGACCATCATCTTGAACGACAACAAGATGAGCATTGCTCCGAACGTGGGTAACTTCAGCAAGTACCTGAACCGCGTGATTTCGGACCCGGTCTACAACAAGATGCGTTCGGACCTCGACCGCCTGATGAAGCGTCTCCCGGGAATTCTCGGATCTCGTTTCCGCGACTTGTTCCTGCAGGCGGAAAATGCGGCAAAGACGGTGGTGAAGCCGGGCCGATTCTTTGAAGATCTCGGCATCCGTTACTTTGGCCCAATCGACGGCCATGACATCAACGAACTGATTATGCTGTTGCAGCGTGTCAAGGAACAGCCGGGCCCGTGCTTGGTGCATATCTTGACCGAAAAGGGACGCGGCTTGGATGCTGCGGTAAAGAACCCGACCAAGTGGCACGGCATTGGACCTTTCGACCCCGAAAGCGGACTCCCGCTTGCTCCGGGGAAACCGAACCCGTCTTTGACGCACGTGTTCGGAAACACTTTGCTTGAACTCGCGAAGAAAGACGATCGCATTATCGGCATTACCGCCGCTATGCCTACCGGTTGCGGTATGGACATTGTGGCCAAGGAACTTCCGGACCGCGTGATTGACGTGGGCATTGCCGAAGAACATGCGCTCACGTTTGCATCGGGCCTTGCCTGTGACGGCGTGGTGCCTGTAGTCGCGATTTATTCGAGCTTTATGCAGCGCGCCTATGACCAGATTATGCACGATATCGCCTTGCAGAACCTGCATGTGGTGATGGTGCTTGACCGGGCGGGCCTGGTCGGAGCCGATGGCCCGACTCACCATGGCGCGTTCGACTTGTCATTCTTGCGCACGGTGCCGGGTATTACCATCTTGGCGCCGAGCAACGAAAACGAACTGCGCGACATGGTGCGCGCGGCTATCGACATGAAGGGTCCTGTCGCGATCCGATACCCGCGCGGGACCGCCCTTGAAGAACACCTGAAACCCGCTCCCGAAACTGTGGACGTGAAGCTCCCGAAGATTCTGGAAGAAGGCAAGGATATCTTGCTTTTGGGTGCAGGCTTCATGACGAACGAACTGAAGAAGACGGCTGCCGTTCTCCGCGAAAACGGAAAGAGCGCCACAGTCGTGGATGCACGCATTATCAAGCCGCTGGATACCGAAGCTTACCGCAAGCTCTTTGATGCACACAAGACGATCGTGACGCTCGAAGACAACACGCTGGTGGGCGGTTTCGGTTCTGCCGTGGCTGAACTCATTGCCGATCTCGGTTACACCGACAAGCGCCTGTTGCGCTTTGGTCTGCCGGATCATTTTGTGGAACAGGGCGAAATTCCTGCCTTGTTCAAGCTTTTGAAAATTGACGGAGAATCCGTCGCCAAACAAATCATGGAAAAAGTATGAGCGAAGAAAATAAAAACCGCACCGTAAAGATGACTCTGGACCGTAAGTTCGGAGTGAGCGAAAAGCCTGAACGTCGTCCGCGCCGTGACGATGACCGCGATGACCGCGGAGGCCGTTCTTTCGACGATCGCAGGGGCGACCGTGGAGATCGCAAGTTTGGCGACAAGAAGTTTGGTGACCGCGAAGGCCGCTTTGACCGTGAACGCCGTCCGCGTCGCGACGGTGATGACCGTGGCTCCTTTGGTCGCCGCGAAGGTCGCCGTCCGTTCGGCGACAAGGGCCGCTTTGGTGGCGACCGTCGCCCGCGCCGCGACTTTGCATCTGCCGGCGCTCCGATTTACCGCCAGCGCCCTGAAGAACAGAAGGAAGAAGTCGAAGAAGTATTGGACGAAGCCGCACTCGAAGCACGCGTGGCCGAAGTGGAATCTAGCGAAGATTCCAACTTCAATCCGCCTTGGTACAAGAAGCTTTTGGCTCTTACGACCGAAAAGGGCCGCGAACGCGAAGGTAAGTTCCTTGGCGAAGGCGTGCATGTGGTGCAGGAACTCGTGAGCAACCACCGCGAACTCGTGATGGGCGTCTATGTGACGGAATCCTTTAACGACGAAGCCTTGGTTGAACAAATTAACGAAGCCGAAATCAGACTGAACGTGCTTACCGATGAACAGATGAAGCGTCTGTCTTCGACCATGACCACGCAGGGCGTGATTGCCGTTGCCCGCATTGCAAGCAAGAAGCCGGTTTATGAATCGAGCCGCAGCGTGATTACGCTCGTGGACGCCGTGCAGGATCCGGGTAACCTCGGAACGATTTTCCGCACGAGCCTCGGCTTTGGCTCTGACGGTATGATTCTTGGCCGCGGCACCGTGAGCCCGTTCAACCCGAAAGTGGTGCGCGGTTCTTCGGGCACCTTCCTCCGCGTGCCTTTTGAATTCGACGTGGATCTCGTGGACCAAATCAACTTCTTGCGCAGCAAGGGTTACACCATTATCGCAACCGATTTGCATGCCAAGCAATCCCTGCGCCAGATTCCGCAGAACAAGCTTCGCAAGATGGCATTCCTCGTGGGTAATGAAGGCGCTGGCACCAACCCGTACTTCATTGAACTCGCCGACGAAACGGTGAAGATCCCGATGAGCAGCGAACTCGAATCCTTGAACGTCGCTGTCGCTCACGGCATTTTGAGCTACGAAGCCGCCCAGATTCAAGAGGAACTCAAGTAATGAACTTCCAGGCTCGCTTAGAAGAACGTATCGCCAAGTGCGGTAACCCGATTTGCCTCGGCATGGATCCGGTCATGAAGTTGATTGACCCGTGCTGCCCCGAAGGTACTGCCGAAGACAAGATCAAGCGTTTTTATTCCGAAATTCTGGAATGCTGCCTTAAGCGTAACGTGACGCCCGCCGTAGTCAAGCCGAACAGCGCTTACTATGAATGCGTGAGCGTGCAGGCCATGCTTGTGTTGCAGCAGCTGATTGCCGACTACAAGAGTGCTGGCATTCCCGTTATTTTGGACGCCAAGCGCGGTGACATCGGTAAGTCGAGCGCCGCATACGCTACGGCTGCTTACGATGTGTACAAGGCCGATGCCGTGACGGTTTCTCCGTGGATGGGTGCAGATTCTGTGGGCCCGTTCATTCGCGAAAATTCTGAAAACGGTGCTTACGTTTTGCTCCGCACGAGCAACAAGGGCGCCCATGATTTCCAGGATTTGCCGGTGTCCCGTAGCGACGATCCGCGCGATGTTGCCGAAGCCTTCTATTCTGTAGCAGACAAGATTATGGAATGGGATGCTAACCTCGGTTACCTCGGTGCCGTGGTCGGTGCAACTCACCCCGAAGAACTTGAAAAGATTACTGCTTACACGGTTGCCCACAAACACGAAATTCCGTTCCTGATTCCGGGCGTGTCTATTCCTGGTGTGCCGGGCGGTCAGGGCGGTGACGCCAAGACCGTGCTTACGGCAATCGCCAACGGCGGCGGCAAGCGCAAGTTCCACGTGCTCAACAGCTCCAGTGGTTTGAACTTTGCTTACCAGCGCAGCGGTCATCCTGAAAACTTCGCAAGCGATTGCGTAGACGCTCTCGAAAAACTCGCAGAGGCCTGCCAAATCTAATTATGCGTTTCCTTGCGGTCATTATATTCGCTATCGCAGTTATCGCGGCGGCTTTCCATTTTGCAAAGCCGCTCCCCGGTACAAACTTCGACGAGTCATTCTTGCCGAAGGCTTCGACAGTGCATTATGTGGCTGCAGGGCACGATGCTTCTGTTGCGGGTCTCTTCTGGATCAAGGGCCTGACGGAACTGGGCGAAAGCTACTTGACCGGTAAGGAATACGCTTACCTCGGCCATGTGGCTGAACTGTCGACGAGTCTCGATTCCCTGTTCTATACGCCGTATTACTTTGTCGGTGGTGTGACTCCGGTTGATGCTCCCGACACGTCTGACTTCTCGGTATTGCGTCGCGCAAGCCGCGTTTACCCCGAGAATTGGCGTCTGTCGCTTTACTATGCGCTTCGCCTTGCTCGCGGACCTTACCCGAATAGGACTGAAGCCGCTAACGTAATGCGCAAGTATTTCGATAGCCCAGATACGACTATTCCTGATCATATTCGCACGATTTACCGCAGTTTCGAACTGGATTCGATGCAGACGGAAATGGCGCTTGAAACCATCTTGAACGATGTGATGCAGCCGCGCTTCAAGAAGTTCCGCAAGAGCTTCTACACAAAGATTACCAAGCTTCTCGGTTACAATTTCTTCGGTCAAGATTTAGAGAAGAACGAAACCTTCCTCAAAATCAAAACGCTCGTCGATGGCATGGCTGATGGCAAAATTCATCCGGCAATCGTTTACCGCGAACTGCTTGCCATGAAAAAGATTCGTGACGACGAGCTCGCGGCCGAAAAGGCAAAAGAAGCTGCCGCTGATTCTACAGCAGCAATGGACACGACAGCAGTCGTCGATACAACAGCCGCAGTCAACGCTCCGGCAGATAGCTCTGCAAATTAAATTGGATTTATTCCTCGCAACGCTTTGCGTTGTTCGGAAGACCCATCAACTCAAAAGCATTCTTGCAGCGGACCTTCAAGTCCGCCGCTTCTTTTTTAGGTGTGCTTTTCAACTGAGAACGGTAATAAAGAATAGTTGCCGTGTTGTAAGGCTTGTTTGCCTTGATGGCCTTTTCTTCGGCGACACGGTAAAGAGAATCGGCTTCGCTATTTCCGGAAAGGTCAGCCATACGGGCTGCGGTAAAGGCGTAAAAACCGCCCTTCTTGTCGGAACGCTTGCCCACCATCTTTAAAGCATCTTGTGCACGGTCGCTGCGAGCAGCGGCATAGGCGATAGCGCATTCTCCATAAAAGGCCGCCTGCGCCGTTTCATCGGCTTTCTTCAAGGAATTTTCGTCGTACGCATTGCAGGTCTTTACGGCTTCCTGGTATTTCGCACGGGTGTTCAAAATGCTGACTTTCACTTTCGTGTACTGCAGCAGGGTGCCTTGGTCAAGGACATCTTTGCGAACGACTGAGAGCAGGGAGTCTGCAAAATTCAAGTCGAGACTCATGGCACGGATTTGAGCCATGGCAACCAGCACGCGACCTTCCGAAAGCAGGTCCGCTTCTTTGCGGCTTGCAAGCAGGGCGCGTTCAAGCTGGTTGTAGCCCTTTGCGAATTTGCCTTTGTCTAAAGATCTCTGGGCACGGAACGAATAAACGCCCGAATCGGAAGCGCTTGCAATGGAACCCGCGGCAAGGAGTGCGATAATGGCAGTCTTAAGCTTTACCATAACGTCTCCACCATGAAGGGCACGGAATCTTGGTTAGGCATAGAGCGCTTCACAATCCACATGTTCGAAACGCCAGCCATCAAGTCGTCCGCATTTTGGAGCGTCTGCTCCGTCGCTTCCATAAAGTCCGAAAGGCCAGAAGTCACGAGGCTCACCTCGTTCAACAAACCATCGACGCGGCCGAAGGTTTTGTCAACCTGACCCATCACGCCGTCGACACGCCCCATCAGGTTGTCCACCTTTTGCGGCAAGGGCCTGACCTCGACCATCATTTCAGAGACAGTCGACGCAATGGTATCCACCTTGTCAAGCAAGACAGGAACATGATATTGGATCGTATCGAACAAGCCAGAAGCCTGGTACAGCACCTTCTTGCCTTGGTAAGTAATATCGTCGAGGCGCATGAGCTGTCGGTTCAAGTTGTCATACAGAAGTCTGGAACCAAACAAGGCGCCGATGGTCGTTCCCGTATCCTTGGCCATACCGAGAATGGTGTCGGCGGCATCGATCAATCCGTTTACGCGAACCAAAACCATATCAACACGTTCCAAAACCGTTTCGATATCCTGAGACTCTCCCGGCGGCAAGAAATCGCCATCTTCCAACACACGGCCCTTTCCACGGCGAATGTCAATATTGATGATACGCGCTGCAATCATGTTCTGGTCGCGCATGGCAAACACAGTGGCGCTGTCGGTAATCAGGTTCTGGTACTTCTTCTGGATAAGGAAATCCATCCTGACGCCGTCACCTTCGACTTCCATTTCGACAATCTGACCGACGTCCACACCGCTAATCTTAACTCGGGTTCCCGGACTTAGACCGAACGCCTTTTCAAAACGGCTATGCAAATGATATTCTTCGACACCAATCAATTGGCTAGAAAACAGCTTTGCATAAAGGACAAGGCCAAAAACCATCACTGCTACGGCGAAAAATATACCGACCAGGAGGCCGGAAATTTCCATCCAGTTGATTTGTTTTAATGGTTTAAAAGCCATATCAAGAATATAGATTAAAGATGTAAGAATAAAATCACTTGGTAAAAAAAATTATGCGAAATACTTGTAATTCATTGTAATATCTATCTTTAAGGCATGGAATACTTTGAATTTTTGAATAAATCGGTAACTCCGTACCATACGGTTGAAGCACTAAAGACTCTTTTAGAAACCCAAAATGGCGAAAATACGCGTTTTTTTGAACGTGGTGGCGCCTTGATCGCCATACGCCTTCCAAAACAAATTTGTTCGGACTCACGGTTTAGGATTGCCCTCGCCCATACGGATTTCCCCACTTTGAAGATTACCCCGAACCCCGATAGCTCCGCCGCAGGGGTACGGACTTTGCATCCTGAAATTTACGGAAGCCCACTTTTTACCAGCTGGCTGGACCGCGACCTAGGTTATGCCGGCCTACTCGCCTACGAACTTGGCGGAAATCTAGAGACCAAGTTGATTCGTGGCGACAAATTGTTCCGCATTCCGCAACTTGCAGTTCACCTGAATAGAGGCGTAAACCAAGAAGGTCTCAAGGTCAATCCCCAAACAGACTTGAACGCGCTTTGGACATCTATAGGTGGCAAAGAACGATTTGTGGACGCCTTGCAAAGCGAGCTCCCTGCAGGCGCAAGGCTCCTGGATTTCGACATTCAACTATTTGACGCACAGCCGGCACAGTTCGGCGGTTTTGAAAACGAATGGATTTATTCGGGCAGGCTCGATAACCTGAGCAGTTGCCACGCCATTGCCGAGGCATTTAAAAACGCAGCCCCGCTCGAAAAGGACTTTACAGTGGCCGCCTTCATCAATAACGAAGAGGTGGGTTCCGAAACCCGCGAGGGGGCCGGTAGCAATTTCTTGAAGAGCACGCTGGAAGAGATTCTATCTTCGTTTACATCTCAAACCTCAGAGCGAGCCTGCGAGCGACCTCTTTCCTCACGACTTGCAGAATCATTTGCTTTATCTATAGATATGGCCCACGCCTGCCACCCAAACTTTGTGCAAAAGCATGAAAGCAACCATGCGCCTGTCTTGGGTGGAGGTGTCGTCCTGAAAGTGAATTCGCAGAAACGCTATGCAAGCGACGTATTTTCGAACGCACGTTTCAAGCTTATTTGCGAACAAAATAACATACCGTATCAGACATTCGTGATGCGTAACGATATGCCCTGCGGCTCGACGGTTGGCCCCGCCATTTCGGCCTCGCTCGGGATCCCGACAGTCGATATCGGGGAACCGATGCTTAGCATGCATAGCATTCGTGAAATGACAGATGTCGCAGATCACGAAAAAATGACACGACTGCTTTTAGCATTCTGGAAATAATTATATTTACCCGCATGCGTTTACCGATAAAGTTTTCACTGAAAAATCTCGTACCTGCATTGCTTCAAAAGATGAAAGAGAGTCTGCATCAGGATTCCTTCGCCTTTTGGGGCGTTCTTGTCGTCTTACTCAATTTTGTGATGTTACACGGAATCGGGTTCGCATCGGATTTAACATTTTGGCGTCATTGGGTCACCGACTTGCAGCAAGGAGTCGGGAACTTTACGGGAGATTACCCGCCGCTTTATGTTCTGTGGCTCCGTGTCGTTTCTGTCATTTACCAGGTGACAGGCCTCAGCATGGAAACCGAGTATGAACTGAAACAGTTCTGCCTGTTCCCGGTTTTCATTGCCCACATATCGCTTGCGCACTTCGTATGGCTGCGTATGCAAAAGCGCAATTGGCTCCCCGAAATCAAAACCATCATGATGCTTTTGGTGGTCGCCAATCCGGCATTCTATCTGGACGGCCCCATTTGGGGACAGGTCGATGTTCTTCCGGTAACATTCTGCGTATGGGCGCTTTGGTACGCCTCTAAGCCAAGCACATACGGCCGTGGAATGGCATTATTCATGCTCGGACTTTTGACCAAATTCCAGATGATTATGTTCTTGCCCGTATTTGCAGGGCTTTCGTTGCGTTACTATAAAATTATGTGGCGCGGGCTCCTTTCGATGGCCGCCATGTTCCTGCTGGTATTCTTGCCTTTTATAATTGCCGGTAATTTTACCAAGGAATTTGCACAAGCATACTTGAGTTCGGTCGGACAGTATCCTTATGCGTCGATGAATGCAGGCAACTTGTGGATGATTTTCTCGGGAAATATGACACCGCAGTCGAGGCCAATCTTTGAATGGGCTCCCGCGTTTATGAACCCAGGGCTTCTCGGCAAGATTTTCTTTGTGATTATTTCTATAGCGGTAATGGCAACGAGCTTCTTTAAGCGTTTGCCTGTTTCTCGCGTTATGACGCTTGCAACGCTGAACGCCCTAGCCTTTTTTATGATTTTACCGTGCATGCACGAACGCTATGTGCTTGCGGCAGCCGTCGTAGCGATAGCGGGTATTGCTTGTCAGAAACGCCCCGCCATTACCTGGGCGGTACTTTTGTCGATGGTTGCGTTCCTGAATATTTCCATGATGACATCAATCCGTGGCAGCGCACTTTGGTTCTGGATAGCGATGCTTGGAATCGCGGTAATGTTCCCGTTCATGGTTTACGCATTCGCCCCACAGGCGCTTGAACGCATCGTACAACTCCGCAAGAAGATTGCGGTTCCGGGATTTGTTCCGTATGCATTGATTGTTCTGATTTATGTCGTTGACGCAGGTGGCAGCTATCTACAACAGGCTAGAACCGCATACCATCTGAACAAAGGCGAAGATTTTGTCTACAACCTTAAACTGCTGCACCAGTCTCAAGGCTACGGGAACACCAATATCGGCAAGACAGTCGACAACAATCCTTTGCATTTGAACGGGACACTTTACCTGAACGGAATTGGTTCGCACGCACCTTCGAAGCATGAATATAAATTACCAGATAACGCGACTCGCTTTACCGTAACATGCGGAGTCGATGACGAATCGGGCAACGGCGTGGTAGAATTCATCGTAAAACTCGACAACAAGGAAATTTGGCGTAGCGGACGCATGGAAGGTCGCCAGACTGCAACGGCCGACCTGGACATTCGCGGCGGTCATAAAATTTCACTCGAAACCGACGAAATGGGTTCCAAGAATTTTGACCATGTCGACTGGGTAAATCCGGTGATATATACGGAATAGTAAAGGTGCCTAGAACCCTATCGATTGTAATGTCTGGTCATTGGCCAGGCATTTTTGTATATTCTAGCTAACTTAATGTGAAGGCTTGAAAATGCGATTGTTTTTGATATTGTTGTGCATGCTGTCGGCGGCCCTGTGGGCGCGCCCCATTAATGACGGCAATAAATTGTTTAAGAATGGCGACTACGCCGGTGCGCTCGAAAAGTACATGAAGGCCCGTGAATCGGAGCCTGCAAACCCGCTTTTGTTCTACAATATCGGAACTTGCCAGTACAAGCTCGGCAACTATGACGAAGCCAAGAAAGAGCTTGAAAGCGCCGTGCGCATGCCCGACAAAAAGATGGCGGCGAAGGCTGCCTACAATTTGGCGAATACGCATTTCCGCATGGGCGAAAAAGCTGCCGAAGGCAGTGAACGCATTGCTGCATGGCGCGAATCGGTCGCTTACTTGAAGAAGGCAATCGACCTCGACAATAGTTTCGAAAACGCCAAGAAGAACGTGGAAATCGTTCAGCGCAAACTGAAAGAAGAACTCGACAAGCAAAAGCAGAATCAAGATCAGAACCAGGACCAGAATAACGACCAGAAGCAGCCGCCTTTGAGCGACAAGGCTAAGGAAGTTTTGGCCCGCGCCTTGCAACTTTGCAAAGATGGCAAGTACGCCGAAGCAAAGGAAATGCTTGAGAACCTGATTGCCGAAGATGAAACTGCAGGCCAGCTCAGCGGACACGTGCAGCGCATTGACGACGTGATTGAAATTAAGGCGGGTCGCAAGCCCAAAGCAAAGATTGACGCCAGTAACACCGACAACGACCTGGAGGTAATCTAATGGCTATGAGCTATGAGCACGCTTCCTTCGGTCGCTTTGAGGTGCGAGCCATTCAAATTTGCGCGGCAATTCTTATGCTTGCAATCGCAGCATTTGCGGCACCGAAGTCTGCTAGCGCTTATTACAGCGATGCTGCTTTCCAGTATATCGAAAACCGCTTGCCCTCGGCAGAAATTACTTGTAACGAAGGCCTGCAATATTATCCGAACGACCAGAAACTGCAAATGCTCTTGGACCGTATTCACGAGGCCAAGGACGAGCAGAAGAACGAAAACAAGAAGAACGACAAGAATCAGGATAATAACCAAGACCAAAACAAGGACCAGAACCAGGATCAAAATCAGCAGGACCAGAATAAGGACCAGCAAAACCAAGATCAGAACAAAGATCAGCAAGATCAAGATAAGGACCAACAGAATCAGGACCAGAATCAAGATCAAAATGGTGAAAATGGTCAGTCCAGCGATTCAAAGTCCGAAAGTTCCGATAGCAACGGTGGCGCAGGCGAACAGCCCGAGCAGCAGCCTGAACAGCAACCCGAAGGCGAATCCAGCGATAGCAATGGTGGCGAAGAACCGCAGGAACAGCCGATGCAGATGGGTGAAATGAACCCTGAAGACGCGGCACAGCTGTTGAAGGATTTCGACGAGCAGAACGGCGAACGCAAACCCTGGAAACCTATCCGCGGCCAAGCAAGACCGGCCAAAGACTGGTAAGGCGAATAGTCTTTTTCTCCATAAATAATATATATTCAAGGGTATGAGAAATCTTGCCCTTGTTTTTTGTTTTAGCGCCCTGGTGGGTGCAGGCATTGTCGCTTGCGGTGACGACTCGTCGTCGACAAATGCCACCGATACGCCTTCGAGCGAAAGTTCGCTGACGTCTAGTTCTTCGACTGACAACTCTGCCGGAGCCAAGTCTTCGAATTCGGAAAAAATATCTTCGGAATCAAAGCCTTCTTCGTCTAGTACAAAACCAGGTTCTTCGGAGGATGTCGCGAAATCTTCTGAATCGGCTCCGGAGTCTTCTTCATCCGTTACGTCGGAGGCATCTTCGTCGAGTGTGGCGCCGGCTTCTTCTGATTCTGCACCTGCATCGTCTGACGATGGCAAGTGCACGAATTGCGATAGCTTTACTGCGGCAGACCCCGAACTCACCGAAAATGGCGGCAAGGGCTCCGTGACCACCTACGGAAGCATTACGGCGAAAGAAACGAGCTTGGGTGGCGCCTGCAATTACGGGCAGACCAACATTCAGTATTACGCGGCAATCCATGTGAATGTTTCTCCGGGCGATGAAAAGGGTCCGTGGAATGGCGGCGCCGCTTGCGGCGGCTGCGTGCATGTGAAGGCGAGAACGCCGGACGGTTGGAAAGAAGTCACGGTGCGCATTACCGACCGTTGCCCCGATGCGAACTGCGGCGTAGACTTGGGCGGCGCTCCTGCTTCTGACATCATGGGAATTCAAGTGGGCCGCTACTCCGGCGAATGGGAGTTCGTGAGCTGCGAAGGCGTCGAAGGCGTATGGGGCGATTCCACCTCAATTTGGGTCAAGGAAGGTGCCAGCGAATTTTGGAGCATCATCCAGGTACGCAACCCCAAGGACATGGTTAAATCCATTACGATTTTAGGTATTGACACTCGTGATGCCCATGAGCTTGAAATGGTCGTAGGCACTGAAAACTTTTGGACCGTTCCGACAGCAGTGCTGCAGACCGACAACCGCTATCGTGTGGTGGTCAAGTACCGCACCGGAACCGATGACGAATGGAAAATTAAAGGCTCCGATCTTGCCGTGCCCGAAGCGAATCTGTATCTGTACGAGCATCGGGAATAATCAAATTTGCCCTTGGCTCCTTTAAAATCTTTTTAAATTATTTGTGAAGAAAGTAAAGAGCCTTGGGAGGGCGAACTTGTATGGATTTTGATCAGATTCTGTCGCACTATAGAGCAAATGCCTGCGTGATGTCCATGGACCTCTATCCGGATGGTTCCTACGGTAATATTCGCGTTGTAGCAGGAAACAAGGCTCATTGCGAGGAAATGGAATCGACTCAGGGGCGCCCGTTTATGCCGGGTTGTCCGTATGAGTTATGTTTTCCGAAGAATCAGAATTTCGAAGACCACTGTTTCCGCTGCATACAATCGGGCAAGCCTCTCCATGCTTACGTAGACCTGTACATGATGGGTCTTTGGCTGAACATGTTCTTAATGCCGCTGGACTCTGACCGCGAAAATGTCGGTTACTGCATTTACTGTTACGATGTGGCTCCCAAGGCAGATTCTTCGGCCATGGCAGACCTTTCTGCAGACACGGCTTCGAATGTTCTCAAGGCTTGTATCAAACTGCGTGGCGCAGATAATGTCAAGCAGACTTTCCAAGAAGTGGTCGAAGATATCCGTCAATCAAGTGGTTCTGACCATTGCTGCATTTTGCTCACCGATGCCGAAAACCGCGAGTGCTCGATTTTTGCGGAATCGATTCGCGATGGCCTAAAAATTAAGCCGATGTCGCGATATGTGGAAGGCTTTTACGCGATCGCAGAAACATGGCCCGAAACACTTGCCGGTAGCACCTGCATTATTGCAAAAGACGAACGCGATATGGAAAAGCTCCGCTTGGCCAATCCGATTTGGGGCTCGATGCTCGACCTTAGCGGCGTAAAGACGATTGTACTTTTCCCGCTGCGTCATGGCGGCGAATTGATCGGCTACTTGTGGACAGTTAACTTTAACGTCAATGATACGCTGAAGATTAAAGAAACGCTTGAAGTCGCGACGTTCCTTATCGCGTCTGAAATTTCAAGCTACCTGCTTTTGAACAAACTTCAAACGATGAGTACGATTGATTCGCTGACCGGCGTAAAAAATCGTAACGTAATGAACCACAGCATCGACCAAATTGTAGCAGGGCGCAAGCCGACACCTAAAGCCGTTATATTTGCCGACCTGAACGGGTTGAAGCATACAAACGACGAACAGGGACATATCTCTGGCGATAAGGTACTGCGCTCGGCTGCAGAAATTTTGCAATACGTTTTCCCGGAAGAAGATGTATACCGCGCCGGTGGCGACGAATTCATGGTACTCGCTTCTAACATTACGGAAGACGAGTTGAACACCCGTGTTGCCAAAATCCGCACGATGGCAAAGCTGTCCGAAAATGTGCGATTCTCCATTGGCACCTGTTATGGCGATCCTGATGTTCGTAGGGCAATGCATATTGCAGACGAACGAATGTACGTCGATAAAAACTTTTTCTACGCCGAACACCCTGAATTAAAATACAGGTAAAATCGTGGGACGCACTTACGCGGCCATTGACCTGAAATCGTTCTTTGCCTCGGTGGAATGTATTCTCCGGGGACTTGATCCGCTTAAGGCGAAGCTTGTGGTGGCCGACGAAAGCCGTACCGAGAAAACAATTTGCTTGGCGGTGACACCTGCGCTTAAAGCTTACGGAATTCCGGGGCGCGCGAGACTTTTCGAAGTGAACCAGAAGGTACGCGAGGTACAGCGGCGTACGGGCGAAAAGATTGAATTCACCATCACAAAGCCGCAAATGGCGAAGTACGTGGAATATTCCACGAAGGTCTACAATGTTTACCTGAAGTATGTAAGTGCCGAAGATATTCACGCGTATTCAATTGACGAATGCTTTCTGGATTTGACGCGCTACTTGAAGCTTTATAAAAAGACGGCCCGCGAACTGGTGAAAACGATTATCCAAGATGTTTTCACGACTACGGGAATTACGGCTACGGGCGGCATCGGCACGAATCTATACCTGTGCAAAATTGCGATGGATGTGATGGCAAAGCACGTGGAAGCAGATGATGATGGCGTGCGCATTGCGGAACTTGACGAGATGAGTTACCGCAAGCAGCTTTGGTCACACAGACCGATTACAAGCTTTTGGCAGGTGGGCCGCGGCATAGCAGAACGTCTAGAAAATTGTAGACTGAATGCAGGGCGCGGCATTTACACGATGGGCGATATTGCTCGCGTGAGTGTCAAGAATCCCGAGGCGCTTTACAAGCTGTTCGGCGTGAATGCAGAAATTCTGATTGACCACGCTTGGGGTTATGAGCCTTGCACGATTGCGGACATCAAGAAGTCGAAGCCGCGGAACAGGAGTACGGGCGAAGGCCAGGTGCTGCAGGATCCGTATCCGTTCGACAAGGCGCGGCTTGTGGTGCGCGAAATGGTCGATACGATTTCGATGACGTTGATTGCGCACGACTTGGTGACAAATGCGATGGTGCTCACGGTAGGTTACGACCGCGAAAACGTGGACAAGGGAATTTACCACGGCGTAACTGTAACGGACTTTTACGGACGCACAATTCCGAAGCCTGCACATGGTACGGCAAACATTGGTTATTATACCAGTTCACAAAAAGTGATGGCGGATGCCGTCATGAAACTTTTTGACCGCATCGTGGACCCGAAACTGACCGTACGTCGCTTGAACCTGGTGGCAGCCGACATTGTCGATGCAAGCCATGAACAGTATGACTTGTTTACCGACGTGAAAAAGCAGGAACGCGAAAAGAAGCGCCTGAAAGCGGAACTTTTAATCAAGAAGCGTTTTGGCAAGAACGCCATTGTGAAGGGAATGGACTTGCAAGAGGGTGCGACTACCATTGAACGCAACGGACAAATCGGAGGACACAAGGCTTAGACGAAAGACGAGGGTGTGTCATCCTGAGCGAAGTCGAAGGATCTAATATATGATAGATAACTATTCTGACATAATAGATTTGCCGTATCCGCGGAACGATTGGAATTTTATGATGAAGCACCCGCGTATGAGCATGGAAGACCGCGCGAAGATTTTCCACCCGTTTGCGGCGTTGCGCGGGCATGCCGAGGCGCTTGACGCGACGGCTGAACGTAAGCTTGAGGCGGTCGCGAACGAACTCACGCTAGACGAGAATTTTTAAATTAGTGGTATCATGTCGCAGCCTGTTCGCAACATTGCAATCCTTGCCCACGTAGACGCCGGAAAGACGACTCTTTCGGAGCGTATTCTTTTTGCGGCGGGCGAGGTTCGCCGGCCGGGCAAGGTAGAAGAAGGCCTTGCCACTATGGACTACATGCCCGAAGAAAAAGAGCGCGGCATTACCATTGAAAGCGGCGTGGCGCATTTCGAATGGAAGAACACCTGGTTCAATTTTATCGATACCCCGGGTCATGTAGATTTTGGTGCCGAAGTCGACACGGCGCTGACAGCCGTCGAGGGCGCGGTGCTTGTAGTGAGTGCCGCGAGCGGAGTGGAAACGCAAACGGTGGCCGCCTTCCGTAAACTGCGCGAAGCGGGCGTGCGGACGATTCTGTTTGTCAATAAGCTCGACAATCCCGACTATTCGCTTGACGAAACGCTAATCAATATCGAAGAAGTTTTAGGCGTGCGCCCGGTGCTCATGACGCTTCCGGAATACAAGGGCGGACGCATGTCGGGCGTTCTCGATGTGCTCAGCAAAAGCCGCCTGATTCATTCGGATTCGGGCGAAGAAGTCATAGATGATTCCTGGCCGCAAGCAGGCGAAGTGAGCGATTCCACCGAGAAAATCAAGAAGCATTACGCTGAGGCTGTGGAATTTGCGAGCAACTTTGATGATGAAGTTTTGCAGCTTGCACTCGAAGGAAAGCCGGTTCCGCCCAAGACGCTTTTGCGCGGACTCAAGGAATTAGCGAAGAATAGCGACTATGCGCTTTGCTATGCAGGCTCGGCCATCGAAGGCTTCGGGGTACGCAGCCTGACGACGGCGCTTTCGTTCTTCTTGCCCGATGTGCCTGAATTTGGCGAAAATGAATTAGGCCAAGTCATTCGCTTGCGCCATTTCAAGGGAGTGGGCGAAATTTCGCTGTTCCGTAGCCATACGAATATGGAACGCAAGGAATGGCCGGCGGGTTTTGAATTCTCGCGCTTGAAGGCGAACCTGTTGCAACCCGTTGACGAAATCCGCTCCGGCGACATTTACGCCATGCGCAGTCCGTTCGAAACAGAACTCGGGCAGGTGATATCGTTGGATGGGCAGTGTCATCCTGAGCTATACGAAACTAAGAACTTTAGTTCTCAAGTTGAGTTATGCCCTTTGGGTAGAAGTGTAGCGGAGTCGAAGGATCTAAATCAGCAGCCCTCCTCTATCCGCGACAAGTACCAGCCGCTTTTGCAGACTCGCGTAGAATGCCTAGGTGCCGAAGATTACCACCATGTGGAAAAGAGCCTAAATGTTCTCGCCCGCATGGACCCCTCATTCCGCGTGCAAAAAGACGATGGCGGATTCTGGTACCTGCATACCGTAGGCGAAGTACAGCTCGACGTGTTGCTCGCCCGACTCAAGCGAGAATTCGGATGCGAAGTGAAGGCAGGCTCCCCAGAAGTGCGTTGGCAAGAACGCTTGTGCCGCAACGTGGGTCCTGTCGAAAACACATTCCAGCTGGGTCCCCACAAGATTTCAATTAAGCTTTCGGCTACCCCGCTCGAAGGCGACGCCCATGACATCCGTCTCTCCGCCGAATTCCTGGAAACGGCCCCGCGTGAAATTCTGGCCGGCGTGCGTTCTGCACTTTTGGAATCGACTGAAATCGGCGTGCTCGGCAAGGGCCCCCTTGTAGGCGTTTGCTTTGAAGTCCATGAATTCACCTGGACCGAAGGGGCGCTCCCGCCCATGATCAAGAAGGCCTGCGCTGATGCAGTCACGAAACTCATTAAACCTGCCGATGTCCAGCTTTTTGAGCCCGTCATGGAACTTTCGCTCGAATGCCCGGTGAATTTTGCAGGCCTCGTAACAGGAGACATCCAGTCCCGCGACGGCAAGGTAAAAGAAATCGGCGGCGACGGTAAGACCCACTTTTTAAAGGCCGATGTCCCGCTGCGGAAAATTTTCGGCTACGCCACAGGTGTTCGTAGCATCAGCAAGGGTACAGCATTATATAGTATGAAGCTGCTCGGGTATAAACCGGCGACCCTCTAAATTTTTTTGAAAATCGTTTGACAAATCAAAAACTAAAAGCGATAATGTGGTGTATGCGCTTTTGGTACCCTAGACAATGTGAGTTATTTTTACTATATTGCAGTTCCTCTGCTCAAGAGGTTTAGATGTTTGGAGGGGTTATGTCAATAAATGACATTGAATTTAAGCTATATTTAAGGGAGAACTTCCCGACGTAATAGAAATCTTAAATCCGACTATCTAGTTGGTTTAATGTTACACATTTGTCCTTTGATCGGCCTCAAAGGGGTTTTCAACTGTCGCCCGAGCGACAAAAGGAGCGTCTATGCGCAAAAATATCGTCCTTGCAATGATCAAGATTGCACAAACTACCCCCTCTGCCTGCGAACAGATCGCAGATCGCCTCTGGAAAGTCCTCGGCGAAAAGTTGACGGACCGCGCCGTCGCCCTCTTTTACCGTATCAAGCCGGATTTTTCCAAGATGAAAATGAAAACCAACGAACTCCGTCTGGAATTGGGCGGCGATATCTACCCGCTGTTCATCGATGCCATCATGCAGTACGACGAAACCGCAAATGCCTCTTTTGAAACTTTTGTAACAACTAAGATCTACTGGAAGTTCGTAGACGACAAGTGCGAAAACTCGGAACGCACCACCCACGAAGTGCCGGCAAGCCAGCTTTCGCCCGAAGACCTGATGACCCAGGACGAAACCCTTTCAATGGCCGATTACTATAGTGACGATTCCGATTTGACAAATGACGGTCCTTGTGACGATAATGAAGATGTAGACACTAGTTGGAAGGAATTGTTGGCCGTGGCCCTGAAATTGGTTGAAGATAACCCGGTTCTGAAGGAATTCATGAAGACGCACCGCGAAACGCTGGAGTATTGTGACCGCTACGAGGAAGTCGAAACCGCCGAACGCATGGGTTGCTCGCGCCCCACGGTGTACAACCGTTTTAACCAGATCCGAAAGATTCTGGTCGAAAACGGCCTCGACAAGGAATTCTACCGCCTTGCCGCCTAGTTGAACTTTAAGAGAGAGAAATATGCAGTCTAACACCTACTTTAAAAAGGTCTATCACGATCTCAAGAAGTCCGAATTGAAGAAATTCGCCAAAGCAAGCTCCCGAACGAGCTTCGCGGATCTCAAAATCCTGGAATATTGGGTTCGCATTATTGACGAAAACCCGGACGGTTTAAACAAGGCCAGCGCCTTTCGCCTGATGGGGCGTTCTTGCCGCGACAAAATCGTGGAAGGCTTTATCGATATCTTCAATCCGTTCATTACGCCTAAGAAAAAGCCGGTAAGACCCAAATCCGAAACTGCATCGGTTAATCGCGACTTTGGCGACGACGACATTGACCTTCTTGACGATCTCTTGGAAGAAGAAGTTGACGAAGACGAATGCGAACTGGATACGCAGTACTGCAACGGCAGACTGCTCCGCCAGATTTGTCGCTACCGCAAAGAAATGAAGCACGGTTGCGCCGACAGGGTAACCGATAACCTAGTAAAGGCAATTGTCGATGTTGATACGGAATCGATGGCCCCGTTCCTTTACAAGGAAGTCCAGGATATCGTATGTGGAAACTTCAAGAAGTTCGCGCTTGAAAAAATTCAGAAAGGCGTGCGAAGCGACGACCCGATCTATGAACGTGCTCTGAAGGTAAAAGAAGTTTACCGCCTAACTGATGACGAGCTGGAAATTCTTCTCTATATGTGGTTACGCACCCGTGACGAAATGCAATGCGATCCGGATGGAGAATTTTTCGGTCGCCGCCATCACCGTTTTGGACCACCGTCGGATTCCCCGAGGGTATTTTCGGAAGTCGCCATTACGACGGGCCTAGGTGTTGACCGAGTCATGAAGCTGATGGGCAAAGATAGCACCCTCCGTAAGCTGAACCTGTGTAGCGACGAATTTGACATTCCTATGGAAGTCGGCTGTTTCTTGGATGGTTCTTGCGACAGCACCGGTCTCAAGGCGTTCCGTCTTGCAGAACCTGGAACCGTGCCGTTTGCGCAGTTGCAGGGGAACAACCCCGACGCCATTTTGGCACTTGACTTGATTAAGCACCACAATTGGGATCGTCCGCTGAACATTCTGCTTTACGGTGTCGAAGGTACGGGCAAGACAGAACTTGCAAAGGCTCTCGCCGCCGAAGCGGGACTCCCGCTGTTTGAAGTGAGCATCGATGCCGACAACTCGATCGAAATGGGCCGACGCTTTGAAACGCGTTCGCAAAACTTAATGCTCTACCGCATTCGCGCGACGATGCTCGCCGATTGGCAATGCGAAAAGGAACACGGCATCATCTTGGTAGACGAAGCTGACTTGGTGTTGAACGGTTTTGAAAAGGGCAGCCTGAATCACTTTTTCGAATCGGTGCACACGCCGATTATCTGGATTACCAACTCCATCAACTTTACCGAGAAGAGTTCCCGCCGCCGTTTCGATTTCTCGATGGCCTTCAAGGGCCTTGCCAAGGACGAACGCCTGAGCATGTTCGAATCGGTACTGAAGGCGCAGGGGGCAGAAAGCATGCTGACTCCCGAAGAAACGATGAAACTCGTGGTGGAATTCCCGGCGATGGCAGGCGGCTACACGATTGCAACGCGCTGCACGCAGAACTTGCTGGCAAGCGGTGCTAATGTCAAGGCCTACCCTACCATGGCACGTTTACTGAAGGCGCACACGAGCTTACTCGGAATTGATACGGGTTCCTTGCGCGACGTGGAATGTCATGCTCCCACCTACTCGCTGAGCGGCCTCAACATGGAAGGCTCTGCCGAAGAAGTTCTGGAAGTGGTCAAAAATTACGATTCCGTCTGGAAAACTCTGGAAGAGGATTCTGCACCGAACTCCCTGAACATCTTGCTCTACGGGCCTCCGGGAACCGGCAAGACGGAATTCGTGCGCCACATTGCACGCATCTTAGGCCGCAACTTAATCGTGCGCCGTGCAAGCGACTTGCTCGGAATGTTTGTCGGTCAGACAGAAGCGAACATTGCCGCTGCCTTCGAAGAAGCGGAACGCACCAAGTCGATCCTGTTCTTCGACGAAGCGGATAGTTTCTTACGCGACCGCACGGGCGCCATGCAAGGCCACGAAGTTTCGAAGGTAAACGAAATTCTGACCCGAATGGAAAACTTCAAGGGAATCTTCATTGCGGCCACGAACTTTGAAAGCACGCTGGACACGGCAAGTCGCCGCCGCTTCGCCTTGAAACTCGGCTTTGGTTACTTGAAGCCCGAAGGCATTCGCCATATTTGGAACGTATTCTTCCCGAATGTGGAATGCCCGAAGGCGGTGACCGAGCTGCCGCTCTTGACTCCGGGTGACTTCAACGCCGTCAATGGCCGCTTGCGTTTCTTGCCCGAAAGCGCCAAGTGCGCCGAACGAATCGAAGCCGAGCTCCGCAAGGAATTAAGCGCAAAGGACAGCCACGCGGGCCGATCCATGGGCTTCTAAAGATACCGTGCATCCTGCCGGTGTGTTGTGGTAAGGGGCCGTGCGGGCGAAAGCCTGCACGGTTTCTTTTTACATTCTTGCCGCACGGGCTCTGCGGCGGAAGTGCTCGATAAGCGGGGCCACCGTTTCCTTGAAGTCATCGTGAGTCTCGATGCGCACGAAGTCGATGGACATGCGCTGGAACAGTTCCTTGGTTGCCTTGCCCTGACGCTTGGCTTCGCGGGCAAATGCTTCGCGGAAGGTGGCATCGCCAGTATCGATCAAGAGTGTTTCGCCGGTTTCGGGGTCTTCAAGTTCCACAAGGCCTGCGGGCGGGAGTTCCATTTCACGCGGGTCTACGACAGAGACCGCAAGCACGTCGTGGCGCTTACGGAGAATCTTGAAGGCGTTTTCGAAACCTTCATCGAGGAAGTCGCTCATCACCACGACGACGGCACGACGATTCAAAATCTTGCCGGCGTATTCAAGGGCCACTTGAGTGTTCGTGCCGTGGTGCTGCGGCTTGAAGTAAAGGATTTCACGGATAAGCCGCAGCACGTGCTTGCGGCCTTTCTCCGGCGGAATAAAGAGTTCCACCTGGTCGGTGTAAATCAGCAGACCGACCTTGTCATTATTCTTGATGGCGGCGAACGCGAGGAGTGCAGTCAAAGTCGCCATGACTTCGCCCTTCATCTGCTTGCCGGAACCGAATTCCGAACTGCTGGAAGCGTCAACCATCAACAGCATGGTCATCTCGCGTTCTTCGATAAACTTCTTCACATACGGCGTGCCCGTTCGTGCGGTCACGTTCCAGTCGATAGTACGCACATCGTCGCCCGGCATGTACTCGCGGACCTCGCTAAATTCCATACCGTTCCCCTTAAAGGAACTGTGGTAAGCGCCGGTCATCACGGTGTCGAGCGTGCCGCGAACGCTTAGTTCAATGCGGCTGACGGTCTTTAAAACTTCTTTATCTAGCATCTCAAAATCTCTTTTTTCCGCTAAGAATATACAAAAAATCCCCCAAAAAGGCTATGTACGCTGTTCGGGGGCGTTACGGGGGCCTCCCCGTAGTGGGGGTAGGGAGCAACAGCGCCTGCGCGGTGCGAACGAGGGGGAGGCGTCCCCCTTTCATATACAAAAAATGGAAAAAAAAGCAACTTGGAGCGGTCACGCGCAAAAAAAATGATTATTTTGTTAGGCGCAAGGCTGAATCACACAACCCTATTTACAGGTAGCTATGTCGGCAAAAGTAACGAGCAGCGACAAGATTGAAGATTTGTTCCCGGAAACCCCCATCCGCAAAATCATCACGCCGATGGAACGACTGATGAAGGTGGAGACGACCGGTGGCATCGTTTTGATTATCATGACGATTGCGGCCCTGATCTGGGCGAATGTCAGCCCTGAATCTTACCATCATGTTTGGCACATGCCGTTTGCCTTGACGATTGGCAGTTGGGTCGGCTCGGCCGATTTGCACTGGCTCATTAACGACGCCATGATGACGATTTTCTTCTTCAACATCGGGCTTGAAGTCAAGGGTGAAATGACCTATGGCGAACTCAGGAACCCGAAGGCGGCTAGCTTGCCGATTATTGCGGCGGCTGGCGGTATGCTTTTCCCGGCCTTGATTTACTTGCTGCTTTGCCCGCATGGTGCAAATAGCGCGGCGCATGGTTGGGGTGTTCCGACTGCAACGGATATTGCTTTTGTGGTGGGTTGCATGGCCATTCTCGGAAAGAAGGTTCCGCATGCACTCCGCGTGATGATTTTGACTTTGGCCATTGCGGACGATATCGGTGCAATCTTGGTGATTGCGATCGGTTACCCCAGTGGCGACGGCGTGAACTTTATTGCGCTTGGTACGGGATTTGCCCTGCTTGCCTTGATTAACGTGATGTTCCGCATTGGTGTGCGTAACCTGCTGTTGCATGGCGTGATTGGTATTGCCGTGTGGGCGTTCTTTGTGAAGAGCGGCGTGCACCCGACCATTGCGGGCGTGCTGCTCGGACTCTCGGTGCCGGCAAAGCCTGTGCTTGCGAAGGGCAAGCTTGCTCATTTCGCTGGCAGCGTGGGTGGTGCTCTTTCGGGCGAAGCGAAGGACCGCAACGAACAGTATGAAGTGTTTACGCTTTTGAAGCGCGGTGCTCGCGAAAGTATTTCGATGCAGGAACGTTTCTTCAAGCCGCTCGTACCGTGGGTGAACTTCTTTATTATGCCGCTGTTTGCACTCAGCAACGCGGGTGTCGAAATCAAACTCGGTGGCGTGGAAGTGCCTGTGATGGGTGCAGTGGCCTTGGCCTTGATTCTGGGTAAGCCGATCGGCATTTTCCTGTTCAGCCTGCTTGCCGTGAAGGTGGGCGTGTCGGTGAAGCCGAGCTACAGCTGGAAGGTTTTGTGGGGCGGTGGTATGCTTGCCGGTATTGGCTTTACCATGGCCTTGTTTGTGGCAAACCTCGCCTTCGAGGTGGGCGACCGTCAGGATTCCGCCAAGCTCGGTATTCTGCTGGGTAGCTTCTGTGCCGCAATCCTTGGCACCATCTACATGAACTTGGTGTCGAAGGCGCATCACGAAGAATCGTAATGCCGCACTTTGTGTACATGCTCCGTTGTGCGGGTGACCGCATTTATACGGGGTATGCCGTCGATGTAGAAGCTCGTTTTGAACAACATAAATCCGGCAAGGGGGCCAAGTTTACCAAGGCGTTCCCGCCGGAATGTATTTTAAGAAAATTTGAATTAAATAGCCACGAAGAGGCGTTGCGCCTGGAAGCGCGCATTAAAAAGCTGCCCCGCCCGCAAAAAGAACTGCTCGCCGCCGGCGACGAAGCCTTGGCGGCGCAATTAATTGAAGGCCTCGGCGAAACACTTGAAGAATGTCGTGCACGCAAGCGCCGCGAAAAACGGAAAAACATTACCTCTGACGACGATTGATATTGTATATTTCTGCAAGAATGAATCTGTCAAAATAGGGGATGATATGTTTTTTGCTGACAGAACAAATACAACTGAAGCTTTGTTTCGTGTCCGGGCGGCTATTTTTGGGAAAAAACTCCAGGTTTTTGAAGGCCGAGATGGCGTGATGAGCCTTTTGCAGGAATCGCTTGATGTGCAAACTGGCGAAAAGGATTATCAAACTGCTTTGGATATGATCAGGCCTTTGACGAAGGTGGCCGAAGATCATCCGTTTGTTTCTGACGATTCTGTTGAATATATTTCGATTTCTAGCAGAATGGAGCGCGCACTCTACCAGCATTATTTTGAGACTCCGTCAAATCGAATGGTAAAGAACGTTCATTCTTGTTGCCCGATGGAATTTATTTGGCGGCAGGTGGGTCTTTTGGAATTGTATTTGGAGAATTACCCTGACGCAGAAAAGGGAATGTCTAATGCGGCAAAGTGGAACCCGGCTTCGGCTAAATACAGGCTGATGCTTGCGAGAATCCATAGTGACCAAGGGCAATGGGAAAAAGTGGTCGAAGACGCGGTGGCTGCATTGAAGGTGACTTACAGAGCGAGCGATTTGATTATCTGTTTTAGATTCTTGCGCAATTATTTCTTGTACAAAAAGATGTATCTGGAAGCTGTATACTGCAGTTTTGCGCGGTTGAATTATACGGATTCTAGCAGCGTACTCAATGAAATCGTCGATGATATTTTGGGCTATGCCAAGATGGTCGATGTCGAAAATGACCAATCGAATGATGAAAGCGTGACGGATTCTTTAAAATGCTTTGGCGTTACGCTCGGGTTCAATCCGGATGTCGTGGCGGTGGCGAAAAAGAATTGCGAAGAAGCCTTTTTAGCAGGCGATGCGGATTTGGCTAATTATTTCGCCGAGATCATGTCGGGCTTAAAAACCGTACAAGAAAAAAAGGAAGCGTTCAACTTAAAGCAATTGGTTGAACATTACAAGAATATCAAGAGCTGATTATTTGGCAATCAAGTCGACTACAAGCGCGATGGCCATGCCGATGCTGCAGATGCTAATGAATCGCTGGATGAACTTGTTGCCTTTTTTGCGCTGCAAAAAGCTGCCGAAATAGCCGCCGACCCAGGCGCCACCCGCCATAAATACGGCGATGGGCCAGTTGATTTTGCCAGTCACGCCGAGCGCAAAGGTACTTACCGCCAAGAACACGTTGGTGAGGGAATTTTTGAGGGCGTTAATCTGGATGGGCGCAAGTCCGGTGTAGCGCGTGAGTCCAAAAATCTGCACGAATCCGACGCCGACCTGCACGATGCATCCGTAAATGGCGATGGCGAAAAAGCCGAGCGCGCCCTTGAGGGTGAGCTTTTCGGGCGGGGTTGCAGGCGGCTTGCCCAAAACATCTTTCTTGAGGTTGCTCATGACGACCACAAGGCAGATGACGACAGCGAGAATTGCCTGAAACATCTTGTCGCCGATGCGCACCAAGAAGCACGCTCCAAGAAGGGCGCCGAGGATAGTGGGTGTGAGTAGTTGAAAGAAAATGCGCTTATTCAGATAGCCGTGACGCGCTAGATTGAATGCGCTGCTGAAGTTCCCGATAATGAGTCCGATGCGGTTCGTGCCGTTTGCAACGGTGGCGGGCATCCCGAGGAAAATCATGATAGGCAGGCTCAAGGTAGAGCCGCCGCCCGCGATGCTGTTGATAAGACTTACCACTGCGCCTAAGACGAAATAGGCGGCGTAAAGGGTGATATGTGCGGCGTCAAGTTCCATTACGAACGTAAATGTAGAAAAAGATCCTTCAACTTCGTTACACTGCTACCCAAAGGGCATAACTCAACTTGAGAACTAAAATTCTTAGTTTCGTATAGCTCAGGATGACACGTTGCTGTTTACTGTCCGAAGAAGGCGTCGGAGAGCTTGGCGCGGAAGGCGTGGATGCGGTCAGCGTTCGCTTCGCGGTGCGGGTAGGTGAAGTTGCTGAGCAGCACGACGGCGGCACCCTTGTCGGGGTCGGCCACAATGCTTGCGCCGGTGAATCCGGTTTTACCAAAAGTATGTGGCGAAATCTTGGTGCCCATGAACTTGGTGCTGTTCAGTTCCCAGCCGAGAGCGGTACAGGCGTCCTTGGCGGTAGAATACTTGCTTGCAGAGTCAAGCGCAAAGGCGTTTTCGCTGACCATTTTCAAAATACCTGCGGGCATAACGCGGTTGCCATTGTCGGCGATACCGTCTTTTAAAATAGTTTGTACAAAATTCAGCAAATCGGGTACGCAGCTGAACATGCCGGCGCTGCCAACGGGGAACAGCTTTCGCAACACCCAGGCGCTTTCGTCGTGAATTTCGCCTTGGATCTCGCGGCCCCTAAAACTGCAAATTTCGGTCGGCGAGATTTCTGCCTTCGGAATGGGATTCCAGTCGCGAGTGAGAGGATCCCAACCGGAGCGCGTCATGCCGAGCGGAATGAAGAAGCGTTCACGACCTTGCTGTTGCAAATCTTTACCGACAAGGCGCTGTAAGATAATTCCAAGAAGCACGCTGGCAGGATTGCCATAATTAAAGTCGGCACCGGGAGCCTTTTCGAACTGGTAGGTGTAAAGGGCATCCAAGATACCTTCGGCAGGGAGTGTGCGCAAAGTCTTCATGGGCACGCGATAGTCGAGGCTGTGGGTCAGCAAGTGGAAAACGCGAATGTCTTCGCGGAAATTGGTCTGAAGTTCCGGAATGTAGTCAATGACTTTAGTATCGACCGAAAGCTTACCCTCTAGAATGTAACTTAGGGCTAGCGTCGATGTGGGGCACACCTTGGTAAGGCTTGCAATGTCGAAAACCGTGTTTTCGGGCGTGTTGAGCGTCAAAATTTCGCGGCTTCCGTCAGGCAAAATGAACCCGGCGACCGCCTTGTTGAAAATTCCCTCGGATTCTGCCGTCTTGAGCAGGCCTTCCAATGCATCTTTTTCGAACTTCATGTATAGAAATATAGCATAGTGAATTTTTATTCCGAAATATCTTATATTTTGATTGTGTTCTTCAAGACTGTAGAAAACGAGAACCGTTTACGATTTCTTTTTGTAATAACCCTTGCTGCGGTAGGCATCGGCCTTTCCGTAGTGTGCTTTTTTTTGCTAAAAGATTATACTGAAACAGTCAAACAAGAAACTCTGCATGCAGGTACCCTTTCTAACGACAAAGACGCCGAAGCCATCGATGGTTTCTTGTCGCAAGGCGAAACGGTGTTGCGGGTGACCTCCCGCATTATAGAAAAGAGTTTGGAACATGGAGCAAAACAGGCTCAGATAGAATCGTTGCTTGTTTCCGAAGCGGAACATTACAAGCACTCCGATGATTTTGTCCTGTGCAATATGTTCGGTATTTTACGCGAAGAATTTTTCAATGGCGGTCGTTGGACTCCTGCCGTAGGTTATGTGCCCTCGAATCGTCCCTGGTTCCAAAACGCCCCTATGGAAAAGGACAAGGTCGCCCTGATACCTACGCACTTGAATCCGCATTCCGGCGAACAGGTGGTAACCATCAGTTTGCGTCTTTCAGATAAGAAAAGCGTTCTTGCCGTAGACTTGTACCTAAAGGATTTGCTTGCCAAAGTCAAGAAGAGCAACTTGTCCAATATGCAAGTGATCATCGACAAAAAAGGCACGGTCATTTCGCATACGGACATCACCCAAAACGGCAGAAATTATCTATCTGCAGACTACTGGGGTTCAGACGAAGAAAAACTCGCACGAGCCATTTCGTTTGCCGGTAAGGAACCATTCGTATTCAACTTGAGAGGCAGGGACTACCGCGTATTTTCAACACTCATACAAGGCGAATGGTATGTCGTGCGCCTTGTAGAAGAACACAGCCTCTGGAAAGATTTACACTTGACCATTTTGCGTAATGCAGGCATCGCACTCTTGTCGTACATCATATTCGTTTTGTTAGCGATAGCCGCGTTTGCAAAGTTCATGAAGATTGTCCGCGTCAATAATTCAAAGACTTCATTCCTTACAAGCATGAGCCGCGAAATCCGCTCGTCCATTAACGGTATTCTCGGCATGAATTCCATCGTGCAAAAAGACCTGCACGACGACAACATGAAGGAATACACCAACAACATCCAGAGTGCCGGGCAAAGCGTACTTTCGCTAGTAAACGATGTCTTGGACGTCACAAAAATCGAATCAGGACGCCTAAGCATCGAATCCATGGAATACGAGATATTTACAATCCTTCAGGAATGCTATAACGAAAACGAACCGAAGGCAAAAGCAAAAGGGCTTACATTCCACATCGACTGTGACCCGGATATTCCGTCTTGCTTGTGGGGCGACGAAAACCGCATCATCCAGATTGTCAACAACCTGCTTTCAAACGCAATCAAGTTCACCGAAGTCGGTGGCGTTTCCTTGTCGGTCGGGTACGACAACCTGCCGCCGATCGGATCGCTCCGGACAGATGACTACATTATGTTGAAAATAGCCGTGAAGGACACCGGCATCGGCATCCGTAACGAAGAACGGAATTCCATTTTCAAGAAATTCATTCACGACAACACCACCGAAACAGGCAACATCGAAGGCATGGGACTCGGCCTCAGCCTGACACAAGAACTTCTGGCAAAATGCGGCGGGCACATGACGATCAACAGCCGCTACGGCGAAGGATCTTCGTTCTTGGTCGAAATCCCGCAGCTCGTATTGAATACGGAACCCATGGGCGATTTCGCGATACACTACAAGAACGCCTCTCGCAAGAACAAGGAAATTGCAGACGTATTCCTCGCTCCCGAAGCAAGAATCCTGATTGTAGACGATGTCGAACTGAACCTCAAGATGTTCCGCGGATTCTTGAAAAATTCTCAAGTGAAAATTGACGAAGCCCTCAGCGGACATCAGTGCCTGCAACTGGTCGAATCGAGACGATACGACCTGATTTTCTTGGACCACATGATGCCGGTAATGGACGGCGTGGATGTATTCCGAAAAATGAAGATGATGGACAAGTTCCCGAACAAGGACACGCCCGTTATTGCCCTCGTGTCAGAAGAAGAATCGTTTACCAAGGATTCGTTCCTTGCGGAAGGCTTTGCAGACTACCTGATTAAACCGCTCAAGGAACGCGACTTGCGCAGGACGCTAAAATGGTACCTGCCCAAGCAACTCGTGCTGACCCCCGAAGACCTGAATGAACCCGTAATGCCGCTCGCCAATTCGACAAGCAGCGCAAGCAAGGCGACCAACAACAACATCGATTCGGTATTTGACGACGACGAAATCGAACTGCGTTCTATTACGGCACCGACGTTGATTGACCGGTTCAAACCGTTCGAAGATATATTGGATGTCAAGGCCGGTCTCAACTACTGCGCCGACGACGAAGAAATCTATGTAGAAATGTTGCAAGAATATATAGGCTCCCCGTTGTGCAGAAACGTGGACAACTGCTACAGAAATTCCGACTGGGACAACTACCGTTTCTACATGCACGTTCTGTACGATTCATCAGTCGCAATCGGCGCCACATCGATGGCCGAAAAATTCCTCAACCTGGAAAACGCCAGCCGAGAATCGCGCCTAAAAGTCGTTCATGAAAATCACGATCTTGCCATGGCTCTGCATGCGGAATTGATCGAGAACATCCAAAAGGGGCTTGAAGAACAATGAGATGGATAGTTCTAGCATCGACACTTGCGCTCGCCATGATCATTGGCGTGTTGTTCATGTTCAGCCCCGAAATGGAATCACAGGACGCGCCCCAGAAACTTCGCATCGCCATGATTATGGCAGGGCTTCGCAACGATCACAGTTGGAACGAAACCCATTACGACGCCATTCAAAAAGCGGAAAATATTTTGAACCTGGAAGTCGCCTACTACGAAAACATCCCTACGGATTCGACGGCGCAAGAGATTATGGAACAGGCCATTCAGAATGGCGCAAAAATCGTAATCGCCAATTCCTTTGGCTTTGGCGAAACCGAACTGGCCGTTGCCAGAAACCATCCGGAAACAAAATTCCTGCACGCAACGGGATTACAGGCCGCAACGAACCTGTCTACCTTCTTTGGCCGCATATACCAACTGCGGTACTTATCCGGAATCGTGGCCGGTCTAAAGACAAAAACGAATGAAATCGGCTATGTAGCGGGATTCAACATTTCTGAAGTCAATCGCGGAATCAACGCATTTGCACTCGGTGTGAGAAAGGTGAATCCGAAAGCCAAAATCTATATCAGCTGGAGCGGTTCCTGGACCGATGAATCGATGGCCGCCGACGCCACGCGCGCACTGCTCGCCAAATACGACATCGATGTATTGACAACCCACCTGGACGCATTATCCCCATACGAAATAGCCGACGAAAGAAACATCTGGATTATCGGTTACAACAGGGACAATTCCAGAAGATTTCCGGACCACTTCCTGACCGCACCGGTTTGGCAATGGGAAAACTTCTACATTCCCAAAATTCGAGAAATCATGCAAGACAAGTTCGAAGGGAAATCGTACTGGCTTGGACTTGAAAGCGGCATTATGAATTTATCCGAGCTGACCAAGAATGTAGAAGATTCCATACGCCAAGTGGTCGAAGACGAAAGGGTCAGACTTTCTCAAGGAAAATTTGATGTGTTTTACGGTCCGATTGTCGATAACCAGGGCAATGTCCGTGTAGGTGAAGGCGAAAGCATGACCGATGATGCCATGCTGAATAGTTTCAATTGGTATGTCGAGGGGGTTGTCGATGGAATTAACCCCTAGAAGTACAAAGATTAACCTGAAGCTGGTCATATGGCTCATAGCCGTCGTATTCGTGCTATGTCTTGTTTGCGTGCTACTCCGTGTAAAGCTCGATACCATCTTGAATGTTTATGTATCAAAGCAGGTATCGCAACAAGCAGAGTTAATCGCAGACCTGGCCAATGAAAAACTGCACATGCGCCTGAATGCGCTTTCGGTGATTTCACGCAAAATCGAAGCAGACGGTTCCCATGTTGAAGACTTTTTGGCACTCACGGATTTAAAAGACGATAACGCCAATTACGGACTTATCTCATTAGACGGTACGGTACACACGGGCGATTCCGTTTTTGTAATGTCCGACGAGAACTACCGTTGTTTCATAGAATCATTCCGTGGCAACCAATCGGTTTGCTACACCGAAAAAACGGGAATCATGCTCGGCGTTCCCGTTTACAACCGCTACAATGTACGCTTTGTGCTGTACATGCAATACCGCAAGATTCCCGTAAACGATTTCTTCGATGTAGACTGCTTTGAGAAAAAGTGCTTTGCCCAAATTATAGACAACGATGACCGTATCCTCATTCAGAACAATACCGGAAGTTGGCGAGAAGATTCTGCATGGGCAAACGCCGACATTGCAAAAATTTACGGGACGCTCCGCCAGGACCTGGAAAGGGGACTTGCCACTTCGAGAAGCTTTGTTATCGGAAACGAGACCTATTACTTCTATATGGCAAAGCTCAAGCACAACGACTTCATGCTTGCGGGAATGGTTGCCAGCGAAGACGTTTCCGATGGTCTTGAACGATTGTCTTTCCTGGTTTTCTGGGTTGTCGGACTCCTGATGCTCTTGTTCTTGACCGGGCTTGGAATCAGGTTCTTCTTGATTCGTAAGCACCGCGATTACAACCTAAAGAGCCATTTGGCAAGCGACGAACTCGATCGCCTGCGCATGATGGAATCTGTTGGTCAGGACATTCGCGAACCCGCGATGAACATATTGAACATGGGCGCTATCGTGCTGAGAGAATCCGCGGACGCATCTCTCAAGGAATACGTCGCCGACATGCGCACATCGGGTCAAGAACTGCTTTTGCTGTCAAACGACATTCTGGACATGAACAAGATCCGTACGAACAGCCTTGAAATCAACATCAAGGAATACGACCTGTTTGCAGTTCTTTGTGATAGCTTTAGCGCGGCACGCAGCCGAAAGAAGACCACTGAGTTCGAGTTCCTAGTCGATTCTTCTATCCCGACTCACCTTGAAGGCGACGAATCGCGCTTATGGCAAATCATAAGCAATATATTGTTCAATGCCGAACGCCTTGTGGTGAACGGGGCAAACATTATACAAATCGGTTACCGCTGGATTGAAGATGAAAATGCCGAAACGACATCGCAAAAGATCGAATTGGTCATCGACATTCCGGATGCAGGCGTAAGCTGGACAGGAGCCTCCCTTTCGCTCGTCAAGATGCTGGTGGTCGCCCTCGGTGGCGAAATCAAGAGCAACCTCATTGCAGACGGCATCCCGGTAGTCGAAATTTCGATTCCGCAAAAGGTCGTGAAAAACGAATTGATGGGCGACTTCAAGGCTCGTTACAACGAATTTGAACAAGCCTCCGAAAACAAGTCTATTCATTTCTACGCACCGAATGCCTCGATTCTTGCAATCGACGACGTTCCCATGAACTTGCGCGTGATGAGCGGCCTCATGAAGGAAACCTTCGCTCGTTTCGATCCGGTTTCGAACGGAATGGAAGCAATCGAAAAATTCAGGCAGAATCATTACGACATTATATTCCTCGACCATACAATGCCGATTATCGACGGTTTGGACATCTTGACGATCATGAAGACGCTAGACGACCATCCGAACAAGCATACTCCCATTATCATGCTTACGGCAGACGACAGCGCTTCGGCAAAGACCATTTGCGAAACCATGGGATTTGCAGACTTCTTGACAAAGCCCGTGCACGAAGACGCCCTATTCTCGATTCTGTTGAAATTCCTGCCCAAGGAACTAGTCAACCGTTACGACGAACTTCCGAAAAAAGAAGAAGCCCCCGTCATCAAGCCGGAAGAGCGCCCCGTCAAAAAAGCGACAGTTCCCGCTCCCGAGCCCAAAAAGCAAACCGAGAACCTGCCAAGCGACATATTGGATGTATCGGTCGGTCTGTATTGCTGCGAAAGGAACGAAGCCCTTTACCGCAAAAAGATGATGATCTATGTCGACAAGCAATTCGACGTCACATTGGGCAAAATGTTCAAGGAAGAAGATTTCGAAAGTTACCGTTTAATGGTACAGGTTCTAAAGAGCGCCTCCCTTTACATTGGCGCCGTTGAAATCGCAAGTATCGCGAAGTCCATGGAATATGCGTGCAACGAAGGCGACTACGATTACGTACGCGTTCGTCACGAAGACTTGATGCGCGAATACAAGCGCATCGTCAAAGCTATAAATGAAAGAGTCCTGAATGGAAGAACAAATTGATATCTTGAATGCAGACGGAACTCCTGCCGGCTATTCTTGCGGCCGCTCCGAAGTTCACGCCAAAGGGCTGTGGCACCGCACGGTGCATATCTGGGCGTTCGACAACAAGGGACGCATCTTGTTCCAGCAGCGGAGTCGCGTCAAAGAAAGCAATCCGGGTCTTTTCGACACAAGTTGCGCAGGGCACATTTCAGCCGGTGATACCAGCGTGAATGCCGCCGTGCGCGAACTGCGCGAGGAACTGGGCGTGCACAAGAGTTCGCGCGACCTCGAATACTTATTCGAGTCTAAGCACGCAAGCGTGCTTAACGGCGGTTATTACCTCGACAACGAATACTACGATGTCTATAAGATAACGCTTTCGGATTCCGAAATCGATTCCCTTGTGCCGCAGCCCGGCGAAGTCGACGGATTCGTATGGATGACCCGCGAAGAATTCTTTGCAAAGCACAAGTTGCATCCTGAAAAATTCGTGGAACATCCGAAAGATTTCTTGTGGCTTATGGAGAACGCCTAATGGCAATGTACAAGGACATTGCGCTTGCTGTCGAAGGTGGCGGCATGCGCGGGGCGTATTCGGCCGGCGTACTGGATGTATTTTTAGATAACGGAATCAAGTTTGGCGCATGTGCTGGCACCTCAGCAGGTGCAACACACCTTTGCAGCTATTTGTCGGAACAGCGTGAACGCAACAAGCGCCTCGACACCATTCATTCAGCTAGCAAACGCTACATGAGCTGGGGCAACCTGATTCGCACCGGTGATTTTTTCGAACTGGATTATTGCTACAATCAAATCCCACGCGTGGTCGATCCGTTTGACTTCGAAAAATTCCGCGAGAATACGGCCGAAACAAAGTTCTACGCAGTCGCCACGAACTTGGAAACCGGCGGCCCGAATACTTGCTCACACGCGATTTGGACAAGCCCGAAGACATGGATAAGATTCGCGCTTCGGCATCGCTTCCGCTCATGAGCCATATCGTCGAAGTCGACGGCATGAAACTTTTGGACGGCGGTGTCGGCGACAGCATTCCGTTCGAAGTATTCACGGGCATGGGTTACCAAAAGCAGGTTGTGATTGTCACGCAGCCCGAAGGCTTTGTCAAGAAGCCGAACTCCATGATTCCCCTGTTCAAGATTTTCTACCGCAAGTACCCGAAGTTTATCGAGGCTGCAAGAAATCGCCACATTCGCTATAATCAGTGCCTGCGCACGCTAGAAGAGCGAATCGCTCAAGGTTCTGCATTTATGATCCGTCCGAGTGCGGAATTCAAAATTTCGCGCCTCGAAAAAGACAAGTCGAAACTGGTGGAACTTTACGACATGGGCGTGAAAGATGCAACCGCACTCATGCCCAAACTGTTAGAGTTCCTTGAAAAGTAAATGATGTGTCATTCTGAGCTATACGAAACTAAGAACTTTAGTTCTCAAGTTGAGTTATGCCCTTTGGGTAGAAGTGAAACGGAGTCGAAGAATCTATGTCAAAAGCAATTGCCGGTCGCAAGTATCGTCACTACAAAAAAGAAACGATGATCTACACTGTCGTCACCGCCGACGCTCTCGACTGTGAATCGGTCAAACCGCTCGTGGTTTACCGCAGCGAATACGAGACGCCCGACCACCCGAAGGGAACCTTATGGGTGCGCGACCGCGAGGATTTCGAAAGCAAAGTGACGCTTGCCGACGGTACAGTTACCGACCGCTTTTCCGAGATTTAAATTCCGCCAATAGCATTCCCACAATAATGGCGGCAGCACCCGCAATCGCAATGGGCGTAATGCGTTCCCCAAGGGCAATCGCAGCCGTAATCATGGTAATCAAAGGCGCCACATAGCCATAGTTGCTCGCCAGTACCGTACCGAGCTGCTTCAGCACATTGTTCCAGATAAGATATCCGAACAAGGAACAAAATACCGTAAGGCACAAAAAGTTAAATGCGACTACCGGCTCCGTAAAGTTCTGCCACGGAATATCAAGCACCTTCGATACATCGCCGCGCGCCTCGATGAACAAGGCGGGAATAGACATCAGCGTCCCGTAGAAAAACATCTTGCGTGTAATGAACAGCGAATTGTACTTGCCGTTCAACTGCTTCACGACCAGCGAATAGATCGCCCACATGACTCCGGCGCTGCAAGCAAGCAAATCGCCCACGGGTGAAAGCTTCAAGACGAACTTGCCGTTCAACACCACCAACACCATGCCGACGAACGTGACGAGGCATCCTAGAACCTGTCGCTTGCCGAGGCGTTCACTCTTATAGAAGATTCCCCCGAGAATCAGGATGAGCAGTGGGTTCGCGCAAATAATGAGCGCCACGTTACTCGACGGCGAAAACGAAAGCGCCGTATTCTCGGTCCAGAAGTAAAGCGTACAGCCTGTAATGCCGCTAATGAATAGAATCAGTTCATGCTTCCAGTTCTGGCTGCGGAATTGCTTGTGACTCGCCGCTAAAAGAATCAAATAGGTAATCGCAAAACGCAACGAGAAAATCTGCACCGCCGAAAAGCCATGGTTCAAGAGCACCTTCGTGCTCACGAAACTCGTGCCCCAAAAGGTGATGGTGATAATGGCGAGCAAATGCCAAAAAGCGAGACTGTTGCGTGCGGGAATCATCGACCGCAAAGATAGAAAACGTAAAGTCCTTGCCGATAAAAAAAGCCCCACTTCACAAAAAGCAAAGTCCTTGCCTATAAGAATTGCATCTAGCGAAATAACCAAGGACTTTGCCGACTATTCCGAGCAGGTTGTATTTCAACCTGCCCTCCATAGTCGCATACCGCAAAAAAAGCTTGCACCTAGTGCAAGCCTTTTTAAACTCCCTTGTTGCAAGAAGAGGATTAGTCGCGGAACTTCACCTGCTTGGTGCCCTTCACGACTTCACCGATCTGCACCCACTTTTCGCCCTTGGCTTCGAGGTGAGCGGTGACTTCGGCCTTGTCCTTCGGGTCGATGAAGATGAGCATGCCCATACCCATGTTGAAGGTAGAGTACATTTCGTCCTTTTCGACAGAGCCGGCCTGCTGGATCAGCTTGAAGATCATCGGAGGATCCCACGTGGTGCGGTCGATAATCACATCGACATCGTCCGGCAAGATACGCGGAATGTTGCCCTGGTAGCCCGAACCGGTGATGTGTGCGAGGCCCTGAATGATCTTCTTGTTGCAAAGATCGATGAGGCTCGGATAGTAGCTGCGGTGCGGCACGGCGAGAGCTTCGCCAATGGACTTGTCCATGCCGTCGACCATGGTGTCGACCTTGTAGCCGGCCACGTCGAAGAGCACCTTGCGAGCCAAGGAATAACCGTTTGTATGCAAACCGGTAGAAGGCAGGCCAAGGATAATGGTACCCGGCTTGATCTTCTTGCCGTCAATGATGTTTTCGCGTTCCACGACACCCACGATCGTACCGGAAATATCGTAGTCACCCGGACCATAGAAGCCCGGCATTTCAGCAGTTTCACCACCGATCAGCACGAGGTCGTTTTCGCGGCAGGCCTTGGCCATACCGGCAACGAGCTTGTCCATGACACCCGGTTCCAGGCGGCCAGTAGCCACGTAGTCCAGGAAGAACAGCGGACGTGCACCCTGAACAAGAATATCGTCGCAGCAGTGGTTCACAATGTCCTGACCCGGGAGTTCGTGCGTGCCCATTTCAATGTCGACCTTGAGCTTGGTGCCCACGCCATCAACGGAACTCACGAGGACGGGGTCCTTCATGCCGAGATGGTTCAGCGTGAACAGGCCACCGAAGTTGCCCACGTCACCGAGAACGCCCTGGTTGAATGTAGTACGTACGGATTTCTTGACACCGACCATTGCCTCGTCGGCACGTGCCAAGGACACTCCTGCGTCTGCGTAATTCATCTTTTATCCTTTTGCCCAAGTCTTGGGCACGTGTTTAGCCCTTAGTGGGCATTTTGTTTTTCATCAATATTTCTGAGCGCATCCAAAATCAGGCTCGTGGTGTCGGACATCTGGTTGATGTTCACGATGTCGGGCATCAGGTGCGTGTCGAGCTTGAACAGCGTCTCGTCACCCCAAGAGAGCATCTTTTCAAGAGCATCTGGGCCTGCCAGTTTGCCGCACTTGGCACAGCAGATTCGGCCATCCTGGAATGCGATAAAGCCTTTTTCGCCATTGCATTCGAACATGACTGTTCCAGTGACGCGGCTCTTTTCCATGGTTTGCGCAAAATCAATAAAGGGAAGCACCTTTGCAGAAGCCAAGAGCGAAAGCCTTTCGAATTCATCGAATGCCTTGTTCTTTGCACGCAGGCGGTCGGCGACCACCTTGTAAAGGTACACCATGATGTTCGGGTTCTTGTCCAGGAACTTCACGAATTCGTCGCGCGGAATGTGGAGCACCGTGGCGCCATCTTCACCAGCGATAACCGTATTACTCGTGGGTTCGTTACAAATGATGGACATTTCACCAAAGCATGCACCCATTTCGAGCAGGGCAAGCGTATTGTAATGACCATCGGCCAAAATCTGACCGCAAATAAAAGCTCGACCACTCTGCAACACGCAGAACGAATCCCCGACAGAACCACCGTTGATAATGATTTCCCCCGGCTCGTACTCGCGGATCTGCGCATTCAAAAGCAAATAGTCTGCACAGTCCCTGGGCACCTGCTGTAAAAAAGGTGTCCCAAGTTCATAATTGGCTGCAATCCAGTCACCAATACCAGTATGAGTCTTCATGCCTTAAAAGATAAAAATATTGTGGTACCAGTCAAAACCCTTTCGGGTAGAATCAGCCCCATTTGTTGAGTTTTGTATACACAGACTCAAATTTATAAGCATTTCATCAGGGTAAGACACCGCAGATTCGAAGAAATCGTTGCCGCCACCGGCTCCCTTGATGCCATCGTTCTGGTATACACGTTTTTCCTTGAACGCCTTGATGAACTTGACGCGGGGTTCCGCCGCAATCAAGTCCTCGGGAGTCGCAAACATTCCCGGATTCACCCACACGTCGGCGCTGTCCGCAACCTGCATGATTTCTTCAAGCGTAAATTGCAAATCCTGATTCGTATCTGCGGCCCACAAGTAGCAGCCGCCTGCATCCTTGATAAGGCGCGCGGTAAAGCTGTTGCCGCCCGGCGCATGCCACACGCCACCGTAGCTCATACCCACTAACACGCGGGGGCACGCCTTATTGTCATCCTGAGTAACCGCAGAGAGCGAAAGATCTCTAGCCGCATTGTAGGCAATTTTACTTTGTTCAAAAATCGAATCGGCGAGAGCCTCTACGCCAAACAGACGCCCGAACAGTTTGATCCATTCAGCCTTCGCAAGCGGAGTCCGCTCCTGCCATTCCGATGTAAGCATCAGCGAAAGCCCAATGGCGCCAATGCGCTCGTAGTCGTCCATGCCACCGCCGGTCGCAAAGTCGAACACCAAGTCGGGCTTTGCCGCGAGCAACTTTTCGAGCGAAAGCGTAGGCCCGTTTCCAACCTCGGCCACCTCGCCGTTTTGGACTCGCGCATACAACAGGCTATCGACCAAGTACTTGCCCTCGCCCACGGCCACGATCCTGTCACGCAATCCGAGGCGCAACATGTAGCCCACCTGCGCCGACGAAAGCGCCACCACCCGTTCCAAAGGCTTGCCCAGCTTGAACCGCTTAATCAAGGTATCGCGCCCCACAATCGAACGGATTTCGGCATAGTCCTCGCCGCAAAGTTTTCCCATTTTCAAGTTTTCGCTAAATTCCAGCGCAGCAAGTTCGCCACAATCGGCCGATTTTTTTTCGGCATCCGCCTCGTTCTTGCACCCCGAAAATTGGAGAACCGAAATTGACAAAAAAAGCCCCAAGGAGGCGTTCAAGACCATTTTTCCACAAAAATTCAACATTTTTAGTCCCAAAAAAGTGCGTAAATCGTTGATTTTTAACGTCTTATGAATTTTTTTGTGCCAAAAACCCAAAACATAATGTATTTTATAGCTCGTATACTAGCAACGGAATCTTTTATGAAAACAAAGATAGCCTCTTTTTTGAGCGTTGTCGCTCTCAGCCTGCTCACCTTCGCCACCAGCACCTTTGCTGATGAAGAAGAAGGATTTTACGAAAAGGACCACGTCCGTGGGTTCATTTCTGTTGGCGCCGATTACCGCGGCATGCGTAAGGAATTCCAGCGCTACGTGAACAACGTCGCGTTCCAAAACTTCGGCCATCGCGTCGATTACGCCGTCCAGGATTCGGCCGGCAATATTGATACCGTCAAAACAACCACTTCGGGTGATCCGATTGGCGACGGCGGCTATAAAAAGTTCAATGACTGGTATCTGGGCCTGCACGTAAACGTCGGTGCCCAATACAAGCAGTTCATGACCTGGATCGACTTCAACTTCATGCCTTCCCAGGTATCCGAATGCAAGACTTGCTACTACAGCGTAGATGAACCTAGCGCAATAAGAAACTTGCCCAACGGCTCAAAAGTTGTTGGCAGCACGCAAACCGAATTCCCGCTGTATGACGTGGAATGGTTCGCCTACGGCGCCGACTGGATGTTCGGTTGGAAACTCTTCGGCGAAAACGCCCCGATCAACCTGATTCCTTCTATCGGTTTCGGTTTCAACCTCATCAACTTCCACTTCGCCTCTCACTTTGACCATTACGAAAGAGACAACGTAGACCACGTAGAAACCGTCCGCGACCGTTTCTACAGCACGCTTGCCACTACGATCAACTCCGAAATTGAACTTCGCATTGAACTGGGTCGCCTCGCTCTCGGTGCCTACCTCGGCTACCGCTTTATCCGCTACAACGACCTCGATGTCGAAGGCTTCAACATTCAGTACGGCGCAGTTGAAAACGGCACCGACAACGTCGGCGATACGTACTTCCTTGGCGTCCGCCTGACTTGGTACTTCCTGTCTCAATGGGAAAAGAAGCAGGCTGACAAGTTGTAGTCTTCAAAAGATTCTAACAAATCGCCCTCGGTTAAACCCGAGGGCTTTTTTAGTTAATTAAGGCGGCGAGGCGCGTGAGGATCGCGCCCCACCGCCACCTTTGGTCGAGGGTTACGCCCTTTGCTGAACGGGTGTTCGCATTGAAAGAAAAATCCACGAGGAGCCTTCCCATTCGGATCGTTGTCTACAATCTTTTCCATGGCTACATAATGGGCGCAGTTGCGCCTGAGGCACGAATCCGTTTTCCACCGCACATAGCTTTTCGCTTTCGGATAAACAAAGTCCCAACCCAGCACCAACGTCGGAACGCCCATGAGCCTTAGCCTATCGGGCAACGGCGCATACTCGCCCTGCGTGCTTAAAAGCACCACCGCATCGAGCTTACGGTACATGGCAAACAGCAAGGCGTCTTCCATGAGCAGCATATTCGGCCCCACATAACCCGCTTCGGCAGGATTGTTAAAGTGCACGCTGTACCCTGCCTGCGTCAGTTGATGCTCCAACTTGAACACACCCTCGCAATCACGCGCGAACACATGCGGGTCGCGGTACGGATGGTAGTAATGCGATTCCATTTGCAGCTCGCGGAACTTGCCGCCTTCAAAGTATCGAATCGCCTGCATCTCAACCCAGAGCCTAAGGCTCCTGAAATCCAGGTTCGAATGGAACCGGTGAACATGACGGTAATAGTCATTCACCTTCTTGAGTGTAAAGCCATCTAGGAAAAATCCTATACGGAGCGGTTGTGGCATAATACCTCCAAAATAAGACGTGCCTCTTCTTTATTAACACGCTTTTTTCGAGGTTTTGAATACCACTTTTGGATGTTAAATTTTCTACACAAACTATCGCGAGGAAAAATTCGCGATTAAAGCAGCTTTTTCTTCTTCAAGTCATCCATGAGCGAGCCCGGCATCCAGGACTTGAGCTCGTTGTATTTCGGATCGTCAAGTAGCTTGCGCCAGGCATCGGCCTTGGCCTTGTCGCCCTTGTCGCTGTAAATGCGAATCAGGTTCAGCGCCGAGCACCAGTAGCGAATGCTCTTGCCCGTGCGCTTCAAGTAGTCGGCAGCACTACGCTCGTAAATGTCTGCGGCCTCGTCATATTTTTTGAGACGGTAAAGCATGTCGGCCTTGATCTGCAGCATGACCGGGTGATTCGGCGCGCGCTTGAGTCCGCGTTCAGCAAGCTTTAAACCTGTCGCAAAATCTTCCTTGTCGTAATGCATCCAAATGAGCGGCGTTAAAAACAGCGGCCAGAACCGTTCTGACTTTTGCGAGGCGCTGTCGAGAGTTGCCAGATAAAGTTCACGGTTATCCGACTTGAACGGCACCCAGCTAAAGCTCTTGTCGATGTAGTAGGCGTAAATGGCAAAGAAGGCGCGGGCTTCGAGTTCCTTGGAATCTTCGAATGCCTTTGCCGCAGAGCGCGTAGTCATCGCCCCTTTGACCGAATGCCCAGTTTCACCCTGCACAAAACCTATTTCGAAACGACGAAGCGCATCCCAGAGACCAGCAGTCTTGCAGCTTTCCAGGTACTTGCCCGCCTTCTGCAGGGCGGCCGTATCACCCTTGTCATCGTAAACACTGATGCGCACGATGTTTTCGAGCACGCAACCAGCCCCCTCGTTTTCGGCACGGAGTTTCTTGGCGTATTCAAGGGCATCGCCATAGCGCAACGCCATGGTCGCCGAGGTCGCCTTGGACCAGAGCTCCGCCTGCCCCTGGGGGAGCGAAAGCGTAAGCGGTTCATCGGCTAGACAAAGGGCAGCCAAAGCAAAAAAGGCACAAAATATCGTCTTCAAAAATCGCATTAATGCAAATTTAGAAAATATGGCAACCCGCGAAATGGCCCAAACATGTGGATAAACTATGGATAAAAAGAGCTAATTCACGATTTATCCACAAGGGAAAAGCGGATTTCAACACCCCCTGGAAACTTATTTTTTATTCCAAATTGGAATAGGGAGCACACGCCCCAGCCGAATCTAAAACAGGCTCTGCACGCGCCCGCTAACCCGTTGATAGACAACGATTTAATTTTTGTCATTTTGGACAAAAGTGCTGTTTTTTAGCAAAATTGGACAAATTTAAGAAATTGTTTCTTAAACCTTACACGCCTTTTTTGTATTGCCTGGGCACGAAAAATTATCTATAACTGGTATAGGAGTTCAACAAGTTATCAACATATAAACAACAATCTGTCATATAAAACTTTAAAAACCAGGAACCCAAAAGAGGAATAACACGCGACGGAGGTCTTATGAAGCTTTTCCATAAAACATCTGCATTGTCATTCTACATGATCCACTCCGGCTTCAAGGCATTCAAGGCCCGCGTCAAGGAAGAACTCGACGCCGCCGGTGGCGGAAACCTGGACGACCTTTTGGACGACGACAGCCTGCACGCCTACTACCGCAACGGGGACTCACCCGACTATGTCGCCGCCGCGCTTTGGAACCCGGTGCTCGAAGAAGACTAGCCCGCTCCAAAGATTCACTCTCTCCCTCCTAGAAACAAAAAATTCCCGCAGCGTGTTTACTGCGGGAATTTTTTGATATCTACTCTGTGGCCGCGAAGCGGCGTTCTTTCGCCTTACTTAGCGGGGCAGCCTTCGACGGTTTCGAACTTGCCCTTGTTCACGGTCACGATCTTGGTGTTCATGTTCATGCCGCGCTTGAACTTGATTTCGCCATACACACCCTGGAAGTTCGCGGTGTAGTTGATCAGGTTCGTGAGGCTGTTGGGGTTCTTGGCCATGGAGCTGAACACGATGTTTGCGGCGTCGTAGCTAAGTCCGCTCACCCTGTCTTCGCCGGGTTCTGCACCCCAGCGTTCCTTGAAGTCGCTCACGAACTTCTTGAGGCCGTCGTTGTTGCCGCCCATGTCCATGGCGGGCACGCTAAAGTAGGAACTGTCGACCTGGCGCTTGCCCTGGATCAAGAGTTCGCGGCCATACCAGCCGGAAGCACCGAGCAACGTTCCCGAAATCTTGTTGAAGGCCACCTGACCTGCCATGAGGCCGGCATCGCCCGGGTTCGTTGCCGGAATGAAGATGCCCGGGATGTTGAACGTGGAATCCTGCATGTAGAAGCGACGTTCCTTGGCGTTCACGGCGTCGAGGTCATTTGCGCCGCGGGCAATGTTCTGGCGGCGGTTAATCTGCTTGAAACGCACGTCACGCAACAGGCTGAATTCGGTCTTGTAGTCGGGGCGGCCTTCTTCATAGTTGCGGAAGGCGATTACGGAGCCGCCGCGGCGTTCGACGGCGGTGGTAAAGCTCTGCGACATCGAGGCACCATAGCCACCGAGCGGGCTCAAGATGGCGTATTCGCGGATGTTCAGGCACTTCGTTGCGAAGTCGGCGATGCTCTTTGCCAGGTTATCCATGGTGATGTTCACCTGGAAAATGTTCGGACCCATCTTTGCGATACCGTCGTCGGTTGCAGTCGGGGTAAGCATCGGAATGTTCTGGAAGTTGCTGCCGAGCCAGGCGGCAACGGTTGCGGCCGGGGCACTCATGATGGGGCCGATGATGGCCACAATGCTGTCCTGGTTAATGGCCTGCTGGGTGCGGAGGAGCGCCTGGGCGGCGTCAGCACGGGTATCTGCCACGCGCAGGTTCACCTTGCCCTGGAGTCCGGCCTTTTCATGGGCAAGAATCACGCCCTGGATAGCGGCCGCACCAAATTCGGCGTAGTCGCCCGAAAGGGGGGCGAGCACCAAGACCGTCGGCATACCGGCGCCGCGGTCTTCCAAGGATTCAAGTCCCTTCTCGGCGGTGTTGGAGAGGTTTTCGGCTACCCCGCCTGCAACCACCTTCTTGTACCAGTAACGGGCGGCCTTGTAGCGCTTGGAATTCTGGCATTCGCGGCCAATCTGCAGCTGCATCCAGCCCACGATGTCTTTATCGACCGGATACTTTTCCAAAAGGGCCTGCAACTGGTCGGCGGTCAAAAGCGAAGCGGCGAGCGTCTGGATAGCGACATCCTTGGTGCGGCTACGGGCGGCCGGATTCTTGGAGTAGGCCAGAATGCGGAGCATGGATTCCACACCTTCGTACACGTTGCCCTTTTCGACCAGCACGATTGCGTGCGCCAGTTCCATGCGTTCGCGGTAAACCGTGTTCACGTAGTATTCCAGGAATCGGGAAGAAAGCTTCAAGGCTTCGTCGCGCTTGTGTTCGCGCAAGTAGCATTCCGCGAGCATCACGGAGGCCTTTTCACCCGAGGATTTGCGGAAGCTCGACTTGTAGACCTTCTGGAGCGGGGCGATCGCCTCGGCACACTGGCCATTCTGGATTAAATTTTTTGCCTCACGAAGTTCATCTTGGGCAAAAACGGATGCGGCAAGCATTGCCACCAAAGCAAGGGGTAAAAGACGTTTCATACTAAGATTCCGCAGCGGATTGAACCACGTCGTGTTCTTTCTTGATTTGTTTTTGGAGAGATTCAGGCAACTTCGCCCAGTCCATGACATCGACTCGGAACGGGAGTCCGCTATCGACAAAAGCCTTTTCGACAGCGGTCATCGCCTCGAAAGAAAGGGGGCTGTCTGAAATAACCACCAATTCCAGTTCCGTATCGGGAGTAAGGTCTACTCCAGTGACACGGGCTCCATGCGCCCATACTTCGAGCCCTTCGAAATGGAGGGCCAAGATCCTCTGGACCTTTTCCAAATGATCTGATTCAATACATAAAGCCATACGGGGTCAAATATAGCTAAACTCAAAAAAAGTTTTGCTATTATTGAAATATGATTGCGTTCCTATTTATACTGCTTATAGGCCTTGTACTCGTTTACATTAACGTCAGTAGCGTTGCAAAAGGTAAAACTGGTAAAATTATTGGCGGCGCCGTACTATTTGTACTTTTTTTAGGCATGCTATTGCGCTCCACGCTAATAGGAAGTTACATAGTCACCTTTTTTGCAGTCTGGCTCCCCAATTCTCTAATTCTTTACATTCCCTGGACCCTTTATAGAGTTGCATATTATTTTACGCAACCGCACCACCTGAGTCGACACAAGGTGCGTCGCGTGGGCCGCTGGCTGCTTGGCATTTCCGCAGGTGTTACACTCACATTCATTGCTTACGGCGTGCCGCACAACAACGACTACAAAACGAACTTGCTTACCGTCGATTTGCCTAGCCAGTACACTGAAAGTTTCACCGCCGTTTTCTTCAGCGACATTCATGTTGACCCGCTGTTCGATCCCCAAAAACTGGAGCGCCTTATTGCGCAAGTCGATTCCATTAAGCCCGACTACTTGCTGTTCGGCGGCGACCTGGCAGACATTACCACCGAAAAGATGGACCGCATAGGCTACGATACTTTGTTCAAAAAGTTGACTGGGGGCGCGAAAGTGGCGGCAGTCGCCATCAACGGAAATCACGAAGCGTTCATGGCGAACTCGGACAACAGCCCCGAAGAATGGATGCGCAAGGTAGGCTTTGTGGTACTCGACGATTCTACTGCATGCCTCGGCAATGTCTGCTTTACGGGCCGCACCGACTTTACGGTTGCACGCAGCAGGGACACCGAACGCAAGCCGCTTAGCGAACTCATTCCCGATTCTATAAAGATCGTGGAACACGTAAAAGATACTACGGATTCCGTAGCCGCCGAAACTGCAAGCGCAACCGACACCTTGGCAAGTGCAACTCCGAATCCTACAACCGATTCGATTGCCGACACGGCCGCAACGGTCGCCGCACAAACCGTTTATGACACGGTGGTGGTATACCGCCCGTGGATTTTGCTGGACCACCAGCCCAAGGGAATCGAAAAAACTCACGCCGGAAGGCTCCCGGACTTTGCGCTTTCGGGCCACACCCATGACGGGCAATTCTTCCCCGTTACCTTCATTATCGACTACGTGTGGAAACTCGCCTACGGCAAGGGCGCTCTTGGCGGCGTGCTATGGCTCGTGAGCTCCGGCTTTGATTGCTGGGGCCCTCCGGTGCGCGTAGGGAGTGACTCCGAAATCTGGGTGATTAAATTCACAGCGAAAGAAAAAATTCTTGACTGAATTTGATTGTTTTGATATATTTACATTAGACTATTAAAAATCCGGAGTCCATCCGGATTTTTTTTCGAGGGAGCATTTATGAAAAAGAGCATTTTCGCCTTAATCGCCTTGACAGTATTATTCCTTACCGGTTGCGCATCCACCTATGGTCTCAAAGAAAACTGGGTCGATGACGATGACATGCAGACCATTTTGAGCGAACCCAACATCCAAAAAATTGCCCCGATTCTTGGCACACCCGTATTTACGGAATACCGCGGCGACACGGTAGAATTCGTGTACAACTACAGACCCCACCTTTACAAGTCCGTGCGCAACGGGCGCGACTTCAAGCCCAATGATAAAGATCGCGTGGACCTGTGGAGCATCCGCACCGAACTGGTGGGAATTATGGTCGTAAACAACCGCATTATCGGTCTTCGCCCGAGACCCGACTACGCCGCAGTCCAGAACAACACCGAAGTATCCCAGAGTTCATACGCTTGGGTTATCCTGCTTGCGGTCTTAGCGGCACTTGGTATTACAATTGCAATCGTAGCGTCGAACTGAGGTATCTATGTTGAAGTTCATACTCTCCGTTTTATTCGCGAGCACGCTTGCATTTGCCGTATCGGACGATGCCGCATGTGCTGATTTCTGCAACAAGTGCGCCGAAGAACAGTCGGCCCTTTGCCAAGAAATTGTGGAAACTTGCCAATGCAATGTTTCCAATGTTACAGAAGAACAGCCGATTGCCGAAACACCGGCTCCAAACGAACCGGTCCAGGAAACTCCAAGTGCACCCATCATGAAGGCAACATTCGCTCCCCCGCAAGAGGAAAAGAAGGATAAAGATGGAGCCATCATGAACGTGAACTTCGGCTACAAGGGCGATAGCGAATACACCGCCACGCTGCAAGCTGACGGATCCTACGAAAACGAAAAAAAGGGTAATCCCTTTTTATGGATCGCTATCGGCGTCGCCACAATCGTAACCATTATCATCTTAGCAGCAGCCAATTGAAAACGAAAATCCTCCCCCTCTTTTTATTCTGCGCCGTCGCCTCTTTCGCAAACGACACCTGCATCGAATTCTGCGGTTCCTGCATGGGCAAGAGCGATTCTCCGGCCTGCGCCAAGGTCGAACTGCTTTGCAAATGCTCCGAGATGATTTCGAACCTTAAGGGCGAAATCTCCGAAGCATCAAGCGACACCGCCGCTATCGACAGCATTCCCGCCGATACCGTTTCCGTTGACACCGTTCCTTACGATACCATTCAAACAGCGGATTCAACAACAGATACAACGGTCGCCGACACCACCGCCTTGCCGGCAATAGATTCCCTCGCCCAAGACACCGTGACTAAAGATTCCGTAATCAAAGATACCGCAAAGCAAGAAGCCGCGCGCGACACAAGTCTTGCAATTATCGAACCGACAACCCCGCAACACGTAGAATTGAATGCAGAGAAAAAGGAACGCATTTTTTATAAAGGCGTCTCGATTGGGTTTGAGCAATTCCAGGAAGAAACCGTTGCAAACTATGATGTTGAAAGAGCTGACGAAATTCAAGACCACTTTGGAATCAATTTGGGATTCCTGCTGCGTTGGTATTTTTATTCCCATGGATCCTTCCAAACCGGCTTAAATGCCGTTTGGCACCACGGATACTACTATCTCGAAGACGACCATTTCTATGCTTCGTGGGCAGCCTATTATTACAGCCAAAACATTTCGGTCGAGTACCATAACCTCATGGCCGAAATTCCTTTGACGGTTCGATTTGGCTTGCCATTCAAATTTAGTCCTTACCTCAGCTTGAGCGTGCACATCCGCAAACCTATTTACGCATGGGTGGATTACGACGCCTATTTTAGCTGGGGCATAAGAGGTGTATACGACTATGATTCCTATTCCTACGATTCTCAATACTACAACTATGACGATTACAACAGTGCAGACGGAACATTCTCTATCGCTGACTGGGAATTCCTCGGATACGTTGGAGCTGGTCTTGAAATTACGCGTCATGTGTCGCTCCAATGGCAAATGGTAGTGGTCAACGCAGTCACTTATTCCAACGAAATCTTGAATTATAGAATCGCAGAAACTTGGCGCATCGGCCTCGACTTTGCATGGTAGGAGATTTGACAATGAAAAAGATTTACTTACTCGCATGCCTTGCAATCTTTGCCGCCTGTAGCGACGAAAATCCGTTCGACACTACCGAAGATGACTTGGACGATACCTATTACTATGCAAATCGCAAAGTTGATGAAACGGATAGTGATTTTAGCAAAGAATTGGCATGTCGCAAAGGAACCAGTTCTCACACAGCTTCCTGGTGTTGCAGCAATTACGGATACCAGTGTTACAACACCTATTCCAGCAGCTCCATGAGCGAATCTGAAAAATGCTACTACGGCACAGGCGAACTGAGCGATAGCTACTGTTGTTCCAATTACGGATATCAGTGTAGCAACATCTACAGCAGTTCCAGCATGAGTGAATCCGAAAAATGCCGCTTGGGCACGAGCTTAAAGAGCGACAGCTATTGCTGTTCCTACTACGGATACAGATGCGCCTATGTATCTAGCAGTTCAACACGTTCAAGCAGCTCAACATATTCTAGCAGTTCCAGCGCTCTCTATTACTTGACCACAGCAAAGTCAATGAAAATTACCCTGACCTATTACAAGCAGCTTTCTAGTAATTGGGACGGTTTAGACAATGCTGGCGACCCGGAAGTTTCGTTCACGATTTACACTTACAGCGACGGCGTTTTAGGGCAAACCATAAACACCACCACCTTTATCGACAAGCAAGATACCAGGGTATGGTCCGGCACCGTTACCAAATCTTATACGATTAACAAGGGAACGGATCAAATTAAAATTTGCCCCAAAGTCATCGACGAGGACATCTCGGAACATGACAACTATTCTTCGGGAAAATGCTTTACGAAATCGAACATCGGATACCTAAAATCCACCGATGTCATGGAGCACGAAGATTACAACAGCAACTACGACCTTGAATGGGAATGGTATCTGTTGTAGACCGCGATCTGGCGGTCAATGATTCCGTCCCAGGTGAAGCATTCGGCAATGCGCTTTTGAGCGCCGGCGAGCAACTGCGAAATTAATTCGGGGTTGCTGGCCAAGCGTTTGTAGGCATTTGCGAGGGCCTCGGGGTCATCAAGTAACAAAGCTATCTTTTTCATTCTTTAATCCTTGATACAACGAATGCTATGGCAAACAGCATTAAAAAATTCCCATTTTTTCCCTATATCAATCTCTAATGCAACGAATTGTGTAACTGCCTCCATAAGGGAAAATGCCAATTATTTTTCCAAATGAAACTACATAATTCATAGTCTCATATCCTGCTGTAGCAGAAAGAAAAAAAGCAGAATTGCCCTCTAAGTTGCTATTTTCCCAACCATTTTCGGACTTTAATCTTGATGCAACAGCCATTGAATCCGTTCCACCCATATACGACTGCAAAAGTTCCCATTCAGCCAGTTTTGGCAAGTGCCAACCAGGCGGACATACGGAATCAATAAAGTCCCAATTTATGGTATCACGTCCTGTATTCCGATTCTGCCAAGTATACCTATACAATCTGCCATACAATTCACACTTCGATTCATCCTTGCCTTGGCAAATGCTGCCTACTGCGTTATAGTTCAAATTTTCGGCCATCCATACTTGGTCGCCGATAGTCGTGTACTTATATTCCTGACCATCTCGCTCGTCTACAAACGTGCCACGGTTCGGCATGCCATAGGCATTTGTTCCCTCAGCCGGGCACACAATGCTAGCGTCAAAATCATCGACTACGCTAGATTCACCAGAATCAGTCGTGCACGCCGCCAAAAGCAGCACTGCACAAGAAAAAAACAGTTTCAGGAAGTTGTTCATTTTTTCCCTAGATCAATCTCTAATGCATCGAATTGTGTAGTAACCACCACCACTATAGAAATATCCTATCTTTCTACCAAGCGCGACAAGATAATTCCCTGTTTCATATATCGCTGTAGCGGAAAGAAAAACTGCAGAATTCCCCTAGTTGCTATTTTCCCAACCATTTTCGGACTTTAATCTTGATGCAACAGCCATTGAATCCGTTCCACCCATATACGACTGCAAAAGTTCCCATTCAGCCAATTTAGGCAAGTGCCAACCAGGCGGGCACACAGAATCAATAAAGTCCCAATTTATGGTATCACGTCCTGTATTCCGATCCTGACCAACATATTTATACAATCTGCCATACAGTTCACACTTCGACTCATCCTTGCCTTGGCAAATACTGCCCACAGCATTGTAGTTCAGATTCTCGGCCATCCATACTTGATCACCGATGGTCGTATACTTGTATTCCTGACCATCTCGTTCATCTACAAACGTGCCACGGTTCAGCATGCCATAAGCGTTTGTCCCCTCAGCCGGGCACACAACACTTGCATCAAAATCATCAACTACACTAGATTCACCAGAATCTGTCGTACACGCTGTCAAAAGCAGCACTGCACAAGAAAAAAACAGTTTCAGGAAGTTGTTCATTTTTTCCCTAGATCACTCTTTAATACAACGGATAGAAAAGTTATCTCTATCTATACCTTGTAAATTATGCACCCATGATTTATTCGAATAAAAGTATATCGTGACAAGCGTTCTATATGAATGCGGAGCTTTAGTCGCCGACCACAATTCTGCGGAATACCCTTCGCCATCCCAATTGGATGACACAGCCGATTTAAGGGCAAAACCACAGTCATCTGTACCACCGAGAGGGTCATCTCGGTTTAATGGATGCCACCCATCAACAGCCTTTAAGCGTTCACCCGCAATTTCAGCCCCACCCATTTTTTCAATCAATTTATCCCATTCCTTTTGTTCAGGCAAATGCCAGCCCTTAGGGCAAGCCTCCAAAACAACATCATACGAATATGACAACCCACGTCCATCACAGTTATCTTCTACTGAGCTACATGATGATGAATACGCATCATACGAACCAGACTCCATTTTATAATTCAAGTTCTCGGCCATCCACACCTGATTGCCAATAGTCGTATATTTATATACTTGCCCGTCACGATCGTCAACAAACGTGCCTCGTTTGTTTTCCGGACACACCCTGCTGGCGTCAAACACCTCCGGTTCTGTAGAACTTTCAGAACAAGCCAACAAAAGAAAACAAAAGAAGACTATTGCAATGTTTTTCATAAACAACATAATACGAACGAATTTAAAAAAGCATCCATTTTTACTCAAGTAATTATTTAGATACATAACAAGTATCAAAAATAATACAGCAAAGGCTCCCTCGCGGGAGTCTTTAAAATTATTTCAAGACTTTGTTGTAGACGGCGATTTGGCGCTCGATGATTCCGTCCCAGGTGAAGCATTCGTTGATGCGCTTCTGGGAGCCGGCGAGCAACTGCGAAATCAGTTCGGGGTTGCTGGCCAGGCGCTTGTAGGCGTTTGCGAGGGCCTCGGGGTCTTTTTCGGGAACGAGGATTCCCGTTTCTCCGTCGATTACGACATCGGGGATTCCGCCCACATTGCTTGCCACAATCGGGAGGCCGAGTTCCATGGCCTCGATGAGTACGACGCCGAGGCCTTCGGTATCGCCCTTGCTGTCAACAATCGCCGGGAGCGTGAACACGTTGGCAGTCTTGTACTCGCTTGCGAGCGCTTCGGGCGAAAGCTTGCCGGTGAAAATGATTTCGGCGGAATTCGGGGTCGCAGACTCCGAAGCCAACTTCTTTAATTCATCCGTTAAATCGCCGACGCCGACGATGCGGATTTCGAATTGGTCGCGGGGCAAATACTTGGCCGCTTCAATCAGGTAGCGAATGCCCTTGCGTTCAATGTGGCGCCCGACGAACAAGATTTTGAACTTGCTGTTTATCGGATGCGGTTCGGCGTTCCCCGTCCCCGTCTCCAAAGTTGTGCCATACGGGCTCCATTCCACATCGACATTGCGGAGCGCCTTGATTTTGCTGGCGGTAAAACTCGAGTTCGCAAACACGGCCTGCGCCTGGCTAATGGCAAATTTAAGGAGCGGCTTGACCCATTTCTTTTTGCGAATCAGCAGAAGCTCAGCGCCGTGAAAATTCAACACCAGCGGAATCTTGAACAACTTAGCGGCACCGAAAGCAATGTAGGCATGCGGGAACGGCCAATGCGCATGGATGATGTCGGGCTTAAACTTGCGGCAGATTTTAATGCACTTGAAGAACCCGCTGATGATATAGGGAATCGCAAGCAACTGTAACCAGGGCTTGTTCGCCATCTTGCTGGGAGCGCCTTCTTCGTGCGTCAGGAATTCCCAAGAGGCAGGCGCATAGCGGAATCGGTTCACCTTGACGCCATCGATTTCGTGACTTTTGAGCCCCTTGTAGGCAGGCGCCAGAACTTGTATGTCGAGTCCTGCTTTTTTAAGGTGCGCAATGGAGGTTCGCAGCCAAGGCACCTCGGCGTCTTCGTGAAAGCGCGGGTAAACCGAACCGATGACTAAAACTTTTTGGACGCCGGATTGTTCAGCCATAACTACACAGCCGCCGGCGTGGGCACATTCTGAATGCAAGCCGGATAGAGAATCGGCTTGATGGTTTTGTCCAAGACATCCTTGACTTTTTCAAGGTTGCTCGAGGTCTTCTGTTCGATACGGCCCTTAATACGCTCCCAGCCATCAAGCTTGGAATCGAGCAACAGCATGCCGAGTCCCGATTCATGTTCCAGGAATCCGACGATGTCGCTACCGCGGCTACCGCTGCTCAGCACCGCGAAAAGGGAATTCCAGAACTGCATGAAATCATCTTCGTCGGGCAAATCCTTTTTCAGGGATTCAAAGTCAAATTCAAGATATACAAACGAGCTGTTATCCTCATCACTGCGGATAATTTCTTCTTGACAACGTCTTTCAAAGATCTCTTCGGTATAAATCGAGATACTATACTTGTGTTTTCGTATCAAATTATAGAGCAGCTCTTTCATCATCCACCCAAATTTAGGCTATTTTTACGACATGCAGCGATTGTTAAAATTGAAAAAAGTGCTCAAGAACAGCATTTTAGCGACCTCCGTCGAAAATTTCAAGGGTATCAGGGCCGGAACTGCAAAATACCGCCACCTGACCGAAGACGAAATCCAGATTCTTGAAAAGAACGGCAACCGTTCCGAATCCTGGGACAAGGTCATGGTCGAACCGGACTTCGACCCGAACCGCATTATCCGTTCGTCGTTCATGGGCGAAGTCTACTTGCCTAAATTCTTTGGAACACTTTTATTGCCGGGCGACGTGTCGTTCCCGACAGGCATTTACGACAGCCTTGTACACAATTGCTTTATCGAAAACGCACTGGTCCACAAAGTGGCCATGCTCAGCAACATTTTAGTGCGCAGCAGCGCCGTGGTGCAGAACGTGGGCTCGATTATCAGCAGCGGAAAAATCAGCTACATGATCGGGAACTCCATGCACGTGGGCAACGAAATGGGCGGCCGCAAAGTGGCCGTGTTCCCCGAAATTACCATGGAACTTGTAGAAGCTCAGCTGTTCCACAAGCCTGAACCCGAAGTCGCCGCAGCTTTTGACGAACAGCTCAAGGCCTACCGCGAAGAAACCGCGTTCCCGTTCGGCGTGGTCGGCAAGGGCGCAGTCGTCTGCAACACCAACATTATTCGTAACAGTTGGATTGGCGCACACGCTCGCATCGAAGGTGCCGAAAAAATCCGCAATTCCGTGGTGCTTTCTTCGCTCGAAGAACCGAGCCACGTTTACGACTCCGTGATTCTCGAAAATTCGAACGTGCAAAAATCGGTCACCATTCACACCGGTGCCGAAGTCCAGGGCTCCGTGCTCATGAGCCGCACCACAGTCGCCTGCAAGGCAATCGTGAAGTCTTCGATTATCGCACCTTGCTGCCACATCGAAGAAGGCGAAGTCAACAGCTCTTACGTGGGTCCCATGACACAGATGCACCACCACTCGCTCTTGATTGCGGCCCTTTGGCCCGAAGGCTGCGGAAACCTGGGCTATGGCGCGAACGTGGGCAGCAACCACACCGGCCGTATGCCCGACCAAGAAGTCATGCCCGGTCAGGGAATGTTCTTTGGCCTCGGCGTGAACATCAAGTTCCCCGCAAACTACCGCGAATCTCCATTCACACTGATTGCAACTGGACTCACCACGCTCCCGCAGCGCGTCAAATTCCCATTCTCGCTGATTCGCCCGGGTGACCCGCAACTCGTGGGAGTGGCTCCTCGCCTGAACGAAATCGTGCCGGGCTGGAATTACGCCCGCAACGCCTACGCGCTCGACCGCAACCTTTACAAGTATTCGCTGCGCGGCAAGGGCATTGTGCCCGCCACCTTCTACAGCATCTTTAGCCCCGATACCGTGCGCTACGTTTACGACGCTTACCAGCGCCTGCAAGTGGCCACCATTCGCGACATCTACACCAAGGAACACATCGACGGTCTCGGCGAAAACTTTATGCGCGAACGCATTCGCCAGCAGGCGATCAAGACGTACCAGGAATACATGGAACGTTACGCGCTCGAACAGATTATCACCTTGGTAGTAAACGACCAGAACCTGCAAGCGCAACCCGTAAAGGAACTGCGCCGCATGGCTACCAACGACGCGAACAAGGACGTGATGCGCGTGGTAGCCTTGCCCGAAACGTTCGACGAATTGCTCAAGCGTTACCGCCAGCTCGAAAAGGATTGGTACGAACGCGTAACGCACGGACTCGACAAGGACAACGAACGCGGCCGCCAGATCTTTGACGACTACGACAACGCGCACCCGATTGACAAGGGATTCACCGAATGGGAAAAAGCCCGTGTCGAAGAAAAGTTGCGCAGGCTAAATTCCATTGTTAAAATAGCCAAGCCCGAATAGCTCTGATGAGTTCTGCCACGCTGATACTCGCCTTATTGCTTGCCATTGAATTCGTGGCACGCCTCGTGCTTGAAATTCGCGAACGCAGGCTTACGCAAATGCGCGGCGGCATCTTTGCCGTACTGCGTTTGATTCCTTTGCTGAACGACATCGTGCCGCTGCCGGAGAATCGCAAGGAACCTGCCGAAAACGAATTCGTGAAAAAACACGAAGAAGGCCACGCGAGCCTGCGTCACGGCATTTTGCGTAACCTCGCGAAAATCGCCCTGTTGCTGTTGGCCGTATGGCTGTTCGCCTTCTTGCTTGCAAGCCACGGCATGTCGCTTGTAGAATCCATCCTCTGGCTTCATTTGGCGGCAATTCCGTTCCGCACCCTATTCCACCTTTACTGCTGGCACCAGGAATACGAAGCCGACCGCTACGCCTTCGACAAGCTCGGCAAAAAGGTGGCCAAGGCCGCCATGCGAAACCTCGCCGAAAGCGAAATCCCGTATACAAAATTGTTCGCGGTGATTTACCGCGAACATCCGACTGTAGCTATACGCAGTCAAAAGATTTTGAACAAAGAAATTAAAGCGGCTTAAGCCTATTTAGCGGCACGAGATTCACGGCCGAGGGCAAGGATAATCGCGTTCACCACGAACGCTGCAATCATTAAGATATCCCCGGTATGCGAGCCAAGCGAACCCGGTAACGCCGGACACAGTTTACCCGCGAGCGCCAAGATTCCACCTGCCACAATGGCAATCCCCACAAACTTGGGCTTTGCCTTAAGGCCCAAAAGTCCCCACAGAATCGGCACCGTAAACGCACCTGCATAAACTGCAAGCGCAAGCAAGAGCGTGCCAATAATGTCGGTGAATACAAGTGCCAAAATCAAGGCAAGCAAGCCGTTCATCAAGATAATCACACGAGCCTGAAGCAGCGTAGGTTTACGACACAGTCCGTTAATGATGATGGAACTGCTCAAAAGAGTTGTATCGGCACTGCTCAGCACCACACTCAAAAGCGCAAGTGCAAATATCGGCAAAAGTGCCGGCGGCAATACCGCATTTGCAATCGCCGTAATGCGAGCACCCTGTACCCCTGCGAGGCTCACGCCGTAAACAGCCAGGAATCCGATCACGAATGCAACGGGAATCAAGACGCATGCCGCCATGCCAATCGCCTTCTTGGCAGTCGCAGCATCTTTCGCGCAGAACATGCGGCTATAAATATCAGGGCCTGCCGTATACGTGGTACCGTAAGTAAGAATTAAAAGGAACAAGTCAAGCGGCGTGAAATTCGTATTGAACGGGAACTTGGGCGCCACGCTAGTCGTAGCGCTTGCCACCACACTGCCGAGCTCGCCGCTGCCAAACTTCGCAAAACCCGCAAGCAACAAGAGCCCCGCGATAATCAGGCAAGCCTGCAAAAAGTCGGTACGCAAAATCGAAACCTGGCCGCCTGCAAGCGTGTAACCCGTAAACACCGCCGACGACACAACCGCCGCCGTGGTATAACCCATCGAGGTAAAAGTCATCAAGAGCTTGGCCGCCGCAATAATTTGCGCCGCCACAATGCCAGTCCACGCCACCGGAATCACAAAAGAGGCGACCAGCCGCGGGCCCTTGCCGTACAAGTTTTCGACCAAGTCCGGCAACGCATATTTGCCGTGGCTGTAGGCGCGGCCCGCAAACGGAATCAACGCCAACAAACCAAGCGCACCCACCAGCATGAACCAGCTCGCGGCCCCGCCGAGTTTTGCGCCGCTATCGACGGCGCCAATCACGGCCGACCCGCCAAGAATCGTCGCCACAAGGCTACCGGCTACCGCCTTCGCCGACGCCCCTTTGCGCGCCACGAAAAAATCGGGAATGTCCTTTACGCGCCGCGCACTGCGCACCGCAATCGCAATCAAAAACACCAGGTAGATAATTAAGGCAATATTCATGTTTTCTGTCATGCCCGCCACAGCGGGCATTTCCATTTTGTGGAACAAAATCTAGAATTTCCGGCTCATAATAAACATGACCGTACGCAAATCCCATTCGCTCCCCACCTGCTTTTGCAACAATTCTTCGGTTGTCGGGTAACGGTGATTTTCAAACTTGCGGTCGCGCGAGACTGATGCCATAAGCATGCCGTTCCATTTTTGGCTCACCTTGATCGAAGCCATCGGAGTTATACTCACCGTTACAAAGCCCGGATTGTAATCCTTGTACGCCTTGTCAAAATCATATTCGTGCTTGAAGCCGCTCGCATTCACTGCAAGCATCGCCATAGGCACGCGCTTGAACGGCATCATGTAAATCAGCGTACCGCCATATTTGTACTTAAAGCCGTTCACCATGTTTTCGTTGCCGGCCTTCCACACCTCTTTATCTTCGGCGCCCGTATATGCAGAATACTTGAGTTCCGCAGTTCCCTTCAGAATAATCTTGGTCCAGTCGCTCTTGGGCAAAAACGCAAGCAACGGTATAGTGAGCGCCGTATGGTAACGCATGCCGTATGCGTATTCCGTGAACATAATATCGCGCCTGTACTTTCGTTTTTCGGGCCGGTAAACACCCATAAAAGTTGCCGTGCGACCGTAGTTCAGCGCGGTACCTGTATTCGCCTCGGCGCCCAGTTCCAGCAAGTGCATCAACTCAATTGCGGCATCAAGCTTTACGCCAACCCCCGCAAAGTTCACATCGCCCGAAGCCAAGCCCTTAAAACTCAGCAACTTGCCAAAATCCTGCTGCACCTTAAAATGGTACATGTACGCAGGCACCGCAAACGCAAAAAAAGGCCAATTGTGTAAAGTCTCTGAATTCTTGAGCGAATTGTGCGGCAGCAAAAGAGAGACTATCGAAAGCGTGCCCTCGCGCGAAGTCTTGAGCCCTGTGCTATCGGCCACCGCAACGGAATCTGTCTTGACCGCAGGGCTATCGGCAGGTTCATCTGCAACAGCGAACACGACGCCAAACAGCACCGCAACAAACATCGACTTGCATATTTTTCGCCAAAGCATAAGCCTTTGGGAATATAGATAATCAGCCCGCCAAAGTTGCCCTGCACACCCCAAAATTTGTATATTCTTTTGCACTGAGGTTTATATGTCTCGAATTTATAGCTCTCTCGCAATTCTTTTTACCGCAATCGCATTTTGTGCCACAAGCGCCCTCGCCTTCGACGTATCGGTCAAGGCGAACGTCGATAACGCCCAGGTGTTCGTGGGCGACATGTTCAATTACGAAATCCAGGTCGTGGCCCCCGAAAACGCAATCGTTGACTTGCCGAGCTTCGTCGGAAATCTCGGCAGTTTCGAAGTCAAGGAAATGAAGAACGAAAAGGTGACCGAAGGCATGCCCAAAGGCACTGCCAAATTCACCTGGCTTGCAACGCTCAACACCTTCGTGAGCGGCGACTTTCTGATCGCCCCGCAGCAAGTGAGTGCCATCGTCGGTAACGACACTGTCAAGACAAGCACCGACCCCGTAGCCGTCAAAGTTTCTACCCGTACCACCGGCGAAGAAGAAGACATTATTGAAGTCGAAGACCCGCTCGACGATCCGCGCCTCCCGCAGTGGCTCTACATTGTGCTGATTGTGATTGGCGTCGCCCTCCTCGTGTTCCTCGGCTGGTTCCTGCATAAAAAGTTTGCGAAGCGTGGTGAGGCCCCCAGGCTCCCGCCGTACGAAGAAGCGGTGCTTGCCCTCAAGGAACTCCGCCAGAAGAATTACCTTGCCGAAGGGAACCAAGGCGACTACTTTATGGCACTCGGGTTCATTACCCGCCGCTATATCGAGCGCCGTTTCGAAGTCGATATTCTAGATGCCACCGTAGCCGAACTCAAGCAGCGCATGGCGCACGTGGCAGGCCTTCCGCAGGCCTACAAAGAATCGGTCGTGACGCTTGCCGTCGAAACCGAACCGGTAAAATTCGCCAAGATGAAACTCGAAGGCGAACGCTGCCGTTTCTGGGACGAATGGGCCGACCGCCTTTTGGAAGAAACAAAGCCTACGCCGGAAGAAGAACAGGCCAAGAAAGATGAATTGAAAGCCGCCGTCGATACAATTCGCAAGGCCAAAAAGAAAAAGAAGAAATAATCCTTCACCAGCGCAATTAAAAACAGCTGCCGCATTTTGTGCGACAGCTGTTTAAATTTTCCAGAAATTCTCGATTACGATACTTTCTTGCGGGCCTTCTTTGTCGTTTCGGCGCCAGTATTGAGAGCAACCGTCTTATCGACCGACTTCTTTTCGGGGGCCTTGAGACCGTTTTTCACGATTTCGGCGGTCACCACGAATTCCTTGTTGCCGGAACCCGGCATTTCGAACATGGCCTTCTGCAAGGTCTTTTCCATCACGGAGCGGAGCCCGCGAGCACCTGTCTTGCGGACCATCGTTTCGCGGACAATTTCCTTGAGAGCATCATCTTCGAACTTCAGCTCAATACCGTCCATTTCGAACAGGCTCTTGTACTGCTTTACAAGGGCGTTCTTCGGCTGGGTCAGAATATTCAGGAGCGCAGCCTCGTCGAGTTCTTCAAGGGCTACGGCTACAGGCAAGCGGCCCACAATTTCGGGAATGAGACCGAACTGAATCAGGTCATCGGGTTCCAGGAGCTTGAAGAGTTCGCTGAGCGAGTTTTCTTCGGCGCTGCGGATATCGGCGCCAAAGCCCATGCCACCCGTATTCACGCGGCGAGAAATAATCTTGTCGAGAGTTTCGAAGGCGCCACCGCAAATGAACAGGATATTCTTGGTATTCACCTGCACAAGAGGCTGTTCGGGGTGCTTACGGCCACCCTTCGGCGGCACGGCAGCCACAGTACCTTCCAAAAGCTTCAAAAGACCCTGCTGCACGCCTTCGCCACTCACGTCGCGAGTAATGGAGGGGTTGGCAGTCTTACGGGCAATTTTATCAATTTCATCGATAAAGATGATACCGCGTTCGGCGCGGGCCACATCGTAATCGGCAGCCTGCAACAGGCGCACAATGATGCTATCCACGTCTTCGCCCACGTAACCGGCTTCAGTCAGCACGGTAGCGTCGGCAATAGTAAAGGGAACGTCCAGGAAGCGCGCCATGGTCTGTGCCAAAAGCGTCTTACCCGAACCAGTCGGACCCACCAGGAGCAAGTTCGACTTTTCGACTTCTTGCGCATCGGGGTGAGCCTGCTTGTAACGCAGGCGCTTGTAGTGGTTGTACACCGCCACAGAAAGGGCAGTCTTTGCCTGGTCCTGGCCGATTACGTATTCGTCCAGGTGCGCCTTGATTTCAGTCGGGAGCGGGAGCGGTTTCGAGGAAGCCTCGGCAGCGGCAGATTCCTGCTTCGCGCGCATGCGGTCTTCTTCGATAATGCGGTGACACATGGCAACGCAGTCGCTACAAATCTGTACGCCTGCGCCCGTAATCATCTTTTCGACGCGTTCTGCGGGCTTGCCGCAAAAACTACACGTAACCGTCGGGTGATTTTTCCCGCTACGATACATTAAATTCCCTCTTTACGCGGAACAAAGATTTCATCGATGACACCGAAGGCCTTTGCTTCTTCTGGGCCCATGTAGAAATCGCGATCAGTCTTTTCGCGGACTTCGTCAATCGACTTGCCGGTATGCTTTGCAACGATTTCGGCCAAGGTTTCCTTGGTGCGCACGATTTCTTTTGCGGTAATCTGGATGTCGGTCGACTGACCGGTAGCAGCGCCAGACGGCTGGTGAAGCATAATGCGGGAGTGCGGGAGCGCGTAACGCTTGCCCTTGGTACCTGCCGCAAGTAACACTGCAGCCATCGAAGCGCAGTTACCAATGCAAATGGTTTCGGGCGAACATGCTGCATGGTGTCGTAAATGGCAAGCCCTGCCGAAACGTAACCACCCGGGCTGTTGATGTACAGCGTGATATCCTTTTCCGGATTCTCGTATTCAAGGAAAATCAGCTGGGCCATGACGTTGTTCGCCACTTCGTCGTTAATCGGCGTGCCCAAGAAGATAATGCGTTCCTTGAGGAGACGGGAGTAGATATCGTAGGCGCGTTCACCGCGTCCGGTGGTCTCAATGACGGTAGGGATGATCATTCAGTTTACCTCTTACTTGTTTTCTTCAGCAGCCGGGCGGATACCGACGATGAAGTCGGCAGCCATCTGAACACGGAGTTCATCGCGGAGCTGGTTGATGCGGCCGGACTGACGGAAGTGGCCCTTGAGGGTTTCAAAGTCCACATGGTAGGCGGCGGCCATCTGCTTCAGACGTTCATCAACGTTAGCCTGCGACGGCTTGATCTTTTCTTTAGTTGCAATAAAGTCGAGAATGCGGTGCTTCTTGATTTCGCGGATTGCTTCCGGAGTAAGGCCGTTCAGCTGTTCTTCGGTCGGTTCCACCACATCCTTTTCGCTCTGGGCGTTGCGGTTCAGCGTCCACTTGATGAGGTCATAGACGCGAGCCTTCGGCACTTCGAACGGGTTGGCTTCGATAATCTTGTCGAGAGCTTCGTTGATAGCCTTGTTCTTGGCGGCGTCCTGCTTCTGGTTAGCGAGGCCTTCGGCGAGGTTCTGCTTCAATTCTTCGACGTCCTTCACGCCAATCTGCTTGCAGAATTCTTCGTCCATGGTCGGCGGAACAATAGCGCGCACGTCGGTGATTTCCACCTTGAACTGAGCGGTCTTGCCGCGATAGCGTTCATCCTTGTGGTCATCCGGGTACTTGAAGTTGATTTCCTTGGTTTCACCAGCAGTTGCACCGGTGAGGCCTTCGTCGAATCCCGGAGAAGCGGACTGGCCGAGGAGGCTACGGAATTCCTTGTTTTCCGGGAGTTCCTGCTTTTCGCCGTCAATCACCACTTCGAGGTAGTTACCCACCACGACGTCGCCCTTGGCGGCAGCGCGATCCACATGTTCGTCCTTGCTCCACATCTGGATCAAGCGGTCATATTCTTCCTTGACTTCTTCTTCGTGCACAGCCGTTTCAGGAACGGTGATTCCTAAGTCAGCGTAACCCTTGATGTCGATTTCCGGATCCATTTCGACTTCCACCTTAAGTGCGATGTCGTTTTCCTTGTCGTCCTTGAAATCCACGACCTTCATCGAGCCAACGGGGATAATGTTTGCGTTCTTGAGAGCGTCCTGAACGAGCTTGTTCACGACTTCGTCCACGGCTTCCTGACGGATAGCGCCGCCAAACTGCTTCAGGATCATTGCCTTCGGCACCATGCCCTGGCGGAAACCCTTCATGGACACCTGCTTCTTGTACTGGCCCAGCTTCTTTTCGAAGGGAGCAGTGAGGTCTGCCTGCGGGATGGTGATTTCGAGGGTGCGCACGGTTGCGCTTGTTTCTTTGATTTCTACGCTCATGATGAACTCCGAGAGTCGGTTAAAAAGTATTGAAGGAGGGAGTCGAACCCTCACACCGAAGTGCCAGATCCTAAGTCTGGTGCGTCTGCCAATTCCGCCACTCTCGCGATTTTGCACCCAAAGATACAAAATTTTTCATTTACCGATATCTCCATTCACCTTATTTATCGTTAGGAACGGCGTTTTTGTAAAAGAAAGATGCTAATTTTAAGTTATGGAAATCACACCGACCAAAAGACAACTCTACCCCGATATCGCCTGCGGTTTTCTGATTATCCATATGGTATTCGGCCACATCACGCAACATGCGGGACTATGGCAAGGGCAACAAACCCTGTACTCTTTTTGGTGCAGCCTGATATTCTTCATGATGCCCTGGTTTTTCTTTAAGGCCGGAATGTTCTTTCGCGAAAAGCCCACCCTTGTCGAAATCAAGGCTTCGGCAAAAAGGCTCCTGATTCCCTTCGCCCTATTTTCATTCTGCGGAGCATGTATCGAATACGCCGCCAAAATGAGTCACGAAGGCTTTACGACATCCGGCTTTATTCAAGATAACCTGCACGCCCTACTTATGGGAGGCGCCCTTGAAAGTAACCCTCCGCTTTGGTTCCTGTTCAGCCTCTTTTTCGCAAGAATTATTTTCAACATCCTCTTCAAAAAACTGCCTGACTACATTATCGCCATCATCGGCCTTATTGTCGCATGCATCCTGATGCAAGTTTCCCTAAACTTGCCCCATTATTTCGGAAATGTATTTGCAGGTCTATTTTTCCTTGCGGCAGGCCATTTCTTAAAAGACAAGCAATTCAAGCTTCCAATCCTGATTGCCGCCATCGTGACATTCATCGCCGTTTATGCCGTCGACTTTCCCCAAGTCGACATGCACCTCCACCAAATCTTTAGCGGCACCTATCTCTTGTGGCTCCCGGCATCTCTTGCAGGCATCGTTATCCTCGACCATATCGCAAGAATCCGCCCGCTCGAAAAAATAAGGCTGCAGGTTATCGGCAAAGATTCCATGACCTATTACGTGTTGCACTGGCTCGTAATAGTATGCGCCTCAATTATCGTTAAAAGAATATGGCCCGAGGCATCCTCAGAATTAAAGGTCGCGCTCTATACAATCGCCTGCGTTATAGCGCTCCCCCTCGCAAACATGCTCTACAAGCGAGCAAGCAAGCTATTCCATAAGGAATAGGCTTTTTCCGAAATCCAGATTTCAAGCGCCGATACATGCAGCAGCTTGAACAGTAGCCTGCGAATCCATTCCAAAAGGGAACAGGCCAAGTAGACCGATACGACAATCGCTACAAACCAAGGCGCCGCCTTATAAAGCGGGATTTCTACCAAGTAGGCAAAAGGAGCTTCACCAAACAAGGTCCAAAGCATCGGCTGCATGTGTATCAGGTACACACCAAAAGCAAGCGGCGACAAGAACTTCACAAGAGCCAAGGCAACCTTGCCCAGGTTGATTCGAGAGAACAGAATCAAAAGCATTACCGAGGCCGCAATAATTGTCGGCGAAGTATATTCCAATAGCACATTGGTATGCGCATTTTCGCCACCTGTCAAGCGAACCGACAAATAAGCGAGTCCAAATTTCACAATCCAGTTGCATGCAATTGCCCCACCGAAAACAACCGCATAAAAGCGGACACGCCTATTCTGCAACAACCCATGATGGCGAATCGCCGCCCCGAGAATGTACATCACGATTAGCCACAAGGCGCTATAACCGTTCATCGTATAGAAAACATCACTATCGACAAGTGTCGGCAAAATCGAAAGCAGCACAAACACAATCGCAAGGAACTTCACCACAGTCTCTTTAGAAACACCAAGCACAAAGCGCTGCATAAACGGCATAAAGAAGAACATCAGGAAATACGCCGAGAAATACCAGTACCGCTCAAAAAGAACCGGAAGTCCCGACTTTAAAATATCGCCAACACCGAATACACCCGGGCACAAGAAATACAGCAACAGCGCAATGCCCAAAGAATAGAATTCCACCTGGAACCAAAGCGCCACAATATTTTTAAGCTTGAAAGTCGAATAGATTCCCACGTAACCCGAAATCAGTGCATAACAGTTGACCGCACAAAGAATCAGGTTTTCAAGTCCCCATGCCGCATAGTAATTCGGCGTGCCGTAGGGAACATGTCCTAAAATTCCGCCGGCCCCCAGGACATGGAGCATGACGATCATCTGCATCGAAACAATGCGCAATAAATCAATGCCATAATTCCTTTTGTTTTCAGTCATCGTCAATCTTTCTAGGGGTTTATTTTTGTAAATTGCTTCTATAAATATAATAGAAAATTTCTTATGCCTAAAGTCAGTGTCATTGTTCCCGCCTACAATACATGCGATTCCTTTTTCAGGAAGTGTATTGAAAGTCTTGTAGGCCAGACACTCAAGGATATCGAAATCATCGTCATCGACGACGGCTCCACCCCGGAACAAGGTAGCGACGCTCCCTGCGTGAGGCTCGCAAAGCAATACGCAAACGCCGATCCACGAATCAAGTTCTTGCAGCAAGACCATAAGGGCGTTTCCGAAGCCCGCAACCTGGGCATTCAAAAAGCTTCTGGCGAATACACCGTATTCCTCGATTCCGACGATTGGTTCGACACAGACGCTCTAAAATCACTCTACAATTTCGCGAGCACGCAAAAGTCCGACATCACAATATTCGAAAACTATCGCGACACCGAAAATTCATGCCAGGCATTCAAGGCATTCGACAGCGACATCAAAATTTTTGAAAACGAAAACCTTGCCGAACTTATCAAGAACGCTGTCCAGACAAATCCCATGCATTGCGGCATTATCATCGGAGTATGCTGCAAGTTCTACCGCAGCGATTTCCTGAAAAGCAATAATCTAATTTTCCGCAAGGGAATCTCGCTCGGCGAAGATAGATTGTTCTTCTTGAACGCCTTATGCAAGCGCCCGAGACTTTCGTATCTGTCTAGGCCATTCTACCATTACCGCGAATCCGAAGGTTCCCTATCGCAGGCGCTCCGCAAAGATTTCGGCGCCCTTGTAGCCAACAGCGAAAAGCTCATCGGTGAACTCCCCCTCTGCGATATTTACGGTATCGACAGAACCCGCTACCTTTCGTGGCTATACACAGACATGTCGCGAATCGTGTACGCATCGCTCATTCAATATTACTTGAATCCGCAAAACAAGGAATCGTTCTTTGAGTCGCGCAAGAACTTCCTTGAATTTATAAACCTCGATGCAACCCAAAGAGCTCTCGAAAATTACAACCAGGATGCCTTCACGCAACGGGACCGTTTCAAGTTCTTCCTCTGCAAGCATAAACTGTTCTCTGTCCTGTACCTGTTCAAGATCAAGCTTTCGCTGCAAAGAAAAATTCTATGCCGTCACAAGTAAACAAACGTATCGCAAAGAATACCCTGTTTCTTTATATACGCATGGCGTTCACGCTTGTGGTGTCTTTGTACACCTCGAGAATCGTGCTGAAGTACCTGGGCATTTCGGACTTCGGTATTTTTGAAATTGTCGGAAGCATTACCGCATCGTTTTCGTTCCTAATCGCCTCGATGACACTTGCCACGCAGCGATACCTGAATTTTACGCTCGGGCAAAACGACAGCACCAAGGTATCTAAAGTATTTTCGACCGCGCTGAATATCCACATCGGAATTTCACTTGTGCTTTTGTTGCTCGCCGAAACGGTCGGTCTCTATTTCTTGAACTATCACTTGAATATTCCCGAAGGGCGAATGACAGCCGCCAATATCGTCTACCAATTCTCGGTCGGCAGCACTCTTCTTGGAATCGTCTTCATTCCCTATAACGCCCTGATTATCGCTCACGAAAAAATGTCCTTTATCGCAGGCATCAGTATCGTGAACGCCATCCTTCGCTTGATTATCGTCTACCTGCTTGTCATCATTGATTCCGACAAGCTTACCGCTTACGCCGCCCTCGCATTCGCCGTCGCCATGACAGTGCAGGCCTCGTACGCCTTTTACAGCAGGCGCCACTTCAAGGAGCACTGCACCTATAAATTGGAACGCGACAAGGCACTTCTCAAGGAAATGGTATCGTTCTCCGGCTGGTGCACTTTCGGTGGCGTCACGGCCATCTGCAAGTCGCAGGGCATCAACTTCATCTTGAACATTTTCCACGGAGTCACCTTGAACGCCGCCATGGGTATTGCCAACCGAGTGGCCGAAGCGACCAACCAGCTTGTCGCAAGTTTCCAGACCGCAAGCAACCCGCAAATTGTCAAGCAGTATTCGTGCGGAGAATTCGATTCGCTTTCCACGCTCGTCATCAGGGTTTCCAAGTTTTCGTATTTCCTGATGCTGCTCGTATCGATTCCCTTGATCCTCAATACCGAATTCATCTTCAAGATTTGGCTTGTCGAAGTTCCCGAATACGCACCCGAATTCGTCAAGTGGATGATTCTCTTTGTCTTGACCGATTCGATTGCCGGGCCCCAATGGATGTCCATTCTCGCTACAGGCAAGGTCCGCAACTACTACCTGATTGAAACCGCAATTACGGCGCTCAACATTCCGCTCTGCATTCTGGTGCTGTACTTCCACTATTCACCGGTATACGTTTTCATCGTGCGCTTTGCCGTGAACCTGGTCGTTCTCTTCTGGCGCGCCGTCTACATGCAAGACAAGATCCAGTTGCCCTTCAAGCGTTACCTGAAAAAAGTGGTGGCTCCGATTATCGCTGTTTCCATTTCGGCAGGCGCCATATCAATTGCCGCCTCGAACATTCCTGTTCAAGGCGTGATCAGATTCTTCGTTCTTTCTGCTATTTCTGTTCTTGCGGTCATGGCCGCGACATGGATGCTCGGCCTCGACGCCAACGAACGCAAGACCTGCAAGTCATTAATTCTGGCTAAGCTCGGGCTTTCTCGCCAATAGGCGCTTCTTGCACAGGAATCCCATCAGGATCGCGATATAAACCCACAGCCACACATGGGCGAACTTGAAGCCGGCCGCAAAGAAACTCCAACCGACATAGTAAATCGAAAATGACATCAGCATGAACATTTGCGGCGTGCAGCGACTGCACATTCTTTCGTACAGGAACGACATCAAGAACGATACCGCAAACGGGAAAAAGATGCAGCCGGCCATTCCAAAATTCTTGTAGACTTCCCACAGGTAACTCACCGTGTTGTAGCCATACACCTTTTGAATGCGGGTATTGAACATGTCGTCCCAGCCATACGACTTTCTGAACGAGGCCGGAACGCCGGTATATTCAATAAAGACGCCCGCCATGTCCAAGCCGTACGTATACGGGTGAATTTCCCTGTCGCTAGGCGAATTAATGGCGTAATCCAAATTCCAGTAGTTATTCGCCACATAGTCATAGGGCAATTTCATCATGTACTCTAGCCCCATACCCTCAAGCGAATCGTCGGCATACTGCGAACGCATCATGCCCACCACCACGAACGAAGACACCGCAAGCAACAGGACAATGACCACCGCCTTCACGGGAATCTTCTTTTTCAAGTAATTGAAAAGGATAAAGCTTGAACCCAAGCAAAGGAACAACGAGTTACGTCCCGGATACACGCAGACCGAAAGGGCGATTACTCCTAACGCCATAATCAACGATGCAATTCGTATATACTTGTAAGGGTTTATCGACTTGAATGTCGCCACCATCAGGGCAACGACCACAATCGGCGAGCTTGCATACGATACGTTAGCAAACACGGAAGTTTCGGTATTCGCTTCGAGCGTTTTCTTGCCGATACTGAACAAGTAAAAACCGCCAATGGCACGCGCCACCATGAGTGCGCCCACCGCAAACAGAATCGAAAGCACGATCGATATCGCAAAATGCAGTTTCCAGTTGTACGATGCGCCTATTTCTTGCAGGCGTGCCCGATCCACCTGGTGCCTCTCGGGACTCACAAGATAATAGACCGTCGATCCTAAAATAAAGGCGGCAAGGGCGCCAAGCCAGACAAACCACGTCACCGCAGTAAAGTCAGTCATTGCCCGGCTAATCTTGAGGTACGCAATCCCCAAGGTCATCACCTGACAAAAGATATAGAATACCGTCGGATGAAAGAGATCCTTCTTCAATATCCCTACATAAAAAATGCAGAGCAGCGCAGTCAACGCACACGCTATTGAAACGAAATAGTCTTCCACCGGCAAACCTTGTGGACTACGATTTGAATCTCACTTTCCGAGAAAACTTCTGCATCTCTGCACCCAGGGACGACTCGGGATTTACACCGCGCCAGTATTCCAGGAAGCAGCAGAGGAACATAGCCACAATAAAGCTGATCGAGAATACGAATATAAGCGTCACGCCCCTCAAGGGCTTCACCTTCTTGTCGTTTTCCCAAGGCGGTTGCAGCACCACCAGGTTGGACATCAAGTTACTTTCTTCAATGTACAGGCGTTCGCTTTCCTGTTTCAAAAGCGTATAGATCACGGCCTGCAACTTCAGTTCCTTTTCCAATCTTGCATACTCGGCCGAAAGTTTCGGAACCTTGTTCAACGCGACCACGCCAATATTGCTGTGCCTACCACCCAGGGTCTGGTGCTTTGCAATATCAATATCCTTCAAGCGGTTCTGAAGATCCTGGAACTGCCTCGTGTTTTCGCCATGTTCCTTGCGTTCTTTCGACAGTGCGAGGTAAACTGCATCACGGTCCACCTGGAGCCCAGACAGGTACTTCATCGTTCCCTCGGCCTGAACATCCGGATCATAAATGTGGTTTTCTTCCTGGAACTTCACAAATTCATTTTCCAGGGAATCGATCCTTTGTTCAACTTCGGCCAGGCGCTGGTTCATATAGGCGCGGGACTGACGAGCCTGGGTCGTCTTGAAGTTGTTGTACATGGAATCCACTTCACTCAGCATGAACGTGAGAACCTGCGAAGCAAGCTTATAATCCTTATCGACGAAAACGATGTAGAACATGTCTTCTTCGTTCTGTTCCAGCGAGAAATTCTTGCGGAACTGCTTCAACAAATCCGCATGGAAATTTCCGTCGAATTCGTAGTGCTCGGCCAAGTTGAACTTTTCAATTACCTTGTCGTGCAATTCCCAGGAATTGAAATAAGTCCATACAATATTCACGCCCTCATCCTTGCCGCCCATCAAAGATGAAAAGGACGAAAGTCCACCAGTACCTTCCAGGAGTTTTCCAAGACTGCCGGTAAAAGGGCTACCACTAGCAGGAGGCGTCACGATCGCTTCAGCCGCGTACGACGGCTTGATGACCCACATCACCAAGATAAACGTCACCAAGACAGGAATAAAAATCGTAAGCACGAACAGGCGCTTATGGGAAAGGCAGCTATTGGCGACCCTCAACAGGCCTTCCAACAAAGTCATATCATGTTGCGTTTCAGAAGCCATATTACTTGTAGTTCACGTAAATAATGAATGCCGAAGAAATCACCGTCAAGAGCGAGGCAAGGAACAAAGTGAAATCCTTGAATGATTCGTAGTGGCTCTTCGGAATTTCGATATAGTCTCCGGGCAGAATCGGATCTTCGGTCACGCTCAACTTCAAGGCCTTGGGATCCTTTCCGCGCCACACCTTAATCTGGTTCCACGTACCCGTATTCGTATTGATACCCGAAGCGGCGACATAGTCAATGGCATGCCACGACGGTTCGTAATTATGTCGACCGAGATAGCTTACGGCACCACCTACATACACAAACATTTCCTGTACCGAGAATTCAACCTCGGTATTAGGAGCGACCTTTGTCTGCTTCATTTCGGAAAGGGGAATCCAGCGCGGAGGTGCATCCGGCTCACGAATACACACGGCCTTGTAGCCATAGTTATGCATACGCGAACCGCCCGCAAGGTCAAAGTAATCCTGCACGGTACGGTCCGGCTGGTAAGCGATACTCGTCCTGTAACCGGGGAATACCAAGGCGATATTGTCACCCATTGCAATGAACGGGACATAAATCCTGTCACCCTGTTCAAGCATAATATCCTGTTCAAAATCGCCCTTCGTGGACATTTCCGTATAGTTCACGTGCAGCGTGTCCTTACCGCGGAATATCATCACGTCTTCGGTATTCGCGTTTGGCATAATGCCGCCAATCAAACGGATAAAGTAACTCAAGCGGGTCTGCGCATCGATCATGTGCTGCCCCACCTGCATCACGGCACCCAAGGCGTTCACCCTGAATTTCTTCAAGGCGACAAGCTGCACAAAACAGTATTCGCGCTTGTAGCGCTTGGATACAAGATCCAAAATCATTTCGCGTGCTTCGGCAAGCGTATGGCCACCGACCGTAACCATACCACATTCTTCAATGGCGATCGTCCCATCCGGAGACACCTGCACCGACAAGTAATTGTCTTCAAGCATCAAGTCCAAGAAGTCGCCCGGGCCAAGCACATAGCTCGAATCCACAGGAGATTCAGCAGTCGCCGGTTGCAAGGCAATGTTGCTACGCGATGCAATTCCGGATTTCTGCGAAATAAAAGCCGACTTCGCAATGTCATCCGCAAAAAGGGAAACGCAAAGTAAAGCTATGAATAGTATAAAGTTACGCATGTCTCTATAAAATACAAAATTAACGGCTCAAGGTACAAATTGTGAGTTAAATACTACAAAAAACAGGGATCCGATTTCTCATCGGAACCCTGCTTCAATCTTTTTGCAAAGATCAATTATGCCTTGCTTTCGCCTTCGACCATGCTCACAGCTTCAGACTTGGCAGGTTCGGCAGCCTTCTTGGCCTTCACGACGATTTCGTCTTCGACGAGACCGACGAGAGCCATTTCGGAAGCGTCACCAGCGCGGTTCGGGCCGAGCTTGATGATGCGGGTGTAACCGCCGTTACGGCCAGCGTAGCGAGGACCGATCGTTGCGAACAGGTCCTGCACAGCCTTCGGGCTCATCACGAAGCGAGAAGCTTCACGACGTGCAGAGAGGTCACCCTTCTTTGCATAAGTGATCATGCGATCCACGCAGCTACGGACGAGCTTAGCCTTGTGGAGAGTAGTGCGCACGTAGCGATTGCTCTGCTCGGCTTCCATGCCCTTCTCAAGAATAGAAGTGGTAAGAGCGCGGAGGATGGCACGCTTGTGCTGAGCGTTAACGCCCAATTTCTTGCCCATGGAGGTCAACACCTCGTTAAGTTCCACCAAGGACTTCCGACCGAAGTTCTTGTATTTAAGCATATCGTTTTCCTTGTTGCGCACAAGTTCGCCAACGGTATGGATGTTAGCCATACGGAGGCAATTGCTGGAGCGAACGGAGAGTTCCAGATCGTCCACGCGGGTGCGCAGGAGCTGGGCGATACGCTGACGTTCTTCATCCATTTCAAGTTCTTCGGGGCTTTCGAGATCGCCTTCGAAGTTGATGAAGATTTCCAAGTGGTCCATGAGGAGCTTTGCAGCGTATGCAAGAGCGTCTTCCGGATCGATGGAACCGTCAGTCGTGATTTCCAGTTCCAGACGGTTGTAGTCCGTCTTCTGGCCAACGCGGGTATCGCTGATGTGCATCGCGACTTTCTGCACCGGGTTGAAGTTGGCGTCCATGGCGATCACGCCAATCGGAGCGTCCTTGTCCTTCAATTCGTCGGCAGTGACGTAGCCGCGACCGCTGGAAATCTTCACTTCCAGGGAGAGCGATGCGTTACCGTTCAAAGTAGCGATATGGACGTCCGGAGTCAAGATGGCGACATTCGGATTGTCCATGAAGTCCTTGGCCGTGACTTCGCCTTCGCCGGACATGTCCAGGCGGAGGGTTTCGTCGTGGTCGGAAAGGAGCTTCACGCGGATGCTCTTGAGATTCAGGATGATGTCGGTGACATCTTCCTTCACACCCGGAATCGTCGAAAATTCCTTATCGACGCCTTCAATTTTCACGGAGACAATAGCCGCACCCTGCAGAGAGGAAAGGAGCGAGCGACGGAGGGCGTTACCGAGGGTAATACCCCAGCCACGTTCCAAAGCCTCTACGACAAACTTGGCGTAGCGACCATCTTCGCCGGTTTCCACTTTCTGGAAGCTGCGCGGCATCTGAAGTGATTTCCACATCATTGGCGATACCTCTTTTAATTAGACTCTTCTCTTCTTTTTAGGACGGCAACCATTGTGCGGAACGCCCGTCACGTCTCGAATAGAGAGAACTTCGAGGCCCGCATTCTTGATAGCACGGACAGCGGATTCACGACCGCCACCTGCGCCCTTGACGCGGACATCTACCTTGCGCATACCGAGGTCGAAAGCCTTGTGGGCAGCGACTTCAGCGGCGAGCTGGGCAGCAAACGGAGTGCTCTTGCGAGAGCCCTTGAAACCGGAGTTACCCGGAGAGCCCCAAGCGACCACGTTGCCGCGAGCATCGGTGATAGAAACGATTGTATTGTTGAAGGAAGCGAACACGCAGGCGATGCCCTGAACGTCGATACGCTTCTTGCCCTTCTTGACCTTTTCTTCTGTAGCAGCAGCGACCGGAGCTTCGGCAGCGGCAGCAGTTTCCTTAATTTCTTCTTCAGCCACGATGAATCTCCTTACTTCTTCTTGTTAGCCACAGTCTTCTTGGGGCCCTTACGAGTGCGGGCATTGGTACGGGAGCGCTGACCGCGGACCGGGAGGCCCTTGCGGTGGCGGATGCCGCGATAGCAGCCAATATCCTGCAGACGCTTAATGTTCAAGGTGATTTCTGCGCGGAGCTGACCTTCCACAGAGTATTCGTCTTCGAGGAGATGACGAATCTTACCTTGTTCTTCTTCAGTCAGGTCGTCA
>CADCBQ010000007.1 GCA_902799745.1 Fibrobacter succinogenes | reverse complement strand
CCCCTCATCGCCGATGGTACCTGGCCCACGGGCCCGGGAGAGTAGGTCGCTGCTGGATTCACGCCCCCTACGAGGTAAACCTCGCAGGGGGCTTTTTTTATATCGAGAGCATTAAAATTTTCTATCCTTTACCACATGAAACCGACGTTATCGTTTGTGTTGCAGTTGCCGCCATCGACGGCGTATGCAAAGCTTGAATCCGTTGTAGAGAATTTGCTGAAGGGCGTCTGCATGATGCTCGATTCGGGTAAGGTGAAGTTCACGCTCTTTATGGATGGCCCGACAATTGAAGTGGCTGCCAAGGTGCCGCGCCCGCTTATGTTTAGCAAGTTGCGCCGCGCTATTGAAGACGGTTCGCTCGAACTTCTGGGCGGTGGATATTACGATGCTATGCTTCCGCTTTTTCCGACGGAACTGCAGTCCATGCAGCTCAAGAAGCATGGCAAGCTCCTGTGGAAATATTTCGGCATCGAACCTTCGGGTTATTTCAATTCCTCGATGGTGTGGGAAATGGAAATGACCGAGCTCCTCGAGAAGCACCGCTTTGAATATGCGCTAGTGCAAGAGGCTTCGCTCCAGGACGCGCTTGGCCGCACGACTCCCGTTTCGGGTTGGTACACGGTCGAGGACAAGGGATCGCTCATGCGCGTGGTTCCGGTTTCGCAAAAACTTTCCGAAGCAATTTCGAACGATGACTTCCAGTGGGAACAGATTGCTGAACCTTACTGCCGTGGCGGAAAGGCTGCCGTGGTCGGCTTGAATATTCCTCCGCAGCCGGGCGACATTATTCCGTTCTTTGAACGCCTAATCGAGTTTGTCGAAATGAACGAAATTTCGACGAAGACTGTTGCGAGCGCCGTTGCCGAGCAGAATACCGAAGGCCGCGTGAGCTTCTTGCTTTCGGCGGGCCGCAAGATTGGCTTGCCTGCAACGGCGAAGACTTGCCGCGAACTCCTGATTCGTAGGCCCGAAGTCAACCTGCTCCATAAAACGCTCTTGGCTGAATTCCACCGCGCTGCGGCGTTGCTCAAAGGTCACGAACGCGACGACTTTTTTGAAATGCTTTTGCCTGCGATGTCGCCTATCTATTACCGTGACATGCAAGATTCTGAAGGCATGCGCACTCCGATGGTCCGCTGGTGGGGAACTCGCTTTTTGCTGCAGGCCGCGAACCGCTTGACCGACCTTGTGTCGTTCGACGGAATTCGCCTGGACATTGCCGACTTCATGCTCGAAGGCAGCAAGAGTATTTGGGCCGAAAACCACTCGTATTCATTCTTGCTGGACTACCTCGAAGGTGGTATTTTGAATATCCTGAATGCGAAGGAGGCCGAGAACAATGTACTTGGCGCTTGGCGTGACGACGGTAATCCTGCTGTCGGGTTCCTGGATTTCTTGATTCCCAATGTAGAACTGAAGGCCGAAAAACTAGACCAGATTCTTTCTGACCGCGAGGGCGTGCTGCCTGGAGCGTATGATTATCAAATCAAACGCCACGATGCGGGTACCGATATTGCGCTCTTGTCTGATCAGCAGCCGGTGCTTGGGAACCAGACTTATGAACTCCATGTCGAGAAAAACTTTGAACTTTCGTCTACGGGTTCTGAATTCTCGGTCGAGTACAAGCTCTTGAACAATTCTCCCGAAACCATCAAGGGGTTCTTCGGAACATTGCTGGACACGGGGCTTCTCGCTTGCGGCCATACGGACAAGGACCTCTTGATCGACGGTGTCCCGCTCAAGTTTAATTTCCGTGATCCGCTGATTTTCCCGGATGCCTCCACCCTTGAAATTGCGGATAAGACGACGAGTTCCAGAATTGAACTTGTGTTCAAGAAAAAGGCCGCGGTCCTGGTGTCGCCGATTTTTGGTGCGTCTGCGCAGGCCGCTCCGGAAGCCTTGCAGGGCATTCGCGTGTTCCCGTTCTGGAAGATGAATCTTGCAAGCCAGTCGGAATACGGATCGCTGATGACCGTTAAAATTTCCAAGAGGTAAACGATGAAATCAGATTTGATTGATATTCAGGTGGAATCTCGCGGAAACGATGTGGAACTTTCCTTGTCTGGCTCGCTTGGCGTGGCCCAACTTTCGGCAGTAAAAGAAAAACTGGACATGCTTGTCGATGGCCCGGGCTGTTTTTTCTTCTTGAATTTGCAGAATGCCCATTTCACGAGCGATCGTTACCTGGAAGTGTTCCTGGAACTTTTGAACCGGGTCAAGTCGCAAAAGTCTGCCCTGATTCTGATTTTTGAATCGGCGGAACTTTATGATTATTTCTCGAAGTATCTGAACATTTTTGAAGTTTACGAGAACCGCAAGGCTTACAAAAAGTCGGGTACGAAAAAGCAACTGCAACAGATAGGCCTGCACTACGGGCTCCGCTCGGGTATTACGGTGAGTTCGGGTGTTGCGGTCGCGCTGATTTCTTTGATCCTCGGGTGGATGATTACCTTGTTCGTGATTATTTCTTCGCAAGGTCATGACATTTCCGATAAGCAGGCTCAGATTATTGCGCTCCAGAACCAGAAGGAACGCTACATCAAGGAAATTGACAAGTTGGAATCTTCGATTGGTCCGCTCCGTAAGCTTGGCGTGGTGCAAGATACGACTAGGCTCAGTTCCTTTGGACTCATCCAGGATTGGGTGAGTTACTTGGAATATCTAGAGAATACAAGGCGTGAAAAGTAACGTTCGTATATCCAAGCTCACGTTTGCGATTGCCCTGGTGCTTTGCTTCGGGGGGTTGGGACTTTTTGTGTCTCATTGGCATGCGCAACAGGCTGAGTTAAAGGAACTTGCGGTAAAAGAATCGATTTTGCGCGGTGAATTGGAACAGCTGAGTGCTTGGGGCAAGTGGACGATTGATTACGTGAAGATTAGCCGCGCTCTCGATTATCTTTCGCAAGGTCGCTTGACCGAAGAACAGCGCGAAATGCTCACGGAACAGATTTGGCAGATTTCAAGGTCGTATGCGACTGACCCGTTGCTTATTTTGGCGGTGGTTGCCCAGGAAAGTCGTGGCAATCCGAACGCCCGCGGCCGTAAACAGTCCGGCGCTTTTTCGGGAGCGCTTGGTCTTATGCAAATTAAGCTTGAAACGGCCAAGAAAATGGGCGCGCACTTTGGACTCAGCGTTGAAACCGAAGAAGACTTGCTCAGACCCGAAATCAACGTGACTGTAGGAACAGCCTATTTGATTCGCTTGATTTCGAAGTATGGCAACTGGAAAGACGCCTTGATTGCGTACAACTTAGGACATTCGGCGGTAGACCGTATGCTGGAATCGGGAAAGCCGTTGCCGACTAAGTATTACGAGCACGTGATTTCCAAATACAACAAGTTGATGAGTCTTGAATTCGAAACAGGCGACCAACAGCCCATATCTGACGACCAATGACAAATGGCCGCAGATCGAATTTATTAAATTTGTACTATGTTTCGTATCTTCGTAGTACTCTTGATAACCACATGTGCGCTTGCCGGTGAAGTTCGGTATAGTCTGGACCAGTTTGTGGACGAGGGACTTGCTGCGGACCCGCAGGTGGCCGAACTCAAGTTCGGGACAGAAGCGAAGAAAAATCAGATCCGTAAATTGAAAGCCGAGGCAATTTTGCCGACTTTTTATGTGGGCATGATGGTTGGCCCCGCTCCCGGTCTGAAAAATGAATTGCAGGACGGCGACACGGTCGAAGTTTACGATTTTACCAAAATGGGTCCTTTCTGGGGTGTACAGGCGAAATTTATCCAGCCTCTGAATTTGGGGCAGTATCGTGCCGGCAAAATGGCGTTAGAAGCCGATTTGCAGCAAAAAAGCTTCGATATCGAAAACCAGGTCCATAAAAAAGACGTAGAACTGCAGACTTACTATTACAACTACCTTCTGGCGAAAGAAATGATCCGCATTGCGGGCGATGCCCAGTCGAAGGTGGATGATGCCTACGAAAAGTTGGAAGAGGCGCTGGACGATGACGATCCGAACGTGTCGCAGATGGATCTTTTGAACCTGAAGGCGAAAATGCATACGGTCAAGGAAGGCGTTACCGAAGCCAATTTGGGCATGAAACGCGTAATGCTCGCTATCCGTTTTTCGCTGAGAATGAACGAAGGCGATACCTTTGTGGCCGAAGATTCGGTTTTGGTGCCGCGAACGGAACCGTTGCCGTCTCTTGACGAAGTCCGTAACATGACCCTGAGATACCATCCGGAATTGCGCCAGCTTTCGGCGGGAATCCGTGCAAGGCGAATCCAGATGGACCTGGCCGAAGCTAAACTTGCCCCTGAATTCTTTGTGATGGGCGAAGTGGAATATGTCAAGAGCTGGGCCGGAAACAGAAGCATTTTGCAGAAGAACGCTTTTGCCGAAGATGCCGTGAACAAACTCGATGGTGTGTTGGGCGTCGGTGTGCGCTACAACTTGAATTTCTGGAAAAATTGGGAAGGCTACCGTTCTGCCCGTACAGATATGCGTGGCTTGCAACTCAAGGAATCTTATGCCTCGGAAGGCTTGATGGCCAAGGCCGAGGAACAGTATTACCAGGTGGTCGCCGCTAAAGAAAAACTGGATGCCATGAAAGAAAGCCTGCGTGCTTCCGAAGGTATCTTGAAGGGTGCCGCCATGCAGTACGATTTGGATAAGTCCAAAACGGGAGATTTGGTTTCGGCCTACACGCAAAATATCACGATGCAGAAAGATTACTATTTTGCGGTGTGCTCGTACAATGTGGAATTCGCTCAGCTGATTGCCAAGATGGGTATGTCGCTGAAGGATTTCCGTACGATTTATATGAATCAGTGAGAAAGGAGAACTTATGTTCAAGAAGATTTTAATCGCTATCGCTTGCGCCTCTTTGGTTGCATTTGCAGCCGAAGACCCGGTGGCCGCTATCAAGAAAAAGGATGCTGAACTTCAGACTCTTTTGAAGAAATCTAGCCGCAACGCCAAGGAAACGGAACGCGTCAAGAGCCTGCTTAGCGATTCGTTTGATTTTGCCCTGCTCGCAAAGAAGTCCTTGTCCAACAAGGATTGGGAAGCCCAGGATGCGGCTTCGCAGGAAAAGTTCGTGGCCGAATTCCAGCGTATGGTCCGCAATTCTAGTGCCAAGCGCTTGGAACTTTACCGCGCCGATTCTACGATTTACGAACCCGCCAAGATGAAGAAGGATAACGAAGCCCGTGTGGTCGCTCACCTTTGGAACAAGGGCAAGGAATCGGTTCTGGAATACAAGATGAGCTTGGTCGACGGCAAGTGGAAGGCTTGGGACTTGGTCATCGACGATCTTTCTACCGCCCGCAATTACAAGGACCAGTTCTCGCAAATCTTGAAGACCAAGAGCTTTGCAGAACTGATTGATGTCATCAGCAAGAAGGCTGACGAATCGGAGAAGTAACCATTTTGATTTGGGTTCTGGGCGTACTTTGTGCTTTGGCGCTTGTCGCCCTGTTCTTCCCGTTTATATTCTGGGTGGACTTTTCGGCGGACTTTAGCGAAATAACGGTCCGCGTCCGTTTTTTCAAGAAAGTCGTTTACACCTACACGAAATGTTTTAAAAAAGGGCAATCCTCCGAAGAGGAGGATGTTTCTGTTGATGAGGAAGACTCGGTTGCTGCGGCTCCTGCGCCGAAGGTAGAAAAGGCGGAACCGCCGAAGCCTGAGGCAAAGGAAGAACCGAAATCTGAAAAGTCCGTTGAACCGGAAAGCAAGCCGGAAACAGAAAAGAAATCGGCAGAAACAAAGCCCGAGCCGAAGCCGGTCGAAAAACGGGAACCTGCAAAAGCTGAAGAAAAAAAATCGTCAGAAGAAAAAGCTTCGGAAGAAAAATCATCGGACGATGAAAAAGAAGAAAAGCGCTCGCTGACGGATGTAGAATTCTGGACGCTTTTGCTGACTCCTGAATTCGATACTCGCGCCTGGTGGGCTGTACGCCATGCGTTGTCCGCTTTGTTTAAGTTGTTTAGAATTCGGTTTGTAGATTGCTTTGTAGAAGGAATCCGCTTTCAGGAATACGAAAACATGGGCTATGCCGCGGCGCTGAACGGAGTCCTCAAGAGTTTCCCCTACATAGGTGCTTGGGATTTCCGCATGGACTGGACGCGCGACCATGAACCGCATGCCGAAGGCCACATGCGAGCATCGATTAATGTTTGCCGCGTGCTGGGCTTGATTTTGACGACCCTGTTTTATGGCGGCATTGTGGCGTTTACGTTCTGGCGTCGCCGCGCTAAGATTCTTAAGACGGGAGAACTCCCGGAACTGGGCTTTATCCGCAACAAGATTGTAAAAATGATGTCGGAGGATGACTGATGCCTGCTTTGACTTTGGATAGACTGCTAGCCTCTATCGGATTTGGTTCGCGTAAGGAGGCGCGTGCCTTGGTGCGAATGGGCATGGTGGAAATGGATGGCAAGGTTCTCGATGACCCGTTTGTCGAATTCAAGGAACGCCCGGAATCGATTACGGTGAATGGCGAAGAAGTCCCGACGATTGAAAAGCTCTATATCATGATGGATAAACCACTCGATGTAGAATGCAGTCACAACGCCCGCGACCACCAGTCGGTGTTCGAACTGCTGCCGGACCGTTTTACCGCGATGGGAATCCAGACGGTGGGACGCTTGGATGCAGACTCTTCGGGACTCTTGCTGTTTTCGAACCAGGGCGATTTTATCCACAAGGTGGAAAGCCCCAAGAAGGGCTACCTGAAGCAGTACCGCGTGACGCTGGCGCGCCCGTTTACCGAAGAACAGAAGGCGGAGCTGTTGCGCGGTGTGATGCTTAAAGACGAGCGTCGCCCTGTGCTGGCTCGTGAACTTTCGGTCGATGGCGACTCTGTGTTGATTTCGATCGGCGAAGGACTGTACCACCAGGTCCGCCGTATGTTTGCCGCCGTAGGCAATCATGTGGAAACCCTGAAGCGTGAAGCCATCGGCCCGGTGGTGCTGGACCAGATGCTAGGTAAGGGCGGGTGGCGTTATTTGACGGCAGAAGAAGTTGCCTCGCTGACCTAAGATTAAACCATTAAAATTAAAGCAAAAAGCCTCGACAATGTCGAGGCTTTAAAACTTTTGTAGCAAAATGGACTAGGCTTCTTCTTCGGCCTGGATTTCTTGCGGCTGGGCAGAAATCATGACGTCGCGGTCTTCGGCTTCAAGCTTGGCGTTCACGCCTTCGACCAGGGCTTCGAGACTGTTGATCTTGTCCTTGATGTCGTTGCTGAACTTGAAGGAGGGAACCATGCGTTCTTCGATAAGGACTGTTTCGCCGGTGCGGGGGTTGCGGGCCGGGCGAGCCTTACGCGGCTTGCAGCTGAAAGTGCCGAAACCACGGATCTCGATGGTGTTGCCTTCGATCAGTTTTTCGCCCAGAAGGTCGAGGAACTGTTCGATAACGGTCTTAATATCGTTGCGCACAAATCCTGTGGACTTGGCGATTTCTTGTATCAGTGCTTGTTTAGTTATATTTGCCACGGCTTAAATATAGGTTTATCAATGAGTTAGCGTACCGGTCCCGCTGAAATTAAATAATTTTTTCGGGCTCTAGTTGCGGAATATTTGTGAATAATTGTGGTTAAAATGTTGAAAAGTTTCAAGCTCAGGAATTTGGATGTTTTTCCGAACACAATCCTTAGTCCCATGGACGGGGTGACGGATGCTCCGTTCCGTAGACTTTGTCGCGTTCTTTCGGGCAATCGTATGGGGCTTTTGGTGTCGGAATTCGTTCCGACCGACGGAGATGCCGCTTTTTGCCTGGATGGCCACAAGCAACTTAAGTTTTTCCCCGAAGAACGTCCGTTTGGCGTTCAAATCTTTGGACGGTTCCCTGACAAGATGGCCGCTGCCGCTAAAAAGATTGCCGAAAACCTTCACCCGGAATTTATCGAGGTGAATGCGGGCTGCCCGGCACCGAAGGTGGCGGGGAAGGGGAGCGGTTCTGGTCTTTTGCGTGACCTGCCGCGCCTGCAAGAAATTTTGCACGATGTCCGTGCTGCGCTGGATTCTTCAAGTGTCGATATTCCGTTGACGCTCAAGTGTCGAATCGGCTGGGATGACCAGAGCATTAACGTGATGGAAACGCTTGCGATCGCCGAGGGCGAAGGAGTGGAAATGCTCACGGTGCATGGCCGTACCCGCCTGCAGGGGTACAACGGCCTTGCCAACTGGGAATGGATTGGCAAGGTCGCGGCCGCGGCCAAGATTCCCGTAATCGGGAATGGCGACGTGAACAGCGTCGCGACCGCCCGTGAGCGACTTGAAACTTATGGCGTGTCGGGCGTGTCTATTGGCCGCGGCGCCATGCACAACCCGTGGATTTTCGGACAAATTGCCGATGCATGGGAAGGTAAGCCGGAACATCAGATGACAGCGGAAGAAGCGCTTGACGTATTCCCGCTCTACTACAAGTTCAAGCTCGAAGATGGCTCTACCGAAATGGGGGCGCTAGGCCGTCTTAAACAGCTTGCTGCAAGACTTTGCAAGGGCTTTGATGACCCCGAATTGCAGGTACGACAGACCTTGCTTACTGCGCAGACACCGCAAGAATTTTTTGAACGCCTAGAGGTGTTGAGAAATGGTGTTGTGAAATCGATGCGCTACGATCCGAACCGTTTGGTGAATCTGAATGGAGCGAAAGAAACCGAATTGAGATTCGGTGACCAGTTTGCCGGAAGGTAAAAAATTTTTATATGAATTTTTTTGTATAAATTACTCTTACATTAGGGAGTAATTTTAGTGGATTTTTATAAAATGAAAAACTGTTTGTATGAAAAATGTATTACAGATGCTAACTTTTCTTATAAAACAGCTATGAAACAAATGTTATTTTGTGCGAAAATAAGTTTGTTGTGAAAATATTGATGATTTGACAACATGGGAAAAATAAACTATTGTTAAAGAGCTTTTTTAAGGGATAGGAAATATGGCAATAGTCAGCGTTAGAATGGAAGACGAAACCAAAAGAAAATTCGAAACATTCTGTGATTCCGTAGGAATTACTGTTTCGGCCGCCGTAAACATGTTCGTGAAGATGACGATTCGTGAGGATCGTCTGCCTTTTGATGTCAAGGGGCATTCTTTTGAACCGCTGGGAAAAGTGGTTCAAGCAAAGGATGTCGGATAGTTTTTTTCTTGCTTAATTCCTTGTGAAAATAGAAATGAAGCCATCCGAAAGGATGGCTTCATTTTTATATAAGGAAGAATTGCTAATCTATCTGTTTATTTTTCTTTGAGCTTATTGTTCAAGGTTGTTCCCGTAATTTCGAAACTTGCGGTCTGGGTAGAATCCGGGTGATAATAGAATTCCCTGGATGTCTTGTCCTTACCGGCTTTCACGAACGCGACGAGCTTCACCTTGGTCCCGGCCTTGGAAATCTTTGAAGATAGATCAACTGTCTTTGTCTTGCCCTTGGAGTAAGTGCCAGTTGCATTCCATGTTGTAGTCTTTCCTGTGGTCGGATCCGTGATTTTTACATCTAGGCGTGCAAGGAATATACCGCTATTCTTTAGGCTGAAATAACGGATGCCATTGATGTTGTCGCTAGTGTAATAGGCGATGACCTTGTTGTCGTTTGTGGGCCAACAGAACGGATTTGAAGAGGTTACTTGCTGGCTGGTATACGCAGCTAACTCCGCTACTGTAATGTTTTTATTATTGTTGGAGTCTGCGTAATGACGACATGGTCTGCAACTTTCAGGATTTACAGTGAGATCCCAACCGAGTCCCTTGCACCATGCGGCGGGAACGAATCCGTATAAGCTGTTGCCATAGGAACTTTCATCTCGGGCTGCGCTGCAAAGAACAGAATAATCTGATGTTGCGAGTTCTGCAGAATCAGCAGATCCTGTTGCCGTCGTTTTGAGCGCTTTCGTTGCTACTGTTGTCTTCTGTTGCACCGAGAAGATTTTTCTAATGTTCATCTCGAATTCAGATGCAGAGAAAGTACTTGAAACGGAAGATTTGAGTGCTCTTGTGGAAATAGCGCTACCGCTATGACAAGCGCTAATCATCAAAATCTTATGCCCGGGAACTTTGTCCAGCATTTTTTTCAAGTCTGCATAGGTGATGCTGACATCAGTATTGTTTTCCACAAGAATCCATGCTCGATCTACTGAACCATGGGCGTACAGCATGATGATGGGGTAGTCATCGGCATCAAAACCATCAAAGTATGTTTTCAATTCGTTTGCAAGAGCTGTCTTTGAAAGGTTTTCAACATATTTGGCCGGAATACCGTTATGCTCAAAGGCTTTTTTCATTTCCTGGCAAGAATACGGAGCTCGTACATTGAACTTTGTTGCAATACAAAGTGCTTTGCGCTTGATTTGACCGTCCATGCATGGGTAGGCAAAGATTGTCTTTGCTGCAGATTTGGCGGATTCTCCCCAGCCGTTAACTGCAGAAACCCTATAGGTGACTTCTTCGTTTTTGGTTACGCTAGAATCGTAATACGAAATGGTAGAAGTCGTTCCGGCAAGAGTTTCACTCCCGTTAATGGAACGGTAAATTCTATAGCTCGTTGCGTTGGCGGATTGAGTGTACTTTACGGTAACCTTTGCGCTTCGGTCGGTCGTAAGGCTCGTGATGGAAGGAATTGCAGGGACGCTTCCTGTCATCGTGATGGAAATCGCTGCGCTTGCAGTGGAACCCCAGCCGTTTGTAGCGGTCATTGTATAGGAATAGGTGTATCCCTTTGTTACGCCGCTATCGTAGCAGTAACCGTTGTTGTAACTCGGATACAAGGTGGATGTTGCCGAAGCGGTGCCGTTCACCATTCTAGAACGGGTAATCCTGCAACTAGATACATTGGATTGCACTCCCCAAGCCAGTCTATTTCTGACGTAAGCGGCGTCTTTGGTTACAGAAAGCGTCGGCTTGGCCGGCAACAGATTGGTGCAACGAACGGTAATGGATTTGCTTACGGTTCTGCCCCAATCGTTGGTAACTTTGAGAGTGTAGGTGTAAGAGCTACCGTGTTGTACGGTGGTGTCTTCGGCGTTGTTGGACAGCGCAGTAGTTGAAGTTCCCTTGAAAATTTGGATCTTGGTGGCGTTGTCAACTTCAAAGGTGAATTTAACCTTGCGAACAAGCGGATCCGGCGTTCCTGTGAAGGAAGAAATTGTCGGGGAAACAGCCAGCAACTGCTTGACTTGCTGAATGTATTGATTGGTGTTGTTGATGTAGAGTCTGTAAATGTACAGATGATTTTCGCGAACATCTGCGTCGCCATAAATGTCGAGTGGTGATGTGCAGTTAGAAACGCTGCGGAACAAGGTATATCCGGAAGGAACTGCCCCTGTCATGATGCCTTGCGAAGAAATCGAATTTAGAAGAATCTTTTTCTCTGCGGCGGTCACCTTGCTCAAGTCAATATCTCTTTTGTAGATTTTGTAAGAATATTTTAGAGCCAAACTTGTTGTTCCGGCCTGTTTTCTGGCGAGAATGGGTGTCTGAACAGCGATTGTTAAAGATTTTGTTCCGCAAGAGCGGACGCTTAGACCCCATGATTGAGAACGCATCACTTGCAATATCTGGTTGATTTCGCGTTCAACCATGACTTCGGGGATGAATTTATCCAAGGTCCTAATTTCGCGACCGTACTTTTCCAGGAACTCTTCCTTGGTGATTTTCCCGGCGGGATTCGTGATGATGGTCGGATCAATGGAAATATTGGGGATTGTTTTTTCGTTAGCCAATTTAGTACTCCTTTTTGGTAAGATTTGTAACGAAAATACAATAAGTTTGTAATAAATGAAATGAATTTGTATGTAAAATTTTTTAGTATGTTGTTTGTAAATGTATGTAATACGAAATGCATATTGTGTATAAATTGTTTATTGCAGGCTAGACTTTTAATAATTTAGATGAGCCGTTTTGGAAAGCTCGCTATAAAGCAGTTTCTGCTTTTTTAGCCTCTTTTTTACCCCCAATACTCCAATTTGGACTACTTTAATGCCGCTTTTTGGGGATGTTTTAGGGACGTTGATTGTAAAATTCCCTTTTTCTTATATATATTAAAGTCAACTATTGTTCTTAAGAAGGAAGAATATGAAGAACAAAATTTTCGCTTTTAAAGACGCGGTAGAGTTCGAAAACGAACTTTTCCTGTTTAGCAAGTGGTATAAGGAACATGGTTCCCCTACCATGTGCTTCCAAATCCATTCGGCCATATTGGAACCGGAAAAACTGAAGCCCGTTTGGGATATTCTGGAAAGGGTGTTCCCCAATGTTCCGTGGTTTGGCAATTCTACGAGCGGAAATATTGTGGACTGCGAACAGACGGTCGATATTTCGGTGTCCGCAATCATTTTTGAAAGGCCGACGACCCGGTTCCGAGTCTTCCAGTACGACTTTTCCAAGGAATCTGTCGGTGGCATAGCAAACGAAATCGTGAAAGAGGCGGATCGAAATCCCTGGGTCAAGGCGGTGGAAATTTACCACTGCATTTCGCCGTTCTCGACGACGGCTCTTTGCGAGGGGTTGGACGCCATGGCGCCCGATATTCAGGTTTTCGGTGGTATTGTTTGTTCTCCCGATATTACGAGCCCGAATTCTTGCGTGTTCTCCTCGGTGGGCGGATACTCCAAGTCGAGCCTTCTGGTGGTTTTTTATGGCGGTGTGGACCTGCATGTGGATTCCCGCAAGATTAGCGGCTGGAAGCCGATTGGCCGTAACTTCCATGTGACCCGTTCCGAAGGCAATGTCCTTTATGAATTGGGCGGTATTCCGGCATACGAAGTCTACAACAAGTATCTGAACATCAAGAACGACAAGAACTTCTTCTATAATGCGCTTGAATTTCCGATGCTTTACGAACACAACGGTATTTCGATTGTGCGTGCGGCGGGTGCAAGTAATCCGGACGGTTCGCTGACGATGTCGTCGGATATCGATGAAGGTTCTATTGTCCGCCTGTCTTACGGTGAACCGCAGCTGATTGTGCAACGCATTAAGGAAGAAAGTGAAAAGTGCCTGCAATTTGCACCTGAAGTGCAACATATCTTCTCTTGCGCAGCGCGTAAGGCGTTCTGGTCGCAGCGTGAACCGACCTATGAAATTTCTCCGTTCAAGGGCTTGGCTTCGAGTACCGGATTTTTCTCGCATGGTGAATTCTTGCGCGAAAAGGGGCACTTGAACCAGCACAACATTACGCTTGTGTTCGCCTCGATGCGCGAAGGTCCGGCGGTAAAGCATGAACCTGTCAAGATCGAAGATATTCAGGAAGGTATGTCGACGAGGCTTCCGCTGGCGGCTCGTATGGCGACATTCATTCGTGAAACTTCGTTTGAATTGGAACAGATTAATAGCAAGCTCCGCGTGATGAACGAGCACCTGCAAGATGTCGCGACGACAGATGCCTTGACGGGGCTTGAAAACAGACTTGCTTTTGACGAAATTCTCAAGATGATCAGCCAGGAAGACTCGGAATCTCCGGGTACCTGGACCATGGTCCTGATGGATGTGAATGGCCTTAAGTATGCAAATGATACCTTTGGCCATCAGGCGGGTGATGCCTTGATTATGGCTGCGGCTAAAGCAATTAAGGGCGCTTATGGCGCTGCGGGAAACTGCTTTAGAATCGGTGGCGACGAATTTGCCGTGGTGACGCGTGCCCCGCTCGATTCGTTGTATCTACTCTACTCGAATTTGCAGAAGAATATCGAGGATTATAATAAGGATGCTCTGTATCATTTGTCGATTGCGGTGGGCGAAAGCCGCTTGCGCAGTGATGCGGGGGTCCGCAAGTCTATAAGCGACTGGAAGATGGAAGCCGACTTGAACATGTACCGTGACAAGGTGCGTTTCCACAAGCCGATGGAAAATAACGAAAACCAGAACCTGAAGGACTTGATCACTTGCTTGATCTCGGTGGAAGAAGCGAAGGACTCTTACACGGCGCACCACTCCGAACGCGTTAGGGTGTATACGGAGCTTCTTGCCCGTTCGCTTGGCCTCTCCGAAGGCTCGGTGTCGCTGATTACGCATGCCGCGCACTTGCACGATATCGGCAAGATGGGTATTAACGATAATGTCCTTGGAAAACCGGGTAAGCTGACCGACGATGAATTCTCTATCATTAAGCAGCATCCGGTGATTGGCGCAAAGATCTTGATGCAGTCGAACTACACGCATGAACTGGTGCAGATTGTCTTGCATCACCATGAACGCTACGATGGCCGCGGTTATCCGGAAGGCCTGAAGGGTGAAGAAATCCCGATCGGTGCCCGCATTATCGCTATTGCGGATTCGATTGATGCCATGACGAGTAAGCGCGTGTATCGTGACGCCATGTCGCTCGATTACTGTAAAAAGGAAATCGAGAAGAACCTGGGCGTCATGTACGATCCGGCTATCGGCAAGGTGGCGCTAGACCATTGGGACGAAATCGTGGACTTGCTGCTGAAAATGCAGTCGGGGCGCCCGAAAGTGTTCGATGATAAGAAATAGTTTTCTATTTCGAACAAAATTTATAACGAAAAAGCCGCCGGATTTGCTCCGACGGCTTTTTAATTGTTTCTTGAAAATTATCGCTTGTCGCGGTCGACCCAGGCACGGGCGGTGTGGCCCGTGTAAATCTGGCGCGGACGGTTGATCTTGGAATTCGGATCGTCGTGCATTTCCTTCCAGTGAGCAATCCAGCCGGGTAAGCGGCCGATAGCGAACATCACGGTAAGCATGTTCGTCGGGATGCCCATGGCGCGGTAGAGAATGCCCGAGTAGAAGTCCACATTCGGGTAGAGTTTGCGTTCAATAAAGTAGTCGTCCTTGAGGGCGGCTTCTTCGAGCTTGAGCGCGATGTCCAGCAGCGGGTCGTGGAAATGTTCACGTTCGAACACCTGGTACATGAGTTTCTTGAGAACCTTCGCGCGCGGATCGTAGCTCTTGTAGACGCGGTGACCGAAACCGGAGAGACGGAACGGGTCGTTCTTGTCCTTGGCCTTTGCCATCACCTGTTCGATGGTCATGCCGCTCTGCTGAATGCGCAGGAGCGTTTCGAGCACGGCCTGGTTGGCGCCGCCATGGAGCGGGCCCCACAGGGCGCAAATGCCGGCGCAGATACTTGCGTACAAGTTGGCGTGAGAGCTGCCCACCATACGCACGGTCGAGGTAGAGCAGTTCTGTTCGTGGTCGGCGTGTACAATCAGAAGCGTGTTCAGCGCCTTTTCCATAATCGGATCCGGATGGTAGGAACGGGCCTTGCTGCTGAACATCATGTTCAGGAAGTTGCTGCAGTAGCTGCGTTCCGCTTCGGGGTACACGAACGGTTCGCCGATGCTTGCCTTGTAAGAGAAGGCGGCGATCGTGCGAATTTTCGAAATCAGGCTTGCGGTCGTGAGGTCGAACACGTCGGCGATGTTTTCGTCGTCGTAGAAACGCGGCGTAAACAGGCCCACGGCGTTCACGATGGAGCTCAGAATACCCATCGGGTGGGCACTCGGCGGCATCTGCCTAAAGAAGTGCAGAAGGTTTTCGTGGAGGAGTGAATTCTCGGTCAACAACGTGCGGAAACGCGCCAGCTGCTGCTGAGTCGGCAGTTCTCCGTAAATCAGAAGCCAAGCGGTTTCGGGGAAGGTCGCCTTTTCGGCCAGGTCTTCGATACTGTAGCCGCGGTAACGCAGGATTCCGTGTTCGCCGTCCACGTAAGTGATAGCGCTACGGGTGCTACCGGTGTTCAGGTAGCCGTAATCCAAGGTCACCAGGCCGGTTTCCTTGCGGAGTTTGCAGATGTCGAGACCGTGTTCGTTTTCAGCACCTTCAACAACAGGGAGCTCGATGCTCTTTCCGTTGTAACTTAAAATGGCGTTGTCGGACATTATTCCTCCAGGAGGTACGGATTCCCGCACCTTACTTCATCTTCAAAATGCAATTATAGATATTGTCGAACAGCTTGGGAAGCTTTTCGGTCGGCACGGCAGAGAATGCGAGGCGAATCAGGCCAGAAAGCATGATCGTACCGGTGCTGTAGTCCTTGATGAGCTTTTCGCGGAGCTGTTCTGCGTCAACGCCCTTCGGCTTGATGCACATAAAGTAACCGCTGTTGCACGGCATCGGTTCAAAGGCGTCCTTGTATTCCGGATGGGCGGCAAAAACTTCCTTGATGATGTCGTAGCGCTTCTTGAGCACAGCGTACTTTTCCAGCTTCTGCTGCTGGTATTCGGGGCTCTGGAATGCGGCGAGCAGGATCTTCTGGCTGATGCTCGGGGCGTTGGAAATGTTACCACGGACGGTACCGGCGGCCTTGTCTTCGAGAGCCTTGAGCTGTGCTTCGGTAGCACCCTTGAAGCCGAAGCTCATGAAGCCCACGCGGAAGCCCCATACGTAGTCTTCCTTGGTCGGACCGTCGAGCTTGACAGCGAGGAGGTTTTCGTGGGCGTCCACAAGTTTCACGAACAGGGATTCCTTTGTCACGCCTTCTTCGTACACGAGTCCGAAGTAAGCATCATCGAGGAGGGCCACCACCTTGTTGCCCTTGGCGGCGCATTCGGTGAGGATCTTGGCGATTTCGACGGCTTCCTTTTCGGTAGCGGTATAGCCTGTCGGGTTGTTCGGGAAGTTCAGGAGAACGACCTTCTTATCACCCTTGCTAGCTTCGAGAGCGGCCTTGAGGGCTTCAGTGTCGAAGCCGCCGTTCTTGAAGGTATTGAAAGTCTTAATCTTGGCGCCACGGGCGTTTTCGAACACGAGTTCGTAGTTGTCCCAGTACAGGTCCGGGATAATCACTTCGTCGCCGGCGTCGAGGAACAGGTAGCCGGCGCAGCTGATGGCGTGCGTCAGGGCGGCGGTCACCACCGGATTGCTGAAGTTCTTGGTGGCAAGCGTCGGATTCTTCTTGATGTCCAGTTCCTTCCAGGCCTTGCGGAGGTCCGGGTTACCGAAGCTCGGGGCGTACAGGAAGGACTGCTTGGGCAGATTCAGGGACTTGAGAACGCAATCCAGCACGAGCGGAGAGCCGTCGTCTTCGAGGGCGGTACCGATCGTAGCGTTGATTTCGGAGCCCTTGGCTTCGGCGCCTTGGCCGAGGATTCCCTTGCGGGGGAAGAAAATCGCCTTGCCCTGTTCAGAGAGCATGTCGAGAACTTTGCAGCCGTTTGCGGAAAGTTCAGCGTTCAGAGCCTGTGCTAAAGGATTGTAGTTCATAGTGGTGTCCTTTTAAATTTTTGCGGGTGCAAAAATAGAAAAATTTGGGATATTTCCCACCCTGTTTGCCCTAGCTTGGCCGGGAATCACCTGTTCTGAGGGCTAAATAAGCAAAAAAATATTTTTTGAAAACAGTAATTACAGATTTGCCGGATTCCCGTGACGAAAAACACCGGATATTGCAGAAATTGTAAAGCCCCTTGCGTTGCATAGCGTATTAATTTATATTGAAAGATGTCTTAGGAGGCTTTATGAAAAACGTCTTGGCTTGTTGTGCTGCTGTTTCGCTTGCATTTTTGGCTTGTGCCGACAATTCTACGTCGAATCCTAACGGGAATCATGTTTCTAATGCTAATCATGTTGCGGCAGGATCCAATAAAAATGTTGACCTGCAGATGGCTAGCAAATGCCTTGACGATGGTTTGGGCGTCTTGGCTAAAAAGGCTGGTTCTGAAGAACTTGACAAGGCGTATCTGACTCAAGACGAAGAAGGTAACTATCAGGTTTTGGTTCCTGAATTGAATGATTACTGCGACATTATGGCCGATTTCAAGTCTAAGCGATTGGGCGATACCTTGGAAATCTGGTTCAATCTGGAAGATGCCGCCGTGACAAGCTGCATGTGCATCAAGGATCACCTGTTCAGTATTAAGTCAAGCGATGCCGATGCCAAGTATTTCAAGTATTCCGGCGATGTTTTTGCAGTAACTTCTGAACCGGCGCCTGTAAGGCCCGAAATTGAAGAGCCCGTGATTCCCGATGCTCCGGAATTTGATGAATCCGCTCCGCATCAGGATGTGACGGATGTGATTGGCCTTTGTAGATCCGATACGGAAGACAATGAAGACCTCTTGAGCAACAAATTCCTTTATGTGGATGGCTGGGATGATTTTTCGGAAAAGGATTCCAGCAAGGCAATTCCCTTTGCAAGAACGCATGTTGATGGCGAAAATGTGGTGCTGGTCTTTGAAGCGTCGTTCAGTTGCGATGAAAAGGTTGCAAACGCCAAAGTGTTCCCTTCGGGTGATACGCTATTTGTGAAGCCTGAAATGACGAAACTGGAATCCGTGAAATTAGAACCGGGCGAAGGTTGCGCCTGCTATACGCGCTCTGCATTTGCTCTCAAAAACGAAGGCGTTTATGCCGATGCCAAGTACATGGTCTTTGGAAACCATATGGAATATGTGTATACGCTGAAGCCTGGAATTGACAAATAATCATCCACAAGCTCCTTGGAATGATTAGCGCACCCCTTTGGGGGTGCGTTTATTTTCTTTTGAAAACTTTGAAATAACGGCTTGCGAAAAAACGCTTCTTCCGTAAATTGCTATTTTTTGACACGGAATAAACAAAAAGAGGATTCTATGTGCGAAAACTGCAATTCTAACCGTCCTGTCCGCGTCCGTTTTGCCCCGAGCCCGACGGGCTACCTGCATGTGGGCGGTGCTCGTACCGCTATCTACAACTACTTTTTTGCAAAACACATGGGCGGTACGTTCTATCTGCGTATCGAAGATACCGACCGTAAGCGTTATAACGAAACCGCTTTGCACGACTTGATGCGCGACCTCAAGTGGCTTGGCCTGCAGTGGGACGAAGGTCCGGGTTGCGAAGGCGACTGCGGTCCGTACTTCCAGAGCGAACGCTTGGACATTTACCACCGCGAAATCAAGAAGCTCTTGGATGCGGGCTACGCTTACTACTGCTTCTGCTCCGAAGAACGCTTGCAGGAAGTCCGCGCCGAACAGGAAAAGTCTCATGTGCCGGTCACCGGTTACGACCGTCACTGCCGCAACATTAGCCGTGAAGAAGCTGAAGCCCGCATTGCCGCCGGTGAAAAGGCTGTGATTCGCTTTAAGGTGCCTGAAACGGGCGTCACCGAATTCGACGATATGATTCGTGGCCACATCAGCTACCAGAACGAACTCTTGGACGACCTCGTGCTCATCAAGCGCGACGGTTATCCGACTTACCACTTTGCAAGCGTCGTCGATGACCACCTGATGGGTACGACGCACGTGCTCCGCGGTGATGAATGGATCAGCTCCACGCCGAAGCACGAACTCCTTTACAAGGCCTTTGGCTGGCAGCCGCCTGTATGGTGCCACCTGCCGGTGATTCTCGACAAGAACGGCGGTAAGCTTTCTAAGCGTAAGGGTGCCGCCTCGGTGGGCGACTTCCGCGACCTCGGCTACCTGCCCGAAACGCTCGTGAACTACCTCGCTCTCCTCGGCTGGAACCCGGGCGACGACCGCGAAGTCATGACCATCAAGGAAATGGTCGACAGCTTTACGCTCGAACGCATCAACCCGAAGTCCGCTAGCTTCGACGAAAAGAAGTTGCAGTGGATGAACGGCCAGCACATTCACCTGTGCGACGATGGCATGCTCAAGGGTATCATGAAGGAAGGCCTTGCCGCGAAGGGTATCGACCTCTCCAAGGAACCGGAAGTTCGCCTCGACGAAATCGTGAAGCAGCTCAAACCGCGTGCCCACTTTGTGCAGGACCTCGCCGACATGGCTGTGTATTTCTTTGTCGCTCCGACGACCTACGACGAAAAGGGTGCCAAGAAGCACTTTGGCGAAGGCTCCAAGGAAATCGCCACGCTCGTGCGCGACATGCTCGCCTCCATCGAAGATTTCAAGACCCCGGTCATCGAAAAGGGCTTCTACGACCTCGCCGAACGTTGCGGCCACAAGGTCGGTGAACTCGTCGGTGCTCCGCGTCTCGCTGTGTCTGGTGTTACCGCAGGCCCTGGCCTCTGGGAAATGTTTGAACTGATTGGTAAGGAAGAAGTGCTCCGCCGCATGGATGTGGCGATGCCCTTGATGAAGTAATGCGTTCCCAGTTCCCTCACCGGTTGTACACTCAAGGGCTTTTTTGCCGCCGTTGCCAAAAGGTGACGGAGCATGGCTTATATGCCCGCGAGGCGTATTCTACATTCGGGGGAATGGAACCGCATGTTCCGTTGCTGTGCTGCTGCGATTCTTGCGGCACCATGTTTGTGGCGTTCTCGAATGAATTCGTCTTTTGCGACCACGAATATGTGAATCAGGACTACACCAAGATCTATGGTTACAATCGCATTAAGGCGGGCAACTGGGTGTACTTTAAAGGTGCGCCCAAGCCTGGTCTTATCAAGAGCGTTTTCCAGACGCCTGACAAGGTCATTCTGGTTGTAACTTATGACGGCGGCCCTTATCAAAATATTGAAATGCCCCGAGTCTCGCTTGAACACGAGGAGTCTCCCGAAGGTTATCGTTTGTTGCCCGTACAAAGCGCCCAGACTCTTTTGGGTGACTACATTTACCATGCGATTCGTGACCAGTTCGGTATGGCCGTTGGTATGGTGAATGATGGCGAAAAAGACAAATTGGTCGTATTGCTAAACGACAAGACCCTTGTCTTTATTACGCTTCCGCCGCTTGCGCAAAATTTGCCGAACGATAAACTTTGTGCTGCTGTCCAAAGCAAGCTTTCGCAGGTGTTCCCGGAACATTGCGATAAAATTTCAATAGAAGTCGGGCAGGGAATTGTTTACTTGAATGGCTTGGTCAAGAACCTTTCGATTCAGCGCGCGATTGTAAAATGCATCAACGCGATTCCGAAAGTTCGCGGGTGTGTTGATTTTACGCGAGTACTTGTTTCGCCGTTTACGACAGATGAGCAAATTGAAAAAGATGTGCTTGTGCAACTTGAACTTCCGGGTACAAGGCTGTTTGATTATAATGTTAATGTGCAAGATGGCAAGGTCCAAATTGAGGCGCATTGTTTTGAAAATGAACGCCCGAAAGATTTGGAAAATCGATTGTCGGAAATCCCTGGCGTGCGCGACTTGATTTGCCTGGTGACAGAAGTGTCTGATCCGATGAATGTGGATGTTTGCCAAAAGGTGGAAACGGAACTTTCGTCAAGTGCTTTTTTGCGCGGTGCAAATATTCGAGTTTCTTGTAACAACCGGAAATATTTACTGGAAGGACATGTCCAATCGCTTTTGCAAAAGGAACTTGCTTTGGCGACGCTTTTGAAAAATGTGAAAACGACGTCTATTGAAAATAGATTGAGAATTGTATAGGAGGTACCAATGGCTACCGGTTACGAAAAAATCAATGCGATTAAGAATAAGCTGAAAGTCAAGCAGACGGTGAACGACTTGGCTCGCCTTATGAATTGTGGCCCCCGTACTATTTTTCGCCACTTGGAAGTGATTAACGAAGAAAACTGCGGTCTTCGCAAGTTTAAGGAAAACGGGGAAACCTATTACATTATCCAGACTGAAAAAGAGGCGAACTTTAATCAGGAAGTTGTCAAGCAGCTTGAAAAAATCAAGAAGAACCTGCCGACAAGTTCTGCGCCCGATATCAAGACGGTCAAGCTTTTGGATAAAGTGATCAAGACCATGCAGACCACGAATCCCGAAGACTTTAAGCCTGATGCGATTTCGACGGACCCGGACTATGTGCTTGATTATGGCCCGTTCAGCGATGATAAGCTGCAAGACACTATGGTCAATCGCGTGCTCAAGGCTATTCACGAAGGATTTTCTATCAAGATTCAGTATAGCCATGCGACAGATCATTCCGCGGTCGTTGAAGAAAACAAGGAAGTGAACCCGGTTAAGGTAATTATGCGAATGGATACGCTGTACCTGATCGCCGGCGAAGAAGACGACAAGGGAAATCAGGTCTTCAAAAATTACCTGTTTGAACAGATCAAGAACGTGCAGGAAACAAATCATGCAATGCCGAAGTTCGTTTTTGACGCTGCAACGCATTACAAGTTTGCTTTCGGCAAGTACACGGGAAAGGATAAACCTGAAGATATTTCGCTGGAAATTCGCAACAGGTGGTTGCAGACGCAATTTGAACGTTCCCACTTTAATCCCGAAATTTCAAAGCGTTACGACAAGAACAAGAATATGATTGTGGACATGAAGCTCCGTGTTACGCCGGACTTTGTTTCTTGGCTTATGGGAGTTGCTACTGATGTTCGCATCTTGAAACCGGCTTCGCTTAAGGAAACTGTCAAGCAAAAACTGAAAGAAGCCTTGTCCGAAATGGACCGTTAAAAATGGAATCGCATAATCTTTCTGACTATAATTTTGAATTCCCCAAGGAACTGATTGCCAGCCGCACGGCAGGCAAGGGGAAAACCCGTATTTTGCATTGCCCCAAGGATGGCGGTGAACGCCATATCATGAAGGCTCCTGAAATTGTGGACTTGTTCAAACCGGGCGATTGCCTGGTCGTGAATAACACGAAGGTGATTCCGGCCCGTCTTTACGGCCATACCTTGCACGGCGGCGAAGTGGAAACCCTCTTGGTGCAGGCGCTGATTCCGGCTGAAGACGGTTCTGCCCGCTACGAGGCGCAGGTTCGCCCGGGTAAGGCTTTCAAGATTGGTCGCGAACTCGATATTGCCGGCGTCAAGACGGTTGTCGAAGATATCAAGGAAGACGGCGCTCGCGTGCTGCGCTTTGCTGTAACGCCTGTGGAACTCGAAGCGGTGATGAATCGCGAAGGCCATGTGCCGCTGCCACCTTACATTGACCGCCCTGATGATGAAGACGATAAGCTTGCTTACCAGACGATTTTCGCGAAGTATTCGGGTGCCGTGGCCGCTCCGACGGCGAGCCTCCACTTTAGCGAAGAAATGCTCGAAGTCTTGAAGGCGAAGGGCGTTTACGTTGCCGAAGTCACGCTGCATGTGGGCCCGGGAACCTTCCAGAACATTTCGGTGGAAGACTTTACCCAGCACAAGATGCACGGTGAGCATTACGAACTCACCAAGGAAAACGCAGACATCATCAACAAGGCGAAACGCGAAGGCGGTCGCGTGGTGACTGTAGGTACCACGAGTACTCGCGTTGTCGAAACGATTGCCGACGCTAACGGTATCGTGAAGGCGCAGAAGGGCGTGACCCACGCTTTCTTCTATCCGGGTTACCGCTACAAGATTGTGGATGGCTTGCTGACCAATTTCCACTGGCCGAAAAGTTCGTTGATTCTTTTAGTGTCCGCTTTCTATGGCCGCGAAAACACTCTCGAAGCCTACAAAATGGCGGTTGAGAACAAAATGAAGCTCTTCAGCTACGGCGATGGTATGCTGATTCTTTAGAGTCTGCTTTTTAAGGCTGCTTCCGGAATCCAGAACCAGTCGGGTCTGTATTCTAGCTCGTAACAAGCTTCGTAGATGGCCTTGCCCAGTACATAGGGCGAGGCCTCTTCTTTTAATTGCGGTACGGAAATGCTGCTTTCTTGGCTGTAGCCTTGCAAGAAGGCTTCGGCCGTGACTTGCTCGAATTCTTTTTCGCCGCGGCATTTTTCCGTCGCATTATTTTGCCGTACGGCGCTGGCATAGGCGAAGCTGCGGAGCATGCCGGCTATGTCGGCGGCGGGGGAGCGGAGCCTGCGCCTGTATTCGAGGGTTCGCGTCGGTTCGCCTTCAAAGTCCAGCACGATGAATTTGCCGTCTTTATAAAGCAACTGTCCTAGGTGATAATCCCCGTGAATGCGCTGCGGTACTAGAACGCGGGACTCTTCGATGCATCTGGATGCACTTGTTTTTTGTTTGTCATCCCGGGCTTGCTGCAATCTGATGCTTTCCACTCGCGCCACCAAATCCTGTTTCCCGTTTGCCTGCAGTAAAGCAATCAATTTGTCGAAGGGAACTTCTTCGGCCTGCGGGGCGGTGCCGTCTAGATCTTTGAGCGCCTTGTGCATTTGGGCGGTCGTGCGCCCGAGCTCAAATGCCGCATTTTTGTAGAATTCGGCATCGTTGTTTTTAGTGTCGGTGAAAACTTCCCAAGCATTCTGGGCGTCGGGAATGTGTTCTTCGAGAATCCCGAGGGTTCGTGTTTCGCCGTTTTTTGAGTAGCTGAAATCGCCGTAGAAATCCGGGGCAATCTTGGGGGATCCCTGTGCCGTTTTTAGGCTTAGGTGCTTCATTATTTCTGCTTCGGGGTGTTCGCCGACTTGCAAACGGCGGTACAGCTTGAAAAAGAATTCACCCTTGGAGTAGAACGCGGAATTGCTTTGCTCGGCATTCAGGGGCTGTGCATGCAGCAATTTTTCTTTTGGAAATTTTGGGCCGAAGTATTCGGCGAGTACCGCACCTATTTTGGATTCGTCTTCGATGACGCAGTAATAATCGCATTCATCGTTTTTGTCGCTTTCAAAGCGGACTTGGAGAATCGAAACTTTTGTGCCGCCGATGGGGAAACTGTCGAGTTCTTCGACGGAATGGATTTGGCGCCCCTTACCCATGAACCAGCGTTTTTCTGAAAGGTCCTCGATCATCACACATCTCACATTTCGCATTAGCCTCTGGCCTTAAGCGGAGGGAAGTACCCTTGCGCCCTGAGGGTGGCAAGAATCTTGAGTTGATTTTCGAGAGGTTCTTTGAGAATGCCTTCGAGTACGAAATCGGGAATGCGCTTTTCGGGCTTGAATTCTTTAGGAATATCCTTGAAATCGGACAGTTGCCAGTTGACAAGGAGCTTAGGCAAAAATTGATCCCATGGAAAAATGTCGCCGGGCTTGAGGTAAAAGCGGGCGGGCTTCTTGCCGTCTTTGGCGTCGAGCAAAAGCGAACCGTCGCGATAGCAACTAAAAAGCACAGCCTGCCTTTCCTCATTCGAGGTGGCGGGCTGCGCTTGAATAACCAACACCATTTTCAAAGTACGAAACCTTAGGCCGCAAGTTCTCTTTGAATCTGCGAATACTGATAGCTCGAAATCGCTGTGATTTTGAGAATCAGTTCACGCGTGATTCCGGCCTTAATTAACGCCTTCGCATACTGGAGTCTGTTTGTGTTCGACATAATTTACCTCACACGTTAAGACACTTGTCGATTCGTTTACGTCAATAAAGATACAATAAATTTCTGACATTTCAATGTCAAAAAAATTTCCTTTTTTTCATGATTTTTGGGTATGATGAGCCTAACTTGTTGATAGTTCGTGAATTAGGCCAAGTAAAGAATTTTTTCGAAAATGTGATGAAAATTACTCTAAAACGCTTTGTATGAATTTGTTTACAGCACTTTACGAAATGTCCCTCAAAACAGGGAATTTTTTGCGGTATTCTTCTTGCTGAGCCGACTCGATGCGTGCATGTACAATGCCTTCGCTCTTGTCGTCGGTCTCTGCCATGATTTCGCCTTTGGGGCTTACAATCATTGAATTCCCGCCATAGATGGCGGTATTCACGGCGGCCATGTACACTTGGTCTTCGATGGCGCGGGCCTGCAAAAGGGTTCTCCAGTGTGCAATTCGTTCCACAGGCCATGCGGCCTGAACCGTGATGAGCCTTGCGCCCGCCTTGGTAGCGTCGCGGTAGAGTTCGGGGAATCGCAGGTCGAAGCAAATGGTTGCAGCGATGTTCCAATCTTTAATTTTAAACAAATTAACTTTTTCGCCGGCGCTGAATTTGGCCTGTTCCATAAAGAAGGGGCGACGCTTGTCGTAGTGGGCAAATTCTTTTGCGTTACCGGGGGCGTAGACGCTGCTGTGGTTCAATAGCTTTCCGTTTGAAAGCGCAATGCCAGCTCCCATGACATAGCAACCGGTTTGGTTTGCGAGTTCGGATAATAACTTTGCTGTTTCGCCGGAGTTGTTGGTCGAAAAATCTTCAGCTGCCGATTCGGGGTGCAGGGGCAGGTAGCCCGTGGCAAACATTTCGGGTAAAACGATTAAGCCTGGTACAGGATCGGTCGGGTCTTTTTGAATTTTAGCGGTTAGTTTGCGCACTTTGACGAAGTTTTTTGCCTTGTCGTTCGGGACGACCGCCATTTGTACTAGGTAAATATCGAGCATACTGTAAATATAGCACATCGCCGGTAGAACTTAGGGCGGTGTTTTTTCTAATTTAAGAATCATGAGAATTCGTTCCCTGTTTGTTTTTGTCCTGCTTTTTGCAGTCGCCGTGTTTGCCGCGACCCCGACCTTGATTGTGGGTGTGGTTTTGGAATCCGAAACCGATTTGCCGATTAAAGAGGCTACCATTACATATTTGTCGGGCAAGAAGTTGGGCGAGACCGATTCAGATGGTCGTTTTGAATTGACGGTTGATTCTAGGAACGCGATTCTATTGTTTAAGAAAGACGGCTTTGACAGCGTGCAGGTGGAACTGCAGGATTATGCGGATCTTTTCGACATGATCGTTACGATGCAGACTACCTCCGATGTGCGTAACTTGGGCACGAGCACCGTGATTGGCGGTGGCGGCGATAAGGTCCAATGGAACTTTGAACGCAAGGTGAATCTCGATAAGCTTGAAGATGCGGCTGGAATGCGCTTCGATGTGACGGAACACCTGAGCCAGATGCCGGGTATTTCGGGCCAGAAAGATTTTAGCAGCGCCCTTTACTACGATGGCTCCCGTGCAAGCGACGTGGCCTACCATTTGGGTCGACTCCGTATTCCGAATATGCGCCACCTGGATGTGGGGTTCCCGGGTAACCTTTCAATTGTGAATCCGCATATCTTGAGTGGCATTGAAATCCATGACCATTATGGCGAAGGACCGATTGGCCAGGGACTGGCGACTTCGGTGCAGTATATCCCGGAACAGACCAAGGGCGAATGGGGCCTTAAGGGTACCGCCGGTATTACGCTCCAGGAAGTTGTGGTCGATGCCCCGTGGATGTTCTGGGACAGTTTCCGCTTTGCATTCCGCAGACTGGACGATGAAATGCTCAAGAACCTTGGCGAAAAGTTCTTTACGGAATTCCGCAAGCGCGACGGAGACTGCGTCGATAATTGCAAGGTGAAGTCTTCGGATCCGTTCGACCTGACTGCCTACGATGTTTATGCACAGTTCAACGGTTCTGATTCTAGCGGCAACACCTGGGCCTTGCGTACCTTGTATAGTTCCGATGACTACCGTATTCGTCAGGATACTTCGACGGCCTATGACCAGACCAATTCGATTTCGATTATCGAAGGCAAGCAGGAATATTTGGTTGTTGGTGGCGAATATGATTCGAAGTTTGGAACGTCGTTCCATGCAGGTGTTGTCCGTGAAGTGCTGAGCGATACGCTCCGCGACACGTTAGGTTTCCGCAGCACGGCAAATTCGAAAGAAGCGACGACCTTTATCGATGCTTACGAACAGACCCATACGACTTTGAGCGGTGGAGTCGATAAGAATTTCAAGGGAAGCATTCTCGGTTCCAAACTGAGCAGCGCCTTGCTTTACGAACATCATTTTGTAGAACGCAAGTACCCGGACTTTGGTGGTACGGAATCTGGTGATTTTAATGCCGGTGTTTGGTCTGGTGCGTTCCGCTTGAACTGGCGAGACGACTTTTCGCAGAAGATTCTTTCGGCGGGAGCCATTACCGATTTGCATGAACGTGAAGCCGCTCCGACCGCCTCGTTCGATTTCGAACAGAATCTTTCCAAGGTCGATACGGCGTACTGGAGACTGTTCGCGAATACCGCTTACCGTAGCGACTGGAAACCTTATTACGATGATGGCGAACTGACTGGTCGCTTGGAATCGGGCGTTTCTGGAAAGCTTGGCCTGGGCTATACGTCTAAGTATTTTGTGGCTCAGGGTTCTGGCTTTGGCCGTTACTATCCGGATCCGCTGTTGCCGATGCCCAAGGCCTATGCGCAGTACAACGATGTGACTCCCGTGGACTATGCCTGGGTGGCGGGTGCTTCGGGTACGGTGGAACTCAAGACCTCGCACCATTTCTCGATGGCGACCAACTTGAGCTCCGTGTATGGTGAATATGAACTGGAAGGGGGCGCGTCGCTCCCGTGGGAAGCTAATTCTCGCTTCGACATCTTGTCGCATTTCCGTTACTATCCGCGTAAGGACTCTATTGTGTCCTTGATTATTACGCACCACGCAGCCTTGCATCGCCCGCTGTACTACTACGAAATTCAGCCGTCCGATGTAAAGAGCCATAGCAATGGAACTCGCCGCCTGAGGGATTTGAATCAATTCACGGATATGTTCCGTACAGATGCCCGCGTGAATCTGGATTTGATTGGCAAGAAGGCTTTCTTTAGAAGCGCCCGTTTCTACGTGGAAGTGGACAACATCTTTGCAAATCTCGATGTTGACGCTCTCAAGTTCTTGGGAAGCGAAAACGACCGTGAACGTTCGTGGGTGACTCGCGACAATAACGATGATTCTACCGACGGCTATGACCTTGTTCCCTTTATGGCGAAAGGCATGGGCCTGTATGTGCAATTCGGCGTCGAAGTGATGCTGGGAATTTAACAGGTCGCTTCGCTTTGAGGTATGAGCGCGGTCGCGTAGCTCCCTTTGGGCTTTGAAAATGAAAAATGTATTGATTGCATTTTTTTTGCTGATTGTTTTCGGCTTCGCGCATGAGACAGATTCCTTGTTTGTGCCGCCGAAGCCTGAAAAGCCTTTGCGTTATTGTTCTTCGGTAAAGAAGTGGATTGAATTTGCGACGAATGATTCCAATATGGTCGAAATCACCCGCCTGAAAGGCGTGCGCATGGACTTGCGTTACGCGACCTTCGAGAATGTGACGGGGCACGATTTGTATTGCGGTGTACAGCGCGCCTTTGTGCATAAGGATGCCGCGGCAAAACTTCGCAAGGCAATCAAGATTATGGAACGTGAAATGCCCGGCTACGAGCTCGTGATTTTTGACGCCTCGCGCCCATTGTATGCGCAGGAAGCTTTGCGCAAGACCGTGCGCGGAACGCCCTATTCTGCTTACGTTTCATCGCCGGCCACGGGCGGGCTCCATAACTTTGGCTTGGCGCTTGACTTGGGCATTACCGATGCCGATGGCAACTTGCTTGACATGGGCACGGACTTTGATTCGTTTGAGCGTTGCGCGGGCGAAGTCGGCGAAGCGGAAGCTTTAAAGAGCGGCCGTTTGACGCAGCAACAAGTTGATAACCGCAATAAGCTCCGCAAGATTATGCGCGGGGCGGGCTGGGTCCCGCTCGGCAGCGAATGGTGGCATTTTAACGCCTATCCGAGCAAGTACGTGCGCGAAAACTATCCTAAGTTCCCGCTGTAATAATTACTTTGTTTTTATATTTTGCTTCAAAAGGAGAACAGATGAAGTTTCTTTTGAAGTTTGCCGTTTCCGTGGCCTTGTTTAGCTCGATGGCTTTTGCTGCCGAAAAGATGGATGACATGGCTCTCAAGGCGCATGCCATTGAATGTATCGATAGCTTGAATGTGTTTTCGGCTCCACAGTATGCGGTGCAGAAAATGCTCAATCCAGTTTTGGGTAAGGATAGCCTTTTCTTGGAACTGGATTCGGTGCGTGTTGCCGAGGTGGATACGCTTTTTAAGCGTTGGATAGACAAGTGCGGCGATCTTTTTGATCCTGATGTCTACACGCCTGGATTTTTTAAGGCGACACCGCTCCACCAGTATGTTGAAGAAGTGGCTGCCAGGCAGCAACGCGAACGTTCCGATGCCATGGGGAACGATAGTTTGACAAAACTGCAAAAAGAAATTGATGAACGTACTGCCCGCTATGTATTTGAATTCTCGGCCGGGTATTTGTATCGCTTGCTCATTATGCCGTTTAAAGGACATCATGTTCAGTACAATGTAGATGGAACAAACTTGTTCTGGAACGGCAACGGCCTAATGCATGAATTGCGTTATGAAAAGGGCTTGTTCGGACAAAAGGATTCGCTGCATATCAAGTCCGGTTACAAGACGATTGAATACAAGGGCCGCGTCGGCAGAAATAGCAGAGGCGAAGAAGTTGTTAAAATCAAAAAGATGAGTGTGCCGAGAAAGGATCTCAAGGATTTTGATGACGATGACTTGGTTAATGGTGTGTTTACGAACTACGACAGCTTATACACGCCTGTGTATGTAGGAAGTATTTCGAAAAATTGGGCCGTCAAGTTGAGCGGTGGGGTTGGCTTGAATTTTTCTCATTATACCGACCCCATTATTGACGACATGGATTGGTACAAGGATTCTTCGATGTACTTGGGAGGCTTTTCCGGATTCGGGGGACACTTTGATGTGAACCTGGGCCTTGTTCATTGTAGTCCGACGAGTGCCAGGTGCTATGGCTTTGGTGCCGGTTATGGTCATTTGGTATGGGCTGGAAAAGAGGTTGAGCGTGATGAATATTCTGATCGCCCCAGAACCAATTATAGGGGCGATACCGTTTATACCGAGACGGTCAAGCATGTCGAAGGCATCAATGTCTATGGCGAATACTATTTCCAGAGCGAAGATGTAATGGGCTTGCGTGAAAAGGTCAAGATTCCGCTTGATATGGATATGAAGTTCCTGGAATCGCGTACGGCGTTTTTCTACGAAAACTACATGGCTTTTGAACTAGGATTGGTGTGGTCGCCCGCCCTGTATGTCCCTGGCCTGTACTTTAATATCGGAATGGCGTTTACAATAGGGCCGTTCTAGCCTTACTCAATTTCCACTTTGATTTCCACATTTTGCACCCAGGGCTTGGGTGCATTTATGATGGGGTGCAGAACTTTGCGGACGGGGGCGAGGTCTTGTGTCTTGATGTAGAGCTTTGCCCAATGTACGTTTTGTACGACGGGCACGAAGGCGTCCACAGGGCCGAGCACCATGAGATTCTTGTTCGCACGGAGAAGGGCTTCGAGCCGTTCGACGGTGTGACGCAATAAGTCTTCGTCGCGGCTGCCGCAGCTGATTTCCACGAGCTTGCAGAAGGGTGGGTAGAAGGCGGCGCGCCGGTCTTCCATTTCCTTATTCGCGAATCCGTTAAAGTCATGGTTCACGGCAAACTGCATTACGGGTTCGCTCGGCTTGAGCGTCTGAATGAGTACTTGGCCTTCGCCGCCGGCACGACCCGCGCGCCCTGCAGTCTGGCTGAGCAGCTGGAAAAGCCTTTCGGTAGAGCGAAAATCGGGGATGCCGAGGCCACTATCGGCGCCAACGACCCCGACTAATTGCACGCCCGGGAAGTCGTGGCCCTTGGCGACCATCTGCGTTCCAATCAGAATATTGTATTCGCGGTTGCGGAACGCATCAAGAATCTTTTCGCTGGCGCCCACGTTCTGGGTGGTGTCGCGGTCCATGCGAATCACTTTCGCATTCGGAATCCATTCGGCGATTTCTTCTTCGAGCATCTCGATAGCGCCGCCCACAAACTCGTAAGTTTCGGCGCCGCAGGCGCTACACGGTGTGTTCACCGGGTAAAGGGCGGCGCAGTAGTGGCACATGAGCGAGCGGTATTGCTTGTGGTATACGAGAGGAATGTGGCAGTGCTTGCAGTAAAGCGTCTCGCCGCATTCGGTACACACGCGCATCTTCGAAAAACCGCGGCGGTTCATGAGGATAATTGCCTGGTCGCCCTTCTCGATGCAATCGGTCAAAGCTTCGCGCAGTGTGGGCGACAGGAGAATGCCCTTTTGCTGGCGCATCTTGCCCATGTCTACGATTTGCACCTTCGGAAGCGGCGCCTGTGTGGCGCGTTCCTTGAGTGTGACAATCTTTAAATTTTTCGCCTGCGCGTTATAGAATGTTTCGAGGCAAGGCGTGGCACTTCCGAGAACCACGAGGGCGCCGTACTTGTACGCCAAATGGAATGCCATTTCGCGAGTGTGGTAACGCGGCGCCGGATCCTGTTGCTTGAAGGACGTGTCGTGCTCTTCGTCGAGAATCACCAGGTCGAAATCGAACGGCGCAAGAATGGCACTGCGGGTGCCGAGAACCACTTGCGCATCGCCCTTCAGAATCGAGACATAGCCTTCGCGCTTCTTGGGTGCGGAAAGCGCCGAGTGCAAAACCACAATCGGGACTTGCAGAAAATCTTCAAAGCGCTTGAGCGTTTGTGGGGTGAGCCCGATTTCGGGCACGAGTATTAAAACTTTCTTGTTCTGCTTGATCGCCTCAAGGGCGAGCTCCTGGTAAACGCGGGTCTTGCCCGAGCCCGTGACGCCGTGAAGCAATACGCCGCGGAATCCGTCTTTGTCCAGTTCTTCGCTAAGCGTATTGAATGCGTTAGTTTGTTCTAATGTTAACGCCGGGGCATTTATTTCGTCTCTCGTCTGTAGGCCCCTTTGGGCCGTTCTCTCGTCTTTCGTCTCTTGTCTACTGTCTGCGGCGAGTGCGTCCAGGTACTTCTCGAAATCGCTAGGCCAGAACACGAACAGCGCCTTCATGGGCGTGCTTATATAATAGCGTGCCGTCCATTCGAGCATTTCCATATAGCGTTCGCTAAAGCGGTAGCCGGACTGGTGCGGGTAAGCGGGGCGCACGTCAAACTTGGGGCGCTCCTGGTGGACTTTGGAAACCACGGCGAGGGCCGGCTTTTTACGGGTGGCAAACTGAACCCATACAACGTCTCCGCGCACAAGGGAGACCCCTGCCGGCACTCCGTAGGTGTAAACATCGGGGGCCATGGGAATGTATACTTCGCAAAAATCCGTTAACAATTCGGACTTGAGCTTCTGATGTACCTCTTCGGGGGCGCTAAGTTTTGGGATTCGTTTTGTCACGGGCTAAAAGATAGTTAATACCGCAAAAAGCGCCTATTTTACAATCTTTTTTGTTTCAAAAAACTTTTTTTGTTAGATTATAGTATGTAATTCCCCTTTGGGAGTTGCCATACTATTGGAGATCTCTATGAGCTTATTTGACGCCTTTAAACCGAAGTGGCAAAATTCCAACCCCGAAAAGCGACTGGAAGCAATCGCCGAATTGGGTGCGGACAACCAGGATGTTCTGGAACGTATTGCCGAGTCCGATACCGATGCTTCTGTAAGGATTGCTGCCGTAAAGAAGTTGTCTATCATTTCTACTCTGAAAAAGATTTCGGAAAACGATTCCGACGAAGAAGTGAAGCGTACTGCTAAGACTCGCTATTTGGAAGAAGTTGTCAAAAAGCTTAAAAACGAGGCTCAACCGAGCGCCGAGGATCTCGCTTATCTGCAGGATGTTAAGGATACGCACTATGCCGAAGATTTGCTCAAGGGTGTGAACACCGCAGGTCTCGTTCGTGCAGAACTCGTAAAGATTTGTACCAAGCAGTCGATCTTGGCCCTTGCCGCTAACCGCGACTTGGACGAAGATATCGCGATGACGGCTGCACGCAAGGTGACCTCCGACTCCTTGCTCCAGGATATCGCAAAGAGCTCCAGACAGCCCGAAGTTCGTAAGGCTGCAAGTGAACGAATCCGCGCAAGAAAAGATGCTGAAGACAACGGTAAAAAGGCGGCCGAACTCTTGGCAAGCAAGCGCGAAGCACTTGTACAGCAAGCTCATTTTTTGGCAGCACAGAAGGAACCTCTCTCTGTCAAGGCTCAGTTTGAATCTTTGATGGAAGAAGCCGCAAAGCTTGGCATGGGCGACAAGCAGGCGACGATTGACGAAGTTTATGCAAGCTTCAAGAAGTTCTGCGACGAAGCCGATGCCGCTCGCATCGCTGCCGAAAAGGCCGAAGCCGAAAAGCAGGCAAAGATTGCTGCTCTCACGGCTGCTCTCGAAGAACTCGAAACTCTGATTTCTGAAAACAAGGTGGCCGATAACGCTGAACGCGTGGATGCCATTCTTGCTGAATGTGCCGAAAGCAAGTCCCTGATGGATGCCGCTTGGACCAAGCGTTACAACAACGCCACCTTCAAGGTGCAAGATTTGCGTAAGGTTAAGGAAGTCGTGGTCGATGTGCCGGAAGGTACCGACGAATCGGTTCGACCGGAACTGCTGGAACGCCTTAAGGCCTTGGCAGATACCGATGTGAACGACATGACCAAGAAACATTTGCATGCCATTGTTCGCGAATGGGAAAAGCTTCCGCTTTTGGAAGGCGAAGACCCGATGCTGCAGAGCTACAATGCATTGCGCAATACGCTTTCGGGCAAGATTACCGCTTACGATGACGACGCCCAGAAGCGCTTCGAAGAAAATTCGACAAAGCTCAAGGCCATTATCGAAAAGGTGAAGGCTCTCGACGAAAACGAAGACTTCCGCGACTTGAACAAGAAGGTTCGCGAATTCTACCAGCAGTGGAAAGAAATCGTGGGCGAAAACAAGTTCAAGTATCACGACTTGTGGCAGGAATACAAGGCTGCAACCGCTCGTTTCCAGGAAATGCAACAGTGGGAAAACTGGCATAACGAAAAGGATCGCGACGACTTGCTCCTTGAAATGGATGCACTGACCAAGGAACCGGGCAGCCAGGCCGTTCTTGCAAAGCTCAAGGATATTACGAACCGCTGGAAAGAAATCGGTCCTATCTCTGCCGCCAAGCTGCAGGAATATCGTGACCACTTCCAGAGCAACTACGAAAAGATTAAGGAAAACTGCGCTGGCTTTATCGAAGAGATGAATGCGGAACGCCAGAAGAACTTGGCCGACAAGGAAGCCCTTTGCGCCAAGATCGAAGAACTTGTCAAGAACACGGAAATGTTCTGGAAGGACAAGTACAAGGCGATGCAGGAAATCCAGGAACAGTGGAAGGCTATCGGTATGGTGCCCAAGGAAAATGTGGCTGCCCTTACCGAACGCTTTAAGGCTGCAACGACTGCTTACTATGCACAGCATAAGGAAAACTTGAAGGCCGAAGACGAAAACCGCGAAGCCAACTACGAAAAGAAGGTGGCTCTCTGCATGGAAGCCGAAGCCCTCAAGGAATCCAACGACTGGAACGCCACTTCGAATAAATTAAAACAGCTCCAGGAATCTTGGAAGGCTGTGGGTCCCGTGCCCAAGAGCAAGTCCGACGAAATCTGGACTCGTTTCCGCACGGCATGCGACAGCTTCTTCGAAAAGAAGCGCGCCCACTTCGAAGAAATGGACGCCTCGAAGCAGAAGAATCTGGACGCCAAGAATGCTCTGTGCGAAAAGCTCGAAGCCATGGAAGCCGCTGCCCAGGGTACGCTTGACGAACTCAAGGCAATGGAAGCTGAATGGAAGGCAATCGGCATGGTTCCGAAGGAAGCAATTGAAACCATCAGCAATCGCTACAATACGGTTTACAACAAGATTCTCGAACGCCTCGCTCACGCTGATTCGACCTTGGCTCAGGGTCTCGACGTAATTAAGGAAAAGAAGAACGCGATGATCGATAAGGTCCGCCAGTTTGCCGAAAGCGCGGGCTCTAACCAGCTTGCTGACGCCGTTCGCGAACTCCAGAAGGAATGGCGTGAACTTGGATTCTGCGGCTTGGAAGATATTGACCTGTACAAGAAGTTCCGCGAAGCTTGCGATGACTTCTTTACTCGCCGTCGCGATCAGCTCGACATTCAGGAACAGGCTCGCCAGAACAACTTGCAGAAGAAGCTGTTGCTCTGCGAACAGGCCGAAGACTTGCTGACTGACTTGAACGAACAGACTGTCGGTGCCTCGATGAACAAGGTGAAGCACCTGCGTCGTTTGTGGAAGGAAGTGGGCGCCGTGCCTCGCGAACATTCCGAAAAGACCTGGCAGCGCTTCAATACCGCTTGCGACAAGGTGTTTGCCTTTGGCCGCAAGGACAAGGAAGAAGCTCCGGCTGTAGCAGCTGCTCCGGCAGAAGCTTAGCTTAAGCCAAAATGAAATTAGAGGATGGCGACTCCGCCATCCTTTTTTTATTTTTGGTCTATCATGCAATTTCCTCCTTGGACAAGTATTGACGATGCCGCGCGCCTGCTCCACGATGGACAGGTGGTTGCGATTCCGACTGAGACTGTTTACGGTCTTGCGGGTAATGCTTATTTACCGTCGGCCCTGGCGCAGATTTTTGCGATTAAGGAGCGTCCGACTTTTGACCCGCTGATTGTTCACATTTGCGAGATTTCGCAGTTGGCTGACATTGCCGAAAATATTCCCGATGCGGCGTATGCGCTGGCGAAGGCCTATTGGCCGGGCCCGATGACCATGATTCTGCCCAAGAAGGAATGCATTCCGGATTTGTGTACGAGTGGACTCCCGTCTGTGGCGGTGAGATTCCCGTCGCACCCGGTGGCGCAAGAAATTATTTGGAAGGCGGGCGTGCCGCTCGCTGCTCCGAGCGCGAACTTGTTTAAGCATGTGAGTCCGACGACAGCCGAACATGTGGCTGCACAGCTGGCCGACCGCGGCCTTGCTGGCATTGTCGATGGCGGCCCTTGCAACGTGGGCGTAGAAAGTACGATTGTCTCTTTAGTGGGCGAGCCGACGGTGCTTCGACCGGGTGCGATTACGCCCGAGATGATTGCAAAAGTCATCGGTGATGTGAAGATTAAGGAATCTACTTCTAAGCCTGGGCAAGCGATGGCGGCGCCGGGGCAGTGCGATACGCACTACCGCCCGCAGGTTCCACTGCTCTATGGCGAAATCCCTGTTGGCTTTACGCTTCCGGAACGCTGCGTGCGGATTGCCTTCGGCAATACCCCCGGCGTGATTCCTGCGACGCTGAATCTGTCGGAATCGGGTAATATGCTAGAGGCGACAGCCAAGCTGTACGCCTACATGCACGACTTGGATGACCCCAAGTATGATTTGATTCTGGTAGACCCGATTCCGAATGTCGGAGTCGGTATGGCCTTGAATGATCGCCTCAAACGGGCGAGCATCAAGCTTTAGTCTTTCTTCTTTAAAATTTCGCGGAGTTCGTTGGCGGCGCGCTGCAAGTCGTCGTTGATGATGACGTATTCGTACTTGCCCTTGGTCTTTGCAAATTCCATTTCTTTCTTGGCGTTGTGAAGGCGGAGCTGAATCACTTCTTCGGAATCGGTACCGCGACCGCGAAGGCGCTTTTCAAGCTCTTCTTCGCTCGGCGGCAAAATCAGGATGCCTGTTGCGTCGGGGTAGACCTTGTCGAAGTTCACCTTGCCGAAAACGTCGAGATCGAACAGTACACGGTTGCCTTCGGCGAGCGTATGCTCGACAAAGCTCTTGGGCGTACCGTAGTAATTGCCGTGGACTTCGTTCCATTCGATTAAGCCATCTTCCTTGATGAGCTTTTCGAATTCTTCTTTAGTCTTGAAGAAATAATGAACGCCGTCGACTTCGCCTTCGCGCGGCTTGCGCGTGGTGGCCGAAATGGAATACTTGATATCCGGAAAATCCTTGATGACCAGATCCTTGAGGGTGGTCTTGCCTGCGCCGCTAGCGGCACTCATCACAAAAAGTTTGTTACGCATCATTTTAACTTCCTACTTCTTATCTTCAATGTAGAGCGGACGCTGTTTGACTTCGTCGTAAATGCGACCGATGTATTCGCCCATAATGCCAATAGACATCAGCTGAATGCCGCCGAAGAATACGATGGCCGTCATGAGTGATGCCCAGCCGGGAACGGTTGTCGCGGGGCTGAGGAATTTTTCGAGAATCGACCAAATCAACACGCCGAGACCGACGACGGTCGCGAACAATCCAGCGTAGAAACTAATCTTGAGCGGTGCGGAACTGAATCCGGTAATGCCGTCGAGGGCGAGACGCACCATCTTCTTGAGCGGATACTTGGAAGTGCCTGCGGTACGTTCGGCGCGGTCGTACTTGACGCCAATCTTCTTGAATCCGACCCAGCAAACGAGCCCGCGCAAGAAACGGCTACGTTCGGGCAGGTTCGTGAGCTGATTCACCACGCAACGGTCCATGAGGCGGAAGTCGCCGGTGTCAGGCGGAATGTCGATGCTCGTGAGCTTGCCGATCAGGCGGTAGAAGCAGAAGGCGGTAAAGCGCTTGAAGATGGTTTCGCCTTTGCGCTTGTTGCGCTGGGCGTAAACGACTTGGTAACCTTCGCGCCACTTTTCGAGCATTTCGTGAATCAGGCTCGGCGGGTCTTGCAAATCGCCGTCGATAATTACCACGGCATCGCCCGTGGAATGGTCGAGGCCTGCGCTGAATGCGGCCTGGTGGCCGAAATTGCGGCTGAAGTTGATAATCTTGTTGTTCGGGTTACCCGGCAAAAGCGATTCTACGATTTCGCGGGTACGGTCCTTGGAACCATCGTTTACAAAGATGAGCTCGTGTTCCACTTCCTTGAGTTCTTCTTCGAGAACGCGGTAGGTTTCGGCAACGATTTCTTCTTCGTTAAAGACGGGGATAATGACAGATAACAGCATGATTTACCTAGGGAATAAGCGCGGGGTTGATGATATCGACGTGGTCGCAGTCCATATCTTCGAAAGAGTTGGTTCTGATGGCGAGCGTCTTCACGTTTTCGACATTCACTTCGGCGGTCTTCAAATTGCCGAGCGCGAAGCGGCCACTGTCGTGGATTACGTTTCCATCGGCGATGATTTGCACCTGGACGCCGTCGCTGCAGAGCGATTCCTCGTCGAGGCCGTAGCCCATCTTGAATGTCTTGAACTTGCCTTCGATATTAAAGACCGTTTCGGAAGAGGCGTGCGTGCCGAAGCCTTCGCTGTAGTATTTGCCGCCGACCTTGAAGGGGTTGCCTTCGAGGGACGTGTTCTTGTGGAGTTTGCCCCAAGCTTGCTTGTGGCTTGCGTAGGGGAGTTCTACGAGCTGTACGGCGCCGGTCAAGTTGTTAAAGTAGAATTTCTGGATGTCGGCCATGACTTTGCCGTTTTCGCGGTTCTGTACGACAAATTCCATGTGATTGTAACCGGCAACGAGTTTGTCTTCGCTGAGACTGCCTGCGATGCTTCCGGGAATGTAGGGCGCGCGTGAGAGCGTGTCGCCATTGGCGATAACCATGTAGTCCCAGTTGCTTGCAACGGCGGATCGTTCGTTCAAGTTGATTCCGTAGAGGAGCGACGCGTGGGCGAGAGAATCTTCTGCCGCCATGTACTTGAGATCACTTACGGCGATAATGTTTTTCGGGTTGAATTCCTTGCGGCCGTTGAACTTGGCGATTTGCACCCAGTAGTTGTTGGTAATCAAAATGTTCTTGACGCCTTCCAGGTCCATGTCGCGTTCAAATATGTCGCAGGTGGTGGCGATACGGTGTTCGACCGCTTTCTTGTGGTAAGTCTGGCTGTCCCAGCAGTCGAGCCCGCGAATGTAGTAGACTTCACCTTGGTACTTGTCGATCAGTTTCTTGAGGTCGAGTGTACTCATTTGGCGAGCGCGGTCGTAATGGATGGACGATACGCCGTAACCGATAAAATGCCAGGGGCGACCGTAAATGAACATGCGGTCTTTTTTCGGCTGTTCCGCAAGCCAACCCAGAATTTCGTGTTCTTCGATAGTCAGGTGGTTGCGGTTGTACATGATGTTCTTGTTGAAGTCTTCTTTATAATGGAAGGTCCAACCGGTAAAGATGAGGGCAACCGCAAGCGTGGTAAGGAGTGCTGTCGATGCGTTCAGCTTTGCATCTTTTCCACTCATCGATTCAATCAACTTTTGAACGAGGTGTGCTATCGGGAGAGCTCCGACAAAAGCCATCGACGGTAACATGACCAAGCTGTAACGCTGGTTGATCTGGATGCTGAAATCACCAGAAACGTTTTCGAGGATCATGTAAGTTTGGATGTGGTACAAGAGCAAGAAGGCGAGGATTTCGAGGTAGAAGTATTCCTTTTTCTTGGCGCCCCAGATGGCGCGCACCAGTAGGTAAATGGCGCCAATGGCAAACAGGTAGTTAAAGTAGGTGAGGAACGGGTTTTCGAGTTCGCCGTTCTTGGTCAGCGGCTTGGTCATTTCTTCCCAGTTGCGGGCTAGGTCTTCAAAGAAATGTCCGTGAGCCTCGAATTCGCCTCCCTGGAATCCGAAACCCTGGAAGTAACTGATGGTGAGGAGTGCCGGAACCGAGAAGAGCGAAAGGGTCACGAAGAATGTGGGTGCCTTGGCGCTCTTGCTGTCGAGGAGCTTGGGGAGGGCGAATACGATAAAGGCGAGCAGGCAAAATGCGGTTTCTTGGCGGGTCTGAGCAAAGAACGCAAGCGAAAGAGCGAGGAGTGCCCAATGCTTGACGGTGTTACGGTCGTAGGCCCATTTGAAAATCAGGAGCGAAAGGGCGGAAAGGAAAATGTAGAGCGGTTCCACCGACATGGCGCGGAACTGGAAAAGTACCGTGGGCTGCAATGCCGTGAGCAACGCCGCAAAGAATGCAAGGAGCGGTTGGCGGGTCCACGCGGCAATCGCAAGGAACATCAGAAGCACCGCGAGCGGGAGCATCAAGAGTTCCATGTGGAAAATCCAGTGCAGGTCGTTACCCATAAGGGGCATGCCGAGCAGGTAAAGGAACGCGAGTCCCTTGGTCTTGAAGCTGTTGGATGTCGCTACGCAATTCAGCTTGCCGTCTTCGAAGAATCCCTGGTTGCATGTACCCGATTCATGGTTGTAGTACATGTTCTGGGCAACGGACATGAATACGCTTTCATCGCTTTGAACGCGGTGGCGCGCTTCAATCTGGGTGCCTGCAAAAATCGTGATGGCGGCGGTAAAGGTAAGCATCAAGATGGAAAGCTTCTTTTCGGGCAAGATTCCCTTGATCCATTCCCTAAAATCCTTATTCAGCAAGACGATTAGGACAATGGCTGCAATCAGCTGCACCAGGAAAAGCGGCAGGGGCAGGTAAAGGTCAAGATTTTTAATGGTGCCCTTGTGCCCTACGTTTGGGCCCAGGTAAATCAGGAACGGAATCGCAATCGAAACAATGAGACCGACAATCGTTCCCGGGTGGGCAAGATTCTTCAAAAGTCCAGTAATGAAAGCTTTCATTTTATAAATATAAATAATGAAGGCGCCCAAGGGCGCCTCATTTGTTGTGAACTAATCCGTTTTCAAATTTGTGTGAGCATTACTTCTTCTTTTTGCTCTTTTTGGAGGACTTCTTCGAAGACTTCTTGGAAGATTTCTTGGACTTCTTGGAAGACTTCTTGGTGGCCTTCTTTGCTGCAGGCTTGGGTTCCGGTTCCGGGGCTACTTCGGGTTCGGGCTCCGGTTCAGGTTCAGCGACTGCTTCGGGTTCAGCGGGGGCTTCTTCTGCGGCGCTTTCTTCGGGGGCGCTCTCTTCTGCAGCAGGTTCTGTAGATTCGGTTTCGCTGGCGGCTGTGTCTGCGGTAGATTCAGAAGAGGTTTCTTCGGAGGCGCCGTAGCCGTAACCGTAATCGGTTGTTTCGCTTGTGGTAGAAGAAGAGTCGGTTTCGGAGGAGGAATCGTAAGCGCCACCGGAGTAGTCAAAGCTGGAGGTTTCCTGGGATTCTGCCGGTTCTTCGCTTGTATTTTCGTTGGTAATGGAGGAAACGTCGTAGCCCTTAGGTTCTTCTTCGGCAGGCTTCGGGTTCTTGGATCCGATGTTGATTCCGTAAGAGAGAACGATGCCTACGCGGCCAGAGGAGGCGCGGTACTTGGTTTCGATACTCTTGAACGACTTGAGGATCGAGGTGTAGTCGTAAACGACTTCGAGGCCGATGTTGAACGGCAAGATAACGCCGATACCGCCATTCACCGTAAAGTTGAGAGGCTTTTCCCACCAGTTTCCGTTGCCGGTAAGCGGTGCTGCAGTACCGACTCTTGCAACGATATAAGGAGAAACTGCGTATTTGTCCTTGATCGGATCGTAAGTGATGGTTCCCCAGAGCGGGAGCAATGCCGGCGTGATGACGGTGCTGCCCTTTTGCTGGGCTGACTTGACGCCGAGACCGCCACCGAAGCGGATAGGAATGTTTTCTGGAGAAACGAGAACTTCTGCGCCGCCTGCGTAAACGGGGTCGGAATCTACTTTGTAAGAAAAGCTATTTCCGAATTCTTCTGCAGATATTTTAACCTTGGCAGGAAAAAGGATTTCGGAGTAGGGACGGATTTCGAGGGCTTGTGCCGAGGCGACCATGCCGGCCAGGGCAATAAAGGCTGTTTTGTAAAGATTTTTTATCATATTAAGAGACCTTTGTTTTTCCTGCCCCAAAAATAGATATAAAACGGCTGTATTTTCCTGCGGATTTGGTAAAACATTTTTCACTAAGTTCCATTAATTATAAGGAGATTATAAGGTGTTTTCTGATAGCTTACCTTGAGAGATTGGCTAAAAAAAGTTAAATTTGGGTCGCAAATTCTAAAGAGAGGTTAAAAAAGTGCAAGACGCGTTGGTTACAAAAGCGGCTGACAATATTCGAATCCTTTCCGCTGCCATGGTGCAGAAGGCAAAGTCCGGTCACCCGGGTGGAGCCATGGGCGCAGCAGACGCCATTACGCTCCTGTATTCGGAATTTCTCCGTTTTGACCCCGAAAACCCCTACTGGGAAGCCCGCGACCGCTTCTTTATGGACCCGGGCCACATGTCCGCGCTCCTGTACGGCGAACTTGCCATGCTCGGCAACCTCTCGATGGAAGACCTCAAGAATTTCCGCCAGCTCGGCTCCCGCACTCCGGGTCACCCCGAAGTCGAAGTCGCCCTCGGCATCGAAAACTCCTCGGGCCCGCTCGGTATCGGTCATGCCGTAGCCCTCGGTAACGCTATTGCCGAACGCTTCATGGTCGAACGCTTTGGCGACATTCTGCAGCACAAGGTCGTATGCCTCGTGTCTGACGGCGGCCTCGAAGAAGAAATCGCTTACGGCGTGGGCCGCATTGCCGGTCACCTCAGGCTTTCGAACCTCATTTTCTTCTACGACGCCAACCAGGTGCAGCTGTCCTGCAAGGTTGAAGACGTGATGAGCCACGACTTGGCTGGTCAGTACGAAGCATGGGGCTTCCGCGTGATTGACGTGGCCGACGGTCACAACATTGCAGAACTCCGCAAGGCTTTCAAGGCCGCTTGGGCCGAAACTGAAAAGCCGACCATCATCATTGGTCACACCACTATGGCCAAGGGCGCCATCGCCGAAGACGGTAAGTCCTTTGAAGGTGCCGTTTCTACCCACGGTCAGCCGCTCAACGCAGCAGGCGCTTCTACCGATGCAACCGTGAAGAACCTCGGCGGCGATCCGGCCGATGCATTCAAGATTTTTGACGACGTGAAGGCAGGCTTCGAAGCTCGTAAGGAAGAACTCCGCAAGCAGGTTGCCGAATGGAAGAAGGCCAAGGCTGCTTGGGATGCCAAGAACCCCGAAAAGGCTGCCACTCTCAAGGAATGGCTCTCGGGCAAGGCTCCGAAGATCGACCTTTCCGGCCTCGAACTCAAGGAAGGTGTCGCTACCCGCGTGACCTCCGGTACCGTGCTCGGCTACCTCGCCGAAAACGTGAAGAACTGTATCTGCAGCTCTGCTGACCTTTCTAACTCCGACAACACTCAGGCCTTCCTCAACAAGACCGGCATCTTCCGCGCAGGCGACTTCAAGGGCGCCTTCGTTCAGGTGGGCGTTGCCGAACTCACCATGGGCGCCATCTGCTGCGGTATCGCACTGCACGGCGGCCTCTATCCGATTTGTGCTACATTCTTCGTGTTCAGCGACTTCATGAAGCCGGCTCTCCGTATGGCAGCCCTCATGAAACTCCCGGTCAAGTTCATGTACACGCATGACAGCTTCCGCGTGGGCGAAGACGGCCCGACGCACCAGCCGATCGAACACGAAACCCAGATCCGTTTGCTCGAAGGTCTCAAGCGTGAAGACGGCAAGTCCGAAATGCTGGTGCTCCGCCCGGCCGACGCCTTCGAAACCGTGACCGCCTGGGAAATGGCTTTTGAAAACAACGATCGCCCGACGGCGATTATCTTGACCCGCCAGAACGTGAAGACGCTCCCCGGCGACAAGCGCTACGAAGCCTCCAAGGCTTGCCGCAAGGGTGCCTACATCGTGAGCGACAATTGTGGCTCCGCACGCCCGGACCTGACCTTCGTGTCTAACGGTTCCGACGTGCTCCTGACCCACGACGCCGCCGAAATCCTCCGTGGCGAAGGCCTCAAGGTCCGCGTGGTCTCCATGATCAGCCCGGCCCTCTTCATGGCCCAGGACAAGGCTTATCGTGAATCCGTGATTGTTCCTTGGACTCCGGTGTTTGCAAAGTCCAGTGGCCTTCCGCTCCTGTTCGCCCAGGTCGTGGGTGGCTTCGGCAAGGTCTCCGGCCTCGAACGCTTCGGCGCTTCTGCTCCGGCAGGAGTCCTCGAAAAAGAATTCGGTTACACTCCGGAAGCCGTCGTGGCTGCCGCGAAGGAATACCTCGCTGAATTCAAGGCAAACGTCGCTGAATTCAAGAAGTTCAACTAAGGTTTAAGATGATTTGCCCATTTTGCAAGAAAGATAACGACAAGGTGGTGGACAGCCGCGTGAGCGGTTCCTCCATTCGACGTCGTCGCGAATGTTGCGAATGCGGCAAACGCTTTACCACTCGTGAATACATCGAAGTCCAGCCGCTGACCGTGATCAAGCGCAGCGGCGAACATGAACCGTTCCAGCGCGAAAAGCTCTTGCGCGGTATCATGAACTCCTGCAAAAAGCGCCCCGTCTCGGTCGCCGACATTGAACAGCTCGCGACCAATGTGGAAAACGCCCTGACCGTGACTGAAAACTTCGAAGTCAGCTACGAACAGATTGGCAACCTGGTGATGCAGGAACTCAAGAAACTCGATGCCGTCGCCTACGTGCGCTTTGCCTCGATTTACCGCGAATTCAAGGAAGTCGGCGAATTCGTGGACCAAATCAAGAGCATGGACAAGTAGCGCTGCGCGCTATGAGTTTTGAGCGCGTTCGTAAACTCACTTTGAGGTCGGTGCTACGCACCATTGAGGATTCAGCTAGGAATAAAAATTTATCTTTCTACTAAAGCCTCGTTCCTCATAGGGAGCTGAAGGCGACCGAGCTCATACCTCATACCTATGAAAGATTTAATCAATAATTTAGATGCTGCTTATAAAAAACGAGCTCCTTTGCTGGGGGTTACTGAGGCTTTTCGCATTGTGAATGGGGCACCGGATGGATTCCCCGGCATGACGCTTGATAAGTTCGGTGACCGTTACCAGATTCAGTTTTTCGGTGATGAATTGCTTCGCGAAAAACGTGCCATTGCCGATGCGATTGCGCAGAAGTTTTCTCCCGTTTGCCTTGTGGTAAAAGAACGCCTTTCCCGTTCCGGCAAGTCGCTCGAAAACCCGCCGATGGAAGTGTTGGTGGGCCGCCCTGAAGATTCTACGGGTGTTGTCCGCGAAGGTTCTGCGATGTTCCACATCGATTTGCTCGATACGGTGAATCCGGGCCTGTTCCTTGACATGCGTGCGATCCGTTTGGAGATGGGCGAGCGTGCAGCAGGGCGCCGTATGTTGAATCTGTTCAGCTACACCTGCGCCTTCTCGGTGCATGGCCGCTTGGGTGGCGCCGAGATTTCGACGAACGCCGACATCAGCGCGAAGATTTTGGACAAGGGTCGCGAAAATTATGCCCTCAACGGGCTCGAACCCAAACAGGGCGAATTCTTCAGAGGCAATGCCGTCGAATACGTTCATTGGGCTCAAAAGAAAGGGCTCAAGTTCGATGCCGTCGTGCTCGATCCGCCGAGCTTTGCCCGCTTCAAGGGCAAGAACTTCAATGTGCGCGAACACTTGATGCCGCTCGTAGCCGACTGTGCCACGCTCCTGAACAAGGGCGGCCTCTTTATGGTGAGTTCCAACTACAGCGAATTTAATTTGTCCGCCTTCTCGCGGAATGCGCTCGCATCGGTTGCGTCCGTCCACCCGAAAGCGAAAACTCTTTGGAATAAGTCGCAGGACATTGATTTCGTCGGCTCCGGCCACACCAAAGACAGCTGCTTAGTCGCTACGCTGATTGAAGTATAATGATTGAAGCTTCGTTTTAATGCTTCATTAGCCGACGGATTTCGGCTTTGACTTTTTCAAGATCGCTGCTTGTAAGAATAGGAATCAACTCGTTGATTTCTTCGATGGGTTTGTCCCACCACTTGAATTTGAGCAGAAGTTCTGTCAGTTCTTCATCAAAACGATAGCGGATTGCTTCGGCGGGATTGCCGACGACAATTGTGTAAGGCTCTACATCGCTACCGATGACGCTGTTCGCGCCGATGATGGCGCCGTCACCGATATGCACGCCCGGCAAGATGGTGGCGTTTTGACCAATCCACACATCGTTTCCGATGACAGTGTCGCCCTTGAACGGCATGTCGCTTGTTGCGGGCGGATTCATTTTCCAGCCTTCTAGCGTATAGAACGGAAACGTCGAAACCGCATTCATCTGGTGGTTTGCTCCGTTCATTACAAATTCCACACCTGCAGCTATCTGGCAGAATTTCCCGATGATGAGCTTGTCGCCAATAAAGTCGTAGTGGTGTGTCACGTGGCTTTCGAAATCCGAGTCCGCGATATAGGTGAAATCCCCGACAATAATGTTCGGGTTCTTGATGGTGGGCTTGACGTAGATTTCCTTGTCGTAGCCCGCAATCGGATGCACCGTGTTCGGATTCGGAGCGGTCATGGATCCTCTACTTGGCGGCGATGGTGAACATGCCGCTGCGCGGGATGTGAACCTTCCAGGTGAGCCACTTCATTTGCTTGTCGTTTACCATGAGGTAGGGGTCTACGAGGGCGACGCTCTTGGTGCCGGCGAAGTCCATGGCGGTGCCGGCGTTGTCGTCAAAATTCTTGCCCTTGCCGAATACCTGATAGAATAGCGGCTGCCCGAAGGTCACCATGATTTCGGGCTGGATGAAGCTGAGTTCCTTGGTGAGCATCTTGCGGAGCGCGGCTTCGAGAAGCGGCGCGAGCGGGCGCTCGGTCGACTTGAAGAAGTACGTGATGCCAATATCTTTTTGCTCGATGCTTAGACTTGCGAACAGGCGCGAGAGCATTTCGCCGACGGGAGTCCCGAAGAAGGCGTTGGTGTTTGTCGCCGAGATATTTGCTGCCTCGGCCATTTTAATAGCGGGGAGCAGGAAAAGTACTTTCGGCTTGGCGGGGCCCACATAGTGGGCGAGTGCGGCTTCCTTGGTGTACATGGCCTCTCCCTTGATGGATTCGTAGAATGCGTCAAGGGTTTCGGCAGATTCGAAGGCATGGGTGGCGCGTTTGACGATGCGCTCGGTCGGCATGTTTGCGACAGAAATTGCAGTTGCTTTGGCATCGACGGCGCCGAAGAGCGACGGTGCGAATCCGGTGGTGTCCGGAATCGGGGCTTGTGGTGCATCGGCTGGTGTGGCTGCCGAGCTGTTCGGGAATTGTGGCGGCAGGTTGCGCGGCACCGGGCGAGCTGCGGTCGGAGTCGGCGGAACGGGGCGCGGGGGAACTGGCGCAGCTGGGCGCGCTGCAGGCGCGCTAGGAACAGCGGGCTTGCGCGTGAGCATCCACGGCTCATCTAGCAAGAGTTCCGCTTCGCCCAGGTCGATTTGTCCTGAAAGGTAGTTGCGCAGTTCGCTAAAGTCAAATTCGTCAGCCATTCAGGCGCTCCAGGCAAAAGTTCAAAATCGTCTCGGCCAAATCGACCTTCTCGCCCATGGCGAGCTGTGGAACGGGCTTGCCCTTTTCCACCAGGGCGAACCGCACGCAGTCGCGGCCGAAGCCAGAGTCGGCGGCCACAGGGGCGTTCAAAAGCAATGCGTCGGCGCCGCTCTTTGCAAGCTTTTCGGCGGCGTGTTCTTCGAAGTGGTCGGTTTCAAGCGCGAATCCGACAATCACTTGATCGTCGCGTTTTTGGGCGACGCTATCTCGCAAAATATTCGGGTTCGGTTCCAGTTCCAGAATCAGCTGGCTGCGGCTATCCTTGATTTTTTCGGTCGCGGCGACTTTCGGACGGTAGTCGGCGACGGCGGCGCAGTGAACGAGCACGCTTGCGCTCTTCATTCGTTCAAGGACGGCGTCGTGCATGTTGCGGGCGCTTCTGATTTTAGTCACGTGAACGCCTTTCGGAAATTCAGCTTCCATTGGACCGGCGACAACTTCGACTTCAAAACCGTTGGCGTAGAACACCGAGGCGAGCGCCACTGCGGTCTTTCCGCTGCTGCGATTGCTGATATAGCGCACCGGGTCAATCGCTTCTTCGGTACGGCCTGCGGTCAACAGGATTTTCTTGCCGTAGCCGGGAAGGCTTGCGTCTTGTGTCGGCGGAACATCTTGTGCGACAGGAACTGCGGGCGGTTCGCATTGAACCTTTTCGCCTATCGCCACTCGCGTTTCGTCTCTCGTCTCCAACCACTTCACAATCTCGGCCGGTTCCATCAAGCGACCTTGTCCGACTTCACCGCAGGCGAGTTCACCCGCAGGGGATTCAAGTACGGTTGTATTTTCAAAACCGCGCAAAATTTCAAGGTTGCGCTTAACTGCCGGAGAATTGTACATGGCCACGTTCATCGCGGGTGCAATCACGCGCGGACACGTGCAGCTCATAAAGCAAAGGCTCACCGGATCGTCGGCGATACCGCAGGCGAATTTCCCGATGACATTCGCGGTCGCGGGCACTACCAGGTAAAGGTCTGCCCAACGCGGAAAATCAATATGCTGGAAGGGGCGCGCCTCGACGGCGCCGTTCTTCAGGTACACAGGACACTTGCTAAGGCTTGCAAAAGTCAGCGGCGCAACGAATTCAGTTGCCGCATCGGTCATGCACACGCGCACTTCGGCGCCCTTCTTCTGCAATAGGCGCAATAGCTCGCAACTCTTGTACACGGCAATGCCGCCCGAGACTCCGAGCAAAATTTTCTTTCCAGCGAGGTTCATGGAATGAAAATTAGAAATTGCGGACTTATCTGACTTTGCGTTTCCCGGCTAACCACGGGATAAATCGGTTTATCAATAGAATCGCGGGAACGAGTGCGGCAAGTGTCACGAGAGTCAGCAGGAGGCTTAGTCCTAGTGAATTCTGCAACAGCTCCGGATCCAGGTGAACCGCTTTAAGCAAGGTGCCGCGCAAGAGACTTTGCACTATAATGTGCAGTGCAAGAATCGTAAGGGTATTCTGCCCGATAAAATTCAGAATTTTGTTTTGCGGAATCGCGTTCCCGATGGCGATGAATGCGAACAAACTAGCGTTACACATGACGGCTTGAAACAGCAAGATTTGCCAAGTGGTTGTGGTGCTTTCTCGGGCGATAAAAGCAACTATGAACACCGCCGACAAAACGAGCGCGGTCGTAAGGTTTCGCTTTAGGTTGCAAAACAAACGCTCGGCTAAATTGCGGCTCGAAAATGCAAAACCGATGCTCAAAAAGTAAAGGTAAAAACAGGCTTGATCAATGTTCCAAAAGGCATGCGAAAAATGCTGGATGTCCATGTAGAACCAGTAATAAATTCCGAAACCGAAAAGGACTAGAATTATAGCCCAAATAGCGGGCTGTTTCTTTATGAACTTCTGCAGTCCCCAAAAGAACAACTCGGTCACGAAAAGGCCTGTTAGGAACCATAGCGGAGTCACGAAAGATGCGCTGTTCACTCCGTGGACAATTTGCAATAGCACGTCAGGCACCGTAATTCCGGGCTGTTGTCCGGTCAAGCCGAAATTCCGGCGGACCAAAAACCAAAAGGCGAACAGGATTGCCGAAAAACCAAAATAGGGGATGATGAGGCTACGGAATTTTTTCCGGATAAATTCGATAAACGGTGCGCTTGCGGACCGCTTGAATGTATAGCCAGAAAGAAAAAAGAAGGCGGGCATCGCAAACGAAAAGAGAACCTCGTTCACAAGGTAGATTGATTCAAGGTGGCCCAAAACGACAATGCTTATCGCTAGAGCCTTGCAGTTGTCTATCCATGCGATTCTTCCCATGGTGCCAAAGATAAAAAAGAAACCCCGCGACTTTCATCGCAGGGTTCCTTAAAGCTTTGTGCTTTTGAAGAAGCTAATTAAGCTTCGGCTTCAGCGTCAGCCTTCTTCTTGGAAGCCTTCTTCTTCGGGGCGGTAGCTTCACCGATGGTGGTGCCAGATTCGCCCGGCTTGTGAGAGTCCATCCAAGCCTTGAGCTCAGCGGATTCACGGTTCTTGAAGTAGTCAACCACAGAGAGGAAGATCTTACGGTTGTTCTGATCGATTTCGGTCACGACAGCCGGAACTTCGTCGCCAACCTTGAATGCATCGGCCGGAACCTTGATGTATTCAGCGGTGAGCTTGGAAACCGGGATGAAGCCTTCGATACCGTCAGCGAGTTCAACCACGACGCCGCGGTCGAGCATGCGAACGATCTTGCCCTTCACTTCGCTGTTCACCGGGTAGGTAGAATCAATGGTATCCCACGGATCTTCGGTGAGGTGCTTCATGGAGAGGGAAATACGACGCTTTTCCTTATCGACAGCGAGCACGACGCATTCAACCTTGTCACCCTTCTTGACCATTTCGTTCGGGTGAGTGATCTTCTTGGTCCAGGACATGTCGGAAACGTGGATGAGGCCATCAACACCTTCCTTGATTTCGACGAATGCGCCGAAGGAAGCGATGTTGCGGATTTCACCAACCACGCGGGCACCCGGCGGAAGTTCGGTTTCGATAGAATCCCACGGATCAGATTCGAGCTGCTTCATGCCGAGAGAGATACGTTCTGCATCTTCTTCAACCTTGAGCACGACAGCTTCAACTTCCTGACCAACGGTGAGGATCTTGGACGGGTGCTTGACATGCTGAGTCCAGGACATTTCGGAAACGTGGATGAGGCCTTCAACGCCGCTATCCAGTTCAACGAATGCACCGTAATCGGTAATGGAAACAACCTTACCCTTAACGATAGCGCCTTCCGGATAACGTTCGGCGATATCCTTCCACGGATGCGGCTTAAGCTGCTTCATGCCGAGAGAGATACGTTCCTTCTTGTCGTTGAAGTCGAGAACCATAACTTCGACTTCCTGGCCGAGCTGGAGCAATTCGGTCGGGTGGTTGATGCGCTTGTAGCTCATGTCGGTGATGTGGAGGAGGCCGTCTACGCCGCCGAGGTCAATGAATGCACCGAAGTCGGTGATGTTCTTGACGATACCCTTGCGGACCTGACCCTTCTCGAGAGTTTCGAGAACGTCGCCACGCTGCTTGTTGCGTTCTTCTTCGAGAACAACACGGCGAGAAACGACGATGTTGCGGCGAGCCTTGTTGACCTTGATAACCTTGAGGTCGAAATCCTGACCGATGAGGGCGTTGATGTCCGGGATCTGACGGAGGTCGATCTGGGAACCCGGGAGGAAGGCGTCGATGCCGAACAGGTCGACAACCACACCGCCCTTGATACGCTTCGTGAGCGTACCGCGCACGACTTCGTTGTTTTCGAATGCAGCGTGGATGCGATCCCACACGCGCACGAAGTCGGCCTTCTGCTTCGACAAGATGAGACGGCCGTCTTCATCTTCGAGCTTTTCAACAAACACTTCGATTTCGGAACCGATTTCGAGGGAGTCCGTGTCCTTGAATTCAGCACGGTCAATGACACCTTCGGACTTGTAGTTCACGTCGATCAAGACTTCCTGGTCGTTCACCTGGCTAATCTTACCAGTGACGAGCTTGCCCTGTTCGAGGCAATCCATGCCGGCGTAAACGTCAGCGTTCTGCTTACGGAAGTCGGGGCTGCATTCGCCCTGAGCGGCGAGGATTTCAGCGAGATCTTCAGCGGTACCGAATTTGAGATTTTGAGACATATTGTTTAATTGGGTTGTGGAACAAAGGATTCAGGCTACGCCACTACACCTACGTAGTCAAGAATCTTTTGAACCTGTTGTTGGATTGAGATGTGTGTAGTGTCAATTTCAATAGCGTCGTCCGCTTTCTTTAACGGGGCGGTAGCGCGCGAAGAATCCAGGCGGTCGCGTTCGACCAGGTTGTTGAGGACTTCTTCGAGAGTCACCTTTTCGCCCTTTTCAAGGAGTTCCTTGTAGCGGCGTTCGGCACGGACTTTAACGTCTGTGACCATGAAAAACTTGTACTTGGCATCGGGGAACACCACGGTTCCGATGTCGCGGCCATCCAGAATGCAACTCTGCTTCTTGCCGATTTCGCGCTGCTGCTTGGTCATGGCGGCACGGACCGACGGGAGTGCGCAGTAGATGCTCACGTTGCTCGATACCTTCATGCCACGGATTTCGTTTTCGCGGCAGACACCGTTAATGAGAATGTGATTTTCGGAATCGAACCCGAGGGTCAGGTTTTCGAGCAATTTGTCCATGGCGGGGCCTTCTTCGGCAGCAAGTCCTGCGTCGAGGGCGGCAAGCGTCACGGCGCGGTACATGGCGCCAGTGTCCAGATAGGTAATACCTAAAGTCTTTGCAACGATTTTTGCAGTGGTACTCTTGCCGGTACCCGAACCGCCATCAAGGGCGATGACAAATTTTTCAGAATTGCTCATGAGTGGAACAAATTTAGTAAAAAACTAGTACAGGTCGTAGAAGTAAAAGGTTACGAGTCTGCTATTATTGTCCCAATAAGCCATGGTGAAACCGTCCTTATAGACCGTCAGTTCGTCATCATCCTGATAAAAGTGGAAATATCGGCCGTATTCTTCGTCAAACCCTTCGCTATATTCTGATTCCAGGTAATAGTAGCGGTCTCCGTCAAGGTTCAAGGTGGCCAGTCCGTCGCTGTCGATTCTGAGACCGACTGTCATCGAAGGGCTTATGGAATGAATCGGTCCGCAGTCATATGCACTGATTGCATCAAAGCGGCAATCCTGTACATAGTAGTAGTGAAAACGTCTGTTGAAACGAGCTCCGTCTGCGTTTGGATCGGGGCCCAGGTCGCATGCGACAAGGTTTAACAGAGCCGCAAGCAATACTGCAAAAAACGACGCCTTGAAAAGCGCCGTCTTTGTGAAATTTTTGTGAAGCAGGTTAACCATTACGGATTTTCGTAGTCGCCACCGTAGAGAGCTTCTTCAGCTTCCTGCGTGCTTTCGTCTTCGTAAGCTTCCGGAGCCTGCAAATCGCGGGTGCTGCCGTACTTACGCTTTTCTTCGTCGGTCAGCTTGTTGGAATAGACGATTTCTTCTTGTTCCTGGTTAGCTTCTTCCTCTTCTTCCTGAAGAATCTTCTGACCCTGTTCAATGCGGCGCTTCACGCGTTCGTCTTCCATCTGCTTGAGGTTGGTGCCAACCTTGGCCTGATCTTCGGACATCACGTAGCGACCATTAGCTTCGTCCATGGCGTCCTTGATGCCAACCAAGCGACCGCGGCCATCAACCTGGAGGCCAGCTCTGCGGAGTGTCGAAAGCGGAAGTCTGCGGGCGGCAGTCTTGTATTCATCCTTGAATTCGTAGCCGTCAGAGGTAGCGATAACATCGGCTTCGCTCGGTGTTACGTATTCAAGAGCTTCCTGCCAGCGTGAACCCTGCACGCAAGACGTGAATCCGACCAATGCGTTGTCCAGAGCTTCCGGGTCATCAGACCTAGAACCTGCACAGCCGGTCAGAACCAGCGCTGCCAAAGAAAGATATGCTAAAATTTTTTTCATAAGGCCAAACCTCCGAAAAAACAAAAATTCCATATAAATATAAACATTTTTTTATAAAGTCAACAAAAAATAATCATTTTTTTGCAATGTGCGAGCCATTTTCTTGCTATCATTTATGGCGATGAACGAAAAATCCGACATTTACCGCATTAAAAAAGACGATAGAGAACTTATTCTAATTGGTACCGCCCATATTTCCCAGGCCTCCAAGGACCTGGTTCGGGCAACGATTGAAGCTGAATCGCCGGATACAGTTTGTGTGGAATTGGATGAAGGACGCTTGAATTCCATCAAGGACCCGGACCGCTGGAAAAAGACGGATTTAAAACAAGTTATCAAGAAAAAACAGCTGGCAACGCTGATTGCAAACTTGGTGCTCGGGTCTTACCAAAAGCGCATGGGCGCGCAGACGGGTGTAAAGCCGGGGTCCGAACTTAAAGAAGCGGTTGATGTCGCTGCCGAAAAAAATGCCGAATTGGTGCTTGCCGACCGTGATATCAAGATTACCCTTAAGCGCACTTGGGCATGTACGCCTTGGTACCGCAAGCTGAGTCTCTTGGGCGGACTCATCGCAAGCATTTTCGACAAGACCGAAGTTAGCGAAGAAGACTTGGCCAAGATCAAGGAACAAGACGCTTTGAGCGCCATGATGCAGGATTTCGGAAAGACTTTCCCCGAAGTCAAGCAGGTGCTAATCGATGAACGCGACCAGTTTCTCGCTAGCAAAATCAAGAACGCTCCGGGCAAAAAGATTGTGGCGGTCGTGGGTGCAGGCCACATGAACGGCATTGCGCACATTATCGAAGAAAACCGTGAACTCCCTAGTGAAGAATCCATTAGCGTGATTCCGAAGAGCGCTCCGATTTGGAAGATTATTGGCTGGGCGATTCCTATCGCAATTGTTGCAAGCATTATCGCTGTCGGTGTTCATACCGGTGCTGAAAAGGCGGGTGAACTTAGCTTGCAGTGGGCGATGCTCACCGGTGGTGGCGCCATGCTCGGCACTATTGTTGCTGGCGGTCATCCGCTTACGGTTTTGGTGGCTCTTGTAGCGGCTCCGTTTACAGGACTTACGCCGCTGATTGGTGTCGGCTTCTTTACGGCGCTTACGCAGGTTTACATGCGCCCGCCGCGAGTGTCTGAAATGGAAACCTTGACCGACGACATTTGGCAGGTCAAGCGCTGGTGGAAAAACCGCGTGACGCGCGTGATTCTCTGCTTCTTGTGTCCGGGTATTCCTGCGATTATCGGAAAGATTCTCGCAATTTTCAAAATCTATCAGGCGATGTAGTTTAGCGAATCGAAGTGTTCAATCCAGTCTACATCGGGTGTGATTTGCACCGCTTGAATGCCGCAATTTTTTGCGGCATTTACGTTATCGAGATTATCGTCAAGGAAGATTGTGTCCGATGATTCTGTGCCGCGGACGGCGTTGATTGTCGTGATGACGTGTTCGAAAATTTCGGCGTGCGGCTTCTCTAGGTGCAGGTCCTGGCTTAAAAACACTTGATGGAAAAAGTCTTCGCAGCGGTTACCGTTTGCGTTGAACCAATGGTCTAGGCAGTATTGCCAGTGTAGGTCGTTGGTGTTGCTGAGCAGGTAGACGTTTGCACGTTGCTTGAGAGCCTTGATGGCGTTCTGTTTTCGTTCCGGAATGCCAAGGCAAATGCTGTTCCAGGCGTTTGCGACTTGTTCGGGAGTTGTGCCCGGATTGCATCTTGCTGCAACGAGTTTGCAGAATTCTTCGGTAGAAAAATGTCCGAGCTGGTAACGGTGCATCAAGTCGGCGGCTTCACCTACATCGAAGCGGAGTTCGCTTTCGGGGAGCCCGAGTACGGCAAAGCCGTTTAGGGCTTTCTGCATGTTGATGTCGAGAATGACTCCGCCTAAATCAAAGATAATGTTCTTGAAATGCATTTTGAAAAAATGTAGAAAATAAACACAGGTTGCCCATCCTTGGCCGACGCTTTTGTTATCTTGCCGTTTGTATTTTATCTAACGATGGAATATTTGTCTCGCTACAAATAAATAAAATACCCATTAGATAATTTCTAATGGGCGTTGTTGTAAATAAAGTAATAATTCTGTGAAAATTATTCTGCGAAGAGGGCGGTGGAGAGGTAACGGTCGCCGGTATCCGGGAGGAGTGCAACAATCGTCTTGCCCTTGTTTTCCGGGCGCTTCGCGAGTTCCTTGGCGGCCCAGAGAGCGGCGCCAGAAGAAATGCCAACGAGTACGCCTTCCTTCTTGCCGATTTCGCGACCGGCTTCGAAGGCGGCTTCGTTTTCGACAGCGATTACTTCGTCGTACACCTTGGTGTTCAAGGTTTCAGGAACAAAGCCTGCGCCGATACCCTGGATCTTGTGGGCGCCAGCAGTACCCTTGGTAAGCACCGGAGAGCTTGCCGGTTCGACAGCGACAACCTTCACGTTCGGATTCTTGGACTTGAGGTATTCGCCTACGCCAGTCACCGTACCACCAGTACCGACACCGGCTACAAAGATATCGACCTTGCCATCGGTGTCTTCCCAGATTTCGGGACCGGTGGTTGCCTTGTGGGCGGCCGGGTTAGCCGGGTTCACAAACTGGCCCGGAATAAAGCTGTTCGGGATTTCCTTGGCGAGTTCATCGGCCTTTTCGATAGCGCCCTTCATGCCCTTGGCGCCTTCGGTCAGCACGAGTTCTGCACCGTAAGCCTTCATAATCTGGCGGCGTTCCACGCTCATGGTTTCGGGCATCACGATGATGATGCGGTAGCCACGTGCTGCAGCGACAGATGCAAGACCAATACCGGTGTTACCCGAAGTCGGTTCGATAATCACGGAACCGGCCTTGAGCTTGCCGCTCTTTTCGGCGTCATCGAGCATGGCTTTAGCAACGCGGTCCTTAACGGAACCTGCGGGGTTGAAGTATTCGAGCTTAGCGAGAATCTTGGCTCCAAGGCCTGCTTCAATGTGGGTGAGTTCGAGGAGCGGGGTGTGACCGATGAGCTGGTCGGCAGAGGTATAGATCTTTGACATTGTTGAAGTCCTTTTTGTTTCTCGAAAAATTAGTTAAATCTTCGGTTTTTTGTTTGTTTTGTTGATTTGCTTGTAAATTAGAATATTTTCCTACCCTTTAAATAGGAAATTATCGAGATGGACGAGAAATTTGCTTACAATTTTCTTACTAATAGTTTTTAGCTATAGCTAGCGGTCGGAAAAAGAAGTGTGAAAGCGTTATAAACCGCAGTTCCAGTTCTTTCCACCAGGGATTTTACCCTTGGCCTTGGGACTGTTACGCAAAAATTGGTCCAGTTTGACCCCATCCAGGTAATCCTTGATCATGGAATGGAGCTCTTTCCATACCGGGAGCGTAATACAAATGTCGGCGCGTTCGCAGGAGTTTTCCTTTTCGTCGAGACAGGCAACGGGAGAAACCGATGTTTCGACAACCGAAAGAATCTGCCACACGCTGCAGTTGGCCGGTTCGCAGTTGAGCCTGTAACCACCGGCCTTGCCGCGGGCGCCTGTAAGCAGTTTTCCGCGAACGAGCGAACCTAAAATGCCTTCAAGGTATTTTTCAGAAATTTGCTGCCTTTCGGCAAGTTCCTGTAACTTCACGTATTCGTCCTTGCTGTGCTGAGCAAGGTCAATCATGACGCGGAGCGCATAGCGGCCTTTGGTAGAAATTCTCATAGTGATACCTTATTTTCCTAAATAATAGGAATTAATTGTGGACCTTAGAAAAAATGCACCGGGATTTGCGTCTTTTTCTTGCTTGCAGGCTCGATTACTGCTGCCGAGAACTTTGCCGCTGCAAACAGGCGGTTCGTGATGTCGACAACTTCGTCTTCGGGCATAGACTGGATTAGTTTTTCGGACTGTTCCATGGTGTGGAACTCGCCCAAGTGCAGCACTTGTTCGGCCATGCGGACGACGCGTTTTTCGGGGCTGTCGGCGCCCAGGTACATGGCGCCCAGAATATTGGTCTTGGTGCGTTCGTATTCACCCTTGTTGAATCCGCGCTTCAAGAAACTTCTGATTTCGTTGAGTGAAAGTTCGAGTGCTGTGTTCAATTGGTGCGGCTCGGTGGCAAGAGATACGCCCCAGTCGGTGCAGTCGAGGTAAACGTCGGCGGTTGAATACACGGAGTAGGCGAGACCCTTGTCTTCGCGAATTTTTTGGAATAGGCGGCTAGCCATGCCCGCACCCATCGCGACGTTAAAGAGCGAAAGGGCGCAGCGGGCGCGTTCATCCATCAGGCTGCGGTCAAAGCTTAAGCCCCAGAAAAGGTTTGACTGTGCAATGTCTTGCTTTTGTACGACTTTGACGCTGTTGCTTGCCTTGTAAATGTCGGTGGGCGTAGTGCCGTTCACTTTCTTTCCGGTAAATTTTTCGGCGCAGAGGGCGACCAGTTCTTCGTGATTCACCTTGCCCGAAGCGCAAATCAGGAGCGGAATCTCGTTGATGACTTGCTCCTTGTACTTGAGCATTTGCTTGTGGGTGAGCGCCTTGACTTGCTTGATGTTTCCGGTAATGGAATGCGCGATGCCGCATCCCTTGAAGTGGATGGCGTTAAAGACATCACCCACGATTTCTTCGGGAATGTCGTCGTAGCTGTGGATTTCTTCAATAATCACACGGCGTTCTTTTTCCATTTCCTTCTTGTCCATGCGCGGGTGCATGAGCATGTCTGCAATCACGTCGATGGCGAGCGGCAAGTGGCTGCGTTCAATTTGCGCGTAGAATCCCGTTTCTTGGCGGGTAGTGTAGGCTTCCAGGTTTCCGCCTTTGTCTTCGATAGCGCGGGCAATTTCAAGGGCGCTGCGATTTTCGGTACCCTTGAATACCAAGTGTTCGTAAAAATGACTCAGACCAAATTCATCTTTCGCTTCGTGTCGCGATCCGCGCGGCACCCAGACGCCAACCGCAACCGAATAAGCATGCGGCATGTAGTCTGTTAAAATAGTGATTCCGTTATCGAGGGTAGTCTTCTTTACAATCTGTTTCATAGCTAGTTGTTATTTAAGTGTCATCCTGAGCGAAGTCGAAGGATCTATGTCTTATTTCCTCTTGCGTTCGCATATTCCCTGTGTTGCTTCTTCACTTCTTCGCTCACATTCATGCAACCTTGCAATTTATAATAAAAGTCTTCAAGCTGTTGCATAGTGTAAATGGTCTTGCGGCTCGTGATGCGCTTGAGTAGGGCGTCTTGCAATTCGCTACAGTGAACGATGCTCCAGAATTCGTTATCCTTGGGCACCTTGCGCAGTACGCAGCGGTCGCTGAAAACCACGAACGAAATAAAGTGCGCTTGTTCATGGCGGATTTTGAGGAAATGTTCCAGCGCAAGAATATGTCCGATATTTTGACGAATGGGGTTGTGGAACGTATGCTCGGTGTTTGCGTTCAAGTGCTGGTTCCAACGTTCACTTTCAAGGTTGCCTGCGATTTCGCCCGAAAGGTTTTTGCTTTCAAGAACGTAAATGCCCGACTGGTGCAAAAGCAATGCGTCGATTTCGGTGTAGCCTGCTCGGGCCGGAATGTACAGGTTCCGCATCAGCACATAACGGCGCTTGTCGGTGTCGCAAACGCGTGCGGTCAATGCCATCATGGCTGCTTCGCCAAAAATACCTCGCGGGTCGTTTGCAATACGCTCGTCGTTGAATTTCAGGTCCGGCTTAAAGAAGTTTTCGCTGCGGGTAGGCGCGTGCGTAATGCCGTAGCCGCCCAGTTCAAAAGGCTTGTCGAAACCAGGAGCGCCTCGGTCGCTGAAATTCCGTCGGCGTTCCTGCTCAAAATCGCGGAATGTTTTGCGACGGCCGTCTCCATGGTACATTTTCGGATTCTTCTTCGGCGCCTTGCCCTTAAGCTTAAAAAAGACAAGGGCGAGCAACAGAATGATGCCGATGAGAGTCGAAAAAGTCATGCCGCAAGTATAGTAAAAAAGAGGCTTGCCGGAGCAAACCTCTTGTCTTTACTTACACTCTTCCGAAACGGCGAGTTTTGCGGAAGGGCTTGTCTCCAAAGCTACGTTCGTCGTGGTCTTTGTGGAAGCGGTCTTCCTTTTTGCCGAATTTCTTGTCACCGAACATTTTTTCGCGGCGGGCCTTGCGGTTTTCGAAAGGCTTGTCGTCGAACTTTTTGCCGCGACGGTCTCCATCGCGATGGAAACTGCGGCGATCTTCGCGGCTGGCTCGCGGGTGGGTTCCGGGAGCGGGGCCAGTGGGCGGTTCGTCGGTCATTAGGCGGAATCTGGATTCGTTACCGCGAATCGTCATGTCGGCGAGAATGTCGAGGACTTCTTGCGGCATGGTTTCGGGGAGTTCCACGGTGCTGAACTTGTCGAACAGCTTGATGCGTCCGATGTTGGAACTGCTGATGTTGCCTTCGCCAGCGATAGCGCCTACGATGTCTCGCGGCGTCACGTGGTCGCGGCGGCCGACGCCTAAGTAGTAGCGCAGATAGCCTTCTTCGACGCCGTTTGCGCCTTCGTTGCGTTCCTTGCGGAGTCGGCTCTTTTCTTCGCGGTCAAGGCCGAAGTTATCGTTACGTTCGCGGCGTTCACGCGGGGCTTCAAGCGGTTTGAGTTCCGGGAAGAGCGGCTGTTTTTTCTGCCAAATCTTGATAACGGCGGCAGCGATGTCAATAGCTGTTAATGTTTCGTTAGATCCTTCGACTTCGCTGTCGCTTCGCTCAGGATGACACTCTGCGTTTTGACTTTCGTTTACCATTGACTGGACGAGTTCCTTGAACTTGTCGAGTTCGCCGGTGGTAATGACGCTCTTGATTTTGTCCTTGAAGGCGGCGACGCGCTTTGCGCTGATGATTTCGGCGGTCGGCAATTCCATCGTTTCGATCGGCTGGCGGGTCGCCTTTTCGATGATTTTCAGCATCTTCTTTTCACGCGGGGTGATAAAGAGGATGGCGTTGCCGCTGCGGCCTGCGCGGCCCGTACGGCCGATGCGGTGCACGTAAGATTCGGTATCGTAAGGAATGTCGTAGTTCACCACATGCGTGATGCGGTCCACGTCAATTCCGCGGGCGGCCACATCGGTGGCGACAACGATATCGAGCTTGCCCATCTTCAGACGGTTGATGGTGCGTTCGCGCATGGACTGGGCGAGGTCACCGTTCAGCGGGGCCACATTGAATCCGCGGCTTTCAAGCTTTTCGGCGACTTCGGTTGTATTCTGCTTGGTACGCACGAAAATCAGCACGCCGTCAAAGTCTTCGCCTTCGAGTACGCGGGCGAGAGCTTCGATCTTGTGCTCGTTCTTTACGAGCAAGTAACGCTGGCGGATATTTTCGACGGTTGTCGTCTTGCCTTCGATGCAGGCTTCTTCGTATTCGCCCAAGTGCTGTTCAATAATCTTCTTGACTTCTTTAGGCATGGTGGCGCTAAAGAGGGCGCGCTGGGCGCTTGCCGGGATTTCCTTGAGGATGGTTTCCACATCTTCCATGAATCCCATGTCGAGCATTTCGTCGGCTTCGTCGAGAACGATGGCCTTCACGCCCGAAAGTACGATGGATCCGCGCTTGATATGGTCAATCAGGCGGCCCGGAGTGGCAACCACGATGTTTGCCTGACGCTTGAGGGCACGGAGTTGTACGGCGATGTCCTGTCCGCCGTAAACCGGAACCACGTGCACCTTCGGCATTTTGGCGGCGTACTGCTGGATAGCCTCGGCCACCTGAATAGCGAGTTCGCGGGTCGGCGTGAGCACGAGCATCGAAGTTTCATGACCGTTAAAGTCGAGCCTCGAAAGGAGCGGGAGCGAGAATGCGGCGGTCTTACCGGTACCGGTCTGTGCTGTGCCGAGTAAATTTCCACCCTGCAAAAGGGCTGGAATTGCCTTTGCCTGAATGGGGGAGGGCGTCTCGTAGTTCAATGCCTTGATGGCTTCAAGAACTTCGTCTGCAAGTCCGAGGTCTTCGAAAGTCACGAGGGCTTCATCGCCCGGTTCTTCGTCAGAGTCGTCTGCGGGCTCGTCGTCAGAAGATCCTTCGACTTCGCTGTCGCTTCGCTCAGGATGACACTCTTCTGGTTCGGCGCAGCTCTTTTTAGATTCAGCGTAATCTTCGGCGCTGTCTTCTTCGGGCTGTTCGACTTCGCCTTCTTCAAATTCGACCTTCGTACCGACTTCGATGGCAGACTTTCTGCCCTTCTTGAGCACGTCGCCTTCTTCGTCGACGACCACGCCGTTCGGGTTCAGTTCCAGGAACGCAGCTTCGTCAGCTTCGTCTTCGTCGGCACCGCCTGCAATAGCGTTCAAAAACGCGTTTGCTTCGCGGGCAATCTTGGATTTGGGGTCAATAGCTTCTTCAGGAATACGTTCTTCAGTATTCTTCGTCATAATGCACCTTCAGGGACCCGTAAACTTCATCTGCGGCCCATGCCGCACTATCGATTGGTTCAGTCTTGAACCTTGAAAAGCCCCGAAGCGCACTCGCGCTTATAAACCTGAAGTTTTTTGGATCCGTTTTGTTGGATTTGCGGCCAAATGTAGAAATATGGGCGACCTTTTCAAAGGGTGCGGGATATTTTAGTAAAAATGTATTGTTGATACGAGAGGGGGATTGGACAAAGCTTTCACCTCGTTTCAAACTTTGCCCTTCGGGTTACGGCCTTTGGCCGTAATCCTTAACTGCGCTTTGTTCGCTACGCTCTTGCGTAGTTAATCGAACCCTCTTCGAGGGTTCGCGTATCCTTTTTCTATGAAACAAAAAGCGGAACCTTGCGGCTCCGCTTTTCGTTTCAAGGAGAGAGAGGGATTCGAACCCTCGGTCCTGTGACAGACTCCGGATTTCGAGACCGGCCCATTCGACCACTCTGGCATCTCTCCGAGGTTCGCATAATGTAGTAAAATATTTTTCGGCTGTCTACGAAAAAAGGACCAACCTTTGGTTGATCCTTTTTATACCCCCAAGCGGTTTCGAACCGCTGTTGCGGGAATGAAAATCCCGAGTCCTGGGCCACTAGACGATAGGGGCGATTTGTGCGACCAAATATAGGTAAGTATTTTTGTTTGTCAAGGGGGTTTTTATTTGAAAATAAAAAACTCAGCTTCGCTGAGTGTGCTCTTTTTATACCCTGAGAGGCGGTTTGCTCGCGGGTAAAAAGAAAAGGTCCATCAAAAGATGAACCTTTTCTTATACCCCCAAGCGGTTTCGAACCGCTGTTGCGGGAATGAAAATCCCGAGTCCTGGGCCACTAGACGATAGGGGCGTTTAGTAGGGCCAAATATAGGTAACTATTTAATTTTAGTCAAGGGTGCTACTCGAAAAAAGTTAATTTTTCTGCGTGAATCTGCGAAAATGGCTGAAAAAATCCTTGAAAGGCGGCGTAATCCGCTTTTTGCCGATGGCGCTTTTGGCAAGTGCTGCCGATGCGGCGGTGCTCTGGGGTATCCGCTCCTTTATCGACATTGTTGGCGGTAAGGCCGATATTCCGCTTGCAGCCTGGGTCGGGGGGATGGTGGCGCTTGCCCTGTTTCGTCTAGTATTCCTGTATGGCAAGTCCAAGGTTTCCGAAGGTTGGCTTTATAAGGTGTCTGCTCGGGTGCAGGCGTGGTTCCTGCACAGGCTCCGTGATTTGGCTCCTAAAAATTTCCACACTCCCAAGGGCGAACGTATGGTCGAATCTGCTTATGAGGCCACGGTCGTGCTGCAGAATAATGGGGGAGTTTTCTTTCAGGCTGTGCAGGCAGTGCTTCAGCTGCTGGTTTTCTTGCCGGTGCTTTTCTATATCTCCTGGCCGCTTGCCGCATTCCTTTTTGTGGTGATTGTGCCGCTGGTGGCAGTCTTTCAGCGTAAACTGCATAAGCTTGGCCCAGCCGAAGAATCCCTGTTGCGGGCACGTTCTGATTTCCGCGGGAATCTGTCGCTGGCCCGTAGGCTTTTTAGGCAATGGAGCGGTCGCGACGAACGCAAGGATATTTCAGACGGTCTCTTAAAGGATGTTCGCGGGCTCCGCGATAACGGGCTGAATGCCGCCATCAAAAAGTCTGGCCTTTCGCTTTTGACTGAAACGGTTTCGGTGCTGGCCATGGTTTTTGTACTGGCGTTTTGCGCGCTCCTTATGAGCCGCGGCTACATGGATGCGTCTGGTCTAGTGTTGTTTACCTCGGCGGTACTCCTCTGCTATAAGCCGGTCAAGGAATGTGCTCGTGTCATGCCTCAGTTCCGCTCGGCGGTTTCGGCAATCAATGTCCTCGAAGAATTCGAACAGCTTGAATTGGCCGGAAAATCTGCTGGCAAGGATTTTGCCGCAACACCCGATGCAACCTCCGACGCGGTTTCGATTCGTGGCGGTAAATTCACTTACGAAGGCTCCGAGACCCCTGTGTTTACGGATCTTGCGCTCAATTGGTCCCGCGAAAAGCCTGTTCTTGTCCGTGGTAAAAATGGCGTAGGCAAATCCACACTTTTGCGATTGCTTTCTGGGCTTGAGCGTTGGAACTCTGCCGACGCTTTTACTCCGAGTGACGTCTTCTTTGTCGCCCAAGATCTGGAACTTCCGCCCAAATGGATGCTTTCTCGACTTTTGGAAAAAGGGCGCGGTGCCGAGGCTGCGCAGACTCTCGAGACCTTTATGCAGGCTTCCGGGGCGGCCCCCCTCCTTCAGAAATCAGGCCTCTCGGGCGGCGAACGTGCCCGAGTGGCGCTCCTTTGGGCTCTTGCCTCGGATTGCCGCACGGTACTCCTAGACGAGCCATTTGCCTCTGTGGCGCTGGTGGACCGAGAACCCCTGCTAAAAGCGTACCTAAAAACGGCCGAATCGCTTGGCAAATGGACAATTATTGTGAGTCACGATGTGCTTTCTCCCGAAGTTGAATGTATATTTAACATTGCAAAGCTTTAGCGGAGGCGATTATGGATGGACAAATGGAAAAAGAGCAAGAACAGGTGAATACGATTGAAAATCCTGCCGAACAGAATGTGCCTGCTGAATCGAAGGAATCGGGGGCGGCGCCGCTTGCTGAAGAAGAACCGAAACGCGAGTTCCTGTTCCGCTATCGCGGGTGGGTCCTGGGTATCCTTTCGTTGATCATGCTGGTATTCGAACCGGCGGACCTTGAACTCATCATGTTCCTTATTTTTATCAATATCTTCATCTTGGCATTTTACCTGCGTGTCAAGGCGCGCCGCGTCATTGGCGAACATACTCGTGGTGATATCCAGGAAGCCGATGAGTTGGTGACCTGGGGTGCCTACGCCAGGTTGCGCCATCCGCTGTACGTGTCCAACGCGGCGTTTGGAATTTCGCTGATCTTCTTGCACCTGGGTTTAAGTCTGCGCGTCATTCCGTTCATCGTGGTTCTTGTCGCGTTTGAAGCCTATCTGGGCAAACTCGACGACCGCTTCTTGGAGAAAAAGTTCGGTGACGAGTGGAAAATCTGGGCGCAGCAGACCCCTGCCTTTTTCCCGCGCGAATTCCACCGCTCTGGACCGATGCGTTCTGCAAAAGAGGCGTTCCTTGCAGACCATTTTACATGGCTCTGGATGATCATGATCCTTTTGCTGATTGTTGTCCGTAAGATTGCGTTCATGCTATGGGCTTAAATGTAAAGAACTTAGGCCTCCTTGCAGTAGGGACTGCCGTTAAGACCGTAGCGAAAGCTGTTGGCAAGTGCCCGCGTCTTGAGCGGGAATATCATATTGAAGAACGCTTGTTGGGACCGTGGCCAAGCGATGGCCCGTACCTTTGGCTTCATGGAGCAAGCCTCGGTGAATGCCGTATGCTGCAAGGGCTTGCGCATGCCCTTAAAGAGGACTTGCCGAATTGTCCCAAGATTCTGATTACCACGCAAAAGGTCGAAGTCGCCTCGTTCCTGAAGGATTCTTGTGCGGATGTTGCTGAAGTGGCTATTGCGCCGGCGGACATTCCGTCTGCATTACATTCGTTTGTGAGTTCGGTACAGCCGCTCGGTTTGATTCTAGCTGAAAACGAACTGTGGCCGGGTTACCTTTCGACAATGTCTAAACTTTCGACCCGCCGTAACGTAGCTCTTGTATCGGGGCGTTATCGCCGTTCTTTTCCGTTTATCAATTTTTCGGGAATGGGGTACGCATGCATGCAGACCGCTTCTGACCTAGGGCGTTTTACATATGCAAGCAAGGGCTTTGTGCCGTGCACCATGGGCGGCGACTGGAAACTCTTGAACTGGGCGCGCGATGGCGGCCTGGTTTGTGTCCCTGAAAAAACGACTGTTGATGTCGCGTTCCTGTCGTTCCACCAAGAAGAAGCCGGAACGTTTGTCTCGATGGCGAAGGATTCCGTGGATAAGGGCGAATCAGTGGTGCTCCTGCCGCGTAGACTTTCGGAACTGAACCTGTTCCGCAAACTTTTGAAAGAGGCTGAACTGCCTGTGGTAGATTACCCTACGGTTCAAAGAGGGGCTGTGTCCCTGGTGTCTCGCTTTGGCCTTTCGCACGAGATTCTTTTGAAAAGCAGGAGTGCCATGGTTGGCGGTTCGTTTGACCGTAGACTCGGCATTCATGATTTTTGGGAACCGTTGCGGATGGGCGTTTCGACTTGTGTCGGTCCCTATGCCAAGGGGCATGACGATGTTGTGACAAAGCTTGTCGCAGCGCATGTGGTGGGACAGATTCTTTCTCCGTCTGATTATTTACGCCGCAGGCATCCGTCGCCGGACGTGGTGCGCACATACTTGATGTGCGAAAGAATGAAAGTCTTGAATTCCTATAAGCTGTTGCTGAATTTTTTAAAGGGTATTTTATGAAAAAGGTGATTCTTGCGACTCCCCGTGGATTCTGTGCCGGTGTAGACCGCGCCATCCATGTGGTAGAGAAGGCTATTGAAAAGTTCGGAACCCCTATTTATGTGCGTCACGAAATTGTGCACAACAAGTTCGTGGTCGATACGCTCAAGTCCAAGGGCGTTGTCTTTGTCGATGAACTCGACGAAGTCCCGTCGGGTTCCGTGGTGATTTTTTCTGCCCATGGGGTCGCCGAAGAAATTTATGCCGATGCCGAAAAACGCGGACTGCAGGTGCTGGATGCCAGCTGCCCGCTGGTGCTCAAGGTTCATTTTAGCGCCAAGCGTCATTATGCTGCCGGCCGCCATATCATTTTAATCGGACACGCAGGCCACGCCGAAGTGGAAGGCACTTTGGGTCAGCTTCCGCCGGGAGCGATTACGCTGATCAAGAATGAAGCCGACGCACGGACGGTGGAAGTTCCCGCTGACAAGGAACTCGCTTACATTACGCAAACGACTCTTTCGGTGGCGGAAACCCGCAAAATCATCGATGCTCTTAAGGAACGTTTCCCGAATATTATTGGACCGGAAGCCGGCGACCTGTGCTATGCGACAGGCAATCGTCAGGCGGCAGTCCTCGATCTTTGCTCCAAGGTGGATATGCTCTTGGTGGTGGGAGCCAAGAATTCCTCCAATTCCAGCCGTCTGATGGAACTTGGCCTGGAACAGGGTATCAAGAGCCATTTGATTGCCTCGGTCGATGACCTGCAGTTGGATTGGTTCGAAAATATCGAATCGGTGGGAATTTCGAGTGGTGCGAGCGCTCCCGAAGTGCTTGTTCAGGGGGTTGTAGACTGGATTAAAGAAAAATTTGCCCCCGTAGAAATCGAAAATTTCGTAAAATTGGTCGAATCTACCAAATTTAACCTACCAAAGGCATTGCAAGATTGATAATTTAACCTTGACGGAATGGCGATTTTTTTCTAAAATTGCGTCCGTTATAAAACAACGGAGTTTATTATGAGCCGCATTTGTGAAGTTACCGGCAAGGCCGGCCTCGTGGGCAACATGGTTTCCCACTCTAACCGCAAGAAGTTGATGAAGCAGCTGCCGAACCTTCAGAAGAAGCGTTTCTACATTCCTGAAGAAGACCGCTGGGTGACGCTCCGCGTGAGCGCTGCTGGTCTCCGCACGATCAACAAGCTTGGTATCCAGGCTGTTGCTCAGGAACTCGGCATCTAATCTAGATCTCTAAGGTTTGCCAAGATTCACCGCCTAACGGGGTATTCCCTCGCTAGGTGGTTCTTTGTGTTTATATAAAAGCGTCAATTGTTGCCTATTCTCCGGCTTTGTCGGGGAATTTTTCTTTTATGTTGAAAAACAATTACGAATAACTAATAACTAGTGGCTTTTTATGCGTCTAAATGCCCGTTTTTTGCTATTTTAGCGATATATGCGCAAGTTTGCCTATTCTCTTATCGCCTGTGTGGCCAGTGTCTTTGTTGCCCAGTCTTTTGCCCAACCCCGTGACCTTTTTGCGGAGTTCGAGGCCGAAGCCGAAGCGGCTCAGTCCAGTGCGGCTGTCCAAGCCGCTCCGAGTTCCAGTAGCGTTGCGGCGAAGCCCGCTCCTGCTGCGAAACCCGCCCCTGCATCTAGCAGCAGTGTGAAGGTTTCGTCTAGCTCGGTTGCTTCTTCCAGCAGCGTTCAGCAATCCTCTAGTAGCGTTGTTGCTTCTAGTTCAAGCGTCGCACTTTCTTCTAGTTCGGTCGCCGTTTCTTCTAGTAGCGAAGTTCCTGCTCCGGTTGATTCTGCCGCAGCGGTTGCCGAAGCTCCGGCCGATGTTGATTCTGCTTTCGTTGATTCTCTCGCCGGCGATTCCGTCAGGGAAATGACTCCTGAAGAAGCTTACGCCGCCGAAATGAAAAGGCATAACGAAGAAAACCGCATTCGCGATTCTTTGGCAATGCTTCCCAGCTCATCTTCTGTAGCCGAAGCTCCTTCGTCTAGCAGCATGAGCCGCCGCGAACTGCTGGGCCCTGTCAAGGTTTCCAAGGTGAACGGTATCGACGAAATGAAGGGTCGTTACAAGAGTCCGCGTAAGGCCTTGTTCATGTCCTTGGTTGTTCCGGGCGCAGGCCAGATGTATGTGGGCGGTTCCGGATTCACCTATGCCCGTGGCGGTGTTTACCTTGCTCTCGAAGCAGCCTTGTGGGGTAGTTGGTACTACTTCTCGGTGCACAAGTACAATCAACAGGTGGATAAGTACAAGGATTTTGCCAAGGCGCACTATTCCATTGGCCGCTACGAACGTGGCATGCGCGACTTGTACAATGCCGATGCGGTTAACTATGAATCTGAGTTCCGTCGCCGCTACCTGGGTAGCCGCGAAAGCTTCTGCGAAGGCATTTTCGGAATCGCCACGATGCATGGTTGCTATGACCGCGACAAGCTGTATCATAACGATTACGAATATGTGAATGATTTTGTGAATTCTCCCAAGAGCATGAAGGACGAAATGAACAAGGTCAAGTTCGATTCTCCGTCTGAAGTTTATCAGCTGATTTCCGACAATGCCTATGTGCTTGGTTGGGATGATGTCGAGGACGCCGCTGTAGCAACAGCTCTTGCCTTGGAAGATCCGAATTCGGCAACGGAAAAGTTGGGCTCCTCTAGCAACTTGAAGAAATATCGCAGTCTTCGCAGCAAGGCTAATGACTATGCCGATATGCAGGCCTGGTTCTTTGGTGGCCTTATTATAAACCATATCGTGTCTGCAATTGATGCGGCAATTTCTGCCAATAAGCACAATAAGTCCTTGTACGAAGAAGACCTTTCCTGGTACGATCACTTGCGCTTTGACAGCGGACTCTCCTTTGTCGAAGGCTTTGGCTTTAACGTGCAGGCTAGCTGGGGATTCTAATGAAGTTTCTCTTGGTTCTGTTGCTTGCTGCAGCGTCTGCGTTTTCGCAGGTGGTCGTTTCTGTTGATGAAAGCGTGAGCAAGAATTCTGACAAGAGCTGGCTGCTTGCCATGGGCTCGTCGGCGCTGTTGCCGGGTATGGGCGAACTGTATTTGGGTGAACGTCAGTTTGTACGCCCCTTTGTTTGGACTGATATTGCCCTTTGGTTTACGGCGATCGGTTCCTATGCGATTGGGGAGCGCTACATCACATCGGCTCATAATTACGCGGTAAGGCATGCAGGCCTTAATTCGAATAGCCGTAATGTAGATATGCTCAATACGGTAGGCGATTATCGTAGCCGCGGAGGGGTTGCTGGTCAGAATTCTTCGCCCGATATGGAAGAAGACTATAACCAGGCGATGATCCGCTCGGGTAAAAATATCGATGAAGATCTGGATGAAGATATTCAATGGGATTGGGGCTCTAGCGACAATCCTGAAACGACTGAACATATCGATGAGTTCAAAAGCCGCATGCGCCATTATCGCGTAAGCCGCATTGTATTCCAGGTGTCCGTTGGCGCGCTTCTTTTAAATCGTGTTGTTTCGATGCTGAATACGATCCGTATTTACCGAGCAACGTCTTCAAAGTCTTTTACGGAACGATTGGAGTTTGTGCCTGAATTTTACGAAGATGGTAGCGGGCTTTTAATGAACGTTAGATTCTAGGTGGGTTATATGCGGGGTATCGCGATGAGGAGGTTTGGGTTCTTTATTGCGTTAATCTGTTCATTGATTGTTGCCTCGTGCAGCAATAGTGAATTTTATTCTGATGAAGAAATAAAATGGACCTGGATTCCTTACGACTCGGATCTTTTGCGAATTTCGGGACGAAGTTTTGAACAGGACGACCATGTTGTGCTGTCTTGGTCGGCCACATCCGTTACAATCGCTTTTGTGGGAACGTCTCTCGAAGCGAAAATAGGGACAAATCGAGATCTTTTACTAGATGTCTTAGTAGATGGAAATGTCGAAGTCTCGGCTGCTTATGAAATCACTTATGCTGATGGAAATCCGGTCACGATTCCAATTGTCTCTGATTTGCCTTACGGCGAACATGTTGTTACCTTGTATAAAAAGAGCGAAGGTTTTGTCGGTGATTGGTATTTTTATGGTGTTCGTGTCTTCGGGCGGATCCCCAAAGATATTGTGCCTGAGCCGGCGGAAAGAAAAATTGAGTTTATCGGAAATTCCATAACGTGTGGCTGTGATGTCGTTGCTCCTGGATTTGGGTTGGCTTTTGACCCGGTGAATGAGGATTCGTATTATAGCTATGCGGGACAGACGGGAAGAATACTAGGTGCGGAAATCCATACGATCTGCTATAGCGGTCATGGTGTTTACATCAATGTGGATGGATCAAAGGATGAACTTCTTCCGATTGCATATGAACGCTCCGGTTTTTTTAGTACGGCTCCCAATTGGAATCATGAAAGTTGGCATCCTGATGCTATTGTGATTGGCCTTGGAACGAATGATTATGCTAGTAATGAAAATGATTCTGCTCAGTTCGTGAATGCTATAATTGCTTTTGTTCAAAAGCTCCGCTCGTATCATCCAGATGCCAAGATTGTACTGCTGGACGGGCCGATGTTAACTGGATTGTACATGGAAGAATGCCGCCGAGCCTTAGATGCGGCAAAACAAACCCTTGAAAATCAGGGGCTAAATGGTATTTATCGATTCTCGTTTGAACCAAGAGGGGACTCACCCTCCTATTTGTATTTCCACCCGACCAAGATTGAGGCTCTTGAAGATGCGACTCGCATGAGCGCTTGGATGCGCTCAGAATTCGGTTGGGATTAAGAGAGTGCGTGTTTTTTTCTAGATTTTGCAACCCATTGAACCAAAGATGCATCTAAATATCGTGAAAAAGATTCTTATCCCCATTTTTATACTGTTTTTTCTAGTCGCATGCGGTAGTGAGGATGCTTCTTCTAAAGGTGCTCCTGGTCCTGCTGGTAAGGGCGGCCCCGGTGGCAAAGGTGGCCCTGGCGGCAGACCCGCTCGCGAAATCGCTGTTGAAGGCTATATTGCCGAGGCCCACGAATCGGGCAAGACTTTTACTGCCATGGCCACGCTTGAACCGCTGAATAATGTACAGCTGACGGCGGCTGCTTCGGGCAGACTCACGAACATTTATGCAAAAGACGGCGCCCAAGTTCAAAAGGGTACGCTCCTCGCTAAAATTGATGATTCCGAACTCCGTGCGCAACTCAAGCAGGCGGAATCGAACCAACAGCTCGCTCAGCAAAAGTTTGACCGCGTCAAGACGCTTTTCGAAAAAGACGGTGCTACTAAGGCTGACATGGAAGCTGCTGATGCTTCGCTCAAATCTGCCGAAGCTTCTGTAGAACTTATCAAGGCGCAAATTGCAAAGACCGAAGTTCGCGCCCCGTTTGCAGGCAAGCTCGGCTTTGTGAATGTGTCTGTGGGCGCCTGGCTTACGACGGGTACATCGATTGTTTCTTTGAGCGAAGTCAAGAAACTAAAAGCCAAGTTTGCTCTCCCGCAGCGCTATGCCTCGACACTTAAAGTGGGCGATGCCGTAGATGTAAAGGACGAAGAACGCAATGTGGCTAAGTCCGGCAAGGTGAAGGCTTTGGAGGCTGCACTTTCTGAAAGCAGCCGCACGCGCCAGGTGCTTGTCGAAGTCGAAAACGCCGGCAATGAACTTTTGGCTGGCTCTTACGCCAAGGTGAATGTTTCCATGCAGACGGGAATGGCCAAAAGCATTCCGATTCCGGCAGAAGCTTTCACGCTCGATAAAGATGGCGCCTACGTGTTTGTGGCGACTGGCGGCAAGGCTAAAATCAAGCATGTTGAAACGGGGCTTCGCACACCGATTGCGGTGGATGTAACGGGTGGTCTCGATGAAGGCGATACGGTGATTACCTCTGGCTTGATTAGCCTTCGCGAAGGTGCTTCTGTCCGTATCCGCGAAATCCGTCATAATACCGATTACGAAGTGGAGTAGGTGAACGATGAGTGTCGCGAACCTTTCCGTACGTCGCCCGGTCCTTATGACCGTGATGGCGCTAGTGATTATTTTGCTTGGCGCCTTTGGTGCGTCGAACTTGGGCGTGCGCGAATACCCGAATGTTGACTATCCGCTCATTCAGGTTCGTACCTCGTATCCAGGCGCAAACGCAGCTGTGGTCGAAGCCGAAGTCACTGAAATCCTGGAAGCTTCCATCAACAGTGCGTCTGGTATCAAAGCGCTGACTTCTACAAGCCGCGATGGCTTCTCCTTCATTAATATTGAATTTGAAACCGGTATGGACCTAGAAGCGGCTGCCAACGAAATCCGCGACCGCGTGAGCCGCGTGCGTCGTCGTTTGCCAGATGATGTCGATGAACCGACTGTCTATAAATCCGACAGCGATAACGACCCGATTTTGATGGTGAGCCTTGTGAGCGACAAGCTCGATCCGATGGAAGTCTCGGAACTGGCGAACAACTTTGTCAAGGAACGCTTGCAGACCATCAACGGTGTTTCTGAAATTGCAATCTGGGGCGAGAAACGTCCGACGGTTCGTTTGTGGATTGATCCGGTGCGCTTGCAGGCTTTAGGCGTTTCTGGTGCAGAAATGTCGGCTGCTCTCAAGAAGGGAAACTTGGAACTGCCTTCTGGCTCTATCGAAGGTAGCGAAACCACGCTTTCGATTCGTACGCTCGGTCGAATTCTTGACCCGAAGGCTTTTGAAAATATTGCCATTAAGACGGCTGCCGATGGCACCGTGATTTGCATTTCCGATGTGGCCGATATTCATTATGAGCCTAAGGATACGCGTACAGGCTTTAGACGCAACGGCAAAAATTCCATTACGCTTGCGTTGATGGCGCAGCCCGGTTCGAATCATGTGGAAATAGCCGATGAATTCTACAAGCGCGTAGAAGATATCCGTCGCGAAATTCCTGAAGGTGTCGATGTCCTTTACGGTCGCGATACTTCGATTAATATCCGTGCTTCCATTAAAGAAGTGGTGGAGACGATTTTCATTGCGTTCCTGTTGGTGATTGCGATTATCTTTGCATTCCTCCGTGAAGGTCGCACGACACTGATTCCGATGGTGGTGGTGCCGGTATCGGTGATCGGTAGCTTCTTTGTGCTTTACCTGTGCGGATTCTCGATTAACGTGCTGACTTTGCTTGCGATGGTGCTGGCCATTGGCCTTGTGGTTGACGATGCCATCGTGATTGTGGAAAACATTTATCATAAGATTGAACGTGGCATGACGCCTAAGCAGGCGGCTGTGGCGGGCACGAATGAAATCTTTTTTGCTGTGATTGCAACCTCTGTGGTGCTTATGGCGGTGTTTGTTCCGGTGCTTGCTCTGGGCGGTACGACGGGTCTTCTGTTCCGTGAATTTGTGGCGGTGATGATCGGGACGGTATTCCTTTCGACGCTTTGCGCCTTGACCCTTTCGCCGATGCTTTGCTCCAAGTTTTTGAAAAAGCAAAAACAGGGCTGGTTCTTCCGAGTCACAGAACCGTTTTTCGATGGAATGAACCGAATCTATTCGGTGCTGCTCGGCGGATTCCTTAGAATGCGTTTGCTCTTGTTCCCGATTGTGGCGGGGCTCTTGATTGCGGCTTATTTCTGCTTCGACAATATGAGTAGCGAAATGGCTCCGACCGAAGACTCGAACGCGGTCATGGTGAACTTGAATATGCCCGAAGGCGTGACGCTTACGCGAACCAAGCGCATGGCCGATGCCTTTGCCGAAGAAGTGATTGGGCTTTTAGATAGCAACGAATATACCGAATTCCAGGCGGGTGCATGGAATGCTGGTAATTCGAGAATGCGCTTGACCTTGAATGACAACAAAAAGGCGCGCCGCCCGCAGAGCGTGATTGCTCGTGAAATCCAGTTGCTGGGTAACGAATATCCGGACTTGCGCGTGATGGTGTTTGAACCTCAAAGCATCAGTACCCAGCGCGGTGGCCTTCCGGTGCAGTTCGTGTTGCAGGCTCCGAATATCGAAATCCTGCGTACACTTGTGCCCAAGTTCGAAGAAGAAGCGAGCAAAAGCCCCGTGTTCAGCGTGGTGAATACGAACCTGCGCTTTACCAAGCCGGAACTCCATATTGAAATTTTGCGCGACAAGGCGAACGAAGAAGGCGTATCGGTGAACGATATTGCGCAGGCGGTACAGCTTGCCATTAGCGACCAGAGCTACGGTGAATTCTATAAGGATGGCCGCCAGTATGATATCATTGGTGCGGTGGGGTATCAGTACCGCAGCATGCCCGAAAATATCTCGATGCTTTCGGTGAAGAATGCGAAGGGTGAACTTGTAAGCCTCGATAACTTTATCACCTTTACGGAGCAATCGGCATCGCCGTCGCTCCCGAGATTCAACCGCTTTAGTGCCGCGACTATTCAGGCGGGCCTTGTGCCCGGCAAGACGATTGGCGACGGCGTCGAAGAAATGCGCCGCATTGCAAAGCGCTTGCTGAAGGATTACCCGAACGTGAGTACGGCTCTGAGCGGTTCTTCGAAGGAATTCGAAGAAAGCTCCAGCGGTCTCTACATTGTGTTCCTCTTGGCGCTTGCGCTGGTTTTCTTGGTGCTTGCGGGCCAGTTCGAAAGTTTCCGCGCTCCGTTCGTCATCTTCTTTACTGTGCCGCTTGCCTTGGCGGGTGCGCTTGCGTGCTTGTTCATTACGGGCCAGACACTCAACATCTTTAGCGAGATTGCTCTGATTCTCTTGATCGCACTTGTGACGAAGAACGGTATTCTGATTGTGGAATTTGCAAACCAGATTGCGGCAAGTACCGGCTGTAACAAGCTCGAAGCGGCTCGGATGGCGGCGGAACGCCGCTTCCGCCCAATCCTTATGACTAGCCTTTCGACTGTATTGGGCGCCGTGCCCTTGATTCTCACGGGCACTCCGAGCCGTATCGCGATGGGTATCGCCATCGCAGGTGGTCTTACATTTGCGACCTTCATGACGCTCTTTATCGTGCCTGCTGCTTATAGCTTCTTTGCGGGCAAGGTTGAAACGACAAATACGACTGACGCCTCGAAGATGGCGTAGGTTATTTTACCATCTGGAAAACGCGTTCGCCTTTACGGCTCATGCCATAGCGGGTACGTAAGAGTTCTTCTTTGTACAGAGAATCTTTCTTGAGCCGTTCAATTTCGATGTTGCAAGAATCGATTGCGTGCTGTAGCGAATCAATTTGCGCTTGATACATCGCGATGTCTTGCGTAATTCGTTGCTGTTGCTTGAGGCTGTTTTTTCCGAACATCAACTGCGAAATGACAATCGCGATGGTTGCGACTATCGTAAACAGGATTATCCAGAAAAAACGCTTTTTCACGTCAAGTTGCTCCGTTAAAGTAGAACTGGAAGTTGTCCGGTGTGTGGACTAGCCCCGAAAGTTCTAGCTCCGTTAATATAGCTAAAATATTGGCTGGCTTAAGGTTACATTCGTCCTGCAACTCCTGAAAAGTCTTCTTGAATCCGTTGAATTGCTTGAAAAGGGCCGATGCATCACAAGAAAGGTTGCAGCCGATGGCTTCGATCTGCTTTAGACTGATTGCTTCGGGTTCGTTTCTTTCGTTTAGAATTTTGGGGAGCCCGGCAACGGTACGCAGGCTTTCTGGCAAAAAGACGGGCATGGCTTTCCCTTGGTCTAGATAGAGGTTCGGGCCACCGGCGGGTTCACTGTCGAAATCTCCGGGCACGGCGAGCAAAAGCTTGTTTTCTTGCAAGCAGTAATCGGCGGTAATGAGAGCCCCTCCTTTGGCTTTACTTTGTACTAAAACGGTTGTGCGGCTGAGTCCGCTGATGATTCTGTTACGTGCGGGGAAGTTTCCCTTGAATGAAGGAAAGTCGTCTTCATATTCGGTCATAATGCAACCGCCTGCATCGACTATGCGCATGGCGAGAGTTGCGCGGTCTCCTGAAATACGAACATTTATTCCTTGGGCGATAACGGCAATCGTCGGTATTCCGTATTCAATGGCGGCTTCGTGGCAGTAGCTGTCGATTCCCTGTGCTAGCCCTGACACAACAACGGCGTGGGTGCCCTGCAGCGACTTGACGAGGCGCCTGCATAGTTCGCGGGCGGAACTGGTTGGCCGACGAGTGCCTACCATGGCGATGCCGATGGCATCGCTCGAAGGTAAGGTGCCTCGGTAGTATAGGCGTGGTGGCGCAAGTCTAGATTCCTTGAGTGAAAGCGGGTATTGATTGGGTTCGAGTGTTTCGTACTTTCTATCTTTGTCTGTCATGAAATATTCCTTTGATGACTTGGTGAAAATTATGGCGACCCTGCGTTCCCCCGAGGGTTGCCCTTGGGATAAGCAACAGACACATCAGTCGCTGCTCCCGTATTTAGTCGAAGAATCCCATGAATACATCGATGCTGCCCAGGCAAACGACAAGGCTCACATGGCCGAAGAATTGGGCGATGTGTTATTCCAGGTGGTGTTCCATTCGCAGGTCGCGAAAGAAAACGGCGATTTTTCAATCGACGATGTAGTGCAGGGAATCTGCGAAAAAATGATCCGGCGCCACCCGCACGTTTTTGGCGATGCCAAGGTTGATGATTCGAAAGGCGTTGTCCGCCAGTGGGAACGCATCAAGGCGCAAGAAAAAAACAATCTAAAAATGCAAGGCAAGTCCGCTATGGACAAAGTAAGCAAAAGCTTGCCAACGCTTGCCCGTGCTCAAGAGCTTCAGCGTCGTGCCGCCAAAGTGAGTTTTGACTGGACCGAGGCTGAACCTGTCTTTAACAAGGCTGTCGAAGAATTTAGCGAATTCCGCGCCGAAATGCAAGCGGCTTCTCCTGAAAATCGCAACATAGAACACATGGAAGATGAATTCGGCGATATCATGTTCAGCTTGGTGAATGTGGCGCGCCACTGCGGCTTCAATGCGGCTCTCGCGCTGGAACGTGCGAATTCCAAGTTCGAACGTCGCTTCCGCGTGGTAGAACAGATGGCCCGCGACCAAGGCAAGGAAATGAAAGACGTTGGCCTCGAAGGCCTGCAAGAAATGTGGAAACAAGCAAAGGCTGCATCCAAGTCGTTCTAATTTGGAGCATTCCATATTGGAATACGAAAGTTGAAAAAATATTTTCGCATTCCATATCCCGATGGTATATTAAGTAATGTGCTTCCAGTCCATTCTGGTTTAGCGAAGGGATGCTGGAGCAAATCACGGGGTAGAATAGACCGGAAGCACGCTTGTTTTCTTCTAATTCCACTTTCCCGCAGGGTCTCCCCCTGCGGGATTTTTTATGTGGCTCGCGTGGTGAATGCAGTTGAGTTCTTTATAAACGAAAAAATCCCCGGTGCGTTGCACCGAGGATTTTTAAACTTCTAAGAAGTTTGGCTTGTGCTAATTAAGCTCTTGCCTTGGCCTTGTCGCCGTACTTCTTGATAAGTTCTTCCTGGATGTTCTTCGGAACCGGGAGGTACTTGCAGAATTCCATGGTGAATTCAGCCTTACCCTGGGTCATAGAACGCAGGTCAGTAGCGTAACCGAACATTTCGGAAAGCGGGACTTCGGCGGTGATAGTGGTCATGCCGAGTTCTTCGTTCGTACCGGTGATGGTACCACGACGCTGGGAAACGTTACCAACAACAGAACCCTGGAATTCGGTCGGAGTCTGGATTTCGACCTTCATGATCGGTTCGAGGATCTGAGCGCCAGCCTTTTCGAAAGCTTCGCGGAAGGCCATACGGGCTGCAACCTGGAACGCCATATCAGAAGAGTCAACCGGGTGGTATGCACCATCCTGGACTTCCATTTCGATACCCACAACCGGGAAGCCGATCAAGGAACCAGCTTCCATGCAGCTCTGGAAACCCTTATCGCAAGACGGGATGTATTCCTTCGGAATACGGCCACCCACGACGGAGTTCACGAAGTTGTAAACCTTTTCCTGGTCGCCTTCGACAGCCATCGGACGCATTTCGCCGACAACCTTAGCGTACTGACCAGAACCACCGGTCTGCTTCTTGTGTGTGTAGTCGAACTTGGCCGGACGGGTAATGGTTTCGCGGTAAGCCACCTGCGGAGCACCAGTGGTCACGTCGCACTTGTATTCGCGGCGCATACGTTCGATGTAAACGTCGAGGTGAAGTTCGCCCATACCCTTGATGATGGTCTGGCCGGATTCCTTGTCGACTTCCACCTGGAACGTCGGGTCTTCCTTGGTGAAGCGGTTCAGAGCCTTGGACATGTTGTCCAGGTCGTCACGGTTCTTGGCTTCGATCACGAGTTCGATCACCGGATTCGGCACGTGCATAGAAGTCATGTTGTAGTGGTTCTTGCCATCGGTAAAGGTCGTACCGGAGGCGCAGTCGATACCGAACAGAGCAACAATGTCGCCTGCACCGGCTTCGGTGATATCCACCATTTCGTCAGCGTGCATACGCACGAGACGGCCCACAGACACCTTCTTGCCGGTGGCCATGTTGGTGATCATGTCGCCCTTCTTGAGGGTACCCTGGTAAATACGGATGTAGGTCAACTGGCCATAGCGGTCGTTCACGAGCTTGAATGCGTAGCAAACGAGCGGCTGGTCGTCTTCGGACTTCAGCACGACTTCGGCTTCGTTGTTGTCGAGGTCGAGAGCCTTGTTTTCAACTTCGGTCGGGTTCGGGAGGTAGTCGATAACACCGTCGAGGAGCTTCTGGACACCAACGTTCTTATGAGCGGAACCCATGAACACCGGGGTCACTTCGAGGCTGATGGTAGCCTTGCGGATGGTGGCCTTGATGAGGTTCTTGTCGATTTCATCGACGCCATACTGGCCTTCCATAGCCTTTTCCATGATTTCGTCGCTGTAGTCTGCGCAGCAGTCAATCAGCTTTTCACGGTATTCGTTAGCCTGGTCAACGAGTTCGGCCGGGATTTCCTTTTCGATCATGTCGTCGCCGTTTGCGCCTTCGAAGTAGTAGGCCTTCATTTCGACGAGGTCGACCACGCCCTTCAGTTGGTCTTCGAGACCGATAGGAATCTGCATGACGCAGGGCTTGTGGTTGAGCTTTTCCTTGAGCATGACAGCCACGCGGAGCGGGTTTGCACCGGAGCGGTCGCACTTGTTCACGAACACGACGCGCGGCACATGGTAGCGCTTCATCTGGCGGTCAACGGTAATAGACTGGGACTGAACGCCTTCCACGCCGGTGAGCACGAGGATAGCACCGTCGAGCACGCGGAGAGAACGTTCCACTTCGATCGTGAAGTCCACGTGCCCCGGGGTATCGATGATGTTGATGGAGTCGGCTTCGCCAGACTTGGTGTGGGTCCAGTTTGCAAACGTGGCTGCAGATTCCATGGAGTCCATCGTGGCACCGACGCCGTCTTTACCACGAACTTCGTGGATAGCGTGGATACGCTTTGTGAAGTAGAGGATACGTTCGGTAAGGGTGGTCTTACCGGAGTCGATGTGGGCAGAAATACCAATATTTCTGTGCTTTTCAATGTTTTTCATATTTTATTCCACAAATGGAGTTGATGTTTGTTTGAGTTGCGCCCAAAGATAGAAAAAAAAAGCCCCCTTTCAAGGGCTTGATTATGGGAATAGGCTTGAGTTTGGCTTTTAAACCTGATTTTCGGCATTTTCGACGATTACGTCTGCTTCTTCGGCAAGGGAATCGTCGGGATTGTCGGCCAGAGCCTTGAAATAGCTTGCGGCCGTTTTACCGACTTCGGTGGTGTCGTAGAAGGAATAGGCTCCGTTTCCGAGAGCCCCGATGGCCGGAATGGCTCGGAGGGCGGCTCTGCCCAGGAATTTGGTCGAGACCTTCACGCCGATTTTCTTGAGAAGCTTCTCGAGGACGGCAAAAGAGACCTTCTGGACTACAATTCGGCTTCCGGTGCGTACGGCGATGTCGCGGACAAGCTGGGCGGCGCTGTGGCGGAACAGGCACCAGACCATGGCTTCGCGGCTCAGTTGGGCGAATTTTCCGTAAGTTGCGGCAATGTCAGACACCAGCTGTGCCTGAATGCGCCAGATGGCGGCAATGTCTGGAACCGAGGTCAAAACGCCAGTGACGCCGGCCGGAACCGAGAGCGTGGCACTCACCAGGGACGCCTTGACGGCGGCCTGGCGGATCAGTTTCTTGATTTTTTCGTCAGAATTTTCGCTCGGGGCGTGCAGGGATTCTGGAATATCGGTAATCAGCTCGAACAACAGGGCGCTCAGCTTTTCCTTGATTTTTTCCATTTTTTCGTCTGTGCAATCGCTCATAAGAGTCTCCTTATGAGACTAATATACATTTTTAGGGGCTATGAGGTCGCTCCGCTTTGAGGTGTGAGAAGCCTAGAATATAATCTTCGCGAGGCCGCCGGCGAGTCCGGGGAGGTTGTAGCGGAGAGTCTTGCCTTCGAGCCAGTATGAAAGCGCCTGGTCGATCCATTGCCGTTCGCAGGTGATTTTGCGGACAACAATGTCGGTACCTGTATCGGTATCGTCGAAATAGTAGTAACCGCGGAACTTGATCGGGAAAATTTCACCGTGCAGGAGCACGCTAACATCGGCGGTGCCGTTGTCCGAATCAATAGACACGGACTGGACATCGCCAAAGCGCTTGACCAGTTCGTGGTTCTTGACAAAGGCTTCGACCGCCTTGTTGCGTAAGTTCCCGAGTATCGACATATCTTAGCGGGGGAGCGTCAGAATTTCGATGCCGTTCTTGGTGCGTGCCACGGTGTGTTCCCACTGGGCGCTCAAAGAACCGTCGCGGGTCACTGCGGTCCAACCGTCGCTGAGTGTCTTGGTGCCCGGACGACCCACGTTGATCATGGGTTCGATAGTGAACACGTTGCCCACTTCAATGAACTGCTTGAGCACATTGTTGCGGAAGTGGTAAAGGGTCGGTTCTTCGTGGAAACCGCGACCGATTCCGTGACCGCAATAATCTTCGACCACGCTGAATCCGTGTTCGTCGGCAATGTCTTGGATGGCGTTACCGATGTCATAGTAGCGTGCGCCTTGTTCGCCGGCGGCTCGGATGCCTTCTTCCATGCAGAACTTGGCGGTGTCTACGAGTTCCTGGGCGAGGTTGCTCACGCGGCCCACGCAGAACATGGCCGAGGTATCACCATGGTAGCCCGAAAGAATCGTGGTGATATCGATGTTCACGATGTCGCCGTCTTTCAGGATGGTGTTTGCGCTCGGGATGCCGTGGCACACGACTTCGTTGATGCTGATGCAGGCGTAACGCGGATAACCGTGATAGCCCATGCAGGCCGAAATCCCCTTGTTCTTACGGGTGTAGTCGCCGATGAATTCGTCGATTTCAAGCGTAGATACGCCCGGCTTGCACATTTCGCCTGCGCGAATGAGTGTTTCTGCGGCGAGGGCACCTGCGTCGCGGATCAGTTCGATTTCTTTTGCGGATTTGATTTTAATCTTGGCCATTTTTATTGCCTTCTAATTAATTTTTCTTCCACGCATAGCGGTCAACCAGGTAGGCGAGCAGCATCTGGTCTTCTTCGGTACCGTTTGCGAGTTCCTTTACCAGCGGGATAACGCGGCTGATGCGTTCGCGGGCCTTTTGGCCTCCAAAGTGGTTCTTTTCCTGTTCGAGCTTGGCGCGCACGCGTTCGCTTACTTTCTTCGCAATTTCTTCGTTTGTCGGAACTTCCATCTTGATGAAGTTGATGCCGAAGTCGGCGGCAGTCTGCTTCATGTCGATTTCTTCGACCGGCGTAATCAGCGAAATGCAAAGTCCGCTGCGGCCCGCACGGGCGGTACGTCCGCTACGGTGCACATACACTTCGTGGTCATCGGGGTGGTCGTACACGATCACATGTGTCACGTGGTCCACGTCAATACCGCGGGCTGCCACGTCCGTACAAATGAGAATGCGGAGTTTCTTGTCGCGGAAAGCGTTCAAGGTCTTTTCGCGCATATTCTGGGCGACATCGCCACTCAGAGCGCCTACGTTGAATCCGTAGCCCGAAAGCACCTGTTCCAGGTAGCTCACGTCGCTCTTCTTGTTGCAGAAAATCATGCAGCTTTCAGGATTGTAGTATTCCAGCACCTTGATGGTCATGGAATCCTTGTCCATTACGTCGCAGGGATACCAGCGGTGCTCCAGGTTGTTGGCGATTACCTTGTCGTAGCTGAGCGAAAGGAATTCGGCACTCGGACGCTGGAATTCGCGGGCGAGGCTCTTCACCGTCTGCGGAATCGTGGCGCTGAACATGGTGCAGGCAATCTGCTTGGGCAGGTACTTGCGAATCTTTTGCATGTCGGGGTAGAAACCCATCGAAAGCATTTCGTCGGCTTCGTCCAGAATCAAGTCGCGGATGTCGAGAAAATCCACATTGCCGCGTTGCACATGGTCCATCAGGCGGCCCGGTGTCGCTACGATAATGTGCACGCCGTTCTTGAGTGCCTTCAGCTGCGGTTCGTAACTCACACCGCCGAAAATCGCGACGGAGCGGATGCCCGTACCGGCAGAAAGCTTTTCGATTTCATCTTGAACCTGCAAGCAGAGTTCACGCGTCGGCACCAAAATGAGTGCCTGCGGGAAAACGTGGTCGCGGACGATAACTTGCAAAAGCGGGAGAACGTAGGCACCGGTCTTTCCCGAACCGGTCTTGGACTGCACCAGCATATCGCGGGCGGCGAGCATGTAAGGAATCGTCTTACGCTGCACCGGCATCAGGTCGGTCCAGCCGTGCTGAGCGAGAACAGCCTTCTGTTCTTCGGGCAGCATGTCAAAAGTGTAGTCGGGGAGCTTGTGTTCGGGCTCGATAATCTTAACGGGAGTCAGAAACGGATTTACTTTTTCTTCTTTCTTTTCTTCTTTTACTTCTTCACTCATAGTGAGCGCAAAGATAGAAAATTCTATTTAAACGGCGTCCAATGGTATTCCAATCCAACGCTGATAAACCAATCAACGGTAGAGGCGCCGATGGTTGTGGGTTCTGCGGCAGCGTCGGGCGAGGGTTCTACGTAGACATCCTTGCCGCGGCTCGAAATGCCGGTGCGCACGCTTAAGCCGTAGTGCTGCATAAATACGCATTGTGTGCCGAATCCGAAGAGGGCGCCCTTATAGGGGTCTTCGGTCTTGAATCGGGTTTCGTATTCCTTGGAAGGTTTCTTCTTGGAACTTTTGAGTTCGATATCTTCGGAATAGAAACTGTATTGGAAACCGAGGAAGGCAAAAAGGTGCAAATCGAGCCATTTGAACGGTTCGTAAGTCCTGGCGAACATGACGTTCAAGCCGATTTCGTGCTGGGAGAAATCCCAGTGGTCCAGTTCTTCGTAAACGGAATCGCGGTCGTCTGTCTTGACGGCGTGATCAGAATAGCGGTAGAAAATTTCGCCGCCGATAAAGCCGAACCAGATTCCGCCCGCATACAAAGTGAATAGCGGGGTAGAATCGTCCATAAAGTTCCAGAGGCTAACGGAGTCCCGTGTTGCGCGATAATTCGAAACGCGGCTTCTGAGCTTACGCTTGTACCAGTTATACGGGGTAAGAGGGATGCGGGCTTGTGCGTACCCTGCCGAAATGCCTGCCCAAGACCTGAATGTCGGAGTTTCCTTGTAAAGGTCGTCGGGTTCCGTTTCCATCTTGAGTCGTTCTTCCTTGGTTAAACGGCGCTTGGTGTGACGTTCGAAAAATGCGCTTGCGATTTCATCGCCTAGGGCAATTTTGTCGTTGGTCTTCATGACGGTTCCTGCGGCCTTGGGCTCGCTGGCGGTTTCGTCAAAAATTGCAATTTGCAGGTTCGAGCCTTTGTCGGCGATATAGAGCACGATCTTGTCTTCGAGAGCCTGGAATTTTGCCATCATGGCAGGGTGACGGGCCTTGAGCAGGTGCGGTTCTAGCCCAGGTTCAAGGTTGCTCGAAAGCCAGGTGGCGTACCGCATGGCGACCGTGTCGCGTTCCCATTCGCCAAACAATCTGCACTTGGGTTCGCCGATACCCGAATTGTAACGGCGCAGCGAAAGGCAAAATTCCTTGGTGTCGATGGCGGGTTCCTTGTCGGGCGTCCAAATCAGAATGTCTGCATTCTGCCAAAGCGTCCACTTGGAATCAAAGTAAATGTCCTTGGCGCTTGCGGAACTTGCAACCAGGGCGTGCAAGGCAAGTACAAAAACGAATGCAACTAGGGAGAAGAGTTTCATTTTACCCCCTGGTACATGTTCTTGCGAATCTGTTGCACGGTCTGTCGCATCAGCTGCTCAAGGTCGGTCAAAGTCAGCTTGAATGCCACGGGGTGCTGGATTTCGTCGACTGCGCTAAACAACGGCCGCTGTTTTACATTGTCCCACAATGTATAAGACACGATGGCGCTTATGTTTTTGACTTCGCGCTTGTCTTCAAGTTCGTTGTGGATCAGAGCGTAGTCGAAGAAGTTTTCACGCTTTAAATCGGTGCCGATAATGACTTCGTGGATTAAGAGAATCTGCGGAGGAACGCTTCCGTCGGGAGCCGTAACGGTTATACCCTGTTCAGGAAGTTTTCCTTTCATAAAGATTCGTGCGTCAAGTTTCTGGCTTTCTTCGGGTGCGTTGTCGAGAACAGAATCTGGGAGCACAAGGAGCTTTGTGTAGCCGCCGTGGAATTCTTTTTCCATGGCCTTGGCGCAGAATTCGGTCGCCTTGATCTGCGTGCTGTCGCCGAAGTCCAAACGGTTTGCAAACCATTTGGTGCGCGTAAGGACAAACGCCTTTTGTAGCCCTGTCACGGCAAGTTCCCCGTAAGGGGCCCGGGTGTATGCAGGGTGGCTACTGGACCAATGGTAAGAATCGGCGCAACCCGTAAAGAGTAGCGCCGCCATTACAATCAATGTTCCCCAAAGGCGTGCCATTAATCCTTGCGGGTTATTGTGCGCCCCACTTTTCGCGGTAGGCGTACACCTTTTCGAGAATTCCTTCGGGAGCGTTGATCTTCTTGCGATTTTCTTCGCTTTCGAGGAATGCGATGATGTCGTTAATGTTCACGATGGAGTGGGCTTCGATTCCGTATTCGTCCTGCACGGTCTGGAGCGCAGACTTGCCGTTTTCGAGCTTTTCCTTGCGGTCCACCGAAATCAAGAGGCCGATGACATTGGCATTTTCGATCTTCGAAAGGGCCTGCATGGTTTCGTTCACGCTGGTGCCTGCGGTAATCACGTCTTCGATGATTACGACATTCGTCTTTTCGGCGTACTTGTAACCGACGAGCATGCCGCCTTCACCGTGATCCTTGGCTTCTTTGCGGTTGTAGGTAAAGGTGAGATCCTGGCTGTACACGTCGCTGAGCTTCATGGCGGTAGCGGCGCACAGCGGAATGCCCTTGTAAGCCGGTCCGTAAAGGTTCTGGGCCTTGCCATCGAAATGCTTCATGAATGCGGCGGCGTAAAATTCGGCAAGCTTGGAAAGCGTGCGGCCGGTACGGAATTCTCCGGTGTTGATGAAGTACGGCGTGTTACGGCCGCTCTTGGTCACGAAATCACCGAACTTGAGTGCGCCTGCTTCAACGAGAAAATGAACAAATTGGTCTTTGTTATTCATAATAAGGTCAATTAAAGTGAATAGTTATGCACCTGCTCCGCAGAGAAGGCTGAAAATCTTGGCGAATACGTTCGTTTCTTCGGTAAGGATTTCAATGGCAATCAAAAGGATTGTCACGAACACGCACAGGCCGATGTAGAAGTAGAACGACTTCTTGATACCCTTGATTTTCAACTTGAAGATTGCCCAGGCGATGACGCTGAAGATGGCGCTGAAAGTCCATGCGGCGACAGCACCGAGCGAAATGCCCGGAATCAGGCTGATGGCAAACGTGAGTGCGATGCCCGGAATAAAGTAGAACGCAATGCAGAGAACGCAAAGAAGAGCGAATCCCACATAGTGGGCAAAGCCGCGTTCGCGTTGCACGATTACCTGCGGTTGAGGCGTTGCAGCCTGGGGTGCAGGTTCAGCAACGGGTTCTGCAACGGGCTCGGCTGCGGCCGGTTCGACAAGGACCGTTTCTACCGGGGTTTCTGCGCTAACCGGAGCTTCTGCCTCGGGTTCCACATTGTTCTGGTTGTTCAGTTCTTCGGACATATCGTCTCCTATAGAATAAATGTTCTGCCGGCGTAAACGAATACGCGGTGTTCGAGCCAAAGCTTGAGGGCTGCAGAAAGCGTGCGCTTTTCGATGTCCTTACCGAGTTCCACGAGTTCGTCAATGCTTGCTGTTTCGGGCACGCGTTGGATGTCCTGGCAAATAATCGGACCCTGGTCCAGGTCTTCGGTGGCAAAGTGGGCGGTAGCACCGATAATCTTTACACCCTTGTGCCATGCCTGGTGGTAGGGCTTTGCACCCTTGAATGCCGGCAAGAATCCGTGGTGAATGTTGATGATGCGGTACTTGAATTCTTCGGTAAAGGCTTCGCTCAAAATCTGCATGTAGCGGGCGAGAACCACCGTGTCGGTCTTGGTTTCGGCGATAATTTCCCTAAAGCGGTTTTCGGGAATGCTCTTGTCGGGGTTCGACGGCACATAGTAGAACGGCACGCCGAAGGTTCCGCCCACGGGACCCAAGTCCGGGTGGTTGCCCACGATGCAGCTGAACTCGCAGGGGAGGTCGCCATCGCGGTGCTTGAGCAAAAGGTCGTAAAGGCAGTGGTCCGTCTTCGAAACGAAGATGGCTACGCGTTCAATTTTGGTGGTATCGAACAACTTCCAGTTCAGGTGGAGGTGACCTTCCAGGGTCTCCAGGTGCTTGCGGACTTCTTCGATGTTTTCGGATTCTGCTTCAAAAACGGCACGTAAAAAGAAGGTTTCGATATCTTTGGCCGTATGTTGCTGTAAATCGACAATGTTTGCGCCTGCCTTGGCAAGCACTTGTGTGGTACCGGCAATAAGGCCCTTTTGGTCGGGGCAATGAATCTGCAAAATATAACGTGTAATAGCCATAGCCCAAAATTATAAAATCGTGGGCATTAAGTCTTTGCCCGCTTTCCGAAAAGCTAAAATATTCTAACTTTAAAACGAAAACTTTATGCGAGAAGGAAAAATGAGTCTTAAATTCTCTATCAAGTCTATGGTCGCGGTTGTGTTCGGTATGGCAGTTGTCCAGGCCGTTGCAGTTCCGCAAAAAACATGGGACGCTATTTATAATGCCGAAGGCGAAGGTGATTATTCTGCCGCTAAGATTGATGGCAAAATTCGTTTCGGCAAGTACACTCACTACAAGGAAGTCCAGCCGGTTTCTTTCAAGGTTGCTGATAGCTTGTTTGCTTTTTCTGTTGCCGGCAACATGACGGTTCCCGCCGACAAGATTGAAAAGGAACACTTTTATGAAAAGTGCAACGAAACCATGGAAGCTTGGATTTCGTTCTTCAATACTCCGCGTGATTTCGGTGGTGAAAATCTGATTATCAACATTGCTGGTGTTGACCTTGCTTGCGGCGATGAACTTTTTGCCGTGGGTGATTTGCGCATCAAGTTCACGAATCCCAAAGCTCAAGAAACTTGGGCGAATACCTTGGAAGGCCGTGAAAAGTACAAGCGCGAAAAGGTGGTGGAATACCGTCGCGCCGAACAGGAACACCGCTCTTCTCTCCGCGATGTGTCGGGCATGGTTAAGGACCCGCGCGATGGCCAGGTGTACCGCACTATCAAGGTTGAAGGCCGTGAATGGTTTGCCCAGAACGTGAACTACAATGTGGAAGGTCACTCCTGGTGCTACGAAGATAAGGAAAACTACTGCGCTCGCGGTGGCCGTCTGTATGACTTGGAAGGCGCCCGCAAGGCATGCCCCGAAGGCTGGCACCTGCCGCGTGACCGCGAATGGATGGACTTGCTCGTTGGCTTGACTCACTGCTACGATGGCGTGGACAAGTGCGAAAAGTTTGCAAACAAGATGAAGGCTACCACTGGTTGGCAGGGTGGTGGCGGAACCGACGAATACGGCTTCTCCGTTTTCTCTTCGGGCTACCGCAAGATGGTGGGTAAGTCGATTGTCCGCTACGAAGATATGGGCGAATACGCCGGTTTCTGGTCCGCACAGAACGGCCGTAACGAAACTATTTGGATTTGGGCAATGGGCCGCATGAGCGACCAAATGGTCCGCCAGCTGGTGCCGAGCAAGACCAACGCCTACTCCGTCCGCTGCATCAATGGAAACTAAGAGGTTATGAGCTTTGAGGGCGGCCGCCAAGGCGCCCTTTGAGGTTTAAAAAAGAAAAACGAGAGCTTGAATGCTCTCGTTTTTTATTTTACTCAAAGCCTTGCTTTGCAAGGCGAGCCCTAAGGACCGTAGGTCCGAGCTCAGGCCTCACAGCGGCAGCGCCTATGGCGCTGCTACATCTGCCTGATCGGGAAAAGTCCGAGCAGGTCGAGCACGTTTTCGAGCACAATCTGTGTTGCCTGTACCAGGAACAGGCGGGACTTTTCTTCGGCAGAACCGAGCACGCGGTCTTCGTGGATGAACTTGTGTGCGGCTTCTGCGATTTCCAAGGCATACTGGGCGAGAACGCTCGGTTCGTCACCGGCGACAGCATCCAGAATCTTCTTGCCCTTCTTCGACAGGATGTTGATGAGGCTGTAAGCGGCATCGTCACCGAGCTGGGCCATGTCCACATCGGCAATGTTCACCGTGTAGCCGGCCTTGCGCATAATGCTGCAAAGACGCACATGGGCGTTCTGCACATACGGACCCGTATCGCCTTCGAAGCTCATCACGGCATCCCAATCGAAACGCACGTCCTTCAGGCGGCTGTTCTTCAAGTCGTTGAAGGTGAGCGCGGAAATGCCGATCTGGCGGGCGATAAGTTCCTTGTTTTCGAGTTCCGGATTCTTTGCGTCGATGAATTCGAGAATCTTCTTCTGGGCGGCTTCAATCACGTCGCGGAGCAGGCTTGCGGTACCTGTACGGGTCTTGCCCTTTTCCCACTTGCCGTCGACCAGCTGCAGGATCACGCCGAACGGAATGTGATACATGTCCTTGTACCATTCGCGGCCCATCTTCTTGAGCACGTGGAACACCTGCTTGAAGTGGAGAGCCTGTCCGAGGTCCACCACGTAAAGGCACTTGTCAAAGTTGTATTCCTTCTTGCGGTAGCAGGCGGCGGCCAAGTCGCGGGTCGCGTACAACGTAGAACCATCGCTCTTGCGAATCAGGCAGGGGTTCAGGTCGAATTCGTCGAGCATCACCACGTCCAGATCCTGGCTCTTCACCATCAAATTCTTTTCGCGGAGTTCGTCGAGAATGGCCGGAATCTTGTCTTCGAAGAAGGATTCACCGGTGTAGTGGTCAAAGCCCACGCCCATCATGTCGTAGATGCGCATGAGTTCCTTGAGCGTTGCTGCACGGAAGGCGGTCCAAAGCTTGCGGTAGAATTCATCACCCTGTTCGAGCTTGGTGAATGCGGCGCGTGCTTCATCTTCAAGGCCGGGTTCTTCTTTGCTGGCCTTGGAGAAGGCGGCGTAAAGAATGTTCAATTCCTTCACGGTCAGGCTATCGAGCGTAGCGTCGTCTGTCGGGCGCTTTTCGCGCAGGTACATCACGATGAGTTTGCCGAAAGCGGTACCCCAGTCACCCAGGTGGTTAATGCGTTCCACCTTGTAACCGGCGGCCTTGTAGATGCGGGAAAGCGAGTTTCCGATCATTGTCGAACGCAGGTGGTGGAATGCGAGTTCCTTGCCGATGTTCGGGGAGCTGAAGTCGATGCAAACGACCTTGCCGTTCGATGCGGCGTGACCGTATTCGAGTCCCTTGGCGGCGATTTCTTCGAGCGTAGACTTCGCAAGGAAGCTGCGGTCAATGAAGAAGTTCAGGTAACCGTTCACGGCTTCCACCTTCGAAAGACCGGCGGGAAGCTTCACCTGGGCGGCCAAGTCTTCGGCGATCATCTTCGGGGCCTTGCGCATCACCTTGGCGAGCGAGAAACAAGGAATAGTAAAGTTGCCGTGCGTGGTATCAGGCGGCACGGAGATAAGCTTGAGGGCGGCTTCCTTTTCGAAGGAACCGGTAGCGGCGAGCGCTTCTGCGATTTCTTGCTCAAACGAGTTCATTGTCGTCGGCCTTCTTGTCGTTAGTCTTTACAAAGTCATTTTCATCGAGGTTTACAATCTTGCCGTCGGCGTACAGACGGTCGAGCGAAATCTCGTTACGCTTTTCTTCTTCGAACAGGTGAACCATCAGATCGAGGCCTGCATCGAACACTGCCCAACGCACGCCTTCCTTGTATTCCACGCCCACGGAGGGGAGCTTGTTCGCCTTGAATTCCTTGCGGAGTTCATTGAGAATTGCCTGCATCTGGGCTTCGCTTTCGCAGGTTGCCACGAGGAAATAATCCGTGACATCCTTGATGCCGCGCAGGTCAATCAGCTGCACGTTCTGGGCGCGAAGCTCAAACAAAATGCTTGCGCCGATTTGGACGGACTGGGGAAGTTCTTGATTATTCGTTGTCATCTGTTTCTCCCTGTTCGGGTTCTATGATTTGTTCAAAGTCTTTGCCGATGTACACGGCTGCGTCCACCACGGCTCGGCTGCTATGGACCACCAGCACATTTTCGGTCTTGAGTGCCTGGGCGAGCGCTTTGGCTCCTTCCCATTCTGGATTTCTGAGTACAAGTACCGTTTCGTCGTAATTCTGCAGACGGTCGTTCCTGGAACTCACGATGTCAAAGCCGTTTTCTCGCAAGTAAGAGCGCATTTTCGCGGCAGCACCTTGCATTCCACAACTGTTCAACACTTCGACATCGCCCTTGTAGGTCCGCTTGACCTTTACGACTTGGGGCTTTTTCTCTTCTTCGCATCCCGTCAAAAGAAATGCCGATAAAACGGCCATGACGGCTAATGAAAAAGGAAATGTTTTGGAACGGCGTTTGTACATTTTCTAGTGCAAATCTAGAAAAATGTAAGGTGCTGTCATAATGTTATTTGTCTTACCTGCAGTAATAAGGCGTTCTCCACGGGCATCCGCCGTATAAGTAACGGTGCGGTCCGTACGCCTTGAATGCGTCGCTTTCGTTCACGAACATCAGTCTAAAGCTCATGTTTTCGTTCGGCCTGTATTCAAGAGCGATATCGGGGAGCACGACGTCTACATTTCCTTGTCGTACATCTTCTTTGGCTATAGGCGTTCCGAATCGGAAATTTGAATACAGCGGCATCCAGAGTCCTACATTTGCATATAAATGAAGCTCCGGCGTGAATTCGTAAGCGAGGTGCGCCATGTAGCTTTGCTGGGCAAAACTTCCGAAAGATCCTCCCATAAAGCTAACGGAATAAGTATAGGCAACTTTTAAAGCCGGGTCAAATGTTTCGTGTCTGACCAAACGCTCGGGGTCAAAATGTTCGCGGTTCCAGGGAATTCCGTCATCGGGAACCACGTAGACTGTGTCTACAATGGTGTCTTTTTTCGCGGTAGTTGCAATAGCCGAATCGGCCTTCGCAGGGGTTTCCGCAAGGGCTTGCATTGCCATAAACAACATCAAAAACAGCATTAACCGCATGCTTAGAATATAGCAATTAAGAAAAATGGATTAAACGATTTCGTTTTTAGCGTTCACGTGGATCACGGTCGGTTTCCACGATTTGGCTTCTTCTTCGCTCATAGTGGCGTATGCCACAATAATCACGAGGTCGCCCGGCTGAACAAGCCTTGCTGCAGCGCCGTTCAAGCAAATCACGCCCGAACCTGCAGGTCCTTCGATTACATAAGTGTCAAGGCGGTTGCCGTTATTTACGTCAAGAACGCCCACTTTTTCGAAGGGGAGGATGTTTGCTGCATCCATCAAATCGCGGGCAATCGTAATCGAACCCTCGTAATTGAGGTTTGCGTCGGTTACAGTAGCGCGATGAATTTTGCTTTTGAGTAATTCTAGCTGCATGATGCGCTTAGAATTTGACATTGAAGAATCCCGCAACACCCTTTTCCGGGGTCGGGAGAATGCCATAACTGAAACGGTTTGCGTCCGGGTTGCTGTCCCACTGGGTGCTAAAGAATGCATCTGCGAAAGACCAAATGTGAGCACCAGCCACAAAAATCAGACCGTACCACCAAGCAGAATTGCCGTCAATGGCGAGGTAAACTGTTGCGCCAACACTCACACCCCAAAGGGCATCAATCCAAATAGCTTTCATGGATTCCTGCTTGTGCCACTGATAGAGCGACGGAACGAGCAAGGAAAGATATGCATAACCCTGATCACCAGAATGATTGCGGTAAGAGCGGTCGATATCGGCGTCTTCAAGTCCACCAGAACGCTGTGCAATCCAATCTTCTTCGGAAACGCCGAGCTTTTCCCACGGCTTCTGCAAATATTCAGAGGGACGAATGCCCATTTCGACGAGGTGTGTCAACTTATCTCTGGAAATACCTTCTTGCTTGGCCTGCTGGAATTCCCACTGGGTCAGACCCATTTCTTCGTAGTTGAATCCCTGCCATTCGTCGGCAGTGGCGGTTGCTTCGCCAACTTTTGCGCTAGAAGCTTCTTCGCTGCTGTTGTCGTCAGCAAAAACGTCGTCTGTTGTTTCCTCGGAGGCCCCGTAAGAATAGGAATCTTCGGAAGATTCGTCGTCGTCAAACTGTGCGAACGCAATGGAGCCGCACAAAAGCACCGTTGTGAGAATCTTGCACCAATTCGCCATCAGTTTCTTCCTTCAAAAATAATGCCGGGGGAGGGAATCGAACCCTCACACTCTCGCGAGTACCGGATTTTGAGTCCGGCGCGTCTACCAATTTCACCACCCCGGCTCGGGGTTTGCTCAAATATAGAACAATTTGTGTTTTTTTGCAGGGGAAAAACGCGAAAAAAGCGCTTTTTTGTGCAAATTTACCTTTTCAAAAGGGGTTGATATTCAATTTTGAGGGGCGCAAGCTTGCTTGCCGCGAAATCGACGGCCTGGTCCTTGGTTTCAAATTTGCCTGTTTGGACTAAATAGAGAGTCTTTTCACCGCGAGGTTGCTCAATAATTGTGCAGGAAATTTTCTGTTTTTTGAGGTTGGAAACCAGCAAGTCGGCGTTAGATTTTGTTCCAAATGCCCCTAACTGGAGTGTCCAGTATTCCTGTGCCGGGGCTGTAGTCGCTGGAACGGGTGCCGGAGCGGGGGCTGCGGCCTGAACGGCAGGCTTAGGTTGTTCAACCACCGGAGCCGGTTGGGCGGGTTTCGGTGCCGGTTCGGAAACAGCAGGCTGCGTTACAGAAGCGGCAGGCTGAGCAACAGGGGCCGCTTTGGCCTGCGATGCGGTCTGAAGAGCCTTCAGCGAATCCGGATTGTTCAGTAAGTTGCAGCGGTCGTTCAAGTCTTCCGACTTTACTTTTGCCTTTACGGCCTTGCAAACCTTTTGCAGTACAATGGCTTGGTGCGGGTGCGAAGTTTCGATTGCCTGAATCAAGTCTTCGGCGGCCTTGTCATACTTGCCAAGGTAGAGCCTGAACTGGGCGCTCGTCATCATGAGGTCTGCGTAAATGGCGCGCTGCGGGTTTGTGGTCTTGATCAGACTGTCGAGGCGGTTGCCTGCAATCTTGAACGACTGGGCGCTCCCCATTTGCGAAAGGGCGAGCACGTTCCACAGGTAGCATTCAGCACGCGAAGAATCGGGTTCTTTTGGGCAGGCTGCTTCGTATGCGGCAGCGGCTTCTTTCCAGTTGCCGGCAACGTATGCCTTTTGTGCATCAGCTATCGTTTGTGCGAATGTGGCTGTTGCAAAAAATGCGAGTATAATAGAAATTGACTTTGCTTTCATATCAAAAACCTCATACCTCAAAGTGCCGTAGGCACGACCTCATTCCTCTAAACCAACGTCCCTCTAATCGTCCATCCGCGAATGTCGTCGAGTTTCACCTTTACGTAATCGCCGGGCTTTACGATGCGGCCTTCTTCGGGTTTGAAAATAACTTTCTTGAAGTTGTCGGTGCGGCCGCGTAGTTCTGTTTCATCGCGTGCGGAATTCTTTTCCACCAGGAGTTCCTCGGTACGGCCGAGCATCATCTGGTTGCGCTTGAGCGTAATGGCGTTCTGCAGTTCCACCAGGCGTGTGTGGCGTTCCTGCTTTTCCTGCTCGGTGAGCGTCTCGGCTTCCTTGTACGATTCCGTGCCCTTGCGCGGGCTGTAGATGAACATGAAAGCGCTGTCGAACTGGCACTGTTCAAATGCCTTGAGCGTTGCCTCGAAATCTGCTTCGGTTTCGCCCACGAATCCGCAAATCACGTCCGTCGAAATGCCGTAGAACGGATCCTTGCTGCGCAACTGCTCGATAATCGAGAGGTACTGCTCCATGTTGTGCTGGCGGCGCATCTTCTTGAGCATGACGTCGGAGCCGCTCTGGATAGGAATGTGCGCGTAGTGACAGACCTTCGGGTTGTTGAGCAACACGTCGATGAGCTCGTTCGTGTAGTGCCTCGGGTGCGGGCTCGTAAAGCGAATGCGGCGGATGCCGTCGATTTCAGAAACCTTTGTGAGCAGGTCGGCAAAATTGCCGCCTTCCGTCTTGTAGGCGTTTACCGTCTGGCCCAAGAGCGTCACCTCAGTAATGCCCTTGTCGGCGGCCTTGTGGACTTCGGCGAGCACGTCATTCATGTCGCGGTACTTTTCCGGCCCGCGGAGGTACGGTACAATGCAGTAGCTGCAGCGCTTGTTGCAACCGCGCTGAATCGCGACGAAAGTGGTAAAGTCGTTTTGGAGCTTCGCGTATTCGCCCAAGTAGTTTTCGCTCAGGTCCTCGTCAATGAACATCTTGTGGTGCGTCAGGTGCAAGGGGCTCTGGGCGTCGCCGAGTAGCAATTCCGGAATTTTCTTGTACTGATCCGGGCCCACGACGTAGCTCACGTTTGGGAGGCGTTTCAAAAGTTCCGGCCCGCGATTTTTAGCCATGCAGCCGCACACGACAACCTTCACGTCGGGGTTCTTCTTGTTTAGGTACTTGAGCTTGCTGATGTTCGCAATGGCGGTTTCCTCGGCCTTTTCGCGTACGCTGCAGGTGTTCACGATGATGAAGTCGGCATCTTCCTGGTTGCTCGTCTCAATGCAACCGCACATGTCGAGTTCCTGGGCGATCATCGCCGAGTCGTACTCGTTCATCTGGCAGCCGTATGTGGCCAAGTGGTATTTTTTCATGCGGGCAAATTTAGCATTTTTTTGAGGGAAGATTGATTTACTGAAAATTATCTCCGCGTTTCTGCGGGACGGAGTGTGGCCCTAGCCCATCTCATACAACGATTTCGCATTTCCTCAATGTGGTTAAGTCTGCAATCGTTTGCTGGGGGAATATCAAATTTCTGGTATTGTGGCCCCATCCAGGAATTTTCCAAGGAATCAACTACCAAGCAATATACAGAATCTTCCTTCAATTCTCGAAGCCGAGAAAGCTCCGCCTGTTTACGGCTGTAGGCTTGCTTTTGGAATTCGTTCATTAATTCATAATTAGGCGGACGCTGGTGATTTATTGCTGGAAACATGGATGTTACAGAATCACGAATGTGCTGAATCCGACTATAAATATCGGTCATAAAGGCTGTATATTCTCTTTGGGGCACATCTACATAGCAGCAAATTTTTTCTTTATGTGCGAAATCGATGGTGTACCAGGTGATTTCTTTTGGAACTTCTATAAAAGTATAACGAAGTGAGTCTTTATCAAAGCAACAGGGGACAATGTACTCTATGATTTGAACATTTTGAGGCAATGGCCAACACGGAGCCCACAGATCTTCAATCCCACTTGCGCAACATTCCACGCATAAAGCGAAGAAGATTGCTTTACGGCATAGAGCCCATTTAGTTGGTGTGGTTCTCATAAACGTCTGACAAATTTTCCAAAATCTGAATGGGTATAATATACAATATCATTCTTCTAACACACTTTTTCAAGGGATAAATCAATGCTTTGATGCACTTTTTCGACCCACTTTTGTGTACTTGAATACACTTTTTCAAGGGAGTTTATTGAAAAATGGCGATTTTAGTTAAAATTCGTCAGTTATGTTTCTTAAAACATTCTTGAAAAAGGGATGTTCCTGAGTCTAAAAAATTATACTATACTTAAAATATGGCTAAGCTCTTTAGCAAATGTCTTGGGAAGATTGTTCTGTTGGCCGCAGCAGCGTTGTTTGCTGCTTGTGGCGATGATGGGAGCAGTTTTGGCCCGGAAGGCGGCGAAAGCAGCGGGGCAGAAGAATCCTGTTCTTCATGGATTGCCACGAACTCTTCGAGTTCTCGGAATGACAATAAAGACACCTCTGTCGTCGACAAAGGTGACACCATCAAAATCACATACGCTCTCAAGCCCTTCGATGGGCCGCTTTCTAACCCGCACAAGGGATTTACGGTACCGACCGGCGGTGCATGGACTTTTGTTCCGGAGTTCGAATACGGACCTTACGGTTCCTTGAACAACAGGGCTTGGGACCTGGTCTCGTACGGTTCTGGCTACCAGCAGTGGAACAAATTAAATCCTGCAAAGGGCGTTTACGACTGGACGGAACTGGAAAAACTTTTGAATGCTTTGGCCGAGCACAACATGGGCTACGCCTTGCGCGTGCTGCCGTATACGCCGTCCTTTATCAAGAGCGATTTTCCGCCCCAAGAGGAATACGATTGGACTCCGCCTTTTGTCTACGAAATGGGGGCGAAGAAGATACAGATTGACTTGCGTGGGACAGACTACCATGCATACGCTCCGGTCTGGGATGATTCCGTCTATATTTGGGCGGCAAAGGAGTTTGCAAAAGCTCTGGCCGAAAAATACGATGGCGATCCACGCATAGAATACATTGACGTCCGCACTTTTGGCGAATGGGGCGAATGGCACACGTCTCACATTTTGGGAAGCGAAATGCCTGCCGATTCGGTGCTGATTGACATGCTGGACTATTACGCGTCCCTCTTCAAGAAAACCCAGCTGGTTCTGCCATCTAACGGTTTTGACGATGTTTATACGCATGCACTTGAACTCGGCATTACCAAGCGCGATGATGGGTTCATTGGCATTCCCGGCAGGCCGGATACTTTGTTGCGGGCGTACAATGCGAATCTACCGACCATTGCCGAAAATCTGGCCGGTTACAAGACGATGCTTACTTACGATGATCTGATTCCCGGAGGCAACCAGAAATGGACTCCGGAACGCTGGGTAGATGCTATTACCACGGCTCATTTGACTTATTACGTGTTGGATCAAGATAACGATTGCGGTTACAATTTCTACAAGGACAATAAGGCCCTTGCGGATTCCATGAGCAAGGTTATCGGCTACAATTTTACGGTGACACAGGCGGAACTTTTGACCGTCGCAAGCGCCAAAGATACTACAAGCACATTGAACATTACCGTCAAGAATACTGGCGTAGCACCCTGCTTCTTTGATGTCTACATGGTGGCTGAATTCGTGGATAGTACGGGCAAGGCTCTTACGCAAATCGGCGAGGCCGTCCGCATTCCCAAGGCGACTTTCAAGGATGGCGCATCAAAGGACTTCTCCTTTAAGGCAACTGGTGTGGCGAATATCGTGACGCAGTCGGGCGTTTCCGTGGCCCTTTCCCTCTACGAAAGCGAAGATGCCTTCAAGAGCGGCAAAAATCCGACTGTCCGTTTCGACAACGACGGCCTTCAAGGAAATAATAAACTACTATTGCAATCCCAATAACGCGTAGTTTCATGTCCCTTCTGCTTGCTCTTTTATTCCTAGCGCTTTTCATCAGCGCCATTATCCGTGGAAAGTTTTCTTACGGCAAGGCGGATTATGATTTCCATGAGCATCCGGTGCAGTTTGTCATCGTTGTTATTTTTATTCTGGGCGTGTCCGCGCTTTGCTTTTACCGATTCCTCGTCGAGATGGAATTCATTCGGTAAATTTCTACATTTGGGCGCGCTATGCTCCAAAAGAAATCCCTCATTGTTTTTGACTTGGACGGGACTCTGTTCAATACGCTTGGTGATCTTGCCGTGGCGGTGAATTTTGCGCTGCGCCATTTTGGGCTCCCGGAACACGAAGAACAGCGCGTGCGAACCTTTATCGGAAACGGTTCCATGAAGCTTATCGAGCGTAGTATGGGGGAGGCCGCGCTCCCTGAAAATATGGCTCGCTCCGGTGTGACCATCGAAATGGTTCACAAGGTCTATTCGGATTTTTATTGGGAACATTGCACCGAACGTACGCTCCCGAATCCGGGAATCGTAGAATTTTTGAACAGCTCCAAAACCCGAGTGGCGATGCTCACGAACAAGCCGCTTCGCCCCAGCGAAAAAATCCTGAATCACTTTGGACTCCGCGACCGGTTTGAATTTATCCTTTGCGGCGATACCACGCCCGAACGCAAGCCGAGTCCCGCTGGCCTACTCAAGATTCTTGAAATGGCGGGCCTTTCTCGCGAAGAGGCTGTCATGGTGGGTGATGACCAGCCGGACATTCTTGCAGCCCGTAACGCCGGGGTTGATTGCATTACGCTCCTTTGTGGCTTTGGAAAACCTCACAATTTACTCCCGCTAAAGCCCGAAAATACGGTCGAAAGCTATGCGGAAATGTGTGTAGCTTTGAACGCGTGCACATAAAAAGTTATCTTCTGGATGAACTGTGGAGGGTCTATGAAAAAAGATCTATTTCGCTCAACAAGTCTCTTGTGTCAAACGGCTGTGATTTTCTTTCTGGCCGCTTGTGGCGATGATGCCAGCAGTTCTGCCTCTGCAGAGGGCGAAAGCAGCGCAATTGTGACCGAAGAATCCAGTTCGTCGTCTGTAACATCGTCAAAAGAAATTTCTAGTTCCTCAGTCGCTAAAGAAAGTTCTTCGGAAACAGAGAGCACGTCTTCTGAAAATGTCTCCAGTTCTTCGGTTGTTTCATCAAGCTCTGTAGATTCTTCAAAATATTTAATTCCAGAAGATTCGCTGTATTTCTTAACGACCGTTGTCGAAGATACGCTCGAAATATTCTCCTTTGAGAGCGTGAATTTCGACATTGCGGCTGATTCGTTCCTGACAAAGTTCGATTACGGTGATTTCGTCACAGTGATGATTCCGGGCTATGACACGTTAGACGTCCCCGTTGTTGCAAGCTATAGCGATGTATTTCCGGGCGAATTCTTTTTGTATGTATCCGAGGGCTTGAACTATATCAAGCTTGAGGCCCGTTACGGCCAGATGGCTCAAGTCGTTGGCTTCGGGCGTGATATAACTTTCCCGATAGAAGTCACCATTCGGATACAGAAAAAAGGTGGCTATGTCGATCACTTAAAAAATCTGCGATCGCTTTCGATGTCGTATTACCTAGAGGCGTATCCGGGCTTGTCTATTGAAGACTTTGCCAATTTCAGAATGGTGAAAACTACGGGAATGGGTGAGGGTACGCTTTACCGTTCGTCGAATCCGGTGGATCCGTCAATTGGCCGCAATAAGTATGCCGATTCCTTGTCTCAGGTTGCGGGCGTCAAAACATTCTTGAATCTTGCGGACAGTAAGGATAATGCCGAGTCGTATAATGGCTACGCGGAATCTTATTATGCAACGCAGAATGTGGTGTACCTAGGGGTGCAACCGACTTTTGCAAATGCGCAGTTCAAGGTGGGGCTTGTCAAGGGACTTCGCTATATGATTGAGCACGAAGGCCCGTATCTGGTTCATTGCACTTACGGCATGGACCGTACCGGCTATACGATTGCAGTACTCGAGGCTTTAATGGGGGCGACCGCCGAAGAAATCAAGACCGATTATGTGAAAACGCACCAGAATTTCTTCAATGTTATCGGTGACTATCAAGTCGCCTTGACTTCAAAGCAAGTGGACTTGATTCAAGCGATTATCGTAAGACTGATGCGAAACGCGTACAAGGTGGAAGACGTCGATATCTCGGATTTCGAAAATGCAGACCTGGCTGCAGCCACTGAAAAATACCTGCTTTCGCTCGGTATGGAAAAATCAGAAATCGAAGCCCTTAAAAACCGGCTAAGATAAACTGTTGAGTTAGTACGTGTCCCGGCTTTCCCAAATTTCTGCTTCAGTATCGCAGATGTCTTTTTCAGATGATTCCGCTTTACCGGTCATCATGTAGATGGCATCATCGACACGTGCTGCAAAGACGCAACGCTGGTAGTCGCCTTTTACAACCTTGATTGTTCCGTAGTGCTTATCGCTGTTGAATACGGGGCCGATGGTCTTTCCTTCTCGTAAAGCGGCTGATTTGCTCAGCCAATAATCATGATCCCACTTTAAATAGTAGAGAATGAATGCTTCTTCGCTCGCGTCCTTTTTGATTGTGAAACCGGGGTCGCGGTAAAGGTCTGCTATATTCATTCCTCTAAGCTCGATATGTTCGGGTTTCTTGACCAAGGCGTACGCGGCCAGGTTCTTTTCGAGGGAGAAAAATTCCACCTTAATATTCCATTCGCCTTCTAGTGTGAAAGAAAGCGGCTTGGGGGCGGGGGAATATAGGGTGCGTTTGACTTTTTTGACTAAGCCGCCGAGTGCGTTGATAGAACTTTCGGTTACTGCCGGTTCTGTCCGGTTAGATGGTTTTAAGCCGCTTGCACAGCTAGAGAGTAATATGGCTAAGAGAAGCAGAAAGGCGAATTTGGTCTTCATGCCCGAAATATAAGTTTTTTTGTATATTATAGCCATGAATCTTAAAAGTATTGTATTTGTTTCGGCACTTGCTTGTGCATCGGCCGCCATGGCAGATGAAGCAATCCGCTTTGTTCCCGAAAATTATCCGATAGGTATGTTGAACCAGGGCGATACCAAGCACATTGTGCTTAAGGGCGCCAATACAACCAACCAAGAAATTGTTCTTGAAAATGTATTCGGCCAAGGCAATGGCATGTCGAACTTCAAGTTCCCGAACAAGATTCCTGCCAAGGGAACAGTGACGATTGAATTTGACTTTAGCTCTGCTGAAATGGAAGGTCAGATCAATCCGGTGGTGGTATTGGTCGATACCACGGGCAAACCCTATCTCGCCAATATGGATGGCGTCGTAAAGGTTCCGTTTGTCTTTAGCGAAAAACTTTTTGATGCGGGTTATTATGCCAAGGGCGAAAAACGTGAATGGTCGTTCTACATTTGGGAAACCGACAAGAAGGCACGTCCCGATATCACTTTGGATGCGGAATCGACTAAGCAATTTGCCATGTCTACAAAGCCTGTCATGCTGAATGTCGACAAGCTGGATCAAATCAAGGAAGGCGGCAAGGTTCCTGGACTCAAGGTTACGCTTACGACCAAGGGGCTTACTCGTGAAGGTTGGGAACTCAAGCAAAAGAGCATTCGAAAGATTGTTTCGTTCAAGAGCAAAAAGTATCCCAAGGCAACACCGGATGTGCTGATAGTCGGTTATTGGAAGTAAATTTTTGGCTTTTTTGTGGGCTTAGCCTTGCAAAAAAGCCTATTTTTATCTAATTTTGACCCACCAATGAACCAACGGGATGTAGCTCAGCCTGGTAGAGCGCTTGAATGGGGTTCAAGAGGTCGCTGATTCGAATTCAGTCATCCCGATAAAAAACACCGCTTTTCAAAGCGGTGTTTTTTGTTTCTCAGAAGTTTGTAGTGCCTAAGGGACTCTACCCCTGCTTGTCTTCGCTTTCTGCGGATTCTTCGTCTTCAACCACGTCATTTATTGTTCCGTTGCCTTTTTTCGGCTCGTCGTCGAGGTAGTCGATGCTTAATTCAAAATTTTGACCCTTAGGAACTTCTGCGTTCTTTTTCAGAGCGGCAAGTTCAATGGCGGCCGCTTCGTAGTCGGCTTCGGTAACCCATTCGGGTTTCCACACGATTACGCGGTTACGGCCACCTTCCTTACCTTGGTAAAGGGCCTTGTCTGCCATCTGGATGCTGCGGTCCGCTCCGAGACGGTCGTCGAATTTGGCAACGCCGAGCGTAATCGTAATCTTGATGGTGAAGTCCGCGTAGCGAACTGTCATCTTTTCGATTTGTTTGCGGAATCGTTCGGCGACAACGGCGGCACCTTCAAGATCGGTTTCCGGCAAGAGGGTCAGGAATTCTTCACCACCGTAGCGGGCGAATACATCGTACTTGCGCAATAGGCCACGAATGGTCTGTGCCACGGACTTCAGAATTACGTCTCCGCAGGCATGGCCGTAAGTGTCGTTGATGTTCTTGAAGTGGTCGATGTCGATAAAGATAAAGCAGAACGGCTTGTGTGTGCGGCTGGAACGTCCCATTTCATTGGCGATGGTTTCATTCATTTCGCGGCGGTTGGGTAGCCCCGTCAATTCGTCCGTCTTCGAAATCAGTTCCAGCTTCTTGTTGACTTCTTCCAAATCCTTGGTACGTTCCTTGACTTCCTGTTCCAAGATATCCCTATGGGCGTTCAGTTCCTTAATCTGGCGCTTAATGGTGTCATGCATGGTGTTGAACGCCTTGCTTAACTGGCCCAGTTCGTCTTTACGGTTGCCCACATCAATGTCTTCGACATCAAGGTCGCCATCGGTAATCTTACGAATGTGCTTGGTAATGCGGTTCAGCGGAAGACCCAGCATGTAGAACATCCATGCCGCGACAATCAAGATGATGAAAATCGAAATTGCCAAAATAGCGAGGCTTGCCTGCGTTGCCGAAGAAATCAGGTCGTCAATTTCGCTTTTCGGTTGGAAGGCGAAGAGGCCAAAATCGGTGTTAGAATCAAAGTAGTAGTTAACAAGATACTGCTCGTTGTCGTAAAGCTTCTGGAACTGAGCTTTCTTGACATCGTAGTTGCGAGGATCAATTTCTGTAAATCCAAGTTCGTTGATCTTGTGTGTATCTGTAAGCCAACGCTTTAAGTCGGGGTGGTACAGAATTTCTCCTTGACCGTTAATGGCGACCAGGAATCCGTTTCTACCAATTTTATAGTTAGGGAAGTTCGTCCAAAGTCTGCGGAGAGAAAAACTTGCTATCAGGTATCCTGAAGAATTTGACCTGTTCATAATGCTAATGCCGAACAGGCGCTTCGGGGGAGCGTCTGTTGCTTCCCTAAACCAGGGCGTCAAGTAAGGGCGGTGCGGAGTAATGCGCGAAAAATCAATGGGGTAGGGGCTTTCTGTTGGAATGCCGACCATGGAATTGTCGCAAATAAACGAGTTTTCTCTGTTGTACAAAGTAACTGTTTCGCCCGAAATGAACAACGACGAAATGCTATAGCTCTTGAGGTAGCTTGCGGCGGTATTGGGGTCTAGGCTCTGGATTTCAGAAGTCTTGGAAAGAAGCGTCAGGCGGTCGCCGAACTGCTTCATTTCGCTAGACGCCATGTAGCCAATCTGAGAAAGCATTGATTCGTTGTTGTTGAAGCTCCACTCCAACATCAGGTTGGTCTGTTTTGACGTGAATATAAGGATACTCCCCGTGACCACGAGGGTCATGGAGAAAATCAAAACGATAAGCACCTTGAAGACGATGCTTCGCGAGAAACTTGATATCGTAGTGGTAGACATAGGTGAAATCTTCTAAAGTCGGTTATTTCTTGCGCTTGCGGAGGAAGGCGAACAGGAATCCGAGGACCAGCATGACAACGAATACAAACGGAGCTTTTTTCATATTGCTGTCAACGGCTTCGTTTGTGGAGTCCTTGGCGACTTCAACCTTCGGCTGGCTTTCTTCGTTGATCTTGTTCCAGGCGGCCTTGAATTCGGCGGCCGTCATAATATTGGTTGTCGGGTAGTTCAACTTTTTGTCGATTTCGACCGTGAGGTCCTTGAAAATCTCGTACAGCTTGTCTTCGGAATAGAGCGACGGAATTTCCATCTGTTCCCAAATGGCGCTGAACAGGGTGTTGAGTTGCTGTTCCAGTTCGCCCCATTCCGGAATGGCCACGTAGGCGCGACCGGTTTCAAGGGCGCGAACCAACACGCGGTATTCTTCGTCTTCGGCCCAAGTCTGCAACACCTTTCTAGAGGGCGGCAACAGGCCAATCTGCTTGGTGTAGGCGTCCAGGTTTTCGTCTTCGGTCAAGAAGAGCAATAGGTCAAGAGCTTCTTTGCGTTTGTTGTTTGCCGGAATGGCGAGGTTGGAGCCGCCGATAAAGCTGACGCTTCCGACCTTGCCCCTAGGAATGGGAACCACAATGACGCTGTCGGAACCGATTCGGGCGTTAGAAAGGCCTCCCATGCTTCCGTGGAAACGCGTCTGCATTACAATTTCTGAAGTGCTTACAATAAAGGCGAGCTCGCCATTGTTGAATCTCTGGGCAATTTGAGCAGTGTTGGTTTGCAGGGCTTCGGGCGCTACGAGCGTATCCATAATAAAGTGGAGGTAGCTTGCGATACCGAGGAGCGTTTCTTCAGAAAGAATGTTGGCGTGCCACTTGCCGTCTGCGTCTTTCTTGATGAACGAACCGCCGTTGCTCCAAATCCAGGGGGCGAAGTTGTGAGGAAGGTTCCAGTCGCTCCGGCCTGGGAATGCGTAGCCCCTTACATGGGCGCCGTCTTCAAGAACTTCGTCTTTGTCGTTGATCTTGCGAATGGCGTTTTTGAAGCCTTCGTAGGTCTTGATAGAATC
>CADCBQ010000006.1 GCA_902799745.1 Fibrobacter succinogenes | reverse complement strand
CTGAATTTGACTTTGAAGATTTGGCGTCAGAAGGATGCCAAGACCAAGGGACAGTTCGAAACTGTCAAGATCAACGATGTTTCTCCGGACATGTCCTTCTTGGAAATGCTCGACATTGTGAACGAAGAACAGATGAAGCAGGGCAAGGAAGGCTTCGCTTTCGACCACGACTGCCGCGAAGGTATCTGTGGTATGTGCTCTCTCGTCATCAACGGTATGCCGCACGGTCCTGACCATGCAACGACTACCTGCCAGCTTCACATGCGCAAGTTCAAGGATGGCGATACCATCGTGATCGAACCGTGGCGCGCCGCCGCATTCCCGGTTATCCGTGACTGCGCCGTGGACCGTACCGCATTCGACCGCATCATCGCTGCCGGTGGTTTCGTTTCTGTGAACACCGGTGCTGCTCCTGAAGCATCCGTGATTCCGGTTCCCAAGGCTGATGCCGACCGCGCATTTGACGCTGCCGCTTGTATCGGTTGCGGTGCCTGCGTGGCCGCTTGTAAGAACGCTTCTGCAATGCTCTTCGTTTCTGCGAAGGTCTCTCACCTCAGCTTCTTGCCGCAGGGCAAGGTCGAGGCCAAGAAGCGCGTTCTCGCCACTTCGGCAACTGCACGAACCTTTACGAATGCCAGGCCGCCTGCCCGAAGGGTATCACCGTGGATTACATCGCCAAGATGAACCGCGAATACCTCGGCGCTACCGTGACCTACGCCGAAAAGGTTTACGGAAAGGATTAATTCCTAACCAAACCAGTATTAAAAAGGACCGCAGCAATGCGGCCCTTTTTTTATATTTGAGGGCGAAAATAAAAAAGGAGTTTTCAATGAAAAAAATCTTTGCGATGCTTGCGGCGTTTGCTTGTGCCGCTGTTTTCTCTGCCTGCAATGACCAGAAGGCAGAACAGTCTACTGCTGATGAATCCCTGAACAAGGTGAAGGCTGCAGGCGAGTTCGTGCTCGGTCTCGACGACTCTTTCCCGCCGATGGGTTTCCGCGACAAGGATAACAACATCGTGGGTTTCGATATAGACCTTGCTACAGAAGTTTGCGCTCGCCTAGGCGTAAAACTTAAGACGCAACCGATTTCCTGGGACGCCAAGGAACAGGAATTGAATACCGGCAAGATCGACTGCATTTGGAATGGTATGAGCGTGGATAGCGCTCGCGCCGCCGCGATGAACTTGAGCGACGCGTACCTCACGAACCGCATGATCTTTACTGTGAAGGACAAGGCTCTTGCAAACCTCGAAGCTCTCAAGGGCAAGAAGATTGCCGTGCAGAACGGCTCTACTGCCCAGAAGTTGCTCGATGCTTCCGAAGCGGGCAAGGCTGCCAAGGAAATTGTTCCGTTTGACGACAACCAGACTGCTCTCATGGATTTGGACAAGGGCGGTGTCGATGCCGTGTTCCTCGACGAAATCGTGGCCAAGTACTGGATTGTTGAAAACTCCAAGGACTACGTTGTCCTCGAAGAAGGCCTTTCGGACGAGGTCTATGCCGTTGGTTTCCGCAAGAAGGACAAGGCTCTCCGCAATGCGGTGAATTCGACTTTGGCTGCAATGAAGGAAGACGGCAAGTTTGATGAAATCTATGCCAAGTGGTTCGGTAAGTAGTGTCTGACTTAAGTTCTCTGTTGCCCATTCTCTGGGGCGGCTTCTGCACGACGCTCGCCATTTTCGGGCTTACGCTCCTGTTCTCGATTCCGCTTGGTCTTTTGGTTGCCGTGCTCAAGATGAGCAAGTGGTGTGTGGTGCGTTACCCGGTGTCATTCTACATTTCGGTAATGCGCGGAACGCCGCTCTTGTTGCAGATTGTGGCAATTTACTTTGGCTCGTACTACCTGAGTGAATATTCGGGACTCGGTTTTTCGTTTGACCGCTTCCCGGCGGTGATTGTGGCGTTTTCGATAAACTATGCGGCGTACTTTGCTGAAATTTTCCGCGGGGGCATCCAGTCCATACCCAAGGGGCAGTACGAGGCTGCCTACATGCTGGGCATGACCCGCACGCAGACGTTCTTCCGCATTATCCTCCCGCAGGTGGTGAAGCGCGTGGTTCCCGCAAGTGCCAACGAAGTCATTACGCTGGTGAAGGACACCTCCCTTGCGCAGGTGATTGCGGTGACGGAACTTTTTGCGCTGGCCAAGAAACAGCAGGCCGCCTACGCAAGCATTTACCCGCTGTTCGTGGCGGGCGTATTCTACTATGTGGCGAACCTTTTGCTGAGCGTGCTTTTCGCCTATCTGGAACGCAAGCTCAACTACTATAAGTGAGGTCCGTGATGCCGATTCTTAAAGTGGAACATGTCAAGAAATCGTTTGGCAACTTGAATGTGCTTAAGGACATCTCGTTTGAACTGAATGCGGGCGAGGTCCTTTCGATTATCGGTCCGAGCGGCTCCGGCAAGAGTACGTTGTTGCGTTGCATTACCCAGCTCGAAACGATTGACGGCGGCTTGGTGCAGGTGGACGGCAAGGACATGGTGTTGCCTGGTGAAAAGGGTGCTCCCGTCAAGTATGCGCCGGCAAAGGTGCTGCGCGAAATCCGTCTCTCCACAGGACTCGTGTTCCAGAACTTCAATTTGTTCCCGCATTTGACGGTTCTCCAGAATCTTTGCCTGGCTCCGGTGCGTGTGCTGGGTGTTTCCCGCGAACAAGCTCGTGAAACGGGAAGGTCTCTGCTCAAGCGTATGGGCCTTGAAGGCAAGGAAAAGGCTTACCCTTGTGAACTCAGCGGTGGCCAGCAGCAGCGTGTATCGATTGCCCGCGCCTTGGCCATGAACCCGAAAATTCTTTTCTTTGACGAACCGACTTCTGCGCTGGACCCGGAACTCACCGGCGAAGTGCTCAAAATCATCAAGAAACTTGCCGAAGACAAGATGACCATGGTTATCGTGACGCATGAAATGGCGTTTGCCCGCGATGTGGCGGACAAGGTTATCTTTATGGACGGCGGCTATATCGTCGAGCAGGGAACTCCTGATTTCGTGTTCAACCAGTCTGGGAACGAACGCTTGTCGCAATTCTTGTCAAGATTCTCTAAGAATTAATTTCTTGCAAAAAAAGGACCTCTTTTAAGGAGGTCCTTCTTGTATATAATTCACTAAAAGTTAGCGATACTGCGCACTCCAACGGCGCTTGAAGCGGGGCTCGTCTAGGACTTTCGCCCAGATGAATCCCTTGCGCACGTCGGCGAGGCTCTTGGTCGAGACAAGGGGAGCGCGGCGCGGTGCCTGTTCGGTTCCGCTTGCGACATCGTTTCCCATGAATGCGGCGGCAGATTCGCGTGCAGACTTGGCGCGTTCTTCGAGAGCGTTTAACTCCCGCTGGCGTTCCAGTTCCTTGCGACGCAGATCTTCCATTTCAGAATCCATGTCACCCTGAGCTTGTCGAAGGGTCTCTTTTCGTTCCTGCTCGGTGCGCTTTTCGTGACTGAGCAAGTTCTCGAGTTCTTCCATGTCGTGCACGAGCACGTCGCAGTCGCCTTCTCCCATGTCGCGGCCCACGATGCGGTGGGCTTGCAAATCCATCAGCATTTCGGCGGCGGTGTTTTCGTCAACATCGAATTCTTCCATCAAGAATTCCAAGTTGATAAAATCCACCCCGATAACGACTTCGGCAATGTCGCGAAGCGTGAGCGGCTGATCCGGATCGCGCCTTTCCACGGGGGGTGTGGGCGGCTCGATGTTGCCTTGGGTCGCTTGGCGTTGTGCGTTTTCGAACTGGCGAATCAAATCTTGCAGGGAACGCGGCGGCTGGTGGCCTTGCGGTTCAGCCGGCTGTGTATTACGCCCTTGGCGGGGGAGCGGCTTTTGCTCCTCCTTGGACTTGTTCGCCATATTCTGGATTATCGCGACAACGACTGCGATGCCTATGAAGATTAGGGTTTCCATATTGCCCTACAATCGCTTACTTGGCCTCAGGTGCGCTGCCGATTTCCTTGCGCATTTGCGTGTCGGCTTCGATATTCTTGAGGTTGTAATAGTCCATCACGCCGAGCTTGCCGTCGCGAAGGGCCGATGCCATAGCCATCGGAATCTGGGCTTCGGCTTCCACGAGTTTGGCCTTCATTTCCATGACCTTCGCCTTCATTTCCTGTTCGGCGGCGTATGCCATGGCGCGGCGTTCTTCTGCCTTGGCCTGTGCAATCTTCTTGTCGGCTTCGGCACGGTCGGTTTCAAGGATAGCGCCAATGTTCTGGCCCACGTCCACGTCGGCGATATCGATCGAAAGAATTTCGAATGCGGTACCGGCGTCAAGGCCAGAGGCAAGCACCTTCTTAGAAATCATGTTCGGGTTTTCGAGCACGTCCTTGTGGCTCTTTGCAGAACCGATAGAAGAAACGATACCTTCGCCCACGCGAGCGACCACGGTGTCTTCGCCAGCGCCACCCACCAACTTCTGGATGCTTGCGCGCACGGTAATGCGGGTCACGGCATGCAGCTGAATACCGTCGAGAGCCACAGCGGAAACCTTCGGCGTTTCAATCACCTTTGGGTTCACGGACATCTGCACGGCTTCGAGCACGTTACGGCCGGCAAGGTCAATAGCGGCGGCTTCCTTGAAGTCGAGCTTGATGTTTGCCTTGTTGGCGGCGATCAAAGCCTGAATCACACGGAGCACGTTACCGCGGGAAAGGTAGTGGGCTTCGAGGAGGTTGGTATCAACCGGGAGGCCAGCCTTGCAGCTAAGAATGCGGGCTTCCACAATTACCTGCGGCGGAACCTTACGCAGGCGCATACCGATTAGCTGGAAAATGCTCACGTTTGCCTTGGAGAACAAGGCCTGCAGCCACAGGCTGAAGAACTTGCCGATAAAGGCGAGCAAGATGATAACGGCAATCGCCGCGATAATGATTCCGATCATTAAAAGAGTGTCCATTATTTTTCTCCGGTTTTTGTTTTAAACTTTATCCTTCCATTTCGCTGCGGGCAACGCTAACCCAGATGTGGCCTTCTTGAATGGCGGTCACTTGAATGCGGGTGCTTGCTTCGATGATTTCGCCGTGGGTCTGCACGTCGAACAACTTGCCGTTGATGAGCGCTTGGCCCACCGGGCGTAAGAATGTCTTGGCGATGCCTTCGTCGCCGACAGAAACTTCTTGTACAGCTTCGGTGGGCGAGGCAGCGGTTTCCAAGTCGGTCTTGAGCATGGGCGTCCAGCCTTCGGGCAAAAGCGGAATCAGGTACTTGCTTGCCGCAATCGGGAATACGAGCGCGATTGCCGCACAGCTTAGCATGTAGAGTAACCCGAGTAGCCAGGGCGTGGCGTCGAAAGTTGTCTCAATGGTTTCGGGGACGTATTCGGGCATTTCTGAGGGCTCGAACGAAAGTGCGAGTGCCAAAATCATGCACACGATGCCGCCGATACCGAACAGGAATGTTCCCGGCATCACGAAGATTTCGACCAAGAACAGCACCACGCCGGCCACCAGCAGAATCGCCGGAATGTAGCCATCGAGTTGCGGTGCGAACTGCCCGAGGAACACGATGCCGATGAGGATGATGCCGATGATGCCGAACAGGCCGAATCCCGGCGTTTTGAATTCGATATAGAGTGCGCCGAAGCCGAGAATCAAGAGTAGGCCGGAAATCGCGGCGATGGCGGAGGCGATGTCTTCGCCGAGGGTCGTTTCGACTTCGCTACGGCTTTCGATGGCGAGCTTGGTTTCAAATTCGTCGCGGCTCTTGAAGGTGCCCTGCGAGAATCCGAGTTCCTGCGCTTCCTTGTCGGTCATGGTCAGGAGTTCGCCTTCTTTTACGAGAATCTTCGGGGCGCCCCAGAATGCCTTGGCGGTACTGTCGAGGACGCTGTACTTGGAGCCTTCGATAATGAGCGTGGTGTCGCGCTGAGATTTTTTACCCTTGTCGAGCGTGGCGGTGAGTTCGAGAACTTCGAGTTCCGGCGTCACGAAGGCGGAACTCAGGAGCTCCGGGTAGCCGTTACGCTGGGCAAGGTTCCTGAATTTGGCGCGGAGCGGAGACTGGATTTTTTCGCCGACGATTTGCGGAGTGCCGTCGCCACCCTGCACGATGGGGGCGCAGTCGCCGATTGTGGTGGCTTCGAGCATGTAAAGCTTTTGACAGGCGAGCGCGATAAGGCTGCCTGCACTGATCGCCTTCTTTTTCACGAGCGCGATGGTGGTCGGACCCTTGACGGCCATAATGGTGTCCACCAGGTCGAAGGCGGCGTCGAGGCGGCCGCCGAAGGTGTTGATTTCAAAGACGATGTAGTCCGGATTTTCCTGGAGCGCGTCATCGATGGCGCGGGCGCAGAAATCGTACATCGACGGTTCTACGTCACCTTCCAGCTTAATCCAGACTGCATGCTTTTTAGTTTCTTGTGTAATGACCGAATCGCTTTTGTCATTCCCGGCTTGACCGGGAATCGCTTTTGCGGAATCGACTGGGGCGATTGATGTGGTGTCGGCGAAACAGAATGCCGCAACCACCAAAAGGGTGGAAAAAATACGCTCAAACAACTTCATACCTTCAATATATGAAGATTTTGGCCTAAAAAGTGCAAAATTTCGCGAAAATTGACAGAAAGTAAAGGTCGGTGTCGTTAAAAGTCTTCTGCTGTCACACGGATTATGCGCAATAATTTATTGAATTTGAATATTTTGAGAACATTTTAAATTGTAAAATCTTCAAAAATATCAAATAAATATTGATTTTTGTATTGCTTTTGTTTGGTTTTGAGTGTATATTTTGAGAAGAAATTTGAGAACATTTTCAAAAAGGGATGGATGAATATGGTTTCAACAGGTTCCAAAATGGTTTCTAGGGTGGCGCTTGGTGTTGCGTTGCTCGGATTTGCCGGGGCTTGTGCCCAGGTAACGCTCAGTTCTGCCGAAGGCTGGCTCGAATCGGCTTTTGCCGAATGGGCTTCCGACGGTTCGGACGGCTACAATGTTTACTATTCGGGCGCTGGCGCAAGCAACGTCAAGGTAGACGGCCAGCTTGTTCGCAAGTACGGCTCCAAGTACCGTGTTGACGTGGTCGGCCTCAAGGCCGGTAGCTATACGCTTAAGGTGGCCTCCGTCAAGGGCGGCAAAGAAGGCGCTTCGACGACTTCGAAGTCCCTTACCGTCAAGGCGCATGATCGCGCAGGCTTCGCCTTTAGCAACGGCCATGTTCCGGGCGCTTACAAGACCGATGGTACGCTCAAGAGCGGTGCCGTGGTTCTCTATGTGACCGAATCGACCAAGAATACCATCAAGCTTGATGTGGTGACGAGCAGCAAGGGTGCTGTAACGGAATGCGTGGGCCTCCAGAATATCTTGACGGCGTTCAAGAAGGGTTACGACACGCGTCCGCTCGCCATTCGCTTGATTGGCAACGTGACCGACCCCGAAGTGACCGACAAGGGTGACATTCTGATTGACATGGGCAAAAAGGAAGGTGGCGCCATGACGATCGAAGGTATCGGTAACGACGCTACGGCAAACGGCTGGGGCATTCGTGTCAAGAACGCTTTCGATGTTGAAATCCGCAACATCGGTGTTATGAATGTCGATTCCGACGAAGGCGACAACATTGGCCTGCAGCAGGATAACCAGTACATTTGGGTGCACAACTGCGACTTCTTCTACGGCCATGCGGGTAGCGATAAGGACCAGGTCAAGGGCGATGGTGCCTTGGACTGCAAAAAGTCCACCTACGTGACCTTCAGCTACAACCACTTCTGGGATAACGGTAAGTCGAACTTGCTCGGCCTTTCCGAAGGTACGACTGACGGTCTCTACATCACTTATCACCACAACTGGTACGACCATTCCGATAGCCGCCACCCGCGCGTGCGCTTCTACAGCGCCCATGTGTACAATAACTACTACGATGGCGTGGCCAAATACGGCGCTGGTTCTACGAAGGGCTCTTCCGTGTTTATGGAAGCGAACTACTTCCGTAATTGCAAGTACCCGATGATGACGTCTATGCAGGGAAGCGACGTGTATGCTGGCGGCACCACTCGCGATACCAAGAACAATCCGACTTTCAGCAGCGAAGATGGCGGTACGATTAAGGCCTACAACAACCACATGGAAGGCAATTTCACCTTTATTCCGTATGGTGCAAGCAAGTATACGCTTAAGGGAACTGAAACGGCGGTGGGCTCCATCGATACCAAGGCCGACTTTGACGCCTACGTGGTTTCTAGCCGCAACGACAAGGTTCCGAATACGGTCAAGTCTTATGCCGGTGCGAATACCTACAACAACTTCGATACCGACAATTCCGTGATGTACAGCTATACGGCAGATTCTCCGGAACAGGCTATGGCGAATGTGCGTACCTATGCAGGTCGCGTGCAGGGTGGTGATTTCAAGTGGACCTTTGACAACTCGGTGGACGATGCCGCTTACGAAGTGAATCAGAAGTTGAAAGATGCTCTGATGGCTTACAAGGGAAGCAACGGCGAAGTCATGGAATATGCAAGCTCCAGTTCTGTGGCGCCGGCATCCAGCAGTTCCGTGGAATCGAGCTCGTCGGAGCAGTCTTCCGGCTCTGAGGCGAAGTCTTCAAGTTCCGAAGCCAAGTCCTCTAGCTCCGAAGAGGTCTCGTCTAGTTCCGAGGCAAAGTCCTCCAGCTCTCAGGAAGAAGTGGAAAGTTCTTCGAGCGAACAATCCCAGGCGATTGCCGTTAAGATGCAGGTTGCTTCTCCGATGCGCTATATCGCAAGCGAAAGCCGTCTCGAAATCAACGCGGATGTGCGCCGCCTGAACATTTTCGATGTGAATGGTCATGTCGTAAAGGTGTCGACCGAGGCGGTGTCGCAGTCCAGTGTGGATTTGTCCAGCCTTAAGCCTGGAATTTACCTGGTGCGCCTGGTGGCAGGCGGCAAGGCCTACCAGCAGAAAATTGTGAAACGATAGAGTGTCGCATAGTTCTTGCCGCCGCGTTTTTCCAAAGGGGTGTTTGGGTCGGCAAGAACTTTGTGTGGAGTGCTCCCGGGCGTGCACGCCCGGGAGTTTTCAATTACTCTTGCCAAAAATCCCTACTTTTATTACCTTTCTGCACATGAACATGATTTTGGATCTACGACTTATTAACCTACTAGGACATTGCGCTGGAGCGCAAGCCGGTTTTTAAGCATAGGTTCAAGACGATTTTAGAGTTTTAACCCAAGGATTTAAACCATAAGGCCCGCTCCAATAAGGACGCGGGCTTTCGTTTTTGAGTCAAATTTCTATTTTTTAGACGAAAAATGAGCTTGCCGCCTTGTTGGACTGGCAAGGAGATAAAAAATGAGCGAAAATAAGAACACGATTGAAAGACAACCCTTCTTTTACGACGTCACGCTGCGTGACGGTAACCAGGCTCTCCCGAAGCCCTGGAACAATGCCCAGAAAAAGGACGTGTACCTGCAACTCTTGAAACTCGGCGTGCAGGGCGCCGAAGTCGGTTTCCCGGCTTCGTCCGAGATGGATTTCGAATCGTGTAAGGAACTTGCCCAGCTGACCGCCAAGATGGCCGAAGAAGGCGACGAAGTCGCAAAGCGCATCGTGGTCTCTGGCCTCGCCCGCTGCGTGGAAAGCGATATCCAGCGCTGCTGGGAAGCGGTGCAGTACGCTCCGCATCCGCGTATCCACACCTTCCTTGCCACAAGCCCGCTCTCGATGGAACATGTGCTGCACATGACGCCGGAACAGGTGAAGGAAAAGGCGGTGCATTGTGTGAAGTTTGCAAAGTCGCTCGTGGGTAGCAAGGGCGATGTGGAGTTCAGTGCCGAGCACTTCGGCGACTGCCTCGAGAACATGGATTTCGTGATTGACGTGCTGAAGGCCGTGGTCGAAGCCGGCGCGACGACCATCAACCTGCCGAATACGGTCGAACGTTATCGTCCGTTCCTGTACGTGAATCAAATCAAGCAGGTGTACGAAGCCCTGCCGAAGAATATCACGATTTCAGTCCACTGCCACAACGACTTGGGTATGGCAACGGCTGCGACCGTCGAAAGTTTCTTCGTGGGTGCGACCCAGCTGGAAGTCGCGCTGAACGGCCTGGGCGAACGCTGCGGCAACACGAATTTTTACGAAGTTGCGGTCGCGTTGCATAACTCCGGCGTGAATACGGGCCTGCACATGGAGCGCATTTACGAAACGGCCATCCTGATTTCCCAGTGGTCGGGTATCAGCATTTACAGCCGTGCCCCGTTGATCGGTGCCGAAGCGATCGTGCACCGTAGCGGTATCCACCAGGATGGCGCCTCCAAGACGAAGGACATGAAGAAGGGCGCCTACCGCCCCATCGACTACTCGATTATCGGTCGTCACCAGAACGATTCGCTCAGCTTTACAAGCCAGAGTGGCCGTACCGCCGTGTACGAAATCATCACGAAGTTCGGCTACAAGATGTCGCTTGCCGAAGCCGCCGAACTGCAGCCGATTCTGAAGGCTTGCAGCGAAAAAGAAGGCGAACTGTCTGCCGAACGCGTGCTGGATGTGTTCCGCGAACATTTCGTGAATGTGAATGGTCGCCTGATTTTCAACAACATCGAAGTCGTGCCCGACGAAAACCGCTTTATCTTCCACTTCAAGAAGGATGGCGAAGCTTTGGTGAAGTCCGTGACGGCCGAAGGCCCGATCGAGGCGGCCCTCATGCTCATGCGCGAAATCGGCATGCCGGTGGAACTCGTCAAATACCGTCAGCTCGTTGTGCCTGAAAAGGACAAGGTCTGGGCGGGCCGAGGCCTCAGCCGTATTGTGCTGAAGGCGAACAACGTCGAAGTCGAAGGCCGCGGTGTGTCGAGCGATACGCTCAAGGCAAACATGCGCGCTCTCTTCGGTGGCGTGAACCTGCTGTATAAGAAGTAACCTCTGGGAGGCCATTATGCTTGACCAACTGAAACGCCCTTTCAAGAAACGCTACGACAAGGTTCGCGAACGTGCGGCTCAGTATGTCGGTCCCGTAAAGGAATCGGTGTCCAAGCTGATGGCCTTGCTCCCGAAGATGGAAGCCTTTGCGGGCTCCGAGGATTTGGCGGGCGAGAATGCTGAAGGTGCCGTTGTCGATGCCGCAGCAAAGCCGACGGGAATCAAAAGCTTTATCGCAAAGTTCAAGGATTTTAAAAAATCTCTCAAGGGACTTTCTGATTTTCAGAAGTTACTGCTTTTGACCATTGCTGTGGTGCTCCCCGCCGGGATGTTTATCTCGGTGGCACTTCTCGGATTCTTTAACAGAAAGAAGTGATGCTTTCTTCCCGCTTGCCTAAAGATCTGTCTCCATCGCCGTTCTTTGCTGAACTGGAACGCGCGAAGGCGTGCGCGAAAAAGGGTGCTGCCGAGGGAGGCCTTTCGTTTATCGACATGACGGTAAGCTCGCCTGTGAAGGCGGGGTTGCCGGTAGAGCTGGATGCCGCTGTCGATGAAGGTCGAGAATCTTTTGGATGCTGGAATCCGGATGCGGCTGGTTGGAAGTCGGCGCGCGAAGCGGTGGTGGAGTATTACCGCGAACGTGGCGGAAACTTTACCGCAGGTCAGATTATTCTGACCGCAAGTACCAGCGAAGCATACTCCGTTTTGTTCAAGACGTTCTGCGATCCGGGTGATGTGATTCTGACTCCGATGCCGGGATATCCGTTGCTTGATACGCTCGCGCAGCTGGAGCATTTGGAATGTGCTCCGTATTTTTTGAAGATTAGACGAGAGAACGCTCGCAAGCTCGCTACAGACGAGAGACGAGAGGGTGCTGCATTTAGATTTGTCTTGGATTCTGACAGTTTGTTAGCTGCTCCGGAAAAGGCGAAAATCTTGCTGCTGGTTTCGCCGCATAATCCGACGGGGCATTGCGTTTCCCGCGAAGAATGGAATGTGGCGGTTCGCTTCTGCGAAGAAAACGACATGATTCTCGTAGTTGACGAAGTCTTCGGCGATTACGGCTTTTCGAATAAAGTTTCGCGGACATGGAAATATGTTTTCGGCGCGTGTCATCCTGAGCGCAAGTCGATATACGAAACTAGTCAACTTGTTGACTTAGTTGAGTTAGGTTCAAAGGAGCAGGATCTTTGGGATGCGGGCGGTAACGACTTCATCAATCTCCCGGAAGACGGCCCCAAGTGCCCGATTTTCTGGCTGAATGGCCTCAGCAAGGCGGTTGGCTCGCCGCAACTCAAGCTCGGTTGGATGGCTTTCTATGCTACGCGTGAACGCTTCGAGGAAATTCGCGCGGCTCTTGAATTTGTGGAAGATGCTTACCTGAGCGTGTCCGCTCCGGCGCAGGCGCTGGGTACGTCGCTGTTGCCCAAGGCCGCTGCTTACGAAGCGCAAGTCAAGGAACGTTTGCTTGCCAACTGGCAGACGCTCCGCGAAGCATTCCCGGCCAAGTACTGCCCTGAGGTTTTGGGCGGCTGGTATGCTGTCGTGCGCCTCGGCGAAGACGACGAGGAACTCACGCTTCGCTTGCTTAAAGAAAAGCATGTGCTGGTACAGCCCGGATTCTTCTTCGATTTCGACGAAGACGGCTGGGTGGTGATTAGCTTGCTGCAAGAGCCCGCAACTTTCAAGGATGCGGTGCAGCGAATGAAAGAACTGCAATAGCTGGCTTTAGGGCTACAGGTTAGCCTTTAGCTTTTCGATAATTTCAGCAACATCGGTGAAGGCGCAGACGGGCAGGCTGATAGCTCGCTTTGAAACCTTCACTGAATTCGGGTCGGGATGTTCCTCTGGAATCCAAATGATGCCGCCCAGGGGTTCTTGGTAAAATTGCATAAAACAAGGCTGATTTCGCAGGGCGCTGGGGTAGTGAATGCAGTAAGGAATTTCTGCGGCCTTCAATTTCTCAATAAAACCTTCGCGATTCTCGGCCAAAACCGTATACTGGGCGTAGGTGCACTTGCACCCGGTTTCGATTTTTTGTGGAACGATCTTTTCGTCGGCAGCGGCAGTGCGGTTGTATTCGGCGAAAAAGGCGTCGTACTTGGTTGCATTTTGGCGCCTGACCACGAGTTCTTCGTCGAGGTGCCTGAGCTTGACTCTGAGAACCGCCGCCTGCAGTGCGTCGAGTCGGCTGTTCATGCCGAGAACTTTGTGCTTGTAGCGCCCGGCGCTCCCGTGGTTTGCAATCATGCGGATCTTTTGGGCGTAATCTTCGTTCGCGGTAAAGAGTGCGCCGCCATCTCCGTAGCAGCCGAGAGGCTTGCTCGGGTAAAAACTGGTGATGGCAATGTCTCCGAAAGTGCATGCCATCTGGTTGGTCCTGGCCCCGAATGCTTGGGCGCTGTCCTCAATAATCCAGAGTTTGTGTTCCGTTGCGATTTCGCGCAGTTCCTTAAAAGGGGCGCATTGTCCGAACAGGTTTACTGCAATAATGCCCTTGGTGCGCGGTCCAATCAGTTCCTTGACGCTTTTGGGGGCAATTTGCAGGGTTTCTCGGTCAATATCGGCAAACTTGGGGATGCCTCCGAGAAGAGCGACGCATTCTGCGGGGGCAATAAAGGTAAAGTCGGGGACAATCACCTCGTCACCAGGGTGTAAATCCATGGTCATCAGGGCGATTGTGAGGGCGTCCGTGCCGCTTGCGCAGGTAATCGTCTGGGTGTTCCCGCCCAAATACTCCGAAAGTTCCTTTTCGAGGGCCTGAACCTGGGAACCTCCTATGTAACAACCGCTATCCAACACCTCTCGTTCGGCTTTTTCGAGTTCAAAACGGTATTTTTCGCGTTGTGCAGTTAAATTTACAAAGGAAATCATGCGCCCAAAGATATAAATTTTTGCCCACCCCTTGAAAAATTTCCAATATTTACTAACTTTGAACCAACATTTTTAAGTAGGTTTTCACCCGGAGATAATAAGGTGCCTCAACACAAATCTTGCAAAAAGCGTCTGCTTCAGGCCGAAAAGGCCAATGCCATGAACCGTTCTACCCGTTCCGCTATCCGTACCGCCCTCAAGGCTGTCCGTAGCGCAACTTCTAAGGAAGAAGCCCTCAAGGCCATGCCGGCTCTGTTCAGCATGCTCGACAAGGCTGCTGCCAAGGGTCGTGCCGGTTTCTGCGCTAACCGCGTCGCTAACTACAAGGCCAAGGCCGCTAAGGTCGTTAACGGTCTCGCCTAATTAATCGCTAAGTCGATTTAGAGCGAATTTGAATAAGCCGATACACTATGTGTGTCGGCTGTTCGTGTATATTCAATTTTCTATATTTGTCCATAATGGATTCGATTAGGCTTTTTCTTGAAACTCGTTTTGGCGGAATCTTGGATCATTCCGTGATTCAGCGCCTGTTTATCGCGATGCTGCTTTTGGTGGCGGCGCGCCTTCTTTTGATGTTCTTGAAGTATGTCATTAGCCATGCCGAAAGTCGGGGCTTGGATTCCTCGGCCAAGCCGCTGGTCTATTCGCTATTCTCGTACTGCATCTATATTGTTACTTTGTTGTTAGTGCTGCACGTGCTGGGCGTGAATACCGCAGGCATTGTGGCTCTAGTAGGTGCGGCGAGCTTGGCCGTGGGCCTCGCCTTGAAAGATGCCTTGGCAAACATTGCCTCTGGCTTGCTTTTGTTGTTCCTTCGCCCCTTTAAGGCGGGCGACTACATTGAATGCGGCAACATCAAGGGTAACATTGTAGGAATCGGGCTCTTTAATACCACGCTCCGTACGCTGGATGGCCTGTATGTTTCTTCGCCGAATACGGCACTGTGGGGCCAGCCGATCGTGAACTTTAGCAAGAACCCGCTCCGCAGGCTCGAAATTACGGTCGGGATCGACTATGGAGACTCCCCGGAAAAGGCGCTCGACATCATGCGCGACGTGGTGGCCGCTGAACCGCTCTTTATGCGCAAGCCTGAACCCCAGTTCTTTGTTTCTGGGCTCGAAGATAGCGCCGTGAACGTGACTTTTAGGGCCTGGACCCGTACGCAGGACTACTTTAACCTGCGTTGGAAGTATACGGCCGAGATCAAGAAGCGCTTTGCCGAGGAAAAAATCACGATTCCGTTCCCGCAGCGGGTTCTCCATTTCGTGGATCGCCCTCAGGGACCTAATTGACCGTTATTCTCGGTTAGAATGCCAAAAACGCAGATTTAGTGGTCTACGAAATTATTTTTTTATTAGATTTGAAGTAGATCTATCAAGGATGTGTAATGTCTTCGATAAACTTTGCTACACGAGAAATTAGTTGTAAAGTCGTTTACTATGGACCGGGCCTTAGCGGTAAGACCACCAATTTGCAGGTGATCCACCAGAAGATGCCTCAGGACAAGCGTACTGATATGGTGTCCCTTGCGACTGAAGGTGACCGTACGCTCTTTTTTGACTTTTTGCCGCTGAACTTGGGGGATATCAAGGGGTTCAAAACTCGATTCCAGCTTTATACGGTTCCCGGTCAGGTCTATTATAATAGTACCCGTAAGCTTGTGCTTCGTGGTGTAGATGGTATTGTCTTTGTGGCAGACTCCCAGAGGTCCCGTCAGGCCGAAAACCTGGAAAGTTTGCAGAACTTGCGCCAGAACCTGCAAGACTATGGCATGGATCTGGACGATATGCCTTTTGTTCTCCAGTACAACAAGCGCGACATGGACAATGTGTTCACGCTCGATGAACTGAATGCGGAACTCAATCCGCGTAATGTGCCTTTCTTCCCGGCAACCGCCCATAACGGTAAGGGTGTGGTTACGACCCTTAAGACGATTGCCATGCTCGTGATTGAAAAGTTTAACGTGAAGCAGGGATTCCTCCGCCAGGCAGCCGCCAATGCCGGTAATACCGGTGTGCACGACGTGTCTCTCACCAAGGAAGGTGTTTCTGTGAAGGCGTCGCAGCCTGCAGCACCCGCTGCTCCTGCAGCTCAGCCTGCCGCTCCTGCCCAGCCGGCATCCCCGTTCCGTATGCCCTCGTTTGCGGCAAAACCGCCTTCAGCGGCTCCTGCTCAACCTTCGACTGCCGGCGCCGGTCTGTTCCAAAAGGGAGCGACATCCTCGCCGTTCGGTCGCCCGCGTGCAGCAACCACCGTGCCCCGTATGCCGACCTTCGGTCGCGATGTGGCAAAGCCCGCTGCCGATGCAGATGACGAAATTGAATTGCGTCCGTACGTACCTAAGAAGAAGTAATTTAACGAGGGTGCATAATGAGCGATTTTACCATTTATTCTGATGATGCCGCCAAGGTCCAGCGTTTAATGACTGCCTACCAGGCGAGCGTCAAGGCCGAATATATTGTTCTTTGCCATCGTGATGGATCGATTATTGCAGAAGTAGGTTCCTTGGGAATCGACGCCACTCCGCTTGCCGTGCTTAGCACCGCATCGTTCGACTCTGCTCGTCAGGTGGGCATGATGCTCGGTGGTGAAAACTTCCAGGCGGTGTCCTTTACGGGTGAAAGCCGTTCCATCTACATTGCTCCCGTTGATAGGGCGCTCTTGCTGGTGCAGATTTTCCCGGGTTCCAAGCTTCCGAACCGCATCGAAGACTTTAACCGCCTGTTGGTCGAAAAGCTGGTCGATGCCGTTCCTGCCTTTACGCAGAATACAAGCAGCCTCGTTCGTTAAACATTTAATTTAAGGCCGTCCTGTGACAAAGTTACCTCCGCTTCGCAATTTGCGGAAAACGACAATTGTCGTGATGGTGGTCTTTCTTGGCTTTTTGATTCACCGAATTGTGGTGGCCATGCATGGCGCCGAGACTATCTGGAATTCCGCGGATACGGAACTTTCCATGGCGCAAAGTGTTGTCTGTAGCCACATTGTGAATGGTTCGCCCTTCGGTGTCGATAGCGTGTTCGAAGAAGGCATGCGCCTTTATTACTACTCAACGGTTTCATCGGCTTTGCAGCTGGGTGACGACACCTTGATGCACATTTGGTTCAATGGAGCCGACACGGTGCAAAAGCTTGCTTGCGATATGACGCAAGATGTGTGCCTCACGACCATTGTGCCTAATCTCTTGAAACCGGGCGAGTGGAGTGTGGACTTGGTGGCTGGGCGTAAGTTGCTTTCGACCCGCCAGTTTATCGTAGAACCTAGCGAAAGGTAAGCCCCATGTCCCGGCAGTTCTGGTTGGGACTTCTTTTGCTCTCTGTACTCGCATGGGGTATGGATACGGATTCGTTGCCGGTTTGGGATCCGGCGATGCTTGTGCGCGGGAATTCCTTTGTTCAAAATGCGGATACGACGACCCGCAAAGATTCGCTTGAAACGCATGGTTATAAGACGGTGCAGATCACCGTGGGCGATGGCGGTACCCAGGTAGACCAGGAACTTCGGCTTTCTATTACGGGAAAACTCACCGATAGCGTGTACATTGACGCCTTGCTGAGTGATGTAGGGCGCCGCGCAGGTGACCAGACAACGGCGACTTTGCGCGAGGTGGACCAGATTTATTTTCGCGTGGAATCGCCGCATTACTTTTTGCACTTGGGCGATTTGACTTGGGTGGATTCTTCAATGGGGTTCACGGGGCTGAACCGTGCATCGCTTGGTGCCATGGGTGGCGTGCGCGGTGATTTCGGTGGTGGCTATGCGCAGGTGCGTGGAGTCATCGGAACGGACGAGGTGCAACATTATACGCGAACATTTAACGGCGTGAGCGGTCAGCAACAGGGCTATTCGCTGGATGGTTACGGTAGCTTTATTGCGGTGGTGCCGCAGTCCGAAACGGTTTGGTTGAATGGCGCAAGGCTTACGCGCGGTAAAGATTATCTGGTGAATTATGCGGGCGGCATGCTTGATTTTAAAGGCGCTGTGTTACCGAGTTTCGACGATGAAATCCGCGTGGAATACGATGCTTACGAAAACGACAACATCTATATGCTCAAGGGCGCGGCGGCAAGTTACAGGCACCCGAACTTGTATTTGGATGTTTCCGGTTTTAGGCTCGAAAACGATGTGGACCGCTTGAAACGCGGTGTATGGACCGATGACGATTACGCTATGCTCAAGGCGGATAACGGTGACGATTTCGTGCGCGACGATACCTTGCCTCCCTTGAACAGGCCCGATAGAACGGAACGCATGAACGCGCGCATTCGTGCGCAACAGAATCAGCAGTTCTATGCCGACTTTGAAATGGCAATGAACCGCACCGATACAAATATTGTCTCTAGCCATGTCGGCGGTAATGAGGGCAAGGCTTTCCGCTGGTTTGTGACGACCGATTCTACCCGTGACCTGGTGCATTTCCCCTTGGCAATGTCGGTGTACGGGAACCGCGTGCAGCAAGGCTTTGATATTCTGAAGTATCCGGGTTCTGATCTGGACTGGAACCTTTACGGCCTGCGCGATAGCTGGGACTTGGCGTATAGCGATTCCGCTTTCTTGAACGACGACTTGTTGCACGATGAATTCACGATGCGTGCGCGATTTGCAAAAGAATGGTTCGGCTCTGCGCAGTGGGGCTACCGCCGCAATGCCGACGAAGACTGGAATTCTTCGCGTGTGCAGTTGGGTGTGCAGCACCGCAATCGGAACGCCTTGGGTGAACTCGCCTTGATTCGCGTGGCTAGCTTGCAAGAGCGCGAAATGGAACGCTACCAGGGAACGGCGAATGCCGAATTTTTGCAGGGAATGGTGCGACCGTTCGGTGCGGGTGATTTGCGCTTTACGAAAATCAATTTGGACGATGTGGAAGACGAGGTGATTTACGGCAAGTCTTCGAGCGGCTTGGGAATTTATTTTGACCGTGGAGAAATTCGTGAAAGCGTTGGCGGAAAAATGGCCAAGCGTCGTGGCGATACCTACGGCGATGAATGGGCTGATTCTTTATGGGCTGCCACCTGGGTGCAAGAGGCAAATTATAACAGCCGCTACTTTACCTTGTCACACTTGCTACAATATGAACGCATGCGTACAGATTCTTCGGAAAGCGAAAACAGTTGGCTTGCCAATTTGAATTCTCGCTTTGGCGGCGAAGAACTTGGCTGGCAAGGCAATGTGTCCTATAAGTTGGGTCTTACCGAAGAACAGATTTATACGGCTGTCTATAAGGCTGTGGCGCCGGGTACAGGCGATGTGCGCTACGATAGCTTGACGGCGAGTTACATCGAGGGCGTGGATAACGGTGACTTTGTGTACGAGGGCATGGGACGTAACGATTCCGTGGGCGCCGTTCTTTCGTCGGATGCGGCGTTCAATATTGAACTTCGTTTTAATCCGGGGCTTGTCTTTGGCGTTCGCGACGGATTCTTGCGCGATGTAACCTTCGGCGGTTCGTACGAGGGTGAGGGGAGCGATACCACAGGCAAAAAAATCTACTTCCCGCCGGTAACTACATCTCAGTTGCATCGCATGACATCGGGTCGCATGGCGGTGGAAGGCCTTGTCGATTGGCAACACCCTTCGGGCGTGTCGCTTGCGTATAAGCCGGGCGCCTCGTTCGATAAAAAGCTTTCTTCGATTTCGTATTACGAGACTTCTTACTCGCATGAGTTCGAAGCAGGCTACCGCATCAATTTGGATCATTTTGTGGGCGGCACGCTTTTGATTCAGGAAAATGAACTCTCGGCGATGCAGGCGTGGAATTGGGATATTTACGATGGATCGTTGCGATATCGTTTTGATTTCTTGCAAGGCTTTTATGTGCAGCCGCTTGGGCGTTACCGTACCGGCGAAGGCTCCGATGGAACCGGTTATGACGAAGGCGCCTTTGAAGCCGATTTGTGGGAAGGCGCTTTGCGCGTGGGTTACAATCGCCAGAAAAAGGTGAACTCTTACGCGAACTTCTCGGTGGTGCAAGTTGATAGCAAGGGCTACATGATTCCGTACCAGGTGATGAACGGTTACAGCGATGGCCGTACATACCGTTTCGAGTTTTCGCTCTCGGTCGATTTGAATGAGTTCTTGTCGATGGGTTGCAGTTACATTTTGCGGTTTGGCGATGCCGAAGAGAATATCTTCCAGAAGCTTAGCACCGAAGCGAGGGCGTACTTCTAATGCGTAATGTGAAAGATCTCCTTCTTGCTTATTCGATATTAGTTTGTGTTGTAACATCTTTCGCGGACCCTTGCCGCATTACGGCGGTGCAGTGGGTGGGCGAGCGCGAGGCGTACGAAGAATCCCAAGTGAATTCGTTGGTGGGTAAATCTTGCGAAAGTTGGCCGCTTACGCGAGACCGCATTGTGAGCTATTATGAAAATGAGGGTTTCTTGTCTGCAAAGCTTTCGGGTGAACTGGATTCGGCCGGTGTGTTGACGGTCCGTTTCGATCGCGGTTTCGCGTGGGTGTGGGCTTCTCCTGAAAATTTGGATTCATCGGGAAGTAAGCCGGAAGTGTTCCGCAGGCAGACGGGAATTGTTGTTGGGAACCTTGTTTCGCCGCAAGATTTGGAACGCTCCGATATGAAACTTACGCGCCTTGGTTACTATAACCGCACGGCTCCGGTGCAAATGTTCCGTGACCCGGTGCGCAACCGCATAATCCCGGTGTACCACATGCAGACCGCGGCTGTTTCCGAGGCGTATGCGCTTTTGACTTATTCCAGCGAAACCGATGTGTGGGAAGGCGAAGTGAATGTGGCTCTCTACAACATTCTCGGAACCGCCCGTGATTTGCAAATTGAAGGCTATACGGGAGACGAGGCTCGCAGACTAGAGGGCTCGTACAAGGAACCGTGGATTTTCGGTACAGAATGGAATGTGATTGCCCGCGGCTACTTCGACGAAGATTCATCGGAACGCGACGCCTACGGCGAACTCGGCATTTCTCGCGATATCGGCTTCGACTTTACCGTGGGCGTTTTCCTCGGTATCGGCAGCAACCGCAAAACATCGACGCTAGAACTCTCTTATGTGTCGCTAGACCGATTCGTGTTGCCGCGTTCGGGAACGCGATTCAACGGCTCGATTGTGTGGAATATGGACCGCCCCGATTCCTTGGACAATTACCTGAAGGCCTCGGCTAAATTCTTGCGGTACTTGCCACTCTACGGCAACTGGATTACGCGCTTTAGCGGGGCTGCCGGCGGAATCTTCCCGACGGATGCGGACCTTGACCGCTTCGATTATTTCGCGCTGGGCGGCATGGATAGCTTCAAGGGTATGGACGTGCGCTTTATGCGAACTCGCGCTTACGGGTATTCCGAATTCGCGCTCCTGTGGCAAGATGGTTACGACTTGAGCATTGAGGCTTTCTATCAGCCGGGGCTTTACCGCGCCTTCAGCCGCCCTGACCGTGGTTGGAAACGCGAACATGATTATGGCGTTGCCTTTACGCAGTACCGCGGCAATTGGAGCGTGAACCTGTACTACGCGTTACGCAATGGCGAGAATTATCTCGACGGAATTATAGGATTTGGGCTCAAAACGCTATTCTAAATCGGAGTCTTACTCTTCTCACCGGCGATCTCGCGGACGAGTTTTGGCACCAGGTAGCCAGGCAACTTGGTGCGAATTTCTGCAATCAGCTTGCGTGCTTCGTCATCGCTCACTTCAAAATGGGCAACTCCGTTCGCATGGTCCAGCTGGTGCAAGTAGTAGGGGAGTACCCCCTGTTCAAAAAGCTTGCGGCACAATGCGTTGAGCTTGGCGGCGTCATCGCTGATTCCCCGCAAGAGCACACTCTGGTTCAATAGCGTCCAGCCGCTAAAGCGCAACTGTGCGAATACAGTAGCCGATTCCTCGTCGAGTTCGTCGGCGTGGTCCACATGAGATACCAACACACAGCTAAACCTTGCCGGAAGTTCGCGCAACAATTCAAAATGCTGCATCACCAAGTCCGGGCGCATCACGGGAAGGCGCGTATGGATTCTGAGTGTGGTGACCGAGGGGTGCATCGCAATCGCTTCAATCAGTTCGCGGAATGCGCCGGGACCAAGGGTCAGCGGGTCGCCGCCCGAAAGAATCACTTCCCAGACGTCGGTATGGGTGTCGAGCCAGTGGCTCACCTGGCGTGCAACGTCGGGTGTGTTCTGGAAAGGATAGTTCTTGCGGAAACAGAAGCGGCAACGGGCACCGCAGGTGGCGGTCGAGATAATCAAGGCTCGTTGGTCGTATTTCTGGATCACACAGTCGGATTTTCCGGCCGGTAAATCGCCCACGGGGTCATCTACAAATCCATCGACCTTCTTGAGTTCGTCTTTGGTCGGCAAAATTTCGCGCAACAGGGCGGCGGGGTCGCTCGCCTTCTTGATTAGGTCGGCATAATGCCTAGAACAAAGGAACGGAAACTTCGGATTCAGGTCAAGATCGGCAAGTGCGGTCGTTTTGGCGATAGTTGTCGCCAAATCGGATCCCAAATAGTCCAAAAAGTCAGGGATTTGCGTAAAAACGGTAACGGGGCTTTCCATTATATTGCTAAATTTAGAATCAAAATCAACAAGAGGATAATATGGGTACTGTAAGCACCAACGAATTCCGCAAGAAACTTAAAATCATGGTTGATGGTCAGCCGTACGAAATCATCGAAAACCAGTTCGTGAAGCCGGGTAAGGGCCAGGCCTTTAACCGCGTTCGCATCAAGAACTTGGTGACTGGCCGCACCCTCGAACGCACCTGGAAGAGTGGCGATACGGTTGAAGAAGCCGACGTGACCTTCACTGAAATGACTTACCTCTACAACGACGGTTCTACCTGGTACTTCCTGAACAACGAAACTCAGGAAACCGAAGAAATCGCTAAGGAAGCCCTCAATGGCTGCGAAGTTTGGCTCCTCGATGGCGCTACTGTCGAAGTCACTTGGTGGAAGGACCCGAAGACTCAGGCTACGCTTCCGATCGAAGTGATTCCGCCTACCTTCGTTGACCTCATGATCATCGACGCTCCTCCGGCAGTCCAGGGCAACACCAGCGGTAACGTGATGCGTGAATGCACCGTCGAAACCGGCGCCAAGGTGATGATCCCGCTCTTCATCGAAAATAACACCAAGATCCGCGTGGATACCCGCGACGGTTCTTACCTCGAACGCGCTAAGTAATTTTAGCATGTCATCCTGAGCGGAGCCCGTAAGGGCGAAGTCGAAGGATCTAGAAATTCGAAATGCTCCTGGCTCTGGCTGGGAGCTTTCTTTGTATCCATTGACAATCTGTCTATAAAATAAGGGAGCCGGGGGCGCCTTTTTTGCTATTTTCAGGATAATTTTAAGATGGATGTTTGAAAAAGAAGGGTTGTCATGGGTCTTTTAGACAAATTCTCAGGTTTCGTGCCTGCAGTATGCGTTGCTGCGGGCTTGATGTCGTTCGGTGCAATTCAGGCGAATGCCGCTCCGGATCCGAATTTCCACATTTACATTGCGTACGGACAGTCCAATATGGGTGGCACGGCAGATGCGCAAAGTGCCGACAAGGCCGAAAATCCGCGTTTCAAGATTTTTGCGACGCAAAAGTGCTCGGGCAAGGGTCGCAACACGCTGGGCGAAGTTTATCCGGCGGTGCCTTCGCTCTTTAACTGTGGCAATACGATTTCGATGGCCGACTGGTTCGGGCGCACAATGGCCGACAGCATGCCCGATGTAACCATCGGAATTATCCCGGTCGCAGTAGGCGGCGCAAGCATCAAGCTCTTTGACCAAGATCAGTATGCCAGTTACCTTTCAAGTGCCGAAAGCTGGTTGCAGAACTACGCGAAGGAATACGATCGAGACGGTAACGTGACGAAGACGATTATCGATATCGCGAAGAAGGCGCAGCAGGTGGGCGTCATCAAGGGATTCATTTTTCACCAGGGTGAAACCGACGGCGGTTATCCGGATTGGCCGAAAATCGTGAAGAAAACCCGCGACGATATTCTGAAGGCGCTCGACATGAGTTCCGACACGGTTCCGTTTGTAGCGGGCGAGCTCTTGCGCGAAGGCTGCTGCTATTCCAATCGCGTGTCGCAGCTCCCGAATTCTATGGACAACACTTACTACGCCTCTTCCGAAGGCCTCGGCGGGAATGGCGTGGACCGCTACCACTTCAATCACGATGCCTACGTAGAATTCGGCAAGCGTTATGCGGCGCAGATGCTCAAGGCGGTGAACCGCGCTCCGGTGGTACCTGAACCGCAGAAGCCGTTCAAGGGCAAATCGTTTGAAATTCCCGGCAAGATCGAGGCCGAAGACTTCGACATTCCGGGTGTCGGCTCGGGCAACGACTCCTACAAGGAAAACGATTCCGAAGACCATGGCGGTACCAATTACCGCGAAGGTACAGGCGTCGACATTTACAAGAAGGCGACGGGCTACATCGTGGGCTACAACCAGGAAGGCGAATGGCTCGAATACAGCGTGAACGTGAAGGAAGCGGGCGAATATTCCTTCTACGCGTCGGTCGCATCCGCAAACGAGACCTCGGGCTTCCAAATGTCGCTTGACGGCAAGAACATCACGGACGTAATCTCTGTCCCGAAAAACGATGGCGAAGACAACTATGACGATTATAGCAAGGTGCGCTCGACGGTAAACCTTCCCGCGGGCGAACACATATTGCGCTTTACGGTGACAGGCTCGTGGATGGACGTGGATTACTTCCTGTTCGGAGAGGATGAAGTCGTTTGCGTTGATGAATGCACAGCCTTTGTAAAGCCCGCGCTATCGCACGCGGCCGGAGCCGAAAACTACCGCATCTTCGACATGAACGGCAATTATCTGGGAAAGGTGCGAGCCTCTGGATTGCAGGAACTCCGTGCCAGCGCGAAAAACCTCGTGAAAACCGGCGGCACGTTCATCGCAAAATCCCGCTCAGGTTCCGCAACAATCCGCGTGACGAAATAAATACCTCGCCGCCCCGCAACGCCCCGGCATGGTTGAATAAATTTATAGATTTTATTCAAAATCTTTATAAAGGGGCGTTAAGTGGCTCTGAAAAAATCAAAAAGTATTATTGCTTTGGCAATTTCCTGCTTACTCCTTCTCGTAGCTTGCGATGACGATGGCAGTTCTTCCCCTGTCTCCCCGAGCGATAGCGAAGAATCTAGCAGTAGCGTTGCCACGGCAAATTCTTCTTCGAGTGCTGTCAAAGGCTCTAGTAGTAGCACTGACTCGGCGAAGTCCTCTTCTAGCGTTAAGAAAGAATCTAGTAGCAGCGTTGCCACGGCAAATTCTTCCTCGAGTGCAGTCAAAGGCTCCAGCAGTAGCACTGACTCGGCGAAATCCTCCTCTTCCGTCACTCTGAGTTCTTCGTCCTCTGACATAAGCGTTGTTGAAAAATCTAGTAGCAGCGACGCCACGGCAAATTCTTCCTCGAGTGCTGTCGAAGAATCCAGCAGTAGCACAGATTCGTCGAATTCATCCTCCAGCGATAGCGGGGAATCCAGTAGCAGCACTGGAGAGGCTGGCTGGAGCTGGGATGTTCCTAAAGAAAGTCGCTTCAACCCGGATATAACCTACGGCACCATGACGGACAGCCGCGACAAGAAGGTGTACAAGACCGTAAAGATTGGGGGCCAAACCTGGATGGCGGAAAATCTGAACTATGCCGATAGCGCGACGACCCCGAGCCTGTTGAACCGCAGCTGGTGCTATAATAACGATAGTGCTAACTGTGCCGTGGCGGGACGCCTTTACACCTGGGCGGCGGCAATCGATTCAGCCCAACTTTATAAGGATAAGTCTATAGACTGCGGTTACCACAAGACTTGTGCTTTGCCCGATACAGTGTATGGCATTTGCCCGCCGGGCTGGCATTTGCCGACACGAGCAGAATGGGACACCCTGTTTACTGAAGTGGACGGAAAGTCAACTGCCGGTAAAATCCTCAAGTCGCAGACGGGTTGGTACAAGAATGGCAACGGTACGGATGACGTGGGCTTTTCCGCGCTCCCTGCTGGCGAAAGGTTTTACTATGGCCATTTCGACTACGATGGCTACCACGCTTACTTTTGGAGTGCCACTGAGGAAGATGACAACCACGCTTTCGACATGCACTTGTTCTACAGCTACGCAGATGCGGGCCTGTACAGCCACTACAAGCACTACGGGTACTCAGTTCGTTGTCTCCAAAACTAGCTGTTAATGCGAAATAATTAACGCAAAGAATTTCTGAAGACCCGGGCGACTTCGTCGGGGTCTTCGCTTTTTAGCCAGCTGAGCGTCTCGGTGCCGCGGTAGCTCCAGGCGAAAATGTTGTCGATGCCGGCCTTGCGGCTTTCTTCGACGGCGATTGCGAGATCATTTTCGCGGCCCGCTTCAATCTGGTATGCCTTGATCCACATCTGCACGGCCTTGCCGTACTTGGTGGCGACTTCGGTCAGCTTACGAGCGGTCTCGGCATATTTTTCGCGGACCCATTCTTCGGTCGCGCCCTTTTCCCAGTACGGGTCAGATGCGACTTCATCGACGCTTTCGAGGCTTGCTACGCGGCCCCAGTCATCGAGGCCTGCGGGGAACCAGGGCGGAAGCATGCACACGCAGTTGCGTTTGCCGCGGGCGTGAACGTCTTCGGTCATTTCTTTCAGAAAATCAATCAGACTGTCTTCGCGGAATTTCAAAACGTCTTCGGTGAGCTCGGCGGGCATGTTGTACCCGAATTGCTTGCGGAACTTGGCCTGGCATTTTTCGCAGCGACAACTCCAGTTGCTAAGACCGCCTTTCTCGAAATAGAAATGCGGCTCGTCCCAGAAAATCGTGCTCACCTTTGTTGCGCAAACAGATTCAATCCACTTGTGCATGTAGGCGCGGAATTCCGGATGGTTCGGGCAGGCTGCAACCTTGGGCTTGCCGTCGAGCGCCACCTGGCATAAGTCATGGTTCCTTGCGGTCAGTTCTGAATACGCTTCGCCGCCAAACACGCGGCCGACACCCCACGGGTTCACGTAGACTGTCAGACCGAGCTCTGCAGACTGGTCCACGATATCCTTCATGGTGCCGAAGTAATATTGTTCGTCTTCTTCGCTCCAGGTGTGGAGCACTGCATTAAAACCCGCTGCCTTGATGTCTTGCATATCGGCAAGAACATGCTTGGGCGAACGCACGCCAAAATAACTTACGCCTTTGATCATAGTGAGTAATGTAGAATTTGAAAATTAAAATGTGTGATGTGTAATGTGTGATGAGGAATGATTAATTTCTCATTTCACATTTTTCATTGCACATTAATTATTTGCCCATTGGGGCGATCCGCTCTTGAGCAATACCTGTTCGAGCGTGCTATACCATTCGTCTTCGCTCACGGGTTTGCGGACCCAGTAATAATTTTCGTCGCACTGGGGGAGCGGCATATTGTCGGGCACCAGTTCCACGATCCACGATTCAGGAATACCGTCGTGCAGGAGCTTGCTGAACTTGAGGTTCTGTTCGTGCGGGCGGTCTGCGTGGTCGAGAATGATAAGTGCGGGGGACTGTCCGATAATCAGGGCCGATTCCAGAAGGTTCGTTGCGTCTTCGATCGAATTGCAAGTGTACATGGTGGAATCTTCTGCCAAATCGCCGTGCTCCAAAAGCCAACGGAAAGTCCATTGACTGAGGCGGTCTAAGCTACCGGGGGAGGACGGAGCGATGAAGAAAATGTGTCCCATGGCCTAAAAGATAGGTAATTCTCCCAAATTGTGGATAGATTTTTTCGCCATTTTGAAAAAATATTTTTTGTCCAAAAGAAACGCTCAATTTATCAACAATTTACCGCCAAGTTGTTTTGTTGGCATTTTTTTTGAATAGTTGAAGCGGGAACACTTGTGGATAAAAAAGTGGTTTATGCGGAGAGGAAATGGAAGCGTCGGCCTAGGATGGGGAGCGTGAAAAAGTCCCTCCCTCATTAAAAATTATATTTTAAAGAAAAAGCTTTTTGATGATTTAAAAAGATGTTTCCTAACCTAGGCGAATTCAATTTTATTCAGGCCCTTTTGAAGGACTCCGCCGACTTTAAAAAAGAACCTCCCGCGGCAAGAGGCTGGCTTGGCGTGGGCGACGATTGTGCCCAATTCGACGGCTGGCTCGTGACCAAGGATTTGTCGGTCGAAAATACGCATTTCAGGCTGGATTGGTCGACGCCGGAACAGGCCGTCGAAAAGCATATCGTTTCGAATGTGTCGGACATTTCTGCCATGGGCGGTGTCCCGCGCTTTGCGGTTCTCGGGCTTTGCATCAGCAAGAATTGGTCTGTAGAAACCCGCAACCGCGTGCAGGCTGCTCTTTCGCAAGGCTTTGCGCGGCGCGGAATTGCCTTGATTGGCGGCGATACCGTGGTGGGCGATGTAGGCATGTTTTCGACAACGCTCTTGGGCTCGCTTGAAAATGAAAATTCGAAGCCGCTTTTGCGTTCGGCTGTAAAACCCGGCGATGCTTTGTATGTGAACGGAACACTCGGTAAATCGGATGCAGGCCTTTGGCTGTTGATGAACCACCCTGAAGCCAAGGATGAATTCCCGACGCTGGTGGAATACCACCTGTCGCCCAAGATTTGCGAACGGGCGGGGGCGGAACTTTTGCGTCTGGGAGCCTTTGGGGCGTGCATGGACATTAGTGACGGGCTTTCGTCGGAACTGAACCATTTGGCTCTATCTTCGAATGTGAGTTTGCAAATTGACGAGCAAAAACTCCCGATTGACCCCGAAGTTTTGCGATTGTGCGCAAAATATGGCCAAAATCCCCTAAATTTTGCATTAAATGGGGGTGAGGAATATCACTTGCTATTTGCAAATTCGTGCCCAGAAAGTATATTTATTGAAAATACCCAATTGGGCGAGGTGTGTAAAATTGGAAATGCGACGGAAAAATCCGTTGGTAATCCTGTAAGCATGCTTTGCAAAAATGGAGAAAAAGTGCCCGTTCATCCGCGGGCGTGGTCGCATTTATGATAAATAGTAATAAGATGAACTTGGGCCAGCTGCTGCTTCGTCAAGGCGTATTGGACGAAGACCAGTTGGCGCATGCCATGGCCGAACATAAACGTACCGGTCTTATGCTCAGTAAGATCTTGGTGCGCTTGGGAATGGTGAGCGAAGAAACGCTGACGAACATTCTCGGTTCGCAAATGCAGTCCTCGACCAAGATGCGTATCGGTGAGATGCTCCTTGCTCAGGGTTACATTACCCAGGAGCAGTTGGACAAGGCTCTAGAAACGCAGAAGACTTCGGGCAAGCGTCTAGGGCGTACCCTGGTGGACTTGGGCTTCATGCCCGAGGAACGCTTGATCGAAATTCTTTCGAGACAGTTCGAAGTTCCGTACGTAAAGCTTGAAAACTTCAATATTGACCCGGAAGCCTATACCTACTTGCCCGAAGACATGTGTAAGCAGTACAAGGTGGTTCCCTTGTTCGTGCAGAAGGGCGAAGACGACCGCCGCCAGGTCCGTTCTGTGATGACCATTGCCATGACGGACCCCACGAACATGCGCACGATCAGTATCGTGAAGTTCAAGGTCCGTATGGATGTCGACATCGTGATGGCTTCCGAAGCCGACGTGATGAAGGCGATTGAACGCGTCTTTGCGGGTCACAGTGATAGTGGCAACGAAGAATCTCTTGCTGAACTTATCAGTGAATCTAAGGACGGTGAAGAACTAGAAACCGTGGAACGCGGTCAGGGCAACAGCGACGAACCTGAACTTTCTGACGAAGAAGGCCGCGCTGTGGTGAAAATCGTGACCACGTTGATCCACGAAGCCATTGCCCGTAAGGCATCTGATATTCACCTTGAACCGCAGGAAACCTTCCTGAAACTGCGTTACCGTATCGACGGTGACCTGCAGGTGATGTCCCCGATTCCGGCACGTTTGATGCCGCAGATTCTTTCGCGTATTAAGCTCCTTTCGAAGATGGATATTGCCGAAAAACGTAAACCGTTGGACGGCCGCTTTACCGTGCGCTACAAGGGTTCCGAAGTGGACCTTCGTGTGAGCTCGTTCCCGATTTCGCTCCGTAAGCGCGGTGTTTGCGAAAAGATCGTTATGCGTATCTTGAACCCGAACTCCGGTCAGTTCCCGCTGAAGGATATGGGTTTCGACCCGCGTGTGCTCAAGCAGTTTATCGATGCGATTAATGCTCCTAACGGTATTGTGCTGGTGACCGGTCCTACCGGTTCCGGTAAGTCTACCACGCTTTATGCTTCTATTCGAGAAATTTTGGATTCCACCATCAACATCTCTACGATGGAAGACCCGGTGGAATTGAATATTGATGGTGTGAACCAAGGTCAGATCAACAACGCCGCAGGCTTTACCTTTGCGGCGGGCATTCGCGCCCTGCTGCGTCAGGACCCGGATGTGATTATGATCGGTGAAATGCGTGACCAAGAAACTTCGTCCATGGCTATTGAAGCTGCTTTGACGGGTCACTTGGTCTTCAGTACGCTCCATACTAACGACGCTGCCGGTGCATTCCCGCGTTTGCTCGAAATGGGTCTGGAACCGTTCCTTGTGTCTACCGCTATCAAGGGCGTGCTTGCACAGCGTCTTGTGCGCCGCATTTGTAAGTATTGTAAGGAACCTGTCGAAATTTCACAGGAAATGCGCGACGAATTCCACTTGACCCCCGACATGCAGTTCTACCATGGTAAGGGTTGCGAAAAGTGCGAAGGTTCGGGCTACAAGGGCCGTTGCGGTATTTACGAATTCCTGGTGCCGAACGAAACCGTGCGTAACTTGATCATCAAACGTTCTTCGGGCGACGTGATTAAACGCGCTGCCATGCAGGAATGCGGCATGATTACGCTGCGTATGGATGGTATCCAGAAGGCCCTCGACGGTCACACGACGCTTGAACAGGCCATCGGCGCTTCTACGTCGGATGACTAGTTTGATTCGTTTTTAAATGAAAAGAAAGATGCTCGGCAAGGGCGTCTTTCTTTTTTTTACTAGGCTCTGTCGGGTTATTCTGTACAGGCGCCCTCGGCTAGCAAACTTTTGAGGTTTCGTAAGCCCCTTCCAGGCTGTTTATTCGCTGCGGAACCGTAGTTTTTTGGCTATCCGGCCCGCCCTGACCGTCGCAGCAAGTTCACAGCAGTACAGACTGGCCCGACAGAGCCATTCGGCCATTTTCGCAGCAAAAACGCAGTTTTCGGGAAAAAGTACAGTCTAGCCCGACAGAGCCTCGGGCTAAACTGTACACTTGTGCCCGGCTAGCAAAAAATCCTCAATCCGTAAGCCCTTCCAAAACTGTTTTTCGGCTGCATGACCGATGTTTTTACGCTGAAATGGTCATTCGGCGGTCCGCAGCATGTTCGCAGCTATACGGCCTGGCCTAACAGAGCCAGAGGGTCATTTTCGCAGCGTTTTCGCAGTTTCGACCCAAAAGTACGGTCTGGCCCGACAGAGCCTTTATAAAAAAAGCCCTCCTGTACGGATGACGGGCTTGTTTACACAAGGGCTCATCCGTACATTTTGGGCAATCGGCGTATGGCGCTCTTTTTGGGGCTTTATTCGCGAGCTTCGGCAGAATCCTTGATGCAGCGGACGGAAACTGCAATGTTGCCTATACGCGCGTATCCTGCCGCATAATCAGAGCTAATTACATAGAATGTGCCTCCCTGAAGAGCAAAAGTCGCCCCCTTACCTAAATTACATTCTTCAAACTGACAAATGTCCTCCCCGGCATAGCCCGCCGGAAGCGCATTGAACCCAACGGCATCGGCCCCTTCCAACATAAGGCGCCCTCCTACCCATGCTTCGGGCCATGTCGTCGATTTCATGACCACGCCAAATCGGCTTTTCCCAACCCACTTTTCAAGAGCTTTGAAATCCTGATCCGTCGGGAGTCTCCAACCTTCAGGGCAAATGCCCTGGGGCTGCAGGTGGTAAACGCTATCCTCGTCGGCGGCATAAAACATGGCGTAGCCTCCTTCCTCAGCCTTAAACCATCCGAAATCTCGTAATTCGCCAAACAAAACACCGCAGTAATCCTCTGCATCCTCGGTTGAAACACTGTCTTCCATATCGGTCACGCAACGATTGAGATTTCCATAAGCGTACTCGCCCCTATTATAGGTTCCGCCAACAACCAGATACGTTCCATCGAAATATTTCTCACAATGGGCGCGCCATTCGCTGGAATCTGCACCATCCTTCATCTCATCAAGGCAGTTTTCCATAGAGCCGAACCTTATAATACCCAACGGGAACTTCTGCGTATTGGAGATTCCCATAGCCACATTCAACGGGTAAAGAGGCCCATAGGTATCGCAATTAGCGTTCTCTCCACCGGGGCACAGCAAACTATCAACACCGGCATAATTCAGATTTTCTGCCATCCAGGTTTGTACAACTCCGTCCACATCATAGGTGACCGTCTTGTATTCGTGAGAGTCTCTCGAATCCACCATGGTACCTGTAGTGTAGCTCAAACCAAAGTCATAGTTGCTGTAATTCGCCTTCACGAGCCATAGCCCCGAGTCACAGCGGGCCACGTAATATTCCTTCAAGGCGACTTCAGTACCTTGGTTGGATTCCTGACACCGATCCAAATCAAATCCCACCAAAACATAGTTCTGCAAGTACTTTGCCACCCATTCGTTCGGCCACCTGTACATTCGAGCCCGAATCGCCATGTCAGCCAAATCTCCCTTACCTATGGTCGACTTGTTGTAAGTACCGCCCTGCAGGTCAAATTGCAACATGCGCGAATCATCTAGCCATTCCTCCCCACTGGCAATGTTTTGGGACAAGTACACCACATTCTGCGTATAATACAAGAAGTTCCGCAGCAGGTAACTTACGGCATACAAGGCGCCGTCCGACCTTGTATTACCCGAAATGTCCATGGAATCAAAACTCGCAAGGCCATCGTAGATTCCAAAGGTTTTGAGCACGGCCTGTTCCGCATTCTTTTTTGCGTTGGCGAAACTAGAACCCGCCTTGACATTTTTCAAAATACCCTCAACAGCAAGGCCAGTCAATACGTTGACATTCACCTCCTTAGAAGTTTGTAAGTCCACCAAGGCCCGGAGAGAAGCCGTGCGACCATCATCGTAATAGCCTTTATTGAGTTTTCCAGAAACCTCAACCAAAACATACGGGCACGTAATCGTAATACTATCGACCTTGTAGGCGCCTTCGTCGTCATAGACATTACCCACATAATCTCGTCCTGTTTCGTCGAACGTTTTGCAATCCAGTTCATGGAGGGTCACCACCGAACCCTTGTCAAAATTATTGAATACCGTAATCAACGGTTCTTCCCGCTGTACAGAATCAGATTCTTGGTCATCTTCCAAGATCAAGCCAACACGGGCCACGCCTGCAATGGAGATATTTTCCAAGGCGATGATTCCCGTTTCTTCGGAGCTGTTGCCGGCGACGGAACCGTCACCGTCCGAGGAACAGCCTGCGAAATTTGATGCAAGCGCCATGAGCGCTGCCGTTGTATAAATGCTAAACTTTTTCATGATACTGCTCCTAGCCTATTGTTTTGAATTTTTCTTTGTGATTTTTGTCATGGGGAAGAACTGCAAGTTCAAGCGGTACACTTGATCCGTCTCGCTCTGGGCGGTGGCGATGGCCACCACCTTTTTGCGGAAGGCGGCAATTTCTTCTACAATCTTCTGGTAGGCCTCCTGGGTAACGCCCAGCGTAAGGCCCGAAAAATGACGTTCCGAAAGGAGGACCCCCTCGATGGCCTCGAGCGCGAACTCGCCCATTTCGCGGTGAAGGCCGCGAACCGCGACGGGCGTGACCTCCATGGGTCCCGTCGTCACGGCCTTGTCGACCACGCTGTAGTTTCCGTTTTCGTCCTTGCGCAGTAACCCCACCTGGGTAAGGAACTTCAGTGTTTCGGAAACTTCGGCTGCCGTAATCTTGGGTCGACAAGCATGGGCGAGTTCCAGGGGCTTCGCGCCTGGCATGGCGTAAGCCAGTTCCCTGATCACCTGGTTTTTCCAGCTGCTAAAGAACTTGAAGGCGTCTCCCTCCAAAACCTTCACCTTGCCATCGCCCGCAATCGAGAGCATCTCCTCGAAATACCGCTTTTTGTTGCGGTCATCGGGCGCGTGGTTGAACTTGACCATGGCGCGAAAGTAGAGCAGCTCGAGCCCCGTAAGGCCCATGGCGGCGGCCACGCGCTCGACCGCCTCCGCGCTCAAGTTGAACTGGCCGTCACTCACCTGCTTCAAGTACACCGGCGAAGAGAAGCCCGCATTACGGGCAAACTCCCTCCACGTGAACGCACCCTTCATTTTGCGCTCGGTGTAATAGTCCAATATGTAATGACGGTAATCCGTGTATTCAGTAATCTGTTTCATGCCTATAAACTACCTCTTTTTTCCACGGAAAGCAAACAATATTACAATACAAATATTGCTGTTTTACGCAGAATTAGGCAATTTTAAATAAGAATTCAAAAAAAAGCATATTTGCAGTACAATCAAATCCGAACAGTTTTGTCAATGGGGTGCCTAGAGAACAAATAGCTGTTTTTTTTGTTCCACCCCATACGAGCCACGTTAAAAATGCTATGATTTAAAATGTTATGATTTATGAAGTAAGAACCCGAGGAGACGCCCTATGAATCTGATGGATGTTATTGCAAAAGCCAAGGCCGAGAAGGCCACTTCGCTGGACCTGTCCCAGCAAGAGCTCCGCATCGTGCCGCCGGAGGTGTTCGAAATCGATTCCCTCGAAGAACTCAACCTCGACCGCAACAAGCTCGTGGAACTCCCGGACGAACTGGGCCAGCTCAAGAACCTCAAGAGCCTCTCGGTGAGCGAGAACGACCTGATGGAACTCCCCGACTCCATCGGCAACCTCACCAAGCTCGAGCACCTGTGCCCGGCTAGCAAAAAATCCTCAATCCGTAAGCCCATCCAAAACTGTTTTTCGGCTGCATGACCGATGTTTTTACGCTGAAATGGTCATTCGGCGGTCCGCAGCATGTTCGTAGCTATACGGCCTGGCCTAACAGAGCCAGAGGGTCATTTTCGCAGCAAAAACGCAGTTTTCGGGAAAAAGTACAGTCTAGCCCGACAGAGCCTTTTACTATATTGCACATTTGTGTAGAATTTGGAGTATTTGATGGCCAACATTGTCGATGGTAGTGTTTTAGATAGAGAATTGAATCCGGAGCAGGCTGCTGCGGCTAAAAAGATTGATGGACCGATGCTGATTTTGGCAGGTGCCGGTTCGGGAAAGACGCGTTGTATTACCTATAAGATTGCTCACCTTGTTTCGCAGTATAACGTGGAGCCGGACCGCATTCTGGCGGTGACTTTTACGAACAAGGCTGCTCGCGAAATGAAGTCGCGTATCCAGAAGTTGCTTGACTGCAACATGAATTTTGCCTGGATGGGAACGTTCCATTCCGTGTGCTTGCGTCTTTTGAAACTTTGTCTTTCTAAGCAGTCGGTGCTTGACGCTTTGGGCGGCAAGTGGTACGACGGCAACTTCTCGATTTACGATGATGACGACCAGAAAAGGCTCCTGAAAGAAATTATGAAGGAGCAACTGGGCGATAACTTTGAACCGTCCGAAGTCAAGAAATTGCATGGCGCCATTTCAAAATACAAGAATACGATTCTGTATCGCGGTAAGGTTGCTCAGCTGCAAACACCCGATGTGGCGCAGGAATTGGCAAACTTTCCGGACGAAGTCCTTCGTGCAAAGATGTATGCCGAATACCAGAAGCGCCTCAAGGAATCGAATGCGATGGACTTTGATGACCTGTTGTTCAACACGGTCTATATGCTGCAAAAGATTCCCAATTTGGCTTCGCAGCTGGCGCAGCGTTTCCGCTATGTGGTGGTGGACGAATACCAGGACACAAACGACGTTCAGTATGAACTCTTGAAGTTACTCATCAACGAAAACAAGAACGTGACGGTGGTGGGTGATGACGACCAAAGTATTTACGGCTGGCGTGGCGCTAACATCAAGATTATCCGTAACTTCCATCGCGACTTTGCTCCGGTGACGATTGTCAAACTCGAACGCAATTACCGCTCGACAGCAAACATTGTGAAGGGCGCTGGCTCCGTGATAGCGCACAACATCCGTCCGCAAGAAATGCAGAAGAACGTGTTCTCCAAGGAAGATGCGGGCGAACTCATTCACGTGCGCCACTTTATGGATGACCGCTCCGAAGCCTCGGCGATTGCCGATGTGATTGCAAAGGCGGGCGAAGATTTCTACGCCAAGACGGCTGTGTTCTACCGCACGAACGCGCAGTCCCGCGCCTTGGAAAAGGCGCTGAATGACCGCCGTATACCGTCGGTCATTTTTGGCGGCATGCGATTCTGGGACCGCAAAGAAATCAAGGATGTGCTCGCATACTTGCGTCTGCTCGCCAACGAAAAAGACGATGCCGCCTACCTGCGCGTGATTAACACGCCGCCACGTGCCATCGGAAAGACGACTGTCGAAAACATCTTGGAAAGAGAACGCCAAGGCGAAGGCTCCTTCTGGGATAACTTGCTCGCCGAAGTCAACAGCGGAAGTCGCTCGGCTATCAAGCTCAAGGGCTTTACGGACTTGGTGCAGAGCTGGAAGGCTTTGCTTGCCGCAGGCGAAACGCCGCTCCCGATTTTGGCTGAAAAGATTATTACCGATGTGGGCTACAAGGAATTCTTGCGCAAAGAAGATGAACTCACCGCAGACGAACGTATCGGTAACTTGGACGAAATGGTGAACGCCATTCGCGAATTCGATGAAGAACATCCGGGTGCAACACTCGATGCGTTCTTGCAGGATATTTCGCTTTTGACCGATGCCGACAAGAAGGTGGATAATTCCAAGGGCCAGGTGACGCTCATGACGATTCACATGGCGAAGGGCTTGGAATTCAATACCGTACACATTGCTGGCTGCGACGAAGAAATCTTCCCGCTGATTCGTGCATCGGCTGCCATGTCTGGCGCCGAGATGAACGAGCAGATGGAAGAAGAACGCCGCTTGTTCTATGTGGGCTGTACGCGTGCCGAAAAGAAGCTGTACTTGTACCACGCGGAACGCCGCTTCTTCCAAGGAAACATTCGTCCGTTCGCGCCGTCCCGCTTCCTTAAGGAACTGGATCCGTCTGTAGTTGACTTTACGCCTTGTACCGATTTCGGCTTTGGCGGTAGTGACTTCAATCAGGATTTTGGTGGCTCGTCGGGATTTTCGCGTCCGCCCCGTCCGAACATTCCGCCTTCATACCCGCGCAGACCGTCCGGAAGTTTTGGCGGCAGTTCGTCTCGTCCGAATAACTTCGGCTCGCATGGATTCAGCCGCCCCTCGATTCCGAATTCCGTCAAGAAGAACGATAAGCGCATTGTCTATCGCAATCCGGTTCCTGTCAAGCCTGCGGAACCGTCTGGCCCGCGCATTGTTTACGACGAATTCAGCGAGAATCCGTACCATCCGGGCGTACGCGTGCGCCACACCAAGTATGGCGTGGGCACGATTGTCAAATGCTACGGAACTGGCGACAACGCTCGTGTGGATGTGCGTTTCGGTAGCGATCCGACGGTGCGTACCATTATTTTGAAGTATGCGGCTCTGCAAATAGTTGGCTAATTTGCTATATTAAGTTTCGTAAGAAAAAGAGGTTTTATGCTCGAACGTGAAGAAGTTTTGAAACTCGCGAAGCTTTCTAGGCTCGAAGTTGCCGAAGAAGATATCGAATCCGTGAAGGGTCACTTGGACAAGATGCTCAACCACCTTGAAGCTCTCAAGGCCCTGAACCTTTCCGATGTGGAACCGATGACCGCTGTCGAAAACGGCGCCACGATTCTCCGCGAAGATGTGCCCGTGCAGGGTTTCTCGCTCGAAAAGGCCTTCATGAATGCTCCGGCGGTCGAAAACGACCACTTCGCCATTCCGAAGGTGATCGGCGGTTAATTCTAATCTTTCTTTGGGGTTTGGAATTTTATGGCTGTGCATTGCATAGTTCCTGCCCGTATGGGCTCAAGCCGTTTTCCGGGCAAGCCCCTGGTCAAAATCCTCGGTAAGCCGATGATTGTTCGCACCCTGGAACGGGCGCAGCTTGCCGAATGTTTTGACCGCATCGTGTGTGCAACCGATTCCGAAGAAATTGCGGATGTTGTATCGCGAGCGGGATTTGAATTTATCTTGACTGGCTCTGCTGCTACAGGTTCTGACCGCGTTGCCTTTGCGGCTCGCGCACTTGATTTGGACTTGGTGGTGAACTTGCAGGGCGACGAACCGTTGGTGGAACCTTCAGTGCTGTGCGATGTAGCGGCAACGCTTGAAAAGCACCCGGATGAATGGGTGACGGTGGCATGCCCCTTAAACCCGGCAGAGGCTGACCTCAAGACGGTGGTCAAAGTTTTGGTGAAAGACGATTACGCGGTGGACTTTAGCCGGTCGGTAGCGAATGAGGACGCTGCCCGCTGGTTCCAGCACCAGGGAATCTACGCTTATTCCAGGGTGTGCCGCGACGAGTTTTCGTCTTTGCCACAAACCGAGAGCGAAAAGGAACGCTCGCTGGAACAGCTGCGCATTCTGGGCAAACGCCCGATTCGCATTGTTCAAAGTAACTTCCCTTCGATTTCGGTCGATGTCCCTTCAGACGTGAATGCGGTGGAGGAGGCGCTGAAAAAGCCCTTTGGTCGAGGATAACCAACGGAGGTTATCCTTATGAATGCACCTGAAAAAAACGTAGTCCGATTGGCACTATGCCTTTTGGTCATTGGAATTGTTGTCCGAGTTCTCCCGTGGGGACTCCCGTCTATCGAGACTTTCGAGGTGGGCGAGTCGTTTATCGTGGCGAATGAGGTCCCCTTGAATGTTGCCCGGGATTCCTTTGCCACGAATGATGATTTAATGTCAAAAAATGACTCAATTTCTAAAAACCAACCTAAAAAAGAGCGAAAAACGGTCAAAAAAGTGGCCCTCCCGGTACATATCAATTCCGCTTCGATTGATGAACTTTGTGCCCTGAATGGGGTCGGTCCGAAGCTCGCCGAGAAGATTTTGGACACCAAAAATGCCCTCGGAGCCTTCAAAAATGCCGAAGATTTACAAAAAGTGCCCGGAATTGGCAAGAAAAAGTTGGAAAAGCTCCTTCCTGGGGTAATTTTTGATTAGTTTTAGAGTGTAGTTTTTTTCATAAGTCGTTGATAATATGAGTGATACGAAGATTTACATGGGTATAGAAGCGGGGGATGCTTCCCTGAAAGTCGCCCTTTTGGATGCGACCGAACGTCGTGTTTTGAAGACTGCTGTCCTCGAAACGGAAACGGCTCCCCTTGACGATGTCTATGCTTTTGAAACCGTCCTCCAAGGATGGATGGATTTCAATCAGATCGAATCCGTGGAAGCGGTTTCGGTGGCGATTCCCGCATTTAGGTCGATTATTCGCCAAATCTTTGTCCCGGCAGAGGCGACCAAGAACATTGACGACTATGTGAAGTGGTATGTGTCGTTGATTACGAATGCCGAATCCAGTGCGTATATAATTGATTACAAAATCCTGAGCGGTGACCCCGACCTCGGCTACACGATTATGCTGATCGCCGTCCGCGAACAGTGGGTCGATAATTTGCGTAAAGGCTTTCGTAACAAGATGTTAGCTCCTAAGGCGATGGACGTGGACGTCCTTTCGCTGATGAACTTGATGGATTTTGCCGAAAGTGTGTCCGAACTGACATGTATAGTCAAGGCTGACTATGCGGGCGTAACGCTCCTTTGGCTGACCAAGGACAACCTGCATGCGCTCCGCTGCGTGTCGACTCTTTCGTTGGTGAACAACACCAAGGAAGAAGCTTACCAGATTCTGGCTAGGGAAATTGTCGAACAGATTGCCGTTGCCCAGCAGGAAAATGCCTCGGTGGTCACGAAGACGGTTCGTCTCTGTGGCGAAATGGCTAGCGACATGCTTTTCGTGGAAGGCCTTCGCGCAAAGCTTGGCGAATGCCAGTTGCATTTGATGGATTCTTTCTCTAACTTGAGGCTCCCGACTGAAGAAGCTGATTCTGCCGCCGTGCTTTCTTGCGCAGGCGCAATCGGTGCTGCCTTGAATGTGATGGAGGGTGTATGATTCATTTGAACTTAATCGACGCCGCCGAACGTTTGGTCGAAGTCGAAACTGTGGCTCCGGTCAACGTCACTAGCGTTAAGGATCTGCAGAAGAAGTCCCGCAAGAAGGTCTTGACTGTTCTTGTGGCTGCTGTATTTATACTTGTCGCTTTCAGCTGTTTCTTGAGTGTTGCTGGCGTTCCCAAGCAGTTGCAGGGATTGCTCCCGCCGGCGTACCTGGATTTGATCGGTGCTGAAGATCCGACTCGTTCTGCTCTTGCAATCGGTGCCGGACAGCGTACCTCCGCTGGCGGTTCGCTCGAAGCTGAAGCCGCTGCCGCCGCGGCCATGATCCGTCAGCGTGAAAACGTGACTGTAAAGCAGGTCGTGGGTGAAATCAACCCGCAGGCCTTGTTCAACAACAAGCGTACCGACTACAATAGCTACTTGCCGCTGGAAAAGATCTCTTACCAGAAAGCCTCTTTCGGCCAGTTCCTTGCCTTCTTGAATACGGCAACGCCTGACGACGTGGGCTTCTCGGATTGTATCTACCAGGCTCCGAACTACTTCTATGTTCGCGGCGTGGCTGGTAACCCGAATTCTCAGAAGGCTTTCCTGGATCGCTTGCGTGCAGTAAGTGCCGACTTCAGGACTCCGCCGCTGCCCGAAAACGCTCCTGCGACCGACATTACCGCATTCGGTATGTACAACGTGTCTAACGCGAACCTGAATGCCGTGACTTCGTTTGTTCCTGGAGCCGAAGTGAACTCCGAAATCAAGTCGATGAAGGCTTTGGCTGCAACGCAGAAGGTTCAGTTCGCTGGTCTGGAAAAGCCTGTTGCCGAAGAATTCGGCGTGTACAAACGCTATACCATCAAGGCTACTACGACGGCTGACTTCGCCGAACTCAATGCCTTTATGACTGCGTTTGTGGCATCTCCGTCTCGTATCGGTATTCGCAATATCGAAATGAAACTTGCCAAGAAGGATATGTTCACGACAATCCTTTTTGAAATGTTTGTGATAAAGTAATCTAATGTCCATTCGCATTACTGGTGGACTCATGCGGGGACGCAATGTTCCGTCCCCGGATACTTCCAAGACAAGGCCGACGGCGTCCCGTACAAGGGAGGCCTTGTTCAATATTTTGCAAGGTGTCGAAAACTTCTGTATGCTGGACTTGTTTGCCGGTACGGGCATTATGGGTATCGAGGCCTTGAGCCGAGGCGCTGCAAGCGTCGTGGCGGTTGAAATGGCGCATGCCCAGGCGAGACTGGTGTTACAGGCGTACAAGGCCTTGTCGCTGGAATCGAAACTTACTTTGTTAGAAAAGAATGCCCTTTCGCTTGACAAGGAATCCTTGTGTGCCGGCGAAGGCTTTGACTTGATTTATGCGGATCCTCCGTTCAAGGATATGGATTATCCGGACTTGCGCCCGTATTGGGATTGGCTGAATCCGGGTGGTGTTGCCGTGTTCGAAGCGCCGAGCCGTAATCTGCCTGCGTGGGTCAAGGAAGCCGACGATGCAGGAACGGTGCAAGTCCGCCGCTACGGCGAATCTTCTCTGGTGATTTACAGGGCATAATTTCTATATTTACGGTATGAAGAAAATTGCCGTATTCGCAGGGTCTTTCGATCCGTTTACTTTGGGGCACCTCGATATCGTGAAGCGCACCGCTGCGCTCTTTGACGAATTGTATGTGCTGTTGGCGGTGAACGCATCCAAGAAGTATCTGCTTTCGGAATCGGCAAGAATCGAAATCGTGAAAAAGTCGGTCGAAAATATTCCGAATGTCAAGGTGGAATCTTTTGACGGACTCACGGTAGAATTTATGAAGCGCGTCGGGGCGAAGTTCCTGGTGCGTGGAATCCGTGGCAGCGCCGATGTAGAATACGAACAGTCGGTTGCCTGGAACAACAAGGTGCTTTACCCGGAAAGCGAAACGATTTTCTTGTCAAGCGCGCCGGAGCATTTGAATGTTTCGAGCACCGTGGTTCGCGAACTCTTGAAGGTGTGCATCGCAAAGAATAGCGACGGAAAAGAAACTCTCGCTAAATATGTTCCCGCCGAAGTAATCCCTTTATTAACCTTCAACTAGAGATCCTGCTCCTACGAACCTAACTCAACTAAGGCTACAAGTAACCAAGTTTCGTATATCGACTTCACTTCGTTTCGCTCAGGATGACATTTCCTAACCACTAATCACTGTCTACTACCTATGAGACCTTTCAGATTTTTACCTAAAGTTTTGCGCGTGTTGCTGATTAGCAATGCCGTTGTTTTTGGGCTGGCCTTTATCGGTGGCATGCTCGGCTTGCAACTGAACTTGCCTGGTGTGGGCGCCGGTAGCATTCGCGAATACGTGGCTTACTTTGGAGCTTTCTGGCCGTTTGCGCCGGAGCAGGCTTGGCGCTTTGTCACTTACATGTTCGTGCATGTAGACTTTTGGCATTTCTTGTTCAACATGCTCATGCTCTGGATGTTCGGTAGCGAAGTGGCCGATATGATGGGCACCAAGCATTTTACGGGAATGTATTTCTTCTGCGGAATTTTTGCGGCTATCTTCAGTTTGGTCATGTACTGGCTTGGAATGACCAACGCTCCGATTATCGGTGCGTCGGGTGCCCTGATGGGAATCTTTGTGGCCTACTACAAGTTCTTTCCGAACCGAATGCTCTTGATGTTCTTCTTTTTCCCGATGCGAATCAAGTATGCCATGTGGTTCATGGTCGCTGTCGATGTGTTCATGGCGCATTCGGGTGATGGCGTGGCGCACTTGGCCCACTTGGGCGGTGTCGTAGGCGGATTCCTTTACATGCATTTCTACGAACGCGGCTTTGGCGACATCGGTAAGGCTTTTGCGAAATTCCGTGGACCTAAATTCACGGTGCATCCGGGTGGCCGTTCTGAAAGCGAATCCCGCAAGGAATCGAGCAGGGAATCGGACGATGCCATTGAAGGCGAAGTTTTTTATGTAGATGAAAACAAGCGGATGGATGAAATCCTTGCCAAGGTTAACCGCGAGGGTATCAATTCGCTGAACGAAACGGAACGTCAATTTTTACTTAAGGCGAGCGAAAAGTTGCGCCGCCGCAGAGGAGGCTTCTAATGAAGAAAGTGTTAGGCATGGGCGCAGCCCTGGTAGATATTCTTGCTAATGTTGACGATGCTTGGATCGCAGCGCAAGGTGTGCAGAAGGGCGGCATGAATATGGTCGATTGGCCGCAGATGGAAAAGTTCCTGGGCTCGCTCAAGAACCCGCTGCGCGTGCCGGGTGGCTCTACCTGCAATACCATGGTGGGCCTTTCTCGCCTGGGTGGCAAGGCCGCCTTTATTTCGAAGGTCGGTAACGATGAACTGGGCAACATTTTCAAGAAGCACTTGCTGGATAACGGGGTAGAATCCAAGGTCGGTCTTTCGGATGCCGCTACCGGTTGCGTTTTCTCTGCTGTGACGCCCGATGCCCAGCGTTCTATGTGGACCTACCTCGGCGCTTCTGATTTCCTCGCTAGCGAAGACTTTGAACCCGCCCTTTACGATGGCGTGGGTCTGTTGTATGCCGAAGGCTACCGTGCATTCAACGCCGATTGCTTCAAGAAGTCGTTTACCTTGGCCCGCAGCCTGGGTGTAGAAACCGCTCTCGACTTTAGCAGCTTTGGCGTGGTTGATGCTTGCCGCAAACTGTTTGACGAACTTTTTGCCGAAAAAATGATTGATATCATTATCGCAAACGAAGACGAAGCTTTCGCCTACGCTGGCGTTAAGGAAGAAGCCGCTCTCGAAGTTCTTGCTCAGAAGGCGAAGGTCGCTGTCGTGAAAATCGGCAAGCGCGGAGCCCTGATTGCCAAGGACGGCAAGGTGACTCGCGTTCAGGCGGGGGCTGCCAAGGCTATCGATACGACCGGTGCAGGCGACTTGTGGGCATCGGGATTCCTGTTCGGCTACATGAACGGCTGGGATATGGAAAAATCGGGCAATTTGGGCAGTGTTGTCTCGAACGAAGTGGTTCAGGTGATGGGCGCCCAGATTCCGGAAGACGGCTGGAAGCGAATTTTAGCTACGCTTTCGTAAATTTTTATATATATTTGGGGGTAAGGAGAATTGTATGTTTAAAAAAATCTGCTTGATAGGCTTAATTGCCGCAGCGTTCTCTTTTGCTCAGGAAGAGGGCGAAACCTACATCCGCAATATCTGCGATACGTTGCCCAATTCTGCAACGCCGCGGGTTGAACTCAAAATGGCCTATGTGGATGTAGGCCAGTGGTATGGTTCGAAGGATCTTTCCAAGAAGGATTCTTCGTCCGTTAAGCGTTATAAGAGTTACGAATCAATCAAACCATTCCGAGACAAAAAAATCTCGCTTTCTTTGCCTTATTCAATAACGGCATCTTGTGCAGAAACACAGTATAATCTGTACAAGATTGCACAGTGGAATGAGTCGAGTTTGTCTTGGGACTTGAATGCGGATAACGATGACTACGCGACCTATATCATGGATGTGAACATGGTTGAATTCCCTGGTTACGATGCATCGAACTCGTACAATATCCTGGCGATGAGAAAGGGCTCGCTCCCTCAAGATGGGTCTTATAAGGCAGAAAATCTGATGGTGTCAAGGACTTTCGAGTTCCAATTTGACTGGTGGTATACGTATACAGCTTATACGGTTGTATCTACTACGTCTATAAAATGGAAAATGACTGCATCTTATGGGCTGGATTCTCTCTCGTCTTTGACTAACGCGCTCAAAAGTCTAGATATTCCGGATTCTATTTCAAAAATCCAGATTCATCAATTCCATGTCGTCTTGAGCGATCCGAACAAGAACGTGGTTGCGTCGTCTTCGAGCGAAGCCGCATCGTCCAGCAGCGTAGCCTCTTCCTCGAGCGAAGCTGCATCGTCTAGCAGCATTGCCTCTTCTTCGTCCGAAGAAAAATCCTCTAGCAGCGAAGCGTCTAGCTCGTCTGTGGAAGAATCGAGTTCTTCTGAAGGAACGACCGTGATTGGCCGCGTAGAAGCTTCTCCGCGCGCATTCAAGGCTCGTGAAATTCGCAGACTGGATGGTTCTAAAATCAAAGCTGGCGAAGCACTTGTACCTGGTGTGTATTACGTGAAGGGCGTGGACGGCCGCTGGAAAAAGCAAGTCGAATTGCCGTAAGATTTTAATCACCTAAAATTCTTTTACAGCGAGTCCCCGGCTATTTTAACCGGGGATTCGCCTTTTTTTGTATATTTACGCCATGATGCGTTTGATTAAGATTCTTGCGATTTCTCTTGTATTCTGTAGCACAATGGCGTTGGCCGAAGAGCCTGCTGTAGCTACCCAGACATCGGCTACGGAAACGGAATTGAAACAAGAACTTGCCGTACGCGATAGCGTGATGCAGGTGCAGGGTGATGCTTGTACGCTCGAAAAAGATTCCCTGCGCTCCGTGATTGAAACGGAAAAAGCGAAAAGTGAAAATTGGGAAAAGAGCTACAATACCATCAAAAAAGATAATGAAACCTGCGCCCAGATGCTTAGCACGTCGATTAGCGTGAACGAAAATAAGAAAGAAAAAGAAGACAATGACCGCAGGGCTGCAGCCATGGCGACTTCGTCTTCGTTCTTGGGTGGTGTGGGTATTGGCTTGTTGATTATGTGGCTGATTATGAAGTAATGGGCCTGAGGAGAATATGAATAAGACTTTATTGAGTGCAAGCCTGCTTTTGTGCGCAGGCTTTTGTTTTGCAAAGAATGCGGTGCCTGCAGGACCTTTCCAGTGGGGACATTCGCTGACTCCGCTTACGACGATCAAGATGTCTACGGCTGAAATTTCGGCATATATGCCCGCCAAAAAGAAACTGTTTGTCGTGGGCGATGCTAATGTTGTCGAAGTGGTTGATTTTAGTAATCCGGGCGAAGCTAAAAAGATTTCTGAAGTAGAGATTCCGGGAAATGCTTCTAGCGTGACGGTCCATGGGGACTTGGTTGCGGTGAGCATGCTTGAAGTAGAAGAATGGCGCGACGGACAGGTGCAGGTGATGCGCTATACCGATAGCTTGGAAGTGCTTGGTGTCTATAAGGTTTGTAGCCAGCCGGATATGATCAAGTTTACGCCCGATGGCAAGAACTTGCTGGTTGCTTGCGAAGGTTCGCCTAGCCCGGATTTTGCGGTAGACCCTGAAGGCGGAATTGCGTTTTTGTCGGTGGGCAAGGCGAATGCCGAATCGTGGAAAAATGCAGAACTTACGGTTGCCCGTTTTGATCATCTTGATTCGACAAGGTTGAAAAATTCGGGTGTTCGCGCTCCGGGAAATCAGGGCTTTTTTAAGTCGCTGGAACCGGAATACATTACCGTGTCCGAAGATTCCAAATTGGCTTGGGTGAGCCTGCAGGAAAATAATGCCATGGCAATCATTGATGTGCCGGCGAAGAAAATCAAGAAGGTGTTCTCGCTGGGTTATGTGGACCATTCTAGATATGGTTTTGCAATTGACGCCGTGAGCGATGGAAAGATTGATATCAAGAATTATTACCCGTTACGTGGCTTGCGTCAACCCGATGGCATTGCCGCTTTTATGGCGGGTGATAGGCACTTTGTGATAACGGCAAACGAAGGTGCACCTATGAACGATTACAAGGTCTGGACCGATGTAACGAAAGTGCCGGAACTTGTTGCACAAGGCCGTTTGGATGAAAGCGTATTTACAGAAAAGATCGTGACGGACCTGAAGGATCTTTCGGTCAGTTCGCTTGAACGCTGCGACGAAGGAAAACTCCGTACCCATAATGGTAAGTGTCCTTTTGCCTATACATTCGGTTCTCGCTCCGTGAGCATTTTCGATGGTGAAACCGGTAAAGTGATTTGGGATTCCGGTGAAATGTTTGAACGCGTTTTGGCAAAGATTGCGCCGGAATACTTTAACTGGAATTCCAAGAAGGGCAAGGCGAAAATGGACAAGCGCAGTTCTGATAAGGGCTGCGAACCCGAAAACGTGACCGTGGGCGAGGTCGGTAGACGCCGCTATGCTTTTGCGGGCTTGGAACGTACGAGCGGTGTTGCGGTGTTCGATATTACGGACCCGGAAGCCCCGAAAATGGTGGATTACTACTTGGATCCGCTAGACCGCGGCCCCGAGGGAATCCTCTTCATTTCTGCTGACGACAGCCCCATTTCTGGCCAGGCATTACTCGTTGTCGGCTATGAATACAGCAAGACGCTGACGATTTATACGGTTAAATAACCGATTCGGGCCACGGGTGCTTAGGGTAGCGACCGCGCAATTCCTTACGCACCTCGGCGTAGGTATTCTGCCAGAATCCGGTTAAGTCCCAAGTTTTTTGAATGGTGCGGAAGTTCGGTGCGAGAATATCGTACCGGACTTTTAATTTGCCGTCGGCAATTTTATGTTCGCCGCGGAGTTGCATCAAGTCTTCGATTCGGGCCGAGATTTCGACGAGAACGCCTTCGATGCTTTGCACGGATTTCCCGTCGTCGCTGACGGCGACTTCCTGGTAGCTGTAGCGGGCGCGTTTGCCGTTGGGGAGCATGTAATGGTCGGGGAATGTCTTGCCGAGCCATTGCAGCATGGACTTGCCAAAATAATCTTCGACGATACTGCGGTAACGATCTTCGTTAATATCGCGGAGCAAGAACTTGCCGCTTGCGAATTCGTCGAAGATGAGTTCCATATCTTCTTCGTTGAATTCGGGGAGGCCGTATTCGGGGTAGAGCTTGGCGGCAAGGCGCATCTTGATAAGCTGCGTCTGAACGGCTTCGGTCAGGAACTTGCCGCTCCAATTTTCTTTCTCGATTTTTTCGCGCCAGGCGTCGACGGTAAGTTTCTTGAGTTCTTCGAGAATTTTAGGCGATGCCTCTTGCGTGAGAATTTCTTTGCGGGAAAGTTCGGTGGTGGAACCGTCGGCGTTTTCGGATTCGCTGATTTCGACTCCGATGAATCTTTCTTGTCCGCTGCGCCACAAGAGCTCGTAGCGGGTCTTGGCGTTGCTGCCGCCGAGCATGTCTTGTGAAATGGGCGCGTAAAGATTGACCTTGAGTTCGGACTTTGTCGTGCCGGTGCGGAGCATGCTGAGCGCGAGAATCGCGTAAGGCGGTTCTGCAACTTGCAGGCGAATTACATTCTGATTGGCGAGCTTGTAGGCGTTTCCGCTCGGAGTCGCGAGCCTGTCTGGGAAAGCTTTTAAGAGGCTGCGAATGACGGATTCTCTCTCGTCTTTCGTCTGTAGGGCGGAGCCCGTTCTCTCGTCTATTTTATCGCGGTAGTCGCGTAGCTGCCGGAGCGTGAACGAAACTTCTCGCGGAACATCCCTGTTCTTGGACAAAGTATCGCTTGCGAGTGTGAGAATGTCGTAGGCGACTTTTGCCTTTTGCAAAAATTCGGTGCCGGAGTGAATCCAGGCGAGTGCAGCGAGGAGCAAGTCGGGAAGATCGGCTTTGCTTTGAGCTGAGGCGAGAAGCAGCGCGAGCGGAATGCTTGAGATTGGCGTGCGGATGGCCTTGAGGCCGAGCTCGGTGATGGCGCTGTCTTGGAGCATTCCGAATTTCTCGAGAAGCGCGGTCGCTGTCTTTTCGCGTGCTTCCGGAATTGCGGTCGGCAACGAAATGCTTGAACTCCTCTCGTCTCTCGTCTGTAGCGAGCCTGCGAGCGTTCTTTCGTCTGTGTTCTCTAACGCCGCTTTCTGCAACAGCAATTCCGAAGGCTCGATTTGCAATACCTCGGGCACGATCCCTTGGGGCATACGCTTTTCGCTTTCCTCGCTCCAGAGGCGTATGGCACAACCATTCTGCGTACGGCCGCTACGGCCGCTGCGCTGAATGGCATTTTGCATAGAAATGGGGAGCGTGCGCAGGACATTCACCTTTTCGCTGTCGTCATACAAACTCACTCGTTCGATGCCGCTATCGACGACGCCTGTCACGTTTGGCACGGTGATAGATGTTTCGGCGATGTTCGTGGTGAAGATAACACGCGGGCGTTCGGTGATTTCAAAGATGCGGTCTTGCGTTTCGCGGTCCTGTCCGCCGTAGAGTTCCAGAAATTCGGCGCAGTTGTTGCCGAGGGCTTCGGCGGCGGCGGTGTGGCAGCGGGCGATTTCAGCTTTGCCCGGTAAGAATACCAGCGTAGTCTGCCAGATGTTGTTGCGGTACAATGTGCGGAGCGCCCGCACCACTTCGGCGTCAAGTCCAACGCCCGAAACGAGCGATGTCCCCGTGGCTGGAGTCTGGTTGATAATCTGGACGGGGTAGAGCGGGTGGCCCAAGCTCAGGCACTTGACGCCGAGAACCGTTTCGAGTTCCTCACGGTTCAACGCCGCCGACATCACTGCGATGCGCGGACTTTTAGATCCTTCGACTTCGCTCAGGATGACATTGTCTCGTCTAAAGAACGCAAACAGCAAGTCCATGTCGGCTTTGCGTTCGTGGTATTCGTCAAAGACGATCCAGTCGGCGTCCAGCTTGCCGTGTAGCAACTCTTGTAAAAAGTTACCGTAGGTCTGAAAGAGAATGCGCGTGTCTGCACTTTTGCAGCTGTCTTGCCTGAACTGGTAGCCGACAGTCTTGCCGCAGGTTTCCCCGTGGAGCTTTGCCGAGAACTGCGCCAGCGCGAGTGCCGCGATACGGCGTGGCTGCAAGACGACTACGCGGCCTTTGCAGTGCTTGCTTAAAAAGTAGGGGATAAATAGCGACTTGCCCGAGCCGGTCGGCGCTTCAATCAATAAATTGCGAGAAGCCGCTATCGCGGCTTCCAGTTTGCCTTCTTCTTCGGCGAGTGCTAAATCTTTGTAATTCATATTGAGGCGTGAGGTCGCTTCCCTAATGGGTCGCTTTGAGGTGTGAGTCCGGTTTCTTGAAAGAAACCTTTGGGTTTAATAATTGCACCTTTGGTGCTTTTTGCTCAGAGCGAATGAAATGAGCGGCCTCATAGCTCAGAGGCGCTTTGCGCCGTGCTCGCTACTACCTTGGGAACTTGAGCTTTTCGCCGGTGGCAACATCGTTGTAAGGCTTCTTGCCTTCGTGGAACTTCTGGTTGATCACCAGGTTGTCGATACGGCGGCGCAGGCCCTGTTCGGTCTTGCAGAAGAAGTAGGCGACCTTGTTGGTGCCGGGCACCAGGAACATGGCGAGTTTGTACTTCTGAGACACGGCGCGGCGGAAGAACTTGAGGTCTTCTTTCTTGGGAACCACGAGGTGAGAACCTTCCTTGACTTCGCAAATCATGTCGGCATCGGCCAGAAGGGCGCGAGACTTCTGCTTGAGAGCGGCAAAGTTCGGTTCGGTGTTCTTCTTGATTGTTTCAAGGCTGAATGCTCCACCGCCTTCCTTGAGGGCTTTGCGGACACCGCGGAATGCGAAAACGCCCAAGATGATAACAAACAAGGCGATAAGGAACGGCCAATAGTTGGCGAGAAAATCTAACATAAAAACCTCTTTTCTTTACGAAAGAAAATATAGAAAAATAAATGATTTATGCGGGAGGGGACCCGGCTCGGAGTTGCGAAGGCCGCACGGTCCCCTCCCTGCACCCTCCCCTTCCTTGGCCGACGCTTTTTTAAGGAGGCAAGCTTTTCTATATTCGTATTTGTGTTAAGTTTTTTGAAACGATGTCTTTTTACATGTGCTGTAACTGCGTTTATTTCTGTTGCAGCCTTTGCTGGCGTGGATTCGTCTATCGGTTGTCCCGAAGGCACCGTTATTTCCTCGATTCAGTTCGAGGGCTTGGAGCATACGAAGCCTCGCGTGGTGGAACGCGAACTCTTGAATAAGGCGGGGGAGCCGTTCTCTGCCGAAAAATTCGATCTTGAAAAGCGCCGCCTGCAAGACTTGGACTTGTTTACCGAAGTCTCGGTAGACTGCAACGGTGGAAATCTGAAGTATTCTTTCGTCGAAATCTTTCGTTGGATTCCTGCCCCTGCAGGTAAGACGACCGAGCGCGACGGGCTCATGATTGGTCTTGCTCTTGCAAACTTGAATGTGCTTGGCGAAGATATCCGTGCCGAGGTCCAGTACCGCACCTCTTCTGAACGGTTTCTGGATAACAATGAGTATGCTTTTTATGCAAGTTCTCCTTACCTGTTCGGGCTTCCGCTTGGCTGGAATTTTGAGTTCCTGCGTACCGACAGTTACGACGACATTCGCGATTACCAAGATGACAGCTGGTTGATTGATTTGGATTTGGACTATCAACTGCTGCCGCACCTTTCTATTCTAGGCACGGTCGCGTATCGCGAATTGGAAAAAGCAGTGTTCACGTTCGATGAAGACTCTGCTGAATTATGGGAATATGGCCTTGGCTTTGCCTTTGATTTCCGTGATACCAAGATTGATACCCGCAAGGGTGTCTATTATGAATACATGCTTACGCATGTGAAGCAATTAGATAGGATCGCTATCTGTGGCGGCCGTTGCTACACCGAAGGCGAAGACTATTGGGAGCTTTTGACCGATGCCCGCGCCTACTATCCGGTTGGTCCTTTTGTGACGGGGGCAACGGCGCTTGTGCGTTACCGCCCGGGTGAAGTGTACCGCTTCGACTATTTTTCGCATGGGGGCGTGAATTCCTACCGTGGCCGTTATGGCGATTCCAAGCGCCTGGGTGTGCACGAAGCCTTGCTTAACTTGGAAGAACGCTTTATCTTGCTTGACCGTCAGCCGGCAAGCATCTTGGGCGTGAATTTCTTCTATGGTGTGCAACTGGTAGCAGGTCTCGATGGCAGCTTGCTTTGGAGTTCGGGACGCCCCGGTTGGGATGACTACGAAGCGGCCGTCTATGGCGGTATTCATCTGGTGGTCCCCGCAGTTGACCGATTGCGCTTTGAAGTGGGATACAGCCCCGACAGGGGAGAACCCAAGTTCTTCTTTGGCATGATTGAAAAGGTGTCGACGTCTCGTTGGCGTGGCAGATAACCAATTCAGACTCAAATAAAGTAAACTGCCCTTTACAAATTTTGGATAAATACTAAATTAGGACTTATATTTATAACAAAAAGATAATATGGCTCAAAGTGGGCCGTTTGGAGTATAAATGGCAATTAACTATCTGGATCTTCCGATTGGTCGCAAGTACCCCTACGAAGTGGACTGCGTCGTGGAAATCGGTAAAGACACCAACCTCAAGTACGAATATGATGAACGCCTGCACGTGTTCCGCCTGGACCGCTGCTTGCTGAGCTCCATGAGCTACCCCTGTACTTACGGCTTTATCCCGAGCACCAAGGCTGACGATGGCGACGCCATCGATATGTTGATTTATAGCCCCGCCTCGATGCTGACGGGTACGGTTTGCACCTGCCGCGTAATCGGTGCGCTCGACATGACTGACGGTGGCCGCAAGGACTATAAGGTTCTGGGTGTTCCCGTTTTTAATCCGCGCCCCATCAAGGACATTACCGATGTGGACCAGATGTTCCTGCGCATTACGCGTAACTTCTTCCAGAACTACAAGGAACTGGAAGGCAAGGATGTGCAGATTGGCGAATGGCAGAACGCCGCCTTTGCCCGCGAAAAGGTGATTGCGGCACACAAGGCCTACTTCCAGATGCAGGTTCAGGTGCCTGAAACTTGCTACCAGGAACCGGAAAGCCTCGACCACTTACCGCCAGAAGAGTTGATTTAAAAAAAACGCCGCTTTTGAGCGGCGCTTTTCATTTAAAAGCATCTTACTTTCACCGGCAGTGCGCCGGTGATTTTTGTTTTAACGCTTTCAAGGAATTCCTTGGGAAGAGCCTCTACGCCCTTGAGCAGGGGATCGCGAATGACCGTGTACAGCTGGACTTCGACAAGGTGGTCCGGATTTGCGGAGTGAATGGTGTCCAAGTTTTCGATGTAGCGTTCAATTTCCTGGTCGCTCGGAATTTCGCCTTGCAAATCGCAGACCATGGTCTGGATGCAGAGCGGGTATTTCTTGATCGCCTTGGTTAGGTTGTCTAAAATTTTTTCTAGGTGCAGGGGAGAACGATTGATTTTCTTGAACCATTCTTCGGTGCCAGCGTCGAGCTTCGCCCAGATTTCGCCGTTGCCTTCGAGTAATTGCGAAAGCCCTTGCTGAACGGAATCCGCTTCCAGGTGGCTTGCGTTTGTAATCAGTCGCAACTTAAAGTCGCCGAGTTTGGGGGCGTATTCCTTCTGGATTTCGCGCATGCGGCGGCAAACTTCGGGGAATTCCTTGACAATGGTGGATTCTCCATCGCCGGAAAGGCAAATGTCCTTTAAGAGCTTGTTCTGCTCGGGAACATTCTTGTAGGCTTCGCATTTGGCGAATTCGCCTGATTCGTAGAAGGCGAGGAATTCGCGGAGCTCACGTTCGACAGCGTCGATATCGACGGGGATGCGCTTGTGGCCTTCTTGCGGGCCGCTCTGGCAGTAAGCGCAGGAAAAGGAACAGTGATGGTCCGGATTCAAATTGACGCCCAAAGAAAGCCCGCCTGCGCGGCGGCTAATCACCGGGTACACCCAGGTGTTGTTTTCCCATTCGCGCGGATGGTCGCTCCACGCCTTGATCAATGCCTTTTCCTGTTCGTTCATGCCGCCAAATATAGTAATCCTCGTTATAGTCTAGAATTATAGCTGGTTGCAGGTTCAAAATGGCGGATTATTTATAAGTTCTCTCGTCTCCTCATAGAGGATAACTCAACTAAGGAGCTATAAAGCTCCAAGTTTCGTTTATTTCGTCTCTCGCCTCTCGTCTAAAAAACTACATTTCACGTATGCAGTTTGTATTGAAGTCTGTCCTGATTTCGCTGGTGCTTGTCGGTGCTGCTTTTGCCGATGGCATCAAGCCTGAGGCCCTTTCAAAAGACGGGGCTGTCACGCGTGACCGTCACTTGACCGAAATTCGCGACATTATGCGCGGTGGGCGAGGCGGCTACATCGATTTCGGCTTTTACTATACGCCGAGTCGTGAACAGTTGCCGCTAGAAAGTCAGTATGGCGAACATGACGGCTTTGCTTTCAACCATCATTTTGCTGGCTTTGGTGCGGGCGAAGTGGCCAGGGGTCGCCATATGGGTGCGCTTCTTTGGTTCGACCGCTCCGGTTGGGATGGCGAAGACTTTTTCTTATTCCCGCATTACAATGACTTTTCGCTTCAGCGTTCCGTTGTGACATGGGGTCTTACGTTTACCGATGCGCGCATGGACTGGACGATTGCGGCTGGTATGCAGCACCAGAATCTGGAACACCGCGGCAAGATTTACCCGTATGAAGTCGATTCCCTGGCATACAGTTGGGCGCATTTACGCTTTAGCAAGTTGAGTGCGCAGGCGAACTTTTACCGCACCGATTGGCGGCTGTTCCGTTTCTCGCTCGACTTGGAAAGCCGCGCCATTTACGGTGGCAAAAAGTCGGGACCGTTGACTTATTTACCGAATGTTTCTCTTGCCATGTACAATGCGGATGAAGAATCCGATATCGATTCTATGCGAATCACGTGGGAACAGAATCTTTATGACCAGCGCCTTTATGCTGAAGTCGCGATTGACTTGAACGACACCTGGTTCCATAGCGCAGCACTCAAGTTTTACCCGGATCCGTCTCGCATGATCGGCTTTGAAGCGACTTGCTTGAACCGAGTCAGAATGAAACAGCTTTCTGACGACTTGGTTGAAGAAGAAAGCGACTTGTTGTGGGGCGGTGCAATTGACTTGCTGTTTGCCCGCTTTGCCTACAATGCCGCCTACGATTATGAAAATTTCTTTGGCGCGAAGGGAACGTTCCTTGTAGAATTCAAGTTCAACCTTGCTACTATCGATGGCTGGCTCTTTAACCGTGGTGCCGCCCGCAGCGCCCCGATGGAAACCGATGTCGTAAAACAGTTCGATAAGAACACCAAGCAGAGCGAAATAACTCCGATGGGTTCTGGCAGTGGAGCTCCCAAGACAATCGAGGCTAAGGGAATCCGCTACGAAAAGGCTCAACCGACTGCTACTACAGAAGGAGGCAATTAATGAAGGGTACTATGAAAAAGATTTCGGTGCTTACGGTGTTGCTTGCCTGCTGCCTTACACTTTCTGGGTGTCTTACGCATTGGTTTGTTGACTCTACGACTCGACTTCAAATTGAAAATAGGTCTAGCAAGACGGTTGTGGAAATCGATATCCTTTCCGAAGAAGATTCCGATTATAAAGTGTGGATTCGCGATACGATTCGTACAGGTGAAAAGAGCCGCGTTTACGAAGAAGACTGGGTCGGAACCTTTACGATGCGTGTCAGGACAGTCGGTTCTGATTTTGACATCGAAAATTTGAAACTTGATGGCGGCAGTGAATACATGGTGCTTTCGGATAGCACCGACGGTTCCCTGCACTATGAATTTAAGTAAGCGATCTGCTTAAGCCACTTTGGCTTCGCAGATTTTTTCGAATTCATTTACAGTCATGGGCTTTGCGAAGAAGTATCCCTGGAACAGGTCGCAGCCCATCTTGTTCAGCATATTGTATTGAGCCTCGGTTTCGACACCTTCGGTGAGCGAAGACAGTCCGAGATCGCCCGAAAGCTTGAGCACATTACGCAGAATGATTTCGGCCTTTTGGCTGTTCTTGGAACTGCTGAGGAACTTCATGTCGATTTTCAGTACGTCAAGCGGCATGTCCTTGAGCTGGTTGAGCGACGAGTAACCGCTGCCAAAGTCGTCCATTTCTACAATAAAGCCCGATTCGCGGAATTGTTTTAGAATAGCCATGCGGTTTTCGACTTCGGTCATCATCACGGTTTCGGTGATTTCGATGCGCAGCCTAGACGGGTCGATGTGGTATTCTTCGATAAGCGCCGTGATTTCGGCAAAGACATCCATAAACAAGAAGTCTTTGGGCGAAATGTTGATTGAAATGAATAGATTCGATTTTTCACCGGTCCAGGTCGAAAGGATTTCGCAGGCGCTGCGCCAAATGTACTTGTCCAGGTCTGCGATCATGCCGTTTCTTTCGAATGTCGGGATGAATGTTTCCGGCTGCAAGAAGCCTTCTTTAGGGTGGTCCCAGCGAATCAGGGCTTCCGCTCCGATAATGAGACCGTTGTTGTCTACAATGGGCTGTAAATAGGGACGAACCTGCTTTTCTTCGATGGCTTTTTCAATCTGCGCAGAAATCATCTGGTCCCACATCACCTGCTTACGCATCTTGTTGTCGTAGAAGGCGATGTGCTTGTTGTATTCGTTCTTGACCGATGAAAGGGCTAGCTGTGCGCGGTCGAACATGATCGATACATCGATATCGCGCTCGGTAATCTTGTAGATTCCCATGTGCATGATAATGCGATGCTCGATAGAACCGTTCGAAATCATGTAGCGGGAAAATCGGCGCTCGAGCTGTTCCAAGTTGGCGTTTCCGGCCGGAAGGCAGATTCCGAAATCGTCGCCACCAAGGCGACCAAATACCCATTCTTTTGTGGAGTTTTCGCGAAGCCATTGCGCAACATTTTGTAAAACGCTGTCACCCATGGCGTTCCCGAAGATATCGTTGACTATTTTGAAGTCCTTGATATCAAAATAGGCAATCCAATACTGAATATCCTTTTTTTCGTCAATTGTTTTACGGATTTTGTCGAATAGGACTTCCTTGGTGTACAGTCCTGTAATCTTGTCATGCGTTGCGTTGTAGATTTCCTGAAGGTGCCTTGTCGCGTTTTTCTTGACGACAGCGGCTTCTTTCTGGACTTTTTCTATTCTTAAAATAGCGATAATAATCAAACCTGTCGCGGTAAGGTCCAATAGAATATAATTGCCTACGAAAAGTTGTAAGACCAGCAGCCCGACAGCCAAGAATAGAAACGCAAACGATAATACTTTACTCATAGATTTTTACTTTGTTCTATGAGTGAATATAGGCAAAATAACGAAATTCGTTTGTTACAAATTTCTGTTCAAATGATTACTTAATTTGTTTTTTGAACAAAAAGGAGGTTTTTATGTCCGTGGAGAGCTTTTTTTGTTCAAACTTTGGGCGTCGCAAAGTTTTTCGTAATCCGAAACGGACATAGGCTTTGCAAAGTAGTAACCTTGGAACAAGTTACAACCCATTTGGCTCAACATGTTGTACTGGTCCTCGGTTTCGACTCCTTCGGTGAGCGAGAATAGTCCAAGATCGCTTGAAAGTCGGAGTACATTCCGGAGAATGGTTTCGGCTTTCATGTTGTCCTCGGCCTTGCTCAGGAACTTCATGTCTATTTTCAGAACGTCGAGAGGCATGTCCTTGAGCTGGTTCAACGAAGAATACCCGCTTCCGAAGTCGTCCATTTCGACAATGTATCCGTTCTCACGGAAGCGTTTCAACATGGCCATACGGCTTTCGGCGTCGGTCATCATGACGGTTTCCGTAATTTCAATACGCAAACGGTTCGGGTTAATCTTGAATTCATTGACCAGCTTATCGATTTCGGCAAAGACATCCATGAAGTAGAAGTCCTTGGGCGAAATGTTGACCGAAATGAAGAGTTTTTCTTTTTCGCCGGTCCATGAGGCAAGTATTTCGCAGGCGCAACGCCAAATGTACAGGTCCACATCGGCAATCATGCCGTTCTTTTCGAAAATAGGAATAAAGGTGAAGGGCGGAAGGAACCCTTCTTTGGGGTGGAGCCAACGGACCAATGCTTCTGCCCCGATAATATTTCCCTTGTTGTCTACAATGGGTTGCAAGTAGGGGACGATTTCACGCTGGTCAATTGCGGATTCGAGTTCTGCCGATATCTTTTGACCCCATAGCACCTGGTCGCGCATTTTGTCGTCGTATATGGCGATGTGCGTGTTGTATTCGTTCTTGATGCTTGTTTGGGCGAGGTGTGCTCGGTCGAACATGATCGATACGTCTATGCTCGTATCGGTTACATGATAGATGCCTACGTGCAATAGAATATGCTGGTCGATAGTGCCGTTGGAAATGACGAATTTTGAAAGCTTATCTTCGACAATGGCCAAGCGGACGGTATCTGTGGGAAAGCATACGCCGAACGCGTCGCCGCCAATGCGTCCGTAGCTCCAGTTGTCACGAGAGTTTTCCTTGATCCAGTTTGCGACTCTTACAAGGACATTGTCGCCAGCGGTGTTACCAAAGATATCGTTGACCATTTTGAAATCTTTGATGTCAAAGTAGGCGATGGAATATGACGTGTCCTTGTCAATGGCAATTCTATGCTTGATGACGTTGAATAGATGCTCTTTGGTAAACAACCCCGTGAGTTTATCATGGGTGGCTTCGTACATTTCGCGCTGGTGATTTAAAATGTCTTCGGTGTGGTCGTGTATGTTTAGGAACGAACCGATTTTCTTGCTTCTCGAATCGGTCACGATGTGCCTTTCGAGCGAGTAGAACCGGGTGTTCTTGCCGGAACCGACTTGCTGCTTGGTAGACCAGTTGTCTTCGCCTTCGCCTAGGTCGTCGAACATGGCTTGCAGACGATGCTGGACGCGATCAAGATTGTCGGATTGAAGCTCTACCAGTTTTTCTGCGTTCCGGTTAATCCAGATGCATCTGTCGTTGGCGTCGAAGAAAAAGACGGATTCAGGAATCTTTGACGCGATATTGGCGAGCATTCGGTCCAAAAGTCTGAACGGCCTGTAGAAAAGTGAAAAATAGAAGATGAGTAAGGCGCAAACGGCCAGCGCGACCATCGAACGGTCGATGGGGGTTCTGGAGAAAATGTAGTAGGACTGCCAAAAACCGGCAAAAATCATGGTAAAGAGGATGACGTAGTATTTTTCGGCATAAATACGGGGAACTCGTATGGCCTTTAACAGGAAAATCCCCAAGGAGGTGAAGAATGCGAAATAGACGGCGATACGGTGGCAGGTCTGGCCGAAATAGGGAACGAGTCTGTAGTAGGGCGAACCGTCTACCGTTATGGCTTCCATGCCAAAGGCTTGCCCGAAGAACGGGTTGAAGAAGTACTGGATAATGTCCAGGGTGAGAATCGCGTATATGACATAGCACTTCTTGCGGTGTGCTCGCCATGGAATGTTGCAGTAGGACAGCGTGAAGTCGAACAGGCTAAATGCCATCAGGTCCATGCCGATAAAGTAGGTGTAGCTACCGAGGGTGGACAGGAGTTCGTTTTGAGAAAGGACTAGAATCAGGTTTCCGACAATGGGAACGATAAATGAGAATTCGAGATATGAGACTGAAGTGGCGACGGTCCTTTTGGAACGTCGCGATATCATTCCGCATAGCACCAAAAGGATAATTAGCACGGAATAGATGATTGCAAAAAATAATCTCATGAATAAAATGTCCTTCTCAATAGCATAATATATCTATTACTGGGGTGAATTTTTCATTTTTTACAAAAAACTTACTCCAAATTGGAATAACTTTGACCCTGTAAGCGGTTTTTGGGCTTTTTTGCTTGTTTTTGCCCTTTTATAGGGAAAATCATTTTTATCTTTCGCCTTGAAGTGCAGATTACAAAACTAAAGATTTTTGGCTTTAAGTCCTTTGCCCAGAGGACCGAAATCAACTTCCCGACGAAGGGTCTCACCGCCGTGGTGGGTCCGAACGGGTGCGGCAAGTCGAACATTACCGACGCTATCCGCTGGGTTCTGGGTGAACAGAAGGCAGCATCCTTGCGTATGAGCAAGATGCAGGACGTGATTTTTAGCGGTACCGAAGAACGTGCCGCCATGAGCCTTGCCGAAGTTTCCATTGTGATCGATAACAGCGATGGAACGCTCAATTCCGAATATTCCGAAGTGATTGTGACCCGCCGCGTGCACCGTGACGGTTCGGGCGAATACTTGATTAACAACCAGGAATGCCGCCTGCGCGATGTGCATGCCCTGCTTTTTGACTCGGGCCTCGGTTCTAGCACTTATTCGCAGATGAACGCCGACATGATCAAGGCGGTTTTGAGCGACAAGGCCGACGACCGCCGCGTGCTGTTCGAAGAAGCCGCCGGCGTGAGCAAGTACAAGCAGCAGCGCAAGGAAACCCGCCGCCAGCTCGAACGCGTGCAGATGGACATGGAACGCGTGGAAGACAACCTGCGCAGCGTGCGCCGTTCCGTAAAACTGTACGAGACCCAGGCCGAAAAGGTCAACGAATTTAAGCGCCTTAGCAAGCGCCTGCGTGAACTGGACCTCTCGGTCAGTATCGACAAGTTTGAAGATATGAAGGAGGGGTTAACGACCCTCGATACCGCGACCCGCCGTCTGAACCACGATGTGGAAAATTCGAAGACGAATGCGACGGTGTTGCAGGCAAAGATTGACGAAAAGAAGCTGTTGATTGCCGAAGACGAAAACGCCTACCGCGACTTGGAACGCGAGGTGCAGAAGGCGACTATCGAGCTCAACGACTTGAACAACAGTATGGGCCGTATTCGCGACGTGATTTCCAACCTGGAAGCCGCGAACGAAAAGTCCCAGGAAGAAATTGACCGCAACACGGGCAAGGTTCAGGAACTTCTCTCTGAACGCGCCCGCCTCGAAGAAGAAAATGCGGTGCTCAGTTCCGACAGCGACGTGGACGAAATGAACGCCTTGCTGGAGCGCGAACGCGAAATTTTGCAGGTTATGCGCGACAAGGTGGACGACCTGCGTACCCAGTCAAGGGAACTTGCGAACGAACGCCTGCAGAAAACGAACCAGGTGAACTCCCTCAAGAGCCGTTTCGAGCGTATGGATGCCGAATCGGGGCTGTTGCAGGCGAACCTCTCCAAGTGGCGCGGCGAAATGGAACAGGTGCAGTCGCAGAAGGCGAGCGCCGAATCGGCCCTGGCAGATATTAACGTTGGCCTCGAAGCCGCCGATGCCGACCTGGAACGCCTCACCGAACAGCGTTCGACGCGCGAAGAGCGACTCGATGCCGAACGCGCCGACTTGCTCGAAGCCCAGAAGAAACTGCAGGAACTGAAGAACGAGGTGGCAAGGCTCACCTCTCGAATCGATGTTTTACAGAGCGTTGCCAATGAGGGCACCGACGCTAGCCGCTGGCTCATGGAGCATAAGGCGGACCTGGTGGGCGGGCTCCTGTCGGAACGTATCGAAGCCGCACCCGAATATGCCGCTCAAGTGGAGGCCGCCCTCGGTGACTTGATGGATGCCGTGGTCGTTGCTAGCGACGATGCCGCGATTGCTGCAGTGGATGCCATGAAGGGCGAAAACGTTGGCAAGGCGGTGCTCGCGCTGGTGGGTGCCGGTGCCGAACCCTATTCCGGCACGCTCCAGGGCGACGGTGTAACCGGTTGCCTTAAAGATTACGTGACTGCCGACGAACAGATTGCAGGCTGGCTCAAGGCGTTGCTTTCTCGTTACTTTGTCGTAGATTCGCTCTCGACGGCGGTGCGCCTTGCGCGAGCCATGCGCGGCGAAGACCTCTGCTTTGTGGCGCCCGAAGGCATTGTGCGTACGAGCGGCCTCATGAGTAGCGGTACGGCAACGTCTGGAACGCTTAGCCGCAAGAATGAAATCGCCGAGGCGAATAGCCTGTTGGAAGGCGTGAACCTCGAAGTGGCTCAAGCTGAAGAAGAAATCGGTCGCTTGCAGGATTTGGTCGATGAAGATACGCAGATGCTTGCTTCGTTGGTCGACGAAATCCGCGAAAAAGAAGATATGAAGCGCGGCGGCAACGCCGGCATTTCGATCCAGAATAACATTATCGCCGGTTGCGACCGCAGAATTGCGCAGTTGCAGGGCGAAATGCAGAACGCCGAATCCAAGATTCAGGCGGCGGAAGCCTCCAAGAACAGCGACCAGGAATTAATGGACGCTCAGGCTTCTCTTGAAAAGATCGAAGAAGAATATTCCCGCGTGAATGATGAGCTGAGCGAACAGGATACGATGTTCCGCGAAAAAGAAGAAGACGTTCGCGAACTGGAGCGCAGCGCTCAGGACAAGACTGCAAAGCTCACGCAGAATACGAACCGCTTGAACTACATCGCCGAACAGGTGGATTTCTTGGAAAATGCGGTTCGTACGCGTAAAGATGAAATTGAAAAGAACCAGGCCGCCATCCAGAAGAACGAGGAAGACGGCAGGGGAGTCGCCGACCAGGTGCAGAGCAAGGATTCCGCTCTCCGCGAACTGGAAAATCAGCGCGACTTGGCCCGTGAAAAGTACGAACTTGTTTCGGGCGACCTCGAAGAATGGCGTAGCGAAGTCAACCGCCTCCGCGACGACATGATCGAGAAGATGAAGGACTTGAACGATGTGGGCCGCAGGCAGGAGGCCTTGCAGGCAAACCTCGACCGCCTCACCGAACGCATCACCAACGAATACAGCGTGGACCTTGCGAACCCCGAAGACGTGGAACGCGTTGAGTATTCGCAGCCCGAAGCCGACCGTGAAATCCGCGAACTCCGCGGAAAGATCAAGGAACTGGGCCCCATTAACGTGAATGTGATGGAAGACTACGAAGACGAAAAGAAGCGTCTGTTGGAAGTGGAAGCGCAGTTCGACGACCTGGACCGTGCCCGCGCCTCGCTGGACCGCACCATCACCAAGCTCGACGACATTGCCCGCAGCCGTTACCTCGATACGTTTGCCCGCATTCAGAAGAACTTCCAGTTCGTGTTCAGCAAGCTGTTCCTGAACGGCGAAACCAAGATGAGTCTTGTCGAGAAGGTGGACGAAATGGGCAAGCCCATGGATATCCTCGATGCCGACATCGAAATCAACGTGCGTCCCACGGGTAAGAAGATGCGCGGTATCAAGGCGCTTTCCGGTGGTGAACACGCCCTGACTGCAACGGCACTGCTGTTTGCCATTTACATGGAAAAGCCGTCGCCGTACTGCGTGCTGGACGAAGTCGACGGTCCGCTCGATGACGCTAATGTGGGCCGCTTCATGGCGCTACTCCGCGAATTCAGCAAGCAGACCTTGTTCATCGTGGTGACGCATAACAAGCGTACCATGGCCGAAGCCGACATGCTCTACGGTGTGACGCAGGAAATCAAGGGTATTTCTCGCATCGCCAGCGTGCAGTTGGCTGATGCTACGAAGTTTGCGATATAATATTTTTTCACCCGGCTTGTCCGGGTTTTTCTCTTATAATGAAAACATCCCCGCATTTGCGGGGATGTTTTCATATTCTAGTACAAATTCTATCCGCGGGTCAGGCAGCCTACATTGTTAAGGATCCAGGAACCTTCGCAATAATAATAAACGTCAAATCCAAATACGCAGACCCCTTCATGATTCGGATCAAACGCTTTGCAATATTCTTCTGCAGTTTCTGCTTTCTTATAACCTTGTTCTGTATTTACGTAGTATTCCGTTTGTTCGTAATACTTAACAGTAGACTTGTATATATCACCATCATGATTGACAAATTCACAGGCGGAACCTGTAGAATGTTTATCGCAATAATCTGCCACAGATTGCCACGCGCTATCCAATTTGACGAAAGACTCGGTACCGACATAGCAGATTTTCTTGTCGGTTTCCGTTTGACATTTAGGACTTCCGCTTTTGCTACAGTGAGCCATACTAGAAGAACTAGACGGATTGTCAAAATACCCACCGTAAGTCAAATTTGTACCATTAGTTTCGCAGTACTCATCAGAAGTAATCCACTGATACATGGATGATTCATCCTTGTACGCACAGACATAGATTACGCTTTCTTTGGTAACAGTTGCATCTTCGTTATCTCTGTTGCAAATCTGGTTGAGAGCAATGTCTGTGGAGGCGTCAACCCACTTACCATAGCCATTTACGACTTCTTTAGCTATAGAGCACTTGAAACTGTGGCTTTCACCATCCTTGAGGGTTTCGCTCTTAATGTCTGCAATGTTTTTAGTATTACCTCTATCGGTTTCGCAATCACCAAACTTGGCGTTAAGGTACTCATTTTCACCAATTTCTTTCCAATCTGTGGAGGAAGAACTTTCGGGGATTCCTTCTACGTTATTATTAGAAAGACATCCATAGTATGCGTCACCGACTATAGCGACATCTTTTTCTTTTGATCGATTTCTCGTGCAAATTCCAAGCGTTGCGTTTTCATCCAAATCGCTTGCCTTAACCCAAGAGTATCCGCTTGAAGAACCTCCAGAAATGTAGTTACACTTGTATTTTTCCCCTCCGTAAACTGCTACTTCGGTTTGATTCTTCATCTTATCTTCATCGCATTTGCCATAGATATCCTCAAAGCTAAGTTCACGCCATTCATGGATATGGTTACCCCAGTTGTCTAAATCCTCTACTGTTTCACAAACATATTCATAACCGGATTCAGTAACCACTTTTTCACTGACATAGCCATAATGGCAAGCTACACCTAAAACATTGTCACGCACTTCAGCAGCGATCCATTCGTATTTTTCCTGTTTATCAAGGTAATCGCACTTATAATATGCGGAACCATTTTCTTCCTTGACGACTCCCTTTCCCATCACGGTTTTTGAACATATTCCATATTTCTCATCCAACTCATTTTTCACTCTCCATTGGGAGCCATCGCATACAAAGGTTGTTTTGCTCGTTGTCGTGGCAAGTTCCGCATTCCTGATGTCGAACAGCTTTTCTTTGCCTTCGTTTACAGTAGCGCTGCATTCACCGAGGTAAAGCTTGGATTCCGGATTGTTGGCCTGTTCTTCCGGGGTCATGCCGTCCTGTTCAGAATATTCACCGGAAGAACCCGAAGAACTAGGATCACCAGGCACAAGTCCAAGATTATTGCAAGCAGTAGAATCAGGCAGATTACATTCCTCTTTGACGCACTCATACTCTTTAATTTCCCCGTCAAAGAACGCCGATCCCTTATCGCCTTCACTACGGCCCAAGCATACATTTTCAGCATCTTGCCAGCCGCAGTTTCCATTGTCGCATACACAAACGGCATTATCATCAAGACCTTCAAAGCTATAGAAGAAGGTCGAATTAACAGCGTCAGCATCGCAAACTTTTTCCACCGTTGCAACACCTACAGCCCAAAGTGTTACAGGATACCAACCTTGTTCGTTTTCGATATATTCAAAGTAATGGAAATATCCCCCTTTGACATCAGACTTATACACCTTGCTGCTATAGCCAGACGGAGCATTGAAAACCTTTGCGTCTTCGACTTTAAGCTTATAGGCTTCCACAAATCCATTCTGCAAAATCTTGTAATAGACGGCATCCGTACCACTCCAGACATTCGTTTCAGCAGTAGAGTCGCCATGCTGCATTTGGTTCCACTTGAAGAAGTTCGCGTCGATAAGCAAAGCGAGGTAATCAACAAAGAACATGCTGTGTTCCTTGCCTGCGTAAGTCGTATTGACGGCGGTGCTAAAGTTGCCGTTTTCGGCAAAGACTTTGCGGAAAGCGTTATAGACCGAGTTAAAACCTGGAGTCTTGTCCTTTTGGTCAATGAGGGCCATCACCCACACGATGCTGTTGAAGTTTTCGGCCAGGCCAATCTGATCGGGGGCATAATGTTCGAAAGACGGATATTCTTCGCTGTTTTCCAAATAAAGGGCCCCGGCAAGTTCCTTGTTTGCCTGCTCGTTTGCAACACCAAAACCGTTACCATCGTCAACCAACTTCTTTACGCGGGCTGCCTTGTAGTCGGTCAAGAAGTCGATGACAACCGTATCGGACGCATCGGACAAGTCTGCATAGGCGTTGTAAATGACATCCGTTGCGTTCGAGCCAAATCCGCCAAAGGCGCCGAAAGCGTTGTTGGTCAAGTTCAGCTTGGCGCGGAGCTTCACAACCGGGGTCGTAAGGTTCGTGATGTCGAGATCTCCTTCGAGGCGTGCAACCTTGTATTCCACCGTCTTTTCGTTAGTTTCTTCGATTGTCACAAAGGATTTATTGGCAGAGGCGAACAAGTCCTGCATAAACACCTTGCCGCTCGGGGCGAACTTTTCGTCAAGATCCGTCACGGTAAGTTCTGCATTGTCGCCACCCTTGAGGTTCTTCCAGATTTCCTCGTAGATGTCGTCAGTTTTTGTTTCCTTATTGGCCTGCACCGGGAAACGCACGACAATATGCTTCTTGTACACCTTGGCGAGATTCTCGTTCACGGGCGTGAACGGGATTCCCATTTTGGTTTCGGCTTCGCCGCACTTGATGAACACGGTGATGATAGCCTTTTCGTTGTTTCGAACAATTGAATCGATGGCGCAAGACTTGTTTTCAAGTTCTGCATTCCAGCTGCTGTAGGCGTCGTTGAACTTGTCGTTGATTTCTTCGTCAAGCTTGCTATAGGCGCTGCTCAAGCTCTTGATGGCCTCGTCAATTTCCGTTTGGTTTTTGCTGGAAAAACCGCTCAAAGCGTCTTTAATGGACTGGTTGATGGCTGCGGTGTCAGCGCTTATGCCGTCCTTACCGTTCGTACCGTTTTTACCATTCGTGCCATTGGAGCCGTTCGTACCGTCGGTGCCATCCTTGCCATCGGCGCCTTTTTTGCCGTCTGCACCGTCTTCGCCGTCTTTGCCGTTTTTCACGGTGCCAATTGTATCGCCGTCGCAAACAATGGCAAAACCGGACTTGTCTTTCAGTTCCTTGGATTCGCAACGATATTGGATGGCTTCGTGATCGCTCATGGCGACCCATTCGCCTTCGGAACAGATGTACATCGTGGCTTTGGGCTTCACGAAGTTCATGGTTCCTTCGGTTTTATCGTTACAGTCTTCTGGATCTAGGGAACTGACGATACTGAGATTGTCGTTAGTGATAGTTTCTTCGTTGCTACAAGATGTAACGAAGATTGTGAATGCTGCACACATTGCAGCTGTTGAAAGGCGCTTGATAAACACCGTATTCTCCTTATTTTTTTGGCGCCAATAATAGAAATTTTTGTTTACAATTGTGTTTTTTTTACGTTTTGTATGAAAAAAACAAGATTGCGTTAAAGAAACAGACCGTTAATTACAGCCAACTGCTAACTGCCAACTATTTACTATATTCCCAGCATGCTTCGTTTGTTCTTAACTCTTTTGATGTCGCTTGCCGCGGTGGTGCTGACTTCATGCGATGGCGGCACTTTAAATCCGCTACCGGAGGGGTATGATCCCGATGGCAGGTGCAGTGCTGGAAAAAATCAGATTTTGCCAGAGGAAGAGTGGGATTCTTTGCAGGCCCGCTGCGATACGGTCTTTATTCGCGATACGGTGATTGTCTATGGCGATACCGTTTATGAAGATACGGTGGTTACAAAACACAACTATATCGGATTCAAGTATTTTGACCGGTTTATCGATGACTACGACACGCTTGTGGGTATCCGCATTGATGAACGCTCCGAGTTGGATGATACTTATCGTTGCGGCCATCGCCCTGTTTACTGTGATCTTGATTCCTCGCAAAAAACGTTTAGTTGCCAAACAGGCATATTTTGTTATAGCGTCATGTATTCAAACGAATACGCCCAAACAGAAGCGGTGGCGCTCCCGAACCCTCCGGTAGTTTGGGTTCCTGAAGGGCATGCGATGGGCTCGATGATGTGCCGTCGCTCCGGTTTTAAGTGCGTGCACGACCGGGTTTATCGCGATACGATGTATTTGCCGACACTCTATAAGGACGTTTACGATACGACCTTCCTGAATTATGGCCCTAATGCCTGGACGGACTATATTCCTGCCGTCAATGCGCCTCCCTTCGACACCTCGGCATTCCGCAAGGCGCTCGACACGTTGGATACCCGAAAACCGATTTTTGGAGTGGACTCCTTGTTTACGGGATACTTTATTACGGTAGAAGGCTTGCCGGAATGGGCGGAAAAAGGCCACCGGAGCCTTTGTACAAAACAAGGGGACAAGACCGTGTGTACAACAGCCGTAGAGGTGGTGGGGTCTCTTTTAGGCAGTTATCCGACTGTTTATGAAAAATACCCTTTCTTCCTTGAAAATAAACTGGAAGCGCCGCTCGAAAAAGATACCGTAATCACCTGGGTGTTACGGTACAATTATCTCGGAGGCTGGTTCGAGGGTGATAGCGATTCGCTAACCATTACGACCTTCTTTAAGGCTTCCGCGAACTAACCTTCTGTTTCTGTCTACTTCCTACTGTCTACTGTTTACTATAATTACCGATATGCAGTGCACGTGCTCTATTTGCAACAAGGAATTTAACGACAAGGTCGGGATGGCTCCGCTGGAAAGCAACCTTGCCATCCGTGTCCGTAACAAGGTCGGAAATGTTTGCCCGGATTGCCGCGCAGAAACATGCAAGACCAAGCGCGGTCGCTGGCGCATGTTCTTTTATGACCTGAAAATCGGGCTGCTTTGCCTTTTGCTGTTGTTGCCCGTTTTCTTGGTCTTTGCCGGAATTATTGTTGTGCTTGCACTTTATGTGCTGTAAAGCTTGAGTTCGTTTGGCTAGAGTCCGCCTGGCTAGAGTCCGCCGACCGCGACAATGACGCCTGCGAAAACGAGACTCACCATCGTCATCAACTTGATCAGGATGTTCAGCGAGGGGCCTGCGGTATCCTTGAACGGGTCGCCTACGGTATCGCCGACAACGCCCGCCTTGTGACAATCGGAGCCTTTTCCGCCGAAGTTTCCTTTCTCGATATATTTCTTGGCGTTGTCCCAGGCACCGCCTGCGTTGTTGAGCATGCAGGCGAGCGAGAATCCGCAAGCGAGCCCACCGGCGAGCAGGCCGAAGACGCCTGCGATTCCCATGAACAGGCCTACAACAACCGGAACGATGACAGCGAGAAGCGAAGGCAGAAGCATTTCGCGTTGGGCTCCGTGAGTCGAGATTTCGACGCATTTGGCATAGTCCGGTTTGCCAGTTCCTTCCATAATGCCGGGGATTTCCTTGAACTGGCGGCGAACTTCCTTGACCATGGAAGAGGCCGCGCGGCCGACCGCCTTGATGGTCATGGCGCAGAATACAAAGGCCATCATGCAGCCGATAAAGAGACCGCCGAGGAGCATGGGGTTCATCAGATTCAAGTTGAATGCTGCCATGAAATCGCCGAACGAAGCGTCTGCAATAGAGAGGGCTGCAAGCGAACCATCGTTTGCGATGGCCTTGATGCCGCCTTCTAGAATTTGCCAATGCGAATTGTTTGTGGCTGCTCCAGAGGCGAGAGCCGTAGAGCTGCTGAAGAAGGTGACGCCACCGAATTCGAATGCGCCGTCATGGGCGAATTTGCTGAGCCAGAGCTTGATTTCTTCGACGTATGAGGCGAGGAGTGCCATGGCTGTCAAAGCTGCAGAACCGATGGCGAAGCCCTTGCCTGTCGCTGCGGTCGTATTGCCGAGCATGTCGAGTTCGTCGGTGCGTTCGCGGACTTTCTTGGGGAGTTCCGCCATTTCGGCGTTACCGCCTGCGTTGTCGGCAATGGGCCCGAAGGCGTCTGTCGAAAGCGTGATGCCGAGGGTCGAAAGCATACCGACGGCAGCGAAACCGACACCGTAAAGGCCCTGCGAAATGTTGCTGAAACCGCCCGCAAAACCGAAGGAGGCGAGAATGCCGAGAACGATAGTGATTACCGGGAGGGCGGTGGAGTACATGCCGACCGAAATGCCTTCGATGATGGTCGTGGCGGGGCCCATCTGCGTGCGCGAAGCGATAGCGCGGGTGGGCTTGTAGGCGTCGGAGGTATAGAACTCGGTAAACTGTCCTATGATGACGCCAGCGGCAAGGCCTGCGACGACAGATCCGAAAATGCCCCACGAAATGAGTCCCAGCTTGACAAAGACAAGGAGCGCCAAAAGAATAAGGATCGAAGATCCGAGCGTTCCGACGAGAAGGGAATGCAAGAGCGACTTGGTGTTGGCGTCATCTTTGGTGCGCACCATGAAAATGCCGACAATCGAAAGAACAATGCCTATTGCCGCGACAAGCATCGGGGCAATGACATGGTGCATGCTCATGCCAGGAAGGGCCGCGCCGAGCGCCGCTGTCGCCAAGATGGATCCGCAGTAGGATTCGTAGAGGTCTGCGCCCATGCCCGCAACGTCTCCGACGTTATCGCCGACGTTGTCGGCGATGGTGGCGGGGTTTCGCGGATCGTCTTCGGGAATTCCCGCTTCGACTTTACCGACCAAGTCGGCACCGACATCGGCCGCCTTCGTGTAGATACCCCCGCCAACGCGGGCAAAGAGCGCCTGCAGCGAGGCGCCCATGCCAAAGGTCAGCATGGTGGTTGTCACTTCGGCCATCTTGGCGTGCCCGAAAGCGGAATTCGTAATCAAGCTGTCCGAAAAATCCATCGAAATCTTGCTTGCCAGGGTGGCTCCCATGCCGAAAATATTATGGTCGTAGATGAAGTTCAGAAGGTAGAACCAGATGGAAATATCGAGTAGGCCGAAACCGACGACAATCAGTCCCATGACCGCGCCAGAACGGAATGCCGTGACGAGGCCTTGGTTCAGGCTCTTGCTTGCGCCGGCGGCCGTTCTGGAACTTGCCTGCGTAGCCGTTTTCATACCTAAAAATCCGCAGAGTCCGCTAAAGAAACCGCCGGTGAGGAATGCGACCGGAACGAAGGGGTTCTGGATTCCGAGGAATGCGAGAACCACGAAAATGAGGAACAAAATGGCGAATACGACCGAAACGGTTCTGTATTGGCGCTTGAGGTAGGCGAGAGCCCCTTCGCGGACATAACCCGCAATCTCTATCATGCGCGGCGTTCCTTCGTCCATTTTCATCATGGATTTGAAGAACAGCAGTGCCGCTACAAGGGCAAGGATTGACGCTGCCGGAACAGTGTACCAAAAACCAGGAATGCTGAATGTTTCCATAAAAGACTCCTTTGATACCGTTTTTGGGGCGGATTTCTATATAAATCTATACTGAAAATGGCAGAATAGGAAAAAATAAAATGCTAAAATTATGATATGGAATTCATTAAACTCGCTCAAAATCGTTACAGCTGCCGCAAATTTAGCGATAAGGCTGTGGAAACTGAAAAACTCTCCCTCGTGCTCGAAGCCGGACGCCTTTCTCCGACGGCCGTGAATGGCCAGCCGGTGACCGTGAAGGTGCTCAAGTCCGAGGCCGCCCTAGCCAAGCTCCGCAGCATTACCCGCATGGCCTACAACGCCCCCGTGGTGCTCATGGTCTGCTACGACAAGGACAAGTGCTATTCTCCCGTGACTTACCACGACGATTTTGTGAGTGGCGATATGGATTCCAGCATCGTGACGACTTCGATGATGATGCAGGCCACCGATTTGGGACTTGCGACCTTGTGGGCCCGCGGCTTTAACGCCTCTGAAATCGAAAAGGCCTTCGACTTCCCGGCAAACCTCAAGCTGGCTTGCTTCTTGGATGTGGGCTACGCCGACCCCGCCGAAGGTGGCCCCTCGCCGCGCCACCCCGTGCGCAAGCCCATGAGCGAATTCGCCGAAGAAATTTAAAAAGAAGGCGGTCAATGACCGCCTTTTGTATGAATTAGAATTTGTTTAGAATGCTTCGTTGATTGTTACGCCGCCGTTCAAATAGCGGTGTACAAGCGTTTTTATTAAAGTTTGATAGTTTATTCCAAGGCGAGAAGCTTTTGCCTTCATGCCTTCGATGTCGTCGTCGTTCATACGAATCGTGATGTTGTGCGCAGTTCCCTTGATCGAGGCTTTGATTGCTTCCAGTTCTTCTTTCGGGACTGGCTTTGTGTCGCCGCGCTCAATAGCTTCCATCAGCGAACGTTCTTCGTCGTCTATCGGTTCATACTTTGAATCTGAGATTTCCATTTTCATACCTCCGCTGATAAACTCTGCTTGGAAAAGCCGTTTTAAGAAAGATTGTTCCGTCCTGTTCAACAACAAATGGAACGCAATGAGCGTATCCGTTCACCAACACCACGAACATTTTCTGCCCTGGATGTCCTTCTTGGTTGGCGACTTCTTGGACATCGAATCGTTTCGCAATAATCTCTTGGCGAACATCTTCCATGTTGACACCATGTTTTTGCAAAACTCTTAAAGCCTTTTCCTCGTCAAACCTTACATTTGTATCTATAATATACATATATATCATTCTAAAGTCAATAACCTCAATTGCGATATATGCATAATTTTTTTGCGAAAAAGCCTGTCGCGGGCGAATAGAGACTGTCCCTATTCATATATATACACGCTTTTTTTGACTATTTCAAGCAATTTTGGAACGAAATTTTACAATGATTTACAAAAAGGGGTCTGTGTGTAAAAGGGAAAATCGTTTATTTCTATATTTCGCGTGAATTTATTTGAGGTTACCGGAGGTCTTCTGTGAAAAACTTTCTTTTTTGCCTGAAGTGCATCGCTGTCACTTGCATGTTTTTCGTTTTCATTGCTTGCGATGGCAGTTCATCGTCGCCGAATGACGACCCGCTTGCAGAGGAATCTTCATCAAGTAGCAATAACGCGGGTTCAACGACAAAAATGTCTTCTAGCGAAATCCGCGATATTATTGGATTGTCGTCAAGCAGTAATTTAAATTCAGCTTGTAAAAATGAACACCAAAATCGACCATTGGATTATATAACCGGAACTTTGACGGATTCCCGAGATGGACAATCATATGAAATTCGTAAAATCGGTAATCATTGGTGGATGGATAAAAATTTAAACTTTGCCTATTTGCATCCAACGGATTCTTTGGATTCAAGCAGTTTTTGTGTTAACGATTCTCTGGAATATTGTGATAAATATGGCCGTCTGTATTTATGGAGTGCGGCCATGGATAGTTCCGGAGCCTTTTCTGCGAATGGATCGGGGTGTGGAGACTATGCAGATTGCGCTGCTGTTTATCCAGTAAGGGGAGTTTGTCCGGAAGGGTGGCATCTACCAGAACAGAGAGAATTTGCGACTCTTTTTTATGCCGGCATCCGTTCTTTTCCGGTGGAATACAGTGGACTCCGTGTAACGGCGGTTGAAACTGATTATGAATTTGTTTTGAATTTTGACGGGAAAGTGGAACATGCCCTTACCTCAGATGATGCAAGGGCGTATATCTGGAGCTCTGAAGTCTACGATAAATATAAAGCTATGACCCTGGTTTTCCATAAGACGACGTATTGGAATGCTCCTCAATACTATGATAATACAATGAAATCATGGGGGGCGTCTGTTCGTTGTGTTCGTGATGAAGATTGGATGACCGATACGGTCCCCTTGGTTGCAGAGTGTGGTGATGACCGATCCTATCGTGAACCCTGCGAATACGGCTCGCTGACGGATTCTCGGGATGGCCAAACGTACAAGACTGTAAAAATTGGAGACCAGTGGTGGATGGCGGAGAATCTGAACTATCGTTATTTACAGCCGACAGATTGTGAAGATTCCTCTAGTTTTTGTTATTACGATGAAGATTGTTCAAAATATGGTAGACTTTACTTGTGGAGTGCTGCAATGGATAGTTCAGCCGTTTTTTCAAAAAATGGATCGGGGTGCGGTGACTTTGCAGAATGCTCTGTTGATTATCCTGTAAGGGGTGTTTGTCCGGAAGGTTGGCATTTGCCCTCAAGTATAGAACTGGAACAATTGGTTTCTACTAAGGCTACGTGGGGGGCGGGTTTGGCTTCGTCGGGTTTGGTTATGAATTCGGAGCCAGGAACGCTTTTGAAAGGTGGTAGTTGGAAACAAGGTAGTGGAATTAATGCTTTTGGTTTTACTGCGTTGCCCGCTGGGTATAGATCTAGGGGAGAACATTATTATGATAAAGGTCAAAGAACCTGTTTTTGGAGTTCAACCTCTGATGTGGTTCATTTGGCGAATGCAGTTTGTTTTGGAGAGGGCGATGGTGTAGATTTGCGGGGTGAAGAGAAAAAACTGTCGTATTCGATTCGCTGCCTGAAGGACAACTAATCAGCGAACTTTTGGGTTTAGAACTGCTATTTTACTATATGGCACTCTTTCGGAGTGCATATAGTATGGCTCGGCCATGCCAAAAACATAATGTTTTTGTCGCGGCTCTCGCCTTTTTCTATATTTACGGCGGAAAATTTTAAAAAGGAATAAAAATGCGTTCTTTTAAATTTGTTTCTCGCGGTGTCTTGACGGTCGCTTTGGCCGCCGGTATCGCTTCTGCTCAGTTGTTGAACACCAAGAGCATGGATGTGATCCGTGTCGAAAAAGTCGGTATTTCTGCAGGTAAAATCGATAGCCTCGCCAAAATGCTCGGCGAACAGCAGCTCCGCGGCAAGAAAATTGATGACAAGACCATGACCCAGCTCCGCTATGCTGTGATTGACAACCTGGTCGGTCAGGAACTCATCAAGCTCGAAGCCAAGAAGATGGGTATCAAGGTTTCTCAGGGCAAAGTCGACAGCTTGACCAAGCTCTTCAAGGCGCAGTTCCCGAGCGAAGACGCCTTCCAGAAGGAGCTCAAGAAGTCTAACACCACCATGGCCCAGTTCAAGGAAAAGATCGAAGACCAGCTGAAGAGCGAAGCGATCCTCGAAAAGAAGGTGCCGTACCCGAAGGATCCGACCGAAAAGCAGAAGGAAGCTTTCTGGGAACTCAACAAGACGAAGGTCGCCATTAACGATTCCATTAGCGGTGCCCGTATCGTGATTTACACCAAGGGCAAGTCCAAGCAGGAAATCGAAGATGCCAAGGTGATGTTGCAGGGTCTTGCCGCTCAGGTGCGCAGCAAGAAGGCTACGTTTGCTCAGCTCGCTGCCATGTACAGCGACGACCAGACCGCCAAGAAGACTGGCGGTGTCATGAGCAAGTTCGTTGCCAAGTCCAAGGGCGATGCCTTTGTGAAGGCCGTGAACAAGGTCAAGGTCGGCGAAATCACCGAACCGTATACCGACAAGGACGGTATCGCCATCTTCATGCTGACCGAAAAGAACGACGGCAAGTACGAAAGCTACAAGCACCAGATCGACTACATTCTGCGTGTGCAGGCCGAACAGGACCGTCAGGCTCAGCTCAAGGCATACCTCGACGGCCTCGGAAAGACCTACAAGGTGCAGTACCTCGATGCCAAGTACACTCCGCCGCAGGCTATCGGAGCTGCTAAGTAATGGCATTTCAGACGACGCACACCGGGCTGATCGACTTGCGTACGCGCATCGACAAGCTCTGGGGGTATCTTTGACTTAGAAGCCAAGACCGAAGAACTCTACGTTTTGGAAAAGGACTCCGCCGACCCGAACCTGTGGAATGACCAGGAAAAGGCGCAGTCCATGATGAAGAAAATCGGCAATCTGCGCGCCCTGCTGGACTCGTGGAAAGAAGTCTCGCAGAGCTGCGATGACTTGGCCGAACTTTACGAAATGAGCAAGGCGGAAGAATCCGCCGATTTGACGGCATCGATTGATTCCGACATCGCTGAACTCAAATCGAAAATCGAGGCGATGGAATTCAAGAAAATGCTGAACGGTCCGGATGACGCTTGCAGTTGCTTGCTGTCAATTCATCCGGGCGCAGGCGGCACCGAGTCGCAGGACTGGGCGCTGATGCTTTTCCGCATGTACACGCACTTCTTCGAACGCGAAAACATGGACTTCAAGGTGGTCGACTTCCAGGAAGCGGAAGATGCTGGCCTCAAGAGTGCGACCATCGAGGTCACTTGCGAAAACGCTTACGGCCTGCTCCGTTCCGAAATCGGCGTGCACCGCCTGGTGCGCATCAGCCCGTTCGATGCGAACGCCCGCCGCCACACGAGCTTTACCGCCGTGTACCTGTACCCCGAACACGAAGACATCGAATTCGATTTGGATATGGCCGATGTGCGTGTGGATACTTACCGCAGTAGCGGTGCCGGTGGCCAGTACATCAACAAGACGGACTCCGCCGTGCGTATGACGCACTTGCCGACGGGTATCATGGCGAGCTGCCAGACCGAACGTAGCCAGATTCAGAACCGCGAAACCTGCTACAAGATGCTCAAGACCATGGTCGCCGAACATTACCGCTTGGAAGAAGAAGCCAAGCGTGATGCCCGTATGGCCGAAAAGAAAAAGGTCGAATGGGGTAGCCAGATCCGTAGCTACGTGCTGCAGCCCTATCAGCTCGTGAAGGACTTGCGCACCGGTGTCGAAACTTCGGATACCGCAGGCGTACTCGACGGCAAAATCAAGCCGTTCATCAACGCGTATCTACTCAGCACCAGCGAAGGTGCTAAATAGTAGGAAGTAGACAGTAGACTGTTAGAAGTGGCGGGCTATTGCCCGCCATTTTTAATAATTGTTAAAAACAAAAATATCCCTCGCAAAAATGCGAGGGACTTAAGTTTTAGACGAAGTCTAAATTACTTCACCTTAATTGCGCCGCGTTCCAGCTTGATAGTGAAGTTCGTGACATCACAGACTTCAGACGGACCCCAGTACTGGATCGGACCCGGATAGGTGTAGGATTCAGTCTTGGCCCAAACTTCGCGGTTCTTGGCGAAGAACTTGAACGGAGCACCGTCGAGTTCAACGAGAGCCTTCTGGATCACCGGCTTGTCGGCACCGTGACGACGTTCGATGTTCATCATCATGGTGATAGGAATGCCACCGGCAGTCCACTTTTCGATACCCTTCGTGAGGTCACGCACAGAGCTCATGTAGCCGTTCATCTTGTTGAAGGCGAGCACAGAAGCGGTGTAACCGAGGCTGTAGCAGTAGTCGGCGTCGAAGTTCGACGGAGCGGCGCAGCGGCCTTCGTAACCGAAGAAGTGGTTGAGGGCGGAGAACTTGCCCTTGAAGTTCTTGCGGCTCTTGAGTTCCTTCTTCACCATTTCGATGACGAGCTTTTCGGTTTCGATGAGGGAAACCTGCACGTTGCCGTGGCTGTCGCGGTCGAGCATCAGCTGGCCCTGAGTGGTGGAGGGGAGGCTCTTGAGGACTTCGGCGGAAGCCTTGGAAATCCAGTTGCAGAGCTTTTCAACCTTAGCGGCGGTGTCGAGGCCTTCGACTTCCTTTTCGTGGTGGGCGAGGGCTTCAGAGAGTTCAGAAATGAGCACGCCAACATCCGGGATGAATTCGAGGAGGCCTTCCGGAATCAGGCAGACGCCGAAGTTCTTGCCGTCGGCAGCACGGGCAGCGACGATGTCTGCGACGTACTTGATGACCTGCTTCAGCTTCATCTTCTTGGCCTTGACTTCTTCGGAAATCAAGCAGATGTTCGGGTGAGTCTGGAGAGCGGCTTCGAGAGCAATGTGAGAAGCGCTACGGCCCATGAGCTTGATGAAGTGCCAGTACTTCTGAGCGGAGTTGGCATCGCGCATGATGTTGCCGATGAGTTCGGAATAGGTCTTGACAGCGGTGTCGAAACCGAAGGAGGTTTCGATGTATTCGTTCTTGAGGTCACCGTCGATGGTCTTCGGGCAGCCGCAAACCACGCAGCTTGCGCCGTTGGCCTGGAAGTATTCACCGAGAACAGCAGCGTTGGTGTTGGAGTCGTCACCACCGATGATCACGATAGCGTCGAGCTTCTGAGCCTTGGCAACAGCCATGCACTTCTTGAACTGTTCTTCAGTTTCGAGCTTGGTACGGCCGGACTGGATGATGTCGAATCCACCAGTGTTGCGGTAGGAGTCCATGATCTTTTCGTTGATCACGATGAACTTGCCGTTTTCGAGACCAGACGGACCGCCGAGGAAGCCGAGGAGCTTGGAATTCTTGCTGATGCTCTTGATACCGTCGAAGATACCTGCAATCACGTTGTGTCCACCAGGAGCCTGGCCACCGGACAGAACAACACCCACGTTGAGGGCCTTACCGGCTTGAGCCTTGGTAGCCTTCTTCATGGAAATGTACGGTGCACCGTAGGTGTTCGGGAACAGAGCCTTGATCTTGGCCTGGTCGCGCACGGATTCGGTAGCCTTGCCCTTGTTGAGGACGACTTTGAGAGCGCCGTCGCGGAGAGCGGCGGGGAGTTTCGGCTGGTAGGCCTTGCGAGCCTTGCCGAGGACGGACAGATTGTCAGCCATTGTATCTTCCTTTTGAGTTTGCCCGATGTTCGGGCCGGGTTAAAAAATTACGTGTGTAAATATAACAAACTGCAAGTGTTTCGCCAATACGGAAAATGAAAATCTATATTTGTCGCAAACAGAAAAATAAGAGGTTAGGATCATGAAAAAAAGCATTCTTGCTTTATCTCTTTCCATGACATTTGCCGCAAGTCTTTTTTCTGCTTGCGGCGGCAGTAGCGACTCGGATGATTACGAGAATCCTTCTTCGGTTCATTCCGGTGGCAAGGGCGAATTTTTCAAGACGAGTTCGATGGTCGACTCGCGCGATGGAAAGACTTATAAGACGGTTAAAATCGGCATTCAGGTGTGGATGGCCGAGAACTTGGCTTTTTACGATACACTCGGAATTCCGGAACTGACGAAAGCGTCGAATGAGTATGATTCTTGGTCTGGAAGCATTATGCCCATTGCATCAATGCTCGATTCGGAGCTAACGCCTGCTGTTCAGGAACCTTCAGGCCAGACTTACACTTATGACGCTGCAATGAACTTCGGTTACTACAGCGATACCTCTTATAACGATGGAATCTGTCCGCCGGGATGGCATTTGCCGGCCATGGCGGAATTTGATGTGCTTAAGGAAGTCTTGCTGTCGGTGTGTGAATCGGAAACTGAATGTTCCTACGCAGAAAAAGGTGGCTGGAAAAACGCAGAAACCTATTGGACAAGTAATCCCGCAGATGGTATTAGTATCAGTTCGGATCACGGCTTTTCTTACAGGTCCAATTCTTACGACGCCGTTTCTTATACGGTAGATGTCAGTAACAGTTCCGCTTTTACGGCGGAATTTTCGGGAAAATCGAGCAAGTTTAATGTTCGTTGTGTCCAGGGGTCCGTTGCGGACTCCGCTTCGGCGCTTAAATCGTTTATGTCGGTTCGCGAAAAGAATATTGAGGCAATGCGTTTAGCCGATTCTGTATGGCAGTATGTCCAGAGAGGTGCCAAGAATTATTTTAACGATTCTCTTGTATACAGCTATTTTACGGATTCGCGTGACAGTAATGTTTACGGATATCTGAAAATTGGTAACTATTTCTGGATGGCCGAAAACATGCGTTATACTGTTGGTGATGCCTTTTGCGATTCTTACCTCAAATGCAATGCCAGATCTCATCAAGATACTCTTTCGTATTTTGACATTGGACTTTCATATAGAGCTTCTGTAAAAGATTCCGTATGTCCGGACGGATGGCATCTGCCTTCTAAAGAGGAATGGCTTGACTTGAGGGCGGCTTCTGAAAATAATGGTGATTTCTTTGGCAATGACGGAATGTGGGATCCTTCTTGGGTGACCGCTACGAATTCGACGGGCTTCACGATGCTGACAACAACTTACGGAAGTGCTCGTGAGAGAAGTGCGTTTAACGAGGCAGCTTTTTGGGTGCGAGGCGATTCCGTGTATGTTCGTTTGAAAATCGATACGGTTTACATCGATGATCCCGTGGAAGAGCCCGTTGTTGTTGTGCCTGATGATTCGACTGCTGATTCCCTGGTGGCCGATACGGCGGTTGTTTCGGATTCTACGGTTGCCGATTCGCTGCCGGAAGTTCCTGAACGCAAGTTTATTCTCGATACGACGCGTACTGAAACTCAATATTATTCCTACTACGAATACGACTGGATGGGAAGTTTCGGCTTGCAGACGACTTCTTCTAGCTATGATTCGTTCAGCATCCGCTGCGTCAAGGATTATTAATCAATTTTACTCAAAGGGTTGATACAAAGAAAGTGGAAGCGCTTTTCGCTTCCACTTTTTGTATTATGGGAGTAGCAGTCTAAATTACTTGAATACGGCGGTGTAGTTGGCTCCGTTACTGATTTGGACCGTTCTCGGGTTATCAGTATTGCCGTCAGACCAACCGCCGAATACGCGGCCCGGTTCAGGAACGGCGGTGAGAGTCATGTCTACGCCGGTAAAGAACTTGCCCTGATAATTGCTGCTCGGGAGTCTCATGCCGTCAACAAGAATTGCGCCGCTTCCGCTAGCCGCAATCGTCACGGTCGTTTCACCCTGGAGTCCGAAGTAATTAGCCAGTTCCTGCCTGAATGCCTGGGTGCGGTTCTGGGCGAATCTTAAGAGATCGCTACCGCTAGGAGACCAGGTGAATGCCGACTGATTGCGCGGCCAGCGCTGTTCGTCGCGTTGCTGTTCGGAACTCGGAATCATGGCTGCCATAGTCTGCACCGCCTTCTGGACCTTTTCGTAAGTCAGGTAGTCGTTCAAGAGAATGCAACCCTGGTTGATGAACAAGTGCTTGAATTCGGGGTTTGCGAGGAGCTTTTTCAGCATGTTACCGATGGTGGTATTTGCGCCGCCACCGAAGCCGCCACCCCAGCCGCCGCCGATGCCGCCGCCCATGCCGGGCCATTGACCTTGTCCGGGGTCTTGTCCGCCAGGCTGTTGACCATTTCCTTGGCCGTTATCCATGGTGGCGCTACCCAGCACCCACTGGAACATATTCTGGCTTTCGGTATCGAATCCCGAAATGCCCGGAGAGAATCCGTAGCCGTGGTCCACGTCGAAAATCATGAACTTGAACGGGATTCCGTTCTGAGGGCTGCCCCAAGCGCGAATATTGTTATTCGGCCAGTCGCCGTTATGGATATACATTTCGGCAATCATGTACTGGGCGAAACTGTTGACGTTCAATTTTTCTTTGAGTTGCGCGTATTGTTGGTTGTTTTCGCCTTCGAAGTTCCCGCTGGTAATCGAGTTGGTCAACTGGCCAAATTCTGCACTGGAGGCTCCGTTGGTACCGCTGGGGGCCCATCCGTTCATGCAACCGTCGTCTCCGTTGGCGCAGTTCTTGACCACGTTAATGGATTTAGAATCAATGCCATAATTTGTTTCTACAAAACTTCTGTTCAGGCGTTCGCGCAAGTCGTGAATGCCGAAGTATTCACCGTTGTAGAATACGACTACTTGCAGGCTGCGCTGGTAGTCCACATCGGTGCCTTCCATCAGGCTTACAAGCATCGGGTCGCCAAAGTAGTCCGTCCAGAAACGGTTACCGTTGTTGCGCAAGTTGAAGCTCTTCATCTTCTTTGCTTCGGGGCGGGTCTTGAAGAACGAATACTTGAGAACCTTATCGCCGTAGTCGTCGTTATCCATCTTGATGGCAACGCTCTTTTTGGGCTTGTAGCGGCTCCAGTTACCGATAATCGAAATGCCTGCGTCAATTTCCCAAGTCTTTTCTGTCGTCGAGCTTCCGTTTTCGAAGTATTCCACGTGCACGGGGAGTTCGGTGTCTTTCCAGAAGTTTGCCTGCTTGCAGGGCTCGGTGCATTTCGGGTTGCTGTTGTCCGAAACATTGCCTCCGCCAAAGTTCATGCCGCCGGGCATGCCGCCCATGCCGCCTCCGTTCAAGTCACCAGTTGCGTAAAGACCCCTGGAAGAGTCGAACATGTCGGTGTGATTCACGGTCAAGGCCACCACAGGCATCGAAACCTTTTCGTTGATAAAGTATGTCTGCGTGGTGGTATCGGCCGGCTGACCGTTCACGAATTCAGAGCAGCGGATAACGGTGTTCTCGGTAATCTGCTTTGCTTGCGTGATCGATTCGGAATTTTGGGTGGGGAAGGAACCGTCAAAGGTACACTTGATTTGACCGCCCTTTTGCGGGGTAGGCGGTTCAATGGTCAAACTGCTGTAGAAACCCGCTTTCGGGAGGAATGTCGCCTTGGCCTTGTGGTTATCTTCGTATTCCTTGAGGCTGCTGGACGATAAATATTGAATTTGAGCCGAAGAAGTCGGATTTGTCGGGCTTTGGTTCGGATTTTGGGGATCGTTCGGATCCGTCGGATTTGTAGCGGGGTCCGTAGATGCGCTTGAAACACCGGGTTGTTCGGTGCCCGGCTGAGTACTTGCGCTAGAAACGGGGGCTGGAATGACGACCGGAACAGTTACTGTTTCGCCTGTTTCGGGGTCGGTCACTTGAATGCCGGGGACTGTTTCGCCTGTTTCGGGATTGACGTAATCGACGGTCGGGATAGATTCGCCGGTTTCGGGGTTGACATAGTCACCTGTGACAGGATCGATATAAGGGGTGGTGGGGATTTCCGCGCCAAGCGGGTCTGTAAGTGTATTTGGATCTTTGGAATCGTCAGAACAACCGATCAGTAGTGCGCCTGCAACGACCGATAGTAATAGTGCTTTTTTTTGCATAATTTGCCCCTTGTATTACAACCCTTATACACCAAGCTATAAACTATAATGTTTTAAGGTGAAAAAGCCCTTTGTTAAGGTATTATTTACAGCTATTTTGGGTGGTTTTGACGTTTCTTGCGGGCGTTTAAGTTTTACATGGGGTGAAATGTCCCGAATTTTTGTTTTTGTAAAAATTTCGCAGTTTTTTGTGTAAAAATAAATGCCCGAACGCGGGGTCCGGGCATTCAAAGTGAGTATGAAAATTGAGCTAGAAAATTACTTCTTGCTGCACTTGCATTCGGCAATGCACTTGTAAGCGATGCCGCCGATTACGCCACCGAGAATCGGGGCTACCCAGAAGAGCCAGAGCTGCTTGATGGCAGCGCCGCCAACGAACACAGCCATAGCGGTAGAGCGGGCCGGGTTCACGGAGGTGTTGGTCACCGGGATAGAGATGAGGTGGATGAGCGTAAGGCAGAGGCCGATGGCAATCGGGGCGAAGCCTGCCGGAGCACGGCCATCGGTAGCACCCATGATCACGAACAGGAAGATGGCCGTGAGCACAGTTTCAATCAGGAATGCGGAAAGCACGCCGGAGGTCTTGCCGCCAAAGGCGTTCACGCCGTTGTTGAGGGCGTCGGACCAGCCGTTAGTAGCGAAGGCACCGATGCCAGCGTTGGTGAGGTCGGGGCATGCAATCACGTAAAGGAGCGCTGCTGCGATGATACCGCCAATGACCTGGGCGGCGATGTATGCCGGAGCTTCCTTAGCGGGGAAGCGGCCGCCGGCAACCTGACCGAGCGTGACAGCCGGGTTCAAGTGGCAGCCCGAAATGTGACCGATGGCGTATGCCATGGTGAGCACCGTAAGGCCGAAGGCAAGCGATACGCCCACATAGCCGATACCGGTGGTGGGAACGCCGCAAGCGAGCACGGCTGCACCGCAGCCGCCAAACACAAGCCAGAAGGTGCCGATAGCTTCGGCAATAGCGCGAGTAGTAAGTTTCATTTGAATTTTCTCCATATTGGGGTTAAGAGTCTTTGCTCAATTTAGCAAAGACTGATTCCCAAATGCCGAAAATGAATGTGAAAAATTGTTTTCTTGCGTAAACTCACATGTTTCCGCGCTTGCGCCAAAGAATAGAATGCAAAAATAGTTCCTCGGGGTTACCGAGGAACTATTAATCTTATTGAAAAGAATTCTTAGTTGCACTCTTCGAGTGCAATAATCTGCGCCTCGGTCATGGCGAAATGAATTTCGCCGCGACTCTCGGCTTACGATTATTTCTTTTCAGCGGTCTTAGGCATCTGCACGGAGATGTGGATGTCCTGCAGCTGCTGCAGATCCACTTCGCTCGGGCACTGGTCCATCGGGCTAGAAGCGCTCGTGTTCTTCGGGAACGCGATGTAGTCACGGATAGATTCTTCACCTTCCATGGTAGCGACAACGCGGTCGAGACCGAAGGCGAGACCACCGTGCGGAGGAGCGCCGTACTTGAAGGCGTCAACGAAGAAGCCGAACTTGGTGCGAACCTGTTCTTCGGTAAGACCGAGCAGGCGGAACACCTTTTCCTGGACTTCCGGGTTGTGAATACGGATAGAACCACCGCCGATTTCCACACCGTTAAGAACAAGGTCATAAGCTTCGGCGTTGCAATCCTTGAGGTTGCCACCGAGCATCATGTCCAGATGTTCCGGAAGCGGGTTGGTGAACGGGTGGTGCATAGGTGTCGCTGTATTCGAACATCGGGAATTCGGTAATCCACACAAATTCACGCTTCTTCGGATCGCGGAGACCCTTGATACGGGCGACTTCCAAGCGGAGCTGACCCATAGCGGTTGCAGCAACCTTTTCCGGACCGGCGATGAAGAACATCATGTCGCCGCACTTGGCGCCGACAGCGTCGCGGAGTTCGTTAAGTTGTTCGGTAGTAAAGAACTTGCCGACCTGGGTTTCCACTTCGTCATTTTCCTTGACGCGCATCCACACGAGGCCCTTGGAACCGTACTTGGCAACGTAAGCGGTGAGTTCGTCGATCTGCTTACGAGTGAAGTCGACGCAACCCTTGGCAGCGATACCGCGGATCTTGCCACCGGCGGCAACGCAGTTCTTGAAAACGCCGAAGTTGGACTTTGCACCGATTTCAGACACATCGTGGATTTCGAGGTCGAAGCGGAGGTCCGGCTTATCGGAACCATACTTGAGCATCGCTTCTGCCCACTTCATACGGCGGATGTGGCGCGGCGGTTCGAAGTTCCAAACCTTGCCCAAAACTTCAGTCACGAACTTGTCGAACATTTCCATGACTTCGTCCTG
>CADCBQ010000005.1 GCA_902799745.1 Fibrobacter succinogenes | reverse complement strand
GCCGCAGGGTACTATCAATCGTGCCGCATTGCCCGCGGTCTTCAACCCCGAAGACCTGAACGCCCTGGAGCAAGCCCTTCGTTTGAAGGACCAGTTCCCCGGTTCCACCATTTCCGTGCTGACGATGGGTCTCCCGAAGTCTGCCGAAGTTATCCGCGAAGCTCTGTACCGCGGTGCCGACTGCGGTTACGTGATTACGGACCGTTCCCTCGGTGGCGCTGACACGCTCGCTACTAGCTACACGCTCGCCCAGGCCGTCAAGAAGGTCGGCGACTATGACATCATTCTCGGTGGCCGCCAGGCTATCGACGGTGACACCGCCCAGGTCGGTCCGCAGATTGCAGAAAAGCTCGGACTCACCCAGGTGACCTACGCCGAAGAAATCTTGAGCCTCGACGAGAAGGCCCGCAAGGTCGTGATCCGCCGCCACATTGACGGTGGTGTGGAAACGGTGGAAGCACCGCTCCCGCTGGTCGTGACCGTGAACGGCAGTGCCGCTCCGTGCCGCCCGCGCAACGCCAAGCGTATCATGAAGTACAAGAACGCTACCGCAGTCGCCGAACGCAAGCCGGAAGATGCCGAAAAATACGAAGCCCTCATCGCGAAGAAGCCCTACCTGAACATTCCGCAGTGGGGTGCCGCCGACATCGACGCAGACCCTGCCCAAATCGGTAAGGCCGGTTCGCCGACGAACGTGAAGGCTGTCAAGAACATCGTGTTCAAGGCGAAGGAAAGCCGCACGCTTACCGCGAGCGACGCCGACGTTGAAGGACTTATCAAGGAACTTTTAGACGAGAAGATTATTGGCTAGCCTATGAATAACGTATTTGTATATTGCGAAATTGAGGGCACGACCGTTGTCGACGTTTCCCTCGAACTTTTGTCCAAGGGTCGCAAGCTGGCCAACACGCTCGGCGTTCAGCTCGAGTGCATCTGCGCTGGCAAGGGCCTCGATGGCATTGAAAAGCAGGTGTTCCCGTACGGTGTCGACAAGGTTCATGTGTTCGACGCCGAAGGCCTGTTCCCCTACACCACCAACCCGCATGCAGCCCTCGTGGTGAACCTCTTCAAGGAAGAGCAGCCGCAGATTTGCTTGCTCGGTGCAACCGTGATTGGCCGTGACCTGGGCCCGCGCATTTCTAGCGCCATGCACAGCGGCCTTACCGCCGACTGTACCGAACTCGAAATCGACAGCTTCGAAATGAGCATCGGTGGCGTGAAGAAGGCTTACGAAAACCAGCTTTGCCAGATCCGCCCGGCATTCGGCGGTACGCGAAGGCGTGATGAAGAAGGAAATCGTGGACCCGAACTACAAGGGCGAAGTCATCAAGCACGACGTGGCCAAGTACGTGCCGGAAACGGAATACGTGGTCAAGGTGCTCGAACGCCATGTGGAAAAGGCCAAGCACAACCTCAAGGGCGCCCCGATCGTGGTCGCCGGTGGTTACGGCATGGGTTCCAAGGAAAACTTCGACCTGCTGTTTGAACTTGCCAAGGAACTCCACGCAGAAGTCGGTGCTAGCCGCGCCGCCGTGGATGCGGGCTTTGTCGATCATGACCGCCAAATCGGTCAGACCGGCGTGACTGTCCGCCCGAAGGTCTACATTGCTTTCGGTATTTCCGGCCAGATCCAACACCTCGCTGGCATGCAGGATTCAGGTATCATCATCTCCGTGAACTCCGACCCCGAAGCTCCGATCAACGCTATCGCTGATTACGTGATCAACGGCACCGTCGAAGAAGTTCTCCCGAAGATGATCAAGTATTACAAGGCAAACAATAAGTAGGCGATATGGCGAATTTTTATACAGATCATCCCGAGATTAAATTCAACCTCGAAAGCAATTCCCTGATGCCGCGCATTGTCGAGCTCAAGGAAAAGGGCTATGCCGACAAGGACGCTTTCGACTATGCGCCGGAAGATTTTGCCGACGCGATGGACAACTACAACCGCGTGCTCGAAGTCGCTGGCGACATCACCGCGAACACCGTCTTCCCGAACTCCGAAGAAGTGGACGCCGAAGGCCCGCACTGCGAAAACGGCCGCGTTCGTTACGCATCCAAGACCTATGAAAACCTCGAAGCCACCCGCAAGGCTGGCCTCAACGGTGTCACGATGCCGCGCCGCTTTGGCGGTCTGAACTTCCCGATTACCGCCTACACGGCCATCAACGAAATGATCGCCTCTGCAGACGCCGGTTTCGAGAACATCTGGTCCTTGCAGGACTGCATCGAGACGCTCTATGAATTTGGCGACGAGGACCAGCGTTCCCGTTTCATTCCGCGCGTGTGCGCCGGCGAAACGATGTCGATGGACTTGACCGAACCCGATGCCGGTTCCGACCTGCAGCGCGTGATGCTCAAGGCCACCTACAGCGAAGCTGACAAGTGCTGGTACCTGAACGGTGTGAAGCGCTTCATCACGAACGGCGACTCCGACATTCACCTGGTGCTCGCCCGTTCCGAAGAAGGCACCCGCGACGGTCGTGGTCTTTCCATGTTCATTTACGACAAGCGCGACGGTGGCGTTGACGTTCGCCGCATCGAAAACAAGATGGGTATCCACGGAAGCCCGACTTGCGAACTTGTCTACAAGAACGCCAAGGCTGAACTCTGCGGCCGCCGCAAGTTCGGTCTTATCAAGTACGTGATGGCCCTCATGAACGGCGCTCGCCTCGGCATTGCCGCCCAGTCCGTGGGTATCAGCCAGATGGCTTACAACGAAGCTCTCGCCTACGCCAAGGACCGTAAGCAGTTCGGTCAGGCTATCGTGAACTTCCCGGCTGTGTACGAAATGATTTCTCACATCAAGGCACGCCTTGATGCAGGCCGCGCTTTGCTGTACCAGACTGCCAGCTACGTGGACATCTACAAGGGCCTCGAAGACATCGAACGTGACCGCAAGCTCACCGACGAAGAAAAGGCCGAACTCAAGCTGTACCAGAAGCTCGCCTCTGCATGCACTCCGCTTGCAAAGGGCATGAACTCTGAATACGCTAACATCAACAGCTACGACAGCATCCAGGTTCACGGCGGTTCGGGCTACATGCTCGAATACGCTTGCCAGCGCCTGTACCGCGACGCCCGTATCACTTCGATTTACGAAGGTACGACGCAGCTCCAGACGGTTGCAGCTCTCCCGCACGTGACCACCGGTACCTATAGCCAGATGCTCGAAGAATTCGAAGCCCAGGATGTGCGCCCGGAATACGAAGCACTCAAGGCCCGCGCAAAGGCCATGGACGCCAAGTACAACGAAGCTGTGGAATTCGTGAAGGCCGCGAACAACAACGAATTCACCGACCTCTGCAGCCGTCACCTGTACGAAATGGCCGCCAACTGCGTGATGAGCCAGTTGCTCCTCCGCGATGCCACCAAGTCGCCTGAACTGTTCGACAAGAGCGTGAAGGTGTACCTGAACCTCGCCGAAGCCGAAGTCGCGAAGCACTACAACTTCGTGAAGAGCTTGAGCGTGGAAGCGATGGAAAGCTACAAGCAGGCTTAAGCCTCGCTAACGCGATATTCGAAAACCCCGGCTCTGACGAGTCGGGGCTTTTTATTTGAATTTTTATTAAAAAACGAAAAATAGAATGTAGATTTATAGTATGAAGTTGGCCCTAAAAATATTTGCAGTTTTGATTCTCATGTGCGCGACGGCTGTAGCGACGGCCTTCGCCATAAAGAAACTGTACATTTCCGAATCCAAGGGTCCGCAAATTACGAGCGCCTTCGTAGAACAACAAATCAGCGAAATTGCAGAACTCGCCACGCTCCACCACCACTACCGCAAAAACGCGAACTACCAAGACGCAAAGACACTTTTAAAATACATGCCCGACTGGAGAATCAACAAGTCCATCAAGGAATTCATGCTGATATACCAGGGCGACGTCAAAATCGGTTACGACTTGAAGGACATCAAGATCAATGTCGAGCCCATCACCAAGACAATCCTGATTTACCTCCCGGAGCCTAAAATCCTGAGTCACAGCATCAACTTCGAAAGCATCGAAGTCTTTTGGGAAAAGAAGGGCTGGTTCAACGATATCAAATTCGAAGATTTCAAAAAGTTCTTCATTGCAGAGCAGAAAAAATACGAAGAAGAAAACATGGACGAGCTCAAGCGCAGGGCACGCGAGCACGCCAAGCAAATCATCCAGCTTTACCTAGGTTCCGCTGTCAACTCTCTTCCTAATGACGGCTACCACATCAATCTGGAATAACCATTGTTGCTATATTAGGGCCGTATGATCATCAATAAAGCAACACTCCCCTGTTTTATTTGTTCCATGGCATTTGCGCTGACGGCATGCGTCGGCAACACCCCCGCACCCGAAACAGATCCGCAACCGGAACCGGCAAACACAACCGATGCCCAGCAACCCGCAGGCACGGCAGATAGTCAAGAGACTGCCGAACAGAATGACGTCTACTTCAATTCGCAGGCACTCGACAACCACCGCTTAGCCACGCCGGAAAACATTCCGACAGTTCCCGAGCAAAGTACCCCTACAAGCGCCGAAAAAACGGACTCGGTCATTACAGACCCCTACACCACCATTCCGGCGCTCATCCAGAATATTTTTGACTACGCCACTACCTTGCATCAAGCAGGCTACACTGATTCCGCCACCGCTTACTTGGAACGTTTCCGCGTGATCAAGCCCCTGTGGGAACAGTGGGAATCCAAGGCCGATTCCATGCTGAACGAATTCGGAAAGACCCGCGCCGAAAAGGCCAAGGCTTTCGAGCCGATGGTGTTCCAGATTCAGAACATGAACCGCGCCAGTTCCGACTACGGTCTTGTGGCACAAACCGCCGACAGTTTGATTGCTCTTGCCCCGGGTGATTCTCTTACGCAATGGGCCAAGGCACAAAAGAGCGTCGCCTACAAGAACACGCTCACCAAGGCAAAGAAGGAATACGCAGCCATCAAGGATTTAGCCGACAACCAGGCTCAATTCGCCGAAGCCGAAAAGCAGGCGCTCACGTTCCAGATGCGCTACCGCGACTTCGAAAACGACCTCCACATTCAGGCGCTCATCGACCACATCCGCGAACTTGCACAGGCTAACGATGCCGCAGCGACCAAGTACTGGGAATCCAACGACCCGGCACAGGCTCTCGCCAAGGCAGACACGCTTTTGCAAAAGGAAAAATTCGCCGAAGCCAAGGAACTTCTGATGAAGCTGAGGGCAAGCAAGCTCCGCAAAGAAGCAAACGAGCTTTACATGAAACTAGCGGACAACTTCTGCACCAAGCAGCGTAAAACGACTAGCCAGACATTCGCCAAGGCACAAAAACAAAAGGATGCCGCTAAAAAGAAGAAGCTGTTGCAAGACGCAATCGCTCCGCTCGACAAATGCCTGACAGAATATCCGGACAATCCGCAAAAGCAGAAAGTCATTGAAAACAAGCAGTTCCTAGAACAAGAATTGGGGAAATAAGCTACAGCTCTACCAGAATTCCCGCTTGCACGTAGGCGTAGCCTTTGCCGTCGTGGTCGAGGAACTGGTAGCCGCCCATCAACATAATCGACGAATAATCGCCGTTCTTGATATCAAAGCCGCCACCGGCGCGCCAGAACATTTGATTGTTCGAGCCGAACAGGTAACCCCAATCGCCTGTAGCTACAGGGAGAATGGTACTTCCGATAGGCAAGCGAACCCAGACGCTACCCGAAGCCGGAATCAAGCTCACATTGTCGATTTCCTGGTAGCCCGTGCCAATGCCGAAAAAGAGCATCTGGTCAATCGGATACCACAAGTGACCGAACACGTTCAAGTTGAACTTGCCCATTTCGCTCACATGGTTCACGATACCGCCCTGCACATCCATGGTAAACGCGTTCGCCGGAACAAAGGCGAAAGCTAACGCAAACAGAATGGCAGAGAAAATCTTTTTCATATCAACATCAAATATAATTCAAGCTATTCGTCGCTGCGGGCTTCGCGAGCCCAACCACCGCTCTTTTCGGGCTTGAAGGCCATAAAGAAACCTTTAAGCATCGCGTAGTTCATCGAAAGGAAGTAGTAACCGCTCGGCACAATCTTAAACAGCGCCACCAAAAGCGCAAGCGACATCGCGCCGAAAGAAATCTGGTAAATCAAGCCCTTCGTAAGCAGGAGCGCATTGGCGACAAACAGCAAAATCAAAATGTGCGGCGAGAACCAGCGCAGAATCTTGTGCGAGAAGAACAAGTAGGCAAGCAGCGGGTGCAGCGGATTCAACAGCGGCAAGTAAGAGAACAAGAAGTTAAAGTTCGCACGGCCGATACGAACCTTACGACGGAATTCACCGCTCGATTCCTTAGAAGTCTGTTCGGTACCGATAGCGCTTGTCACGAAGGTGCAGTAATAACCTTTTTCAAGAACCTTGGTCGTCACAAAGAAGTCATCCATGACACTCTTCTTGACCGGCAATTCCGTATACAGTTCGCGGCGGATCGCATAGAGGGCGCCGTTACCACCAATCAGCATGTCGAGCACGCCTTCGAACTTCTTGATTTCAGATTCAAGATCCCAGTAAGAACTTTCGCCACGACCCAGCGTAGAGCCGCTCTTGTCCGAAAGAATCAAGTGACCGCAGGCGCAACCGATTTTCTTGTCCTGGAACGGAATCACGAGCTTACGCACCACATTCGGGAAGAACATCGTGTTCGCATCGCAGAAGAGCAAAATGTCGTTTTTCGCAATCTTGTTCAGACGGTTCAACATGGCGGCCTTACCCGCATTCTTGGGGGCCTTGACCAGCGTGATTCCTTGCGATTCGTAGCGGGCAACAATTTCGGCGGTCTTGTCAGCAGAGCCGTCATCGCCAATCAAGACTTCCAGCTTATCCTTAGGGTAATCGAGTTCCAAAATATTCTGGATTTTGCGTTCAATCACCGCCTCTTCATTGTAGGCAGAAATCAGAATCGACACCGTCGGGAGCTCCACATCGCCCTGCTCCGGAGCCTTACGACGCTTGAAAATTTCACTCACGAACGGGAGCGTCATCGGGAACAGCAAATAGCCATGCACCAGCAAAAAGAGCATCGCCCAGAAAACCACTTGTACATAAAAAAGGAATTGTTCGTTCATCGAGCTATCCACTCCTTCTCTTTTTCAAGGAACTGGTACAACATGTATTGCAACTCTTGCGGCGACATGGAATCGGTCACCGTCAAAATGCTCATGCCCTTCGGAGCAATAAGCACAAAAGCCGGGAGTGCATTCAGTTCCCATACATCAAAATAGCAACGCTGTACCGTTTTCTTTTGGCCGTCGCACATAATGGAATCCTGCGATTCGGCATTGAGCTTAACGGCATAAAAGCGGGTATTCAAAAGCGCAGCCACCGTAGGGTCGCTATACACGTTTGCTTCCATCACGCGGCAAGGGATACACCAGTCCGCATACAAATCCACGAAAATCAGCTTCGGCCCCGTCTTCGCCTTTTCAAAAGCCTCGTCGTATGTCATCCAATGAACTGTAGACTTTCTCGTCGCGGCCTTCTTGGCAGGCACTGCATCGTTCAAAGGGGCGGCAAAAGTAGCCGATACGAAAAGCGCCACAATCATCAACAAGCGTAAAATCAATGTACACCTCCCTTATGCGCAGGCATTTGAGGAGTCACCTTTTTCGGGCCGTTTCCTTTCGCCGGTGTAGTTTCTACCGTAGCAGTCGGTTCCGGCGGGGGTGCCAGCAGAGAATCGATGCGGGCGTTTACAGCCTTCTGGAACGGCACCCACTGGCGTTCGTCATTCAAGATTTCGTCGGTTTTGGCGAGGAACTGTTCGCGAGTGTAACCTGCGGTCCTCAAGGCATCTTGGCGCACCAGGCGGCCCATCGGAGAATCCTTGCCGTAAGTAATTTCCACAACGCGCAATTCGACAAACAAGTCTACGAACTTCTGGTCGACCGAGACTTCGCCGCTACAGCCGACCATGCTGAAAACAGAAAACAAAAGAAGCGCAACGGCAAAAACCGCACGCGCCCCCATCGTCTTGTTTTCGACTAAAGCCATAGACACCTATCTTACTGCTCGTTTTCTTCCAGAGCGTTTTCGAAAAGGCCTTCCACGTATTCGGCCTTGCTGAAAGGCACCAACTGATCAATGCGTTCGCCCATACCAATCCAACGGATAGGAATCTGGAGCGAGCTTGCGATCGAGAGCACGGCGCCGCCACGGGCCGTACCGTCGAGCTTGGTCACCACGAGGCCGGTGAGCGGGAAACTCTGGTTGAAAATCTTCGTCTGGTTGATGGTATTCTGTCCGGTGTTGCCGTCGATCACGAGCCACATGTCGTGCGGCATGTCGGGGCTTACCTTCTTGATGACGCGAACAATCTTCTTGAGTTCTTCCATCAAGTAGTCTTTGTTGTGCAGACGGCCGGCGGTATCGATCAGTACCACGTCGCAGCCGCGGGCCACAGCCGCATTGCAAGCATCGAACGCCACAGCCGCAGGGTCAGAACCTTCCTGATGCTTCACGAATTCGGCACCGCTACGCTCGGCCCAAGTTTCAAGCTGGTCGATGGCTGCAGCACGGAACGTATCGCAAGCCGCAATCATCACCTTCTTGCCTTCGTCTTTAAGGCGGGCGGCGAGCTTACCGATCGTAGTCGTTTTACCGGCGCCATTCACGCCAATCACAAGCACCACGTGGGGCTTGCCCTTGAGTTCAAACGGCGGCGGATCTTTCAGCAGGCGTTCCGCTTCATTGCGCATAATGCCCAGCACCTGTTCAGTCGTGAGCGACTTGCCCAGGGCCTGTTCGCGCAAGGCATCGGTCAACAGGAATGCCGCTTCGACGCCCACGTCGGCCTTGATCAGGTGTTCTTCGAGTTCCTCAAGAGTGTCGTCTGTAATTTTGCCTGCGCCAACAATACCCTTGAGTTCGCCCATCAAGGCGTCGCGGGTCTTGGCAAGGCCACTCTTAATGGCAGAAAAAAGTCCCATTCGAAAATTTCCGTAAAATCGTTAAACGATGCTTTCGACCTTGTCGACCAGGCCGTAGGCCTTGGCCTCTTCGGCACTCATGAAGTTGTCGCGTTCCGTGTCGCGGTCGATTTCTTCCATGGTGTGGCCAGATGTTTCAGCAAGAATCTTGCCCGTAATGTTACGGATACGGAGCATTTCTTCGGCCTGAATCTGGATATCACTTGCAGGGGCGACAATTTCACCGTGAATGAGCGGCTGGTGAATCATGATGCGGGCGTTCGGCCATGCATAACGCTTGCCCTTCGCACCCGAAGTCAAAAGCACGGCGCCCATGGAGGCTGCCTGGCCGCAGCAAACCGTGACCACATCGCTCTGGATAGCGTTCATGCAGTCATAAATGGCAAGGCCGCTAGAAATCACGCCACCCGGGCTGTTGATGAAGAAATAGATGTCTTCGTGGTTCAGAGAATCCAGGTATAAAAGTTCCTTCACAATGCGTTCGGCGCTTTCGTCATCGACACCGCCCCACAGGAAAATCTTACGCTTGGAGGCAAGGAATTCTTCGGCCTTCTTCATGATCTCGGAAGGGGCATTCTCTTTCTTTTCGTTGCAATCTGCCATAATAAATCCTTTTTGTTCAGGTACAATTTAGAAAATTCAATATATTATCGTCTTTTCGCCCCCGTTTGTAAAGCCGGGATTTCCGCACATCGTTAAAATCATTTTACCGTCAAATAGGTATTCAAATGGCAGAAAATGGCGTGTTAATAAAGAGGGAGTGCTCCACAACTTAACACGAAAGGAAAAATATCAATGAATATCAAGTCTTTTGACGACCTTGACATTACCGACCCGATTATGTTCGGGCTCGTTTTCAGCAACAAACATATTGCGAAGCCCTTCATCGAGCACTTGCTGGGCATCGAAATCGACCACTTGGAAACCCCTATCCCGGAGGCAGTTTTGAGCTACGACGCAGAGCACAAGGGCGTTCGCTATGATGTTTTCGCGCGCGAGACCAACGAAAAAGGTGAAACAATCCGTTCCTTTGATCTGGAAATGCAGATGGTCGACACCAAGGAGCTCCCGCAGCGAGCCAGATACTACCAAAGCGTAGGTGACGGCGTCGCCCTTTCTAAAGGAGATCACTACATCAGACTTAAGGAGCAATACATAATCTTCCTTTGCCCTATAGATATTTTTGGGCATGAATTCCCCGCATATCATTTTGAAAACAGAGCGCGAGAGGACACTAATATCACATTGAACGACCTCACTTATAAGAATTATTATATATTTACAAGGTACGAGGATTTTACGGACCCGGTCGTCAAGGCGTACATGAAGTATTTTGCAACCCTGGATGCGGACTCCCGTGAAACCCAAAACATCAACGACCAGGTGTCTTATTACAAAGCCGATACTCTCATAAGGAACAAATATATGACTTACGAATATGACCTTTATGAAAGCAAGGAAGAGGGAAAAGCCGAAGGGGCTGATGCTAAGGCTCGTGAAGTGGCTGCGGCTATGCTTGCTGACGGCGAACCTATCGAAAAGATTGTCAAGTATTCAGGGCTTTCTGAAAAGGAAGTACTTGAATTAAAACCTTAAAATTAACTTTCATAGTCCAGCTCATCTGCTGGACTTTTTTTTCAATTCGTACAACAATAAACTAAATTTACTTCGTTGTTTTGTGTGGTTCCAGGAGGTTTTCTGTGAAAAAGTTTTTTGTGTTGTTGACTGTTGCCGCTTTGTTTGTCGCTTGTGGCGATGAATCTGGTAGCTCCGCTCCCAATCCAATCGGTGAAATCTCGTCGAGTAGCGATGAGGAACTTGGTTCCAGTTCCTCGGTGGCGGAGAAGAATTTTTCTAGCTCTGTAAGTGGCAAGAATAGTAGCTCTTCTGTGGAGGAGTCGAGTAGTAGCGCGCGGAATTCTAGCAGCAGTTCTGCGATTTTATTTAAACAATGTGAAGAAGGTGAACAAAAAATAGTTGTTTCTGAAATAGACACAGGATTTGTGAGTTGTAAAGATGGCAAGTGGGTTGTCGATTCTATTGTGGATGTAGTAAAACCCAAGGTCTATCCGAACATGGATAGCGTGTTTAATCCGGCTGTGACTTATGGCTCGTTTAGGGATCCTCGTGATGGAAAGGTTTACAAGACGGTTCAATACTATATGGAGGTCCAAAGTGGCAACACTACTGTCATTGATTCTTTTACGGTGATGACTCAGAATCTGAATTACGCTGATACGATAATCGATAGTACAACGACTGTTTTTGACGATTCAAAAGTGGAAAAACGTTGTTACAACGATGATCCTTGGTATTGTGACAATTATTTTGGTGGACTTTATACTTGGAGTGAGGCTTTGGGGCTTCCTAAAGTGTGTGATAGTGTCGGTGTTGTTGATAACTCAAAATGCAATGTTAAACTTGGCGACGATGCCAAGGTGCAGGGAGTGTGTCCGGAAGGTTGGCATGTGATGAACGAAACCGAATGGAAACATTTTGCTTTTCCACGAGGAATCGATGCTAGTTATACTATGTTGTCTCGTGCCGTATGGAAGGATGTAAAAAATACGAATTCCAGTGGAATGTCTGTCTTGCCTTATGGGGATGGAATGTATGATTCTCAAAACAGCATGTTTTGGATGGCCCATGAATTTAAAGAAAAACCTAAAATGGGCGGTGCGTTTATGATCAATGGTTTCAGTACTTCTTCAGCGAGCTCAAAATATGGGTTCCTTTACGTCCGTTGCGTAATGGATGAAGGCGACACGTTCGTTAAATAAAGTCTTAACAAGAAATGCCGTTAAGCATTTCCGATCCGTGTGGTCATTTATTCTTTTTTAGCATGCATCAAAGGAGGTCCCGGCCTTCGCCGGGAAGACAACGGGAGTGGCATGCCCAAAGGCGGAGGAAAGTAAGTCGGTGAGCGGACAGTAAAGGCCGAAGGCCGAGGCCTTGTGAGCTTAAAGCCCCATGCGTTAAGCTGGGGCTGTAGCGAGAGTGAGACGCAAGTCGAACGGTCATGTAAGAGCGAGGCGAGCTTACTTCCGGAGCCGTTTGTAGCCGGGGCGTTGCGGGGCGGCGAGCGCCCGCAGAGGGGGTAACGGCAGACACGGCGATAGCCTGGCCGCAAAGCGAACATTCCGGAACGGCCATGTGAGCGTGCGGAGCAGGCTGAGCCGTGGCTAGAGTTAGGGGGACCCCTCCCCCTTCAACATAAGCATATTTTTTTCAGTTTTATGTTCCATTGCCCATAAAAAATATACATTATGGGTGTAAACCCTTATTTTTAGGACACTTATGGCATTTTTCCGTGCAATTTTCTATTACCTGTTCATCGCAGTCGGACTATTCGTTGTTGGCATCCCCTTCATGTTCTACAAAGGCGTTCTTTGCAGGCGCTGGGCCGACAGCACCCGCGTGTGCATCCCGTTTTTTAACGTGCTTTTCAAACTCTCGGGAATCAAGGTCGAAATCGTAGGCAAGGAAAACATCCCGGACCACAAGAAATTCGTGCTTATCGCGAACCACCAGAGTTTTTTGGACATCAACGTGATTTGGCCCTCGATTACCATGACATCGTTCATTGCGAAGGCGGAACTCTGGAAGATTCCCGTGTTCGGCTGGGTCTTGACTAAAATCGGCTGCATTCCGGTGCACAGGAACCCGCGCAAAAATCTGGGCATGGGCGCCACCGTGAAAAAGCGCCTCGAAGACAACGTAACGATTTCGGTGTTCCCCGAAGGCCATCGCAGCAACGACGGGCACATGCTCCCGTTCCAGAACGGCATTTTCCGCATGGCCAAGGAAAACGAATTCCCGCTCCTGCCGGTGACGATTGTCGATAGCGGCAAGCGACTTTCCAAGACCAAGTGGGCGCAGACTCCGGGTGTGGTGAAGATCGTGGTGCACCCGCTGCAGACGCCCGAAAGTTTTAGAGACAAATCCGTCGCCCAGTTGCGCGACGAGATGCACAACATGATTTCATCCGCTTTGCCTTACAGACAAAACGCCCAACAGGAGGCTTAGTATGGCCCAGCATTTACCTAGTGAAGAACAGATTATTGCCATTTTACGCGACGAACCGATGGTCGGTAGCCGCCTGCGTAGCGCACTCGGTCTCCCCAAAAAGCAGAAGATGGCCTTTAAGCAGATGCTCGCCGACATGGTGGACCGCGGGCTTTTGAAGCGTACCAGCCACAAGGAATACCAGCTGGGCGATGGCGAAACTGTCGAAGAAAAACGCGAAAAACGCGTGAAGAAGATTGCGGAACAGTACCCCGAAGACAACCGCCGCCTGGGCGCACGTAGCCGCCGCCAGACGGGCAAGGAAAACGAGACCCGCGTGAAGCGCGGTATTCTGCACCAGACGGGCGAAGAAGAATGGGAAGTGCACGAACTCGAAACCGGCAAGGTGTACGAGATGTGCCACCGCAGGCAGGCCCCGGGCAAGGAAGGCGAAACCATCAGCTTTACGCTGTACCCGCACCCAAAACTCAAGCATAGCTACCTCGCCAAGGTAGACCGCACCGCCGAAGCCATGAACATCAGCTGGGACGAAGTCAAGACCAAGTTCATGGAAGATGCGAACTTGCCCAAAGACTTCAGCCCCGCTATCAAGAAATATGTGGACGGCGTCAAGGAACCGTGCGGCAAGGACTTCAAGGGCCGCGTAGATTACAGGCAGCTCACGATTCTCTGTATCGACCCCGACGGCGCCATGGACCATGACGACGCCATTAGCGTGGAACGCACTGCGAAGGGCGGCTACAGGCTGGGCGTGCACATTGCCGACGTGAGCTACTACGTACCCGAAGGTTCCGAGCTCGACGAAGAAGCTCTGGAACGCAGCTACACGCAGTACCTGCCGTGGACCGCGGTGCCGATGCTCCCGGAAAAACTTTCGAGCAATGTTTGCAGCTTGCACCAGGGCGTAGACCGCTGCGCATTCACTTGCATGATGGAACTCGACAAGCACGCGAACGTGCTCAGCTGGGATTTCCACCGCAGTATCGTGAAGATCACCAAGTCCATCACCTACGAACAGGCGATGGAAATGATGAAGAACAGCGACGACGACATCAAGGCGCTCGCCGAGGTGACCGCCCTCTTGAAACAGAACCGCACCAAGGACGGCCTGCTGGAATTCCAGAGCACCGAATTCGGCTGCAAGTTCAACGAGAAGGGCGAACCGGAAAAGATTTACCCGCGCACGACCGACGAATCGAATTCGTGGGTGGAAGAATGCATGCTCATCGCGAACAACTGCTGCGCGAAGGAACTCAAGAAACGCAAGCTCCAGGGCATTTACCGTATCCATGAGGCTCCGGATACCAAGGACATCATGGAACTGTACTATATGTACCCGGACCTGTTCAAGGATTCTCCGGTGATGCTGCGTGACCTGGGCAAGCCCCGCAGCGGCGACACGAACCTGAACCCGACGGCATTCAAGCTGTACGAACATTTGGTGAAGCGCGCCCAGGGCGACGAGACTTTGACCAACCGCATTCTGCGCAGCATGCAGAAGGCGCATTACGACAGCAACAGCTTCGGCCACTTCGCGCTGAACTGGCAGGACTATGCGCACTTTACGAGCCCGATTCGCCGTTACGCCGACTTGTGGTGTCACCGTGAACTCGCGCGCAAGGGTGCCGAAATTACTGCCGAACGCAAGAACAGCGTGATTGAAGTCTGCGACTTAATTTCGGCAAACGAAGTCAAGAACCAGAAGACCGAACGCATCGCTATCAAGGTGTGCAGCTGCTGGATTTTGAAGAGTCACATCGGCGATGACTTTGAAGCTACGGTTTCGGGTATCGAAGAATGGGGCATCTACGTTTCTATCGCCGACCCGATTGCCGAAGGCCTGGTGCGTTTCCGCGATATCGCCGGTGACGACTTCTACGTATTCAATCCGGACCAGGGACTCGCCTTCGGCAAGAAGAGCGGGCGTACATTCCGGCGCGGCGACAAGGTGCTGGTGCGCCTTTTGCGGGTAGACCCGCTGCGCGGTCAGGCGGACTTCAGCATTATCGAAAAGCTCTCTAGCGAACCGAAGAAACGCCGCCGTCAAGGTGAATCGCGCGACGATTACGGCAACGGCGGCGACTACCGTAACCGCGACGTTCGCGAACGCGCTGACCGCGCCGCCGCGGCGGAAGCCCTCGGTTACGTGAGCCAGCCCGACGAAGATTTTGACGATGATGTTCCGGAATTCGTTTCGGCACACAGCCACATGAACCGTGGCGGCCGCGGAAAATCACGCGGCGGCAGGTTCGATTCCGACGCCCCGAGCTTCGAACGTTCTGGCCGCAGTTCTCGCAGCAGAGGCGGACGCAACGACCGTGGCGACGATCGCGAAGGATTCCACGTCGCAAGCAAACCACGTAAGGGAGGCTCCCGCAAGGGGGAGCGCCGTAGCCAAAGAAGAAGATAAACCACTGTCTACCGTCTACTTCCTACTGTCTACTAACTATGTCCAATAACGGCAAGGTCATTCTTTACGCAAGCTACCAGACCGGGGAAAACCTCCCCGGGTATGTGCGGTTTGCGCTAAAGCACCTCGCCGAGACAGACTTTACCGTCATATTGCTCACGAACAAGCGCCCGCTTTCGGCAGAGACGATGTCGTTCCTGGAAGACAACGAAATCAAGCTTTACCTGACCGAAAACCACGGATTTGATTTCGGTATGTGGCGCCGTTTCCTCAAGGATCTCGCCAACGGCCGCAACAACCTCGTGGAATTCAACAGCATCACTCGCCTACTGCTCGTAAACGATTCTATCGTATACTTCCAGAACAATTTCGCCGACTTTATCCGCCGCGCCGAATCCAGCACGGCCGATGTGGTATCGCTTACGCAAAACGACGAAGTTCGCCCGCACCTGCAATCGTTCTTCTTATACCTAAAACAAGAAGCCTTAGGCGCCTTCTATTTGCACCTGTTCGAAACGCCCGAACAAGAAACATTCTACGATGTGGTTCACCACCTAGAAATCGGCATGGCGAATATCTTCGACGAAGCCGAAATCAAGACGGCATCGCTTTACAGCACGCATTTACGCGCCCTGTTCGCCTACCCCGAACTGATAGCACAAGGCGGCGGATTCATTAAGCGCAAACTTTTGCAGTGCCGCTTTGACTTCAAGGAAAAGGTTCACTTCATTCGACACGGCGCTTACAAGGCATTGAGCGCCGATTACCACAAGATGGTGGTAGAGGCAGGTCTTGCTCCTGACTTCAAAAAAGAATGGCTTCCGAAACATGTCGGAAGCTATACGATGCAAACAATCGATAAAATCTGGCAGAAGGCTTTTTACAAAGTCGGTTGGCCCGTACTCCGCACCGCCATTAAAACCAAGTACAAGATACTCCGCAAGCCGCTCCACGGCGACGAGTACAAGTAACTACTTCACCTTGATAAACGTGGTCACCTGAATGGAGTCGGATTCTTCGATTCCTTTTTCATAATGGGTATAACCCAAGGTCCACGTGACCGTGGTATCTTCCGTTACATCCGGCCCCGGTTCCAACAGGTAGGCATTCGTACGGACTACTTGTTCTTCAGGATACTTTCTAAACAAACTCACCGGGTACAAAACATCTACAATGACCAAGTCTTCACGCACAACAACAGGCAAGCCCTTGAATTTCAAAGAAGACTGCACACTTACACCGATATTATTAACGGTAGGAATGCTATAATCAAGCGTATCTAAAAGCGCGCGCATTGCCGTAGAATCAAACGGGGTCATAGTCGCTTTGTAAACGGTCTGCGGCGGGATATAGTCCGTCTGGCGTTTGTCGCCATAATTGAGGAACATCGTATCGCGGACAACAACCGTTTCTGTCAAACGAAGCTCATCGATATAAATGGTATCTACAATATGGATATGGACGGTATTCGTATCGATTCTATATAAGGTCACACCAGAATCTAATTTTACAAAACAGCAATGTGGCGTCTGCACGATATAACTTTCCCCTTCACAAGTTAAGCTAGAATCGCTAACACTGCACTTTAACATGCTTGAAAAGCCAGTCAAAGTATCTAGCATTCCATCGGCCTTTCGAGAAACAAAACTTGTATACGAAGTGGTGTCATAAAGGGTGTCGTAAATAGTATCCTTGTAGACAATCAAGGTATCATACAAGTATACTGTGTCTTTTGCAAGTTCCGGATTTTCGGGGCCGTCTACAATCACAGTATCTATAGGATCTATCGTATCGATTATATCGACAAATTGAGTATCAATCGCCGGGGAATCGACAGGAGCCTCTACCAAATCTGGCGGCAAAACAGCAGAAGAATCGGGCGCCGGATTTTCCGTTTTGGCGTGCGGGTACGGATCTTCGACCTCGATATTCAAGGAACATGCCCAAAACAGGGATACCGCAAAAGATATACCGAAAGGCAAGAGCGCTTTCTTGAGGGTCGCGATTTTCATAAAGCCTCCTAACGACTTTTCAAATTTCTCCTTGTATGCAAAAATAAAAATATCCCTGCAAAACAGGGATACTTTATTCTAAAATGTAAAATTTCGTGATATGCGGCACGGATTTACGGCATCTGCGCGCACAATCGAATTACTTCACGATTTCAGCGTCGACAACCTTCTTGCCGTTCACGGTTTTCGGACCGTTATTGCCGTTATCGCGGCGGATTATCTTGTACTGAATAATGCTCCAGAAGTTGGACACAATCCAGTAGAGCACAAGGCCAGACGGCATCACTGCGCTGAACAGGAACATCATGGCAGGCATCATCCACACCATCATCTTCTGCTGGGCAGGGTCCATGGCACCGTTGCCGCTCATGGTCACCTTGGTCTGGAAGTAGGTAGTCACCACCATGATCCACGGGAGGAGAGCAAGGCCATCGGGCATGAGGAACGGAATGCTGAAGCCGTGGAAAATCACGTCGCTGCGGCTAAGGTCGGTAATCCAGAGGAATGCCGGCATGCCGCGGAGTTCAACAGCGCGACCGAGTACGAAGAAGAGGCCCATGAAGATCGGCATCTGGATAATCATCGGGAGGCAGCCACCGGTGCAGCTAGCGAGCGGGTTCACACCGTTCTTGGCGTAGAGTTCCATGACGGCGGCCTGCTTCTTCTGCGGATCGCTGCGGTACTTCACGTTGATTTCGTCGAGCTGCGGCTTGAGCTTGCTCATGGCAGAAGTCGACTTGAGCTGTTTGATGGTGAACGGGGTCGTAATGCCGCGAACAATGAAGGTCACGAGGATAATGGCGACGCCGTAGTTCGGAATAATCGAGTAGAAGAACTTGAGCAGCTTGAGCAGCATGGCGCAAATCCACACGAACCAGACGCTGGAACCGGGGAACCACTTGGAACCGGTCACGATAATCTTTTCGTAGCCCTGGCCGAGAGATTCAACTTCGGACCATTCGAGCGGGAGCACCATAAAGTTGTAAGCCACGGAATCACCGCGAACAGCATCTGCAATGGAGAGGCTGTAGGTACCCGGATCCGGGTTGCCTTCGGTTGCGGTGTTAATGTGTTTGGCCTTGACCTGTGCGGGCACCGGAGAATCGAACTGCACCGACATGGCCACATACTTACGACGCATACCGACCCAGTAGTAGTTGGCATTGTCGAAGGTCATGGCATCGTTGAATGTTTCGCGTTCGGTGATTTCGTTATTCTTGAAAATCACTTCGCTAAAGAAGTAGCTGGTACCGCCGAAGCTCTTGCCCTTCGGGATTACTTCGGTTTCGCGCATGCCGCCCTTCCAGGAGAGCTCGTAATTATCGACGCGGAAACCCTTGAACTTGTTCACCTGGCGTACTGCGACGCCGGCCTTGGTGAAGCCGTAGCTACGCACCAGCTGGTTGCCATTGGCATCGGTAAAGACAAACTGAACCGTGGTATCGTTTTCGACATTGATCCATTCCGGAGCGTCTACATTGAACATGACTTCGGAAAGGTCAGCACCGCCGAGCTTAAGATCGAGGGCACCGAGAGTCGTATCTTGAATGAGTTCGGGGAATTGGTTTGCGGAATCCGGCAGAGCCTTCACGATGACGCTCTGAACCTTACCACCCTTGTTGCTAAGGGTCATGATGAACTTGTCGGTTTCGACCGTGACTGTGCGCTGGGCAATCGGCTTCGGAGCTTCAGCTGCGGCAGAGTCCTGCTGTGCGAGATCCTTCGACTCCGGGCTTTGCCCTTCGCTCAGGATGACACTCGACGAATCACCGCTCTTATCCGTTGCGGCACCGAGAACCGGGGCAGCCTTGACTTCGGCCGTGGAGCCCGGGAGCACGAGTCCGCTTGCAGACGGAGCTTCGGCAGAATCGGCGACCTGGGCGGCAGCTTCCTTGGCGGCGGCCTTCTTCGCGAGCTTCGCCTTTTCGGCTGCTTCGTTGTTCGCGCTGGTCGTCATGAACCACCAAATCATGATGGCACCGATAAGGATGGATCCGATGAGAGTATTCTTGTTCATCACTTTTCCTTTTTGGGCGGAACCGGGTCATAGCCGCCCTTGCAAAACGGGTTGCACCTTAAAATTCTATAAACCGCAAGAAAGAAACCTTTGAACACACCATGCACTTGGATAGCTTCGATCGCGTACTGAGAGCATGTCGGCTGGAACCTGCAAACCCCATGAAAAAAATAGGGGTGAATCAACTGGTACAGCCGGATAGGCACAATCAAGGCGCCTTTCAAGACATCGTTAACCTTGTGCGTCCAAGCCATCGGTCCATTCCATTTTCTTGAACACCTTGAGCGCCGATTCGCGCATGCGTTCCGAAGACATGACCTCGGAATTGTCGCTCACAATGATCATCGCCCAAACGGGCTTTGCGATATGGGGAACCCTTTCAAAAAACAGGGGCCGCAGTAATCTACGGCACTTGTTGCGGTAAACAGCGTTACCGTTCTTCTTTTTTGCCAAAAAGCAAAAACGACAAAAACCGTCCGGGCTTTCTATCCAACGCATCGTGAACGACGGCGTGCGGATGAACTTCCCATGGACGGCTACTTGCCGATAAGCTGGCTGGTTAGGCAGCCTATAGGAGCGCAACGAGGCTATGAGCCAATCCTACTTTTTGTAGATGGTGTCGCTCACGGTGAGGCGCTTGCGACCCTTGGCGCGACGACGGCTCAGAACAGCACGACCCCAACGGTCTTCCATGCGGGCACGGAAACCATGCTTGTTGGCGCGCTTACGATTATGAGGCTGGAATGTTCTTTTCATTGTAGTAACCTTTAGTAAAAGTCAAATTTTTGAGTCTCAAAATTAGAAAAATTCCTAGATAAATCAAGGGGTCAGGAGGCTCCGTAAGCAAGTTTTACGGACATTTTTAGCCTTTCCCCCGCGGGCCCTTCAATTTATCAACAATCTATCAACACCTTTAAAAAACGCAACCGGAATCCACTGTCGATTTTGACATTTTCATTTTAGTTATATTTCCCCGCGATTATGAAGAAGAAAATCCTACTTACCCTTACCTTTTCTCTAGCGGCCCTGGTGGGTTGCACCAAGGGACTCAAGCCGAACGACCCCGACGTGTACAGAACCAAGACGGGTATTATCGGCGTGTTCCGCCAGTCGGCATTCTATTGCGAAAACGTGATGCCGCAATACATTACGCTTGGCGCCCAGAAGGTGATCGTGAAACCGGGCTGGAGCAACGAACAGGACAACCTGTTCATTAGCGAAATGAAGCCGGGCATCGCCCCGCTGTACAGCTACGAATACGCCTGCGGCGAAGACGAAACCAAGCTGAAGCTCGACACGGCCGACAACGGCAAGAAACCTTTCCCGTACGCCGTGAAGATTCCCGACCAGGGCTTCTGCAAGATCGTGATTTCGTTCCTCGAAAACGACAACCTGTTCTCGCACAACGACAACCTCTTGAGCGAATACTTCGAAAAGAACGAAGTGGCCGCCGGTTACCCGAACATTCCGTACTGCGACGTGATCGATACCAAGGGTAGCGTGGTGACCTTCATGAACCGCGACTCGCTTTACCGCGAACAGTACAACGCCGCTCGCGAAAAGGCAAAGAACCTGGGTCCCGAAGATATCCAGCCGCTCGTCACCATTGGCGAAGGCACCGATATGGCAAGCATGAGCGGCGACAACACCCAAGTCGTGCTGGTTGCCTGGCACAACGACGGTGACCGATTCAAGGACGGCGAAATTACGCACCTGAAAGACGGCGAAGTGCTTTGGACCTTCACCGACAAAGAATTCTTGAAGTGGTTCCGCGAAAACCATGACAAGGTGGACAACTGGGACATTCGCCTCAAGCAACTTTTGGGCAAGTCTCCCGACACCGACAACAGGTACTTTACCGTGTTCTGGGTACGAGTGACCGACGTGTTCCGCCCGGCATTCTTCCCCGAAATCAATACCGACATGATGAACACCACCTTTACCAACACGCTTGAAGAAGACACCACCGCAAACGCCATGTGGTTCAAGAACTGGTTCGACAAGGAAAGCTCCGTCGCCTACCGCAAGGACGGATTCCCGTGGACTCGTCTCGGTTACACTTACGACTGGGGCAATCCGAACAGCAAGTACGGCCTTTCGGAATTTATCGTGAAGGAAGGCGCCGAAATCGAAGTGAAGTTCACCCGCAAGAACCGCGCATTCCTCACCTGGATGAAAGACAGAATGTAGTCAAGCGCCGATTAGGCTTTTACAAGAGTCCGCCAGAGTTGCTGGCGGGCTTCTTTGTATTTACGTTCGAAGGCGGTTTCAGGATTTTCAGGGTCGAAGGCGCCAAGTTCCACATTGAACTTTAGCGAAAGCGCATCGCCGAGGACGCGAGCGGCTTCGGCGAATTCGCGGGCATAGATTTCCCAATTGGTGCGGAGTTCCGTCACAGGACTCAAGCGAAGCAACGTCGGGAAAATCGGGTGCAAGTGAAAGCGGCGAGTCGCCTCGCTTTCTTTGGGCCACGGGTTCGGGTAATAAAGCGCATGGTGCAGAATCTTCCACTCGCCCGCATTTACCTTCTCAAGCGCCAGGCGCCAAAAGTCCAAGAGTTCCGCACGCACCCAGAAGGCGTTTGCCGGAACATCACAAGAGCCGCCTGCCGAAACTTCAAGTTGTCGTTCGTTGCCCGCCTTCGAGAGCCGCACCGCCGACTTGTCGATTCCGATGACCGGAACATTCGGGAATTTTTTTGCAAGATGCAGCGTACTTTCGCCCGTACCGCAGCCGGAATCCAGGACGACCTCGACGCAACCCGCCACGTCCGTTCCGTAGAACGTCCGCACGAACTCAGAGGCTTGTTCAAACGCCTCGCGGGTATGGTCCGCCACCGGACGCAAAAAAGTCGTGGCAGCGTACTTGCGCACCACGGCTTCTAAATTCTTGTATAAATCGATTTGGTTACTGGTTACAGAACGGGCTGTCACTACTTTTCCCAAATGGAGAGGCGATCGCCACCGATGAGTTCGATATCATCGAGCCAGACTTCTGCATAGCCGTCGATCGTCTTGAAATCCCAAGCCAGCTGGTTGACGCACTTGAAGGCGGCCTTGTCGGCCGGCAGCGGCACGCTCACGCGAGTCCACTCATCTTCAAGACCGTATTCGGACTGAATCAACTTCTGATGGTCCGGTTTCAGATTGGAATCAATAATGTTAAACACCACGGAACCGATACCCTTGATGCGGAAGGCGACGGAATCCACCGACGAGATGTCATTGCAGAGCGCCTTGTCGCTCTTGCCCAGTTCGACTCCCATGGTTGCCCAGGGCCAGTGAGCGACTCCGGTAGAATCCTTGATGATATCGCCGAAGTGGGCCGCCACGTGAGCAGAGATGTTTCCGTCTTCGTTCGCAAGCGTAAAGAGATGGTTTTCACCAATCACAAAGTCAGGGGTCACGTTGTCGGCAGAGAAGTCAAAATACCACCAACCACCATCGTAGGTACGTGCCGGCATAAAGCGGTTCTGGTAGTTGGAATCCTGGAAGTCTTCGAGCAACAGGGCTCGGCTTTCGTCAGCGAACGTGCCGGACACAGTGCTTTCGCCTGCGAGGACCTTCAAGTAAGTGCTGCTGGTATCGACGTCTTCGACATCGGGAATAAACACCAGGCTGAGCACGCCTTCGGGCAGGGAATCCAGCGTGAAGTTGCCGTCTTTCACCTTGGCGGAATGTTCCAGGCCGCGGACCTTGACAACGCCCTTCAGGGACTTGTCGCCCACAGAGCCAGAAACGGTCGCAGTCTTTTTAAGTCTGTCCTTACCGAGGTCGACACTTGCGCCCTTCACCTGGACCGGAATCTGCAAGGCTTCGCCAGCGAGTTTCGCTTCGAGCGTGTAGTCGCCGTCTTCAACGCCTTCGATCGTCACGTTACCATTCTTGTCGGCTTCGGCAGAATAAGCCTTTTCGTCGCCGAGAGCTTCGCTGTCCATGAGACGGACCTTGGCGAGAGCCGCCGGAGACTTTTCGGCTGTCAAAATCTGTGCGGTAATTGCGTTACCCGCTTCGGTACCGCTTGGGCCTCCGCCGGCTGTTTTAGTTTCGCCACATGCAACAAGACCTAGCCCAAAAGAAAGGGCAAGAATCGAAGTCGCGGCAAACTTAGCCATATTTGTGGGAGTTTCCTTTAGCACATCCCTAAAATAGAAATTTTCGTTGAGGTTGCGCATTACACCCCCTTGTTTTGCGGAGCGGCGCCGGTATCGGGGTCGTCCACCTTGTCGGACAAAGGGAACATCGCAATATTTAAAGCATACACACGGTCGGCGCGTTCGCTCTTGCGTGCAAACTGCAACAGACCTCTACGGAATTCTTCGATGCGGTGACGGATTTCAGGCAAGTCGGATTCATCGGCAGTAAACACCACAGAAGAAATATCGCGTTCTTCGGGTTTATGACGGTCGATGGATTCCTGGGCGAGTTCAATCGTATGCCTGTGGAAGTCGCGAACCGCCTGGCTCTTGACTTCGCCACCCGTACTAATAATCTGATCGGTAATGTTCCAACCGCCGTTGCCATCGGGCACGACAAGGCCAAGCTGCTTTAAAATGCCAAGGGCAGAGCGTGCTTCGTCCTGAGAAATGGCAGGATTCAAGCTCTTGCCGAGCTTGCCGATATCGCTAGTATCCTTGGTAATGCCAATCAAGGCGCGGAGAGCGGCACAAGCCCAGCTGCCGAAATACGAAAGTTCCGGCGTCGACAGGATTCGGGTTTCCATGGAACGCAATTCCATGAGTCGATAGTACAGTTCCGAAAGAGTCTGCTTGGCTTTGGTCTTGTTGAAACGGTATAAAGTCTTGAAGTATTCGGCACGGCGGTCGTCGAGTCCGCAAATACGGATGAACGCCGGGAGCGTGCCTTCGTTCAAATGCCCCTCTTTCTGGAATACGCGCACAAGCCAGGCCGGGTCTACACCGGTCTTCTGACCAAGATAGCGGTACGAGGTGAAGGGGCTGCCTTTCTTGGTTTCGACAAACCAATCCTTCAGGAACTCGCGGTATTCCAAATAGTCTAACACTTCGGGCATAGCCATAATTTACCCAAATAAAGATAGAAAATGTTTACAAATTTACTAAGCCGTAGTATTTCCGTTGCAGAATTATCAACAACGTAGGGCAACATTGCCGTTTTTGGGCTAAAAACGGCAATTCAGAGTTAACAACAGCTAAATTTCGATACCGGTGTCGCGCTTGGTAGGGGGTTCGCAGGCCGCCACATACGTTTGTGCAGTCGCGATAATCTCCACCACACTCTTTGCGCGGGTAATTCCCGTATAGAGAATCTGGTTATTCAAAAGCGGATGTCCCACCTGTTTAGGCAAGAACATGGTCACTTCATCGTATTCGGAGCCTTGAGACTTATGGATCGTTATCGCAAAAGCAGTTTCAAGAGCGTCGGCAGACAAAAGGGACAACTGGTAGAAAACAAATCCGTCCTTTTTAAGCATGAGATAAGGAGCATTGTCCTTGAAAACCACAATTCCCGTATCACCATTATAGAGTTTGAACATTTCCTGATTCTTGGTAATCATCAGAAGCTGTCCCGGAATATATTTCGAATACTCCGGCAGCAAATGCCCCTCGCTCTTCCATTGCTTACGAATCAATGCACAAGCCGTCTTGTTAATCTGTTCGACGCCCTGAACACCTCGACGTTCCGCTGAAAGAATTCTGCGGGATAAGGAAAGATCCCAGATAGCATTGCGCAACTCCGCCTGCTTTGTATCGCCATCATCAACCACAATTTGGCTAGCAAGTTCAGGCAAGTCATAGAAGGACCATTCCGTTTCGCCTATTTTTGACTTGCGAGCTAGCCATTCATTCAAGACCTTTTCAATACGCTCTGTCAACTTGCCGTATTTCCCATCATTTTCGGCAGCGTTTTCCAGCGCATAAAAATTGACTTCGTTTCTCGGCGCAATTGCCCCGGCAAGAGCTGGATGTAGCGAGAATTCGTGAGATTTAATTTTCGACTTGTCTCCGCTTTCGGCGACCGCCTTGATTTCTTCGGCAAGTTTACCGATTTGAGGATGCGCCTTGCTACGGTGCGACTCATCCAGATGCACGGTAAAATCGGCGGATTGCCAAATATCGCCTAACACGGCGCCGGAATCAACAGAAGGCAGCTGGTACGGATCACCCAAAATAAAGACATGCGCATCGGCAGGAATTGCTTGCAACAAGGACGCAAACAAGCCGATGTCAATCATACTCGCTTCATCAATCACGAAAATGGAATTGCTCGGGAACTTATTCTCTTTATCAAAAGTAAAGGCTCCTTTGCCCCTAGAGAATTTGAGCAAACGATGAATCGTAAAACTTTCAAGATTTTCCAACTTGTTGTATATCGGTTCATTATCTTTTTTCTCTTGAGTATCAATCTTTTCAAGTTGATTCATCAAGCTTTCTCGCATACGATCTGCCGCTTTTCCACTCGGAGCGGCCAGATAAATGGAATAGTCCAATTTTTTCGGATGCTTGAGCAAGTTCCAAAGGATGTACAAGACAACAGTTGTCTTGCCGGTACCGGGGCCGCCCGTGACAATCAGGCTTTCCCCATTGGCGCCACGAGTCACCGCTTCCCGCTGTTTCTTGTTCAAAGAGAAGGTGTCCGAGCCGGTATAGAGCTTGACCTTAGATTCATCGGTGGCTTTACCAGCTTTGCTAAAAAGGCCGCCCATGGTCATTTCGATATCGCGCTTCGCAATAAAATGCTTTGTCAAATACAGGAAATTCCCCTTATCCAATGTCAGGGTCAAAGGCTTGTCAATCTGGACGAGATCATCATCCTTTGTTTCGCAAGCGTTTTCAACGACTTTCGCGATTTTTTTCATATCGCCATTCAAGAACGCGCGTATACCGTCTTCAACAACCTGCGCAAAGTCAGACTCATATTGCGTCAAGTTAGTGACATCATAGCCGGCCTCTCCATTTTCGCGCAAACTTTCTTGCAGTCGAATAAGCCCTTCCCATTTCTTATTCCACAATTGCAAGAACCTGGCCGCATCAAGTTCAATACGGGCGTTGCCATCATCGAGCAGAGAAAAATACATGCACAGGAATTTCTGCACATTGGTATCCATTCCTCCGTTCATCTCGACGAGAAGATTCAGCAAATGTTCATTCAGCGGGAGAATTCCACGAATTTCCTTCAATGCGTCAAAAAACATCTGAGGCTCTTCATCCATTTTCAATTCTTCGCACATTCTACTTTTCCTCGCCGTTTTGAGTCTTCCTGCTCTTCGACATCAACTTTTTCACACTCTTGTACGCAGCTTCTAATGCCGCATAATCTTTCCAAGTCTGCGCATAAATCCCCTTACCGGAGCCGCCTTCAGTCCCGCGCAAGAAGGCATAATATATACCGCCGAAATGATTTTTAAAGATATCGGATTCGCTTTCGTTATAGAACTGTTTAAGCCATTGAATCAGGCAATAGCTATAAAGGACTCGCTGTACGGAGTATTCTTCGTCCACTTTCTTTTTCAGCGCAGCCGGAGAATAAACATCGTTTTCTAATCTATCGGATTTCCAGTCAAGAATACAATAGCGCACATTCCCCAGACCATCCGTACGCACAAACATCAAGTCAATAAAGCCCTTGCAGAACCGGCGGATATTTTTATCAATGTCAGCGGAAGCTTCGTCTTTTTTGTCAGCGTCCAGATCGAAGCGGACTTCTGGCTTATGCGCATTTAATGGGAGATCCACCAACTTGAACTCACCCTTTTCGACGACAACCTTGTCATCTTTGACACCGGCAATAGTCGGGAGCTTCGCATTCAAAGTATTCCAAAGATATTGCATCGTGATCTTCATCCATGCATCACGATTTTTCTCAATCGGGAGCGATTCCGCCTTAAACTTCTCTTCGACAATGTTATGCAATTCGGGAGAATTAAACGCAGCGTCTACATCTTGATACTTTTCGCCAAATTCCTGGAACGGCAAGACCTCCAGCGTATTGTGCAAAGCATTACCAACCTTGCTTCCACGCGGATAGTTCGCAGCGACCTCACCATGGTCAGCATGGTAATCTTCCGGCTGGAGCGATTCGCCTTCAGAGAATACAATTACTTCATCGTCAATTCCCTTCGGCTTTGCCTGTTCAGGAACTTCCTGATCGTAACTGCCATCAGGGTCGGTATTGGATCCATCCACATTTTCAATCGGCGAATCGACACGGCCCGCAAGAGACGAATATGAATACTGGAGAATCGCCTTGCCCGGCAAGGCGTTCTGCAAAGCAGACATCGCATTCTGCTGAGCCGCCTTTACCTCGGCAATTTCGCCAACATTTTCCAGCTCTTTATTGTTTTCTTTTAGAATTTCTGTTGTTTTATCCAGAAGTTTTTTGCGATCCCAAATTAGTGTACCGTCTTCATTCAAAGTCGCATACTCGCATCCAGACTTGCAGAACGAATCTATTGCCGCATGAAGGAACTTGAATTCTTCTTTGACAAAGCCATCTTTATCTTTCCATTTTCCAAATCTCGGCAAGACAAGTATGGACGAGGCACGAGTAAAGTCTACATAATAGAGGCGTTTCCATTCTTCAAGTTCTTCACGCTTACGCGATTTCTTGGCAAAATCACCAAAGCCCATGAAAATATCATCGTCTTTATGGAATAGGTACGGACCGCCAAAGCCGTCATAGTAGCCCTTAAATCCGGCTGCAGAAATCACTACCGGGAATTCCAGGCCCTTGGACGCATGGATTGTCATAATCTGGACGCAGTCACTATCGAAGCCTTTTTCAATCAAGTCCCCATTTTCGTCATCTGTCGATTCGGCAAAACGAGCAAGTCCTTCCAAATGGCGAACCATATCTTCCAAGCTGCAGCGATGATTATAAAGATAATCCACGACATAGTTACCGATTTGGCGAATTTTTGCCAATTCTTGCAACTTGGCAATGTCAGTCAAGCGCACATCAATCTGAGTGTCTTCATAAATGCGCTCCAACATTTCTGCATAGCGGAATTTCAAGGCGAGCAAACGCCAAGCATTCAGCTTTTTGCGTTCCAAATTATCGGGATTGTCATAGTACTGGCTTTCGACCTGGTCTAATTTCACGGCGAAGAAATCCGTAATCAAAGCTTCGCTCAGATAACGACGGTTCCAGCCCGAAAAATCGGATACACTTAGCGCCCCCAGAAGCGCAATCCATTCATGACACTCTCGGCTCTTAAAGAGATTTTTCTCTTTGTAATGACTGTACGGGACACCCGCCTGACGCAGATACGACTTGAACACATCCATTTCTGTACGGGAATGCGCAAGAATTGCAAAATCATTAAACGTCACATCCTTAAGCGTTTGAGGATTATTCTTGTCAAAGACCTGCAATTTGGTCTTGCGGTTTTCTCCTTCGCCGACAAAAGAGCACCAATCAATAATTTGAGCGACAGTCATTTGGGCGTATTGATTTTCATCAATATCTTTGGCACTCACCCACATTGAACAGGTCGGTTTCCCCTCTATTTCAGGGTTCGCCTTTTTACTTTTATCTTCTTCAGGAACTTCAGATTTATTGAAATCCACAAGGTTCTTCATGCCTTCTGCAGGTTTGAAGAAACGGCCGGCAAACAAAGCATTGCAACCGTCAATAATTCCCTTTGTGGATCGATAATTGTACTTGAGGCGCCGTCCATTCTTTATTTCACCTATAGCCTTCTTATACACATTGACATCGGCACTCTGGAAACTATAAATAGACTGTTTCGGGTCGCCCACCACGATAATCGAGCGTCCTTCTACAGCGTTATTCGTCACATTATCCGTCAGGAACACCGTCTTGAAAATATCCCATTGAATCTGGTTTGTATCCTGGAATTCATCGATAATCGCACATTTATACTGTAAGCGCAGATGCTTTTTCAGGGAGCCGTCACCACTCATGACTGCCTTGTGAACAAAGAGAATCATGTCGTCAAAGGATTGAACCTTTTTCTCGGCTTTTTTCGATTGCCATACATCGAACAGCTTGCGTGTCTGCTCATTCTTGAATCTCTTTTCAACGAGATCTTTTTCAAGGAAAGCAGAAATGGCATCTTGAAGTTTGTCCAACTTCTTCGACTTTTCGAAAATATACTTCAGCGTTTCGCTAAATTCGTCTTCCGATAGGTCTTCCAATTTTCCGCCGACTTGTGCAGGCGTGAACGGATTTTTTTGAGAGCTGTCCCAATTCTCTATTTTCGCAATCAAATCTGCAACAGAGAAGTCTTCTGTCACTTCCGTTTTCACTTTATTGACGGTCTTTCCATACGAAGCCTTGTAAGTTCTATCGCTATACTTTTCCTTCAACAAGTTGAACTTATCTTTAAATTCCTTGAAATTATCTAGGCTGTTAAAGTCACATTTTTCCACAAGGGTTTTGGCGTCTTTCTCAGAAATAACGAAATCAGTCCACTCTACAAAATCTTCCGGCTTTACAATTTCAGAATCACCATCTTTCCCCTTGTACATCTTAACGGCAGAAATAAATTCCTTCTTTATCGCGCCCGTATACTTTTCTACGCCATCTTTACTCAAAAGCCTTTGGAATACTTCATCGTCCTTCCATTCATCGCGTATGTATTTATCCACGACATCTTCTACCGTAGCGTCGTCAACCATCCCCATATCAAACGGGCGGTTTGCATCATACGCATATTCCTTTAACGCTTTTTGGCAGAAGGAATGGATGGTGAAAATAGAGGCGTTGTCTACATCTCGATAAGCCTGCTCAAAGCGTTCAATTTGCTCATCACTTAAAGGAGCAGACTTTTCGTCTATTCGATGATTCGTCAAGACATCGACAATTTTCTTGCGGATACGGTCTTTCAACTCGCCTGCCGCTTTTTCGGTATAGGTCACGATCAGAATCTTTTTGAGCGGCGTCCCTTCCGCGATCATCTTTGCGACCATCAACTGAATGGTGTATGTTTTACCCGTTCCTGCAGAAGCTTCAATATACAGGCTTTGATTCGTATCAAAGTCATTCAGAGAAAAATCTTGTAATTCCATATTCACAAAAAGCTCCTTATTCATCACCATCAGTTGCATTTTCTTCTTCAGGCAGGAATCCTTCCGGGAAGAAACCTCGCATCAATTCGACTGCAGACTTCCAAGATTCCTTATTCTCTGTTTCTTCTGGCGAATTCTGGAAATCTTCCGCCTTAAAACCGACATCCTTCGTCACGTCGAACAAGGTCTTTTTCTTAAAGGAGCTCCATGGGCCATAGCTACCCAGCAATTTATCCCTGAAGGCATAAATATCGCCTTCCTCATCTTTAGAGGGCCAATTCAGCAAATCGATGGGCACGGCCTTGCTAAAGGGAGATATGCCATTTTCTTCATTTCCAAAAGCGTAGTCATAAATCCTATTCAACATATCCATGGCTTTACTTTGGGTAACGCAAATCTCTTTTTGCGCAGGTTCAACAGCTTTTTTTTGCAAGGACTTGCAGGAGTACAAAGAAACCTTCACTTTTTTCTTCGCCTCACCGCATTCTGCGCCTCCACCTGCGGCAATAATCAGCAGCGCCTCAATATACGGAGCCACAAACTTGTCTATGCCCATATCCTTAGGGGCGTATTCCGAAGAACTGAATACAAGAAGCTCGTTCACATCCGAGATGTTTTCAGAGTTACACCAATCAAGTGTCCCCGTAAGATTCCAATTCTGCCCATTAGAGCGTTTCAGCGGCAATAAGGCTACGACATTGCTCTTCCAGAATTTCTGAAGTTCAGAGACTTTCGAATCCAGATTCTTTTTAAACGCTTCACCTTTTGCATCAATCGCTTTCCAAGTTTTTTCGCCGTAAAAGCCTTCGGGAATCGTTCCCTTCAGTTCAAAATCTTCCTTGAAGGCGGCCTCTTCAGATTCTTGACCGAAAATTTCGGTTTCCAGTTTTCGCTTCAAGACAATGTGGCAATCTAAATTGTCCAGACAGATCGGCTCGAAAGATTCCTTTTCTACATCTTCTTCATCGTCTTCAGAAAGCATTCTGTTGATTCTGAACTGGAAAGGATCCTTCAAGAATTTCGCCAACTGACTTATAGAAACTCGTTCGGGAGCCTTCGTCGCAATCTGTTGCGAGCACTCTCCGGAATCCTGCTCCGCATCGACACGCTCGGCGCGATTCATCATATTGACATACGCCACCTTATTGCGCAAGCTTCTCGGCGTAAACAGTTCATCAAACCGGCGTTTTTCATCTAGCGTCAGCTGGATTTCTTCCCACTTAAAGCCGCCGTCACTCAAGAACTTCTTAATGTCACTCACCACGGTCGACGGATAGAGTTCCGCATCTTTCTTGATATCCTTATTCACATAGCTGATACGGAAACTTTCAGTCGTACTCATCAACTGGCAAAGGAATCCATAACGGTTACGGGCAACCGGAGATTCATCACCAGGCCACGGATTACATGACTTGCGCAAATCCAACGTATTGCGTTGCTTTGCCCCTGGAAAAGAAACACTATCTGCCCCGATAAAGAATACGTGCTTCACAGGAATAATCCTATTCGGGGCATACTTCATGAACGTAATTCCGTTGACAAACAAGTTACCACAGCTATATTCCGTGCCGCGAGCTTCGGTCAACAAGGTCTGTTTCACAATATTCCATGAAATTTCATCAAGTCCCGTTTTGAACTGGTAATCAAGTTCGTCGATTGCCGCGCTGACACGACTATAAACAATGGATTCGCTTTTGAAACCATCGGGAACATCCTGCAACAAAAGCCATTCATTCAGTTTATTTTTCAAAGACATCAGATTGTCTTTGGTCAGTTTCTTTTTCCCGAAGGAAATCCAAGCCTGCAACACATCGATACATTCTACAAAACGACAAAGCGAAGCCTTGTCACCGCTCGCCATATCCGAGAACGGCATGATTTTACCTTCGAACTGAACCACATTCTTCGTCATTTGAGCCAATAGCAAACGACGAACCGCATGGATCCAGTCATTTTTAGCCTTTTCGTCTTCACCGCGAGTTCTATAGGTATTCGTTTCTACGACCCAATTCTGCCACGCTTCAACCTCATCATCGCTGATATGGCGGGCTTGCTGCACCACGGAATTGCGCACAAGACTGAAAAACGCCGGTCTAGAAATAGAGCCTTCGCTCATGACCGCGAACAAACTCTCCAGAGCACTTTCGGTGAGCGAACTCTTGGCAGGAGAATCCACGATGGCATACGGGACATGCAAATAGCCGTTAGTATCATCGCCTGCATCCGTTTTCTTTTGGGGAGTCTGATCAAACACACTCTGGATAGCCGTACGATAATCATCTAAACAGGGCGACACCACCAAAATGTCATTCACGCACGCATTGCCCTGCAGCAGCTTACAAATCTGTGAATGAAGGTTTTCAATTTCGCGAATTTTTGTCGGAGCCCCTGTCAGCGTAAGGGACAAATCCTCTTTTCCAACCTTAGTCCCATCAAAATCTTTCCAAAGTTCATCACTTTTGATTTTTTTAGCATTCATTCTCTTGGTAACAGATTCCTGCACCAATTTCAAAAGCGTCTTGGAACCGGGTTCTCCGAAAGCAAAGCCTTTATCGCTAAAGTCGAAATCGTAATTCGTCGCTTGACACCAAAGCTTAATATTGTCGCGACCGCTGCGACCCCAATTACACAGCAAGTCATTTTCGTTATCGGCAATATCTTCCTTTATGTCGTCGATATCGTTTTCTTCTATTTCGTCGTAGCCGACCTTCATTTTTTCTTGGACGTCTGCTTCAACGGACCACACCTTATTCGTCGAAGTCCACTTCGTCCGCTTGCTAGACGCATCTACGTCTTCCCAGAATTCCATACACGGATTCTGTATGTAAGCAAAAACCGAATACTTTTCCGCATACTTTTCTAGAATGACACGGTAAAACTGTCCCATACCAGAAAGCCCGAAGATAAAAATCGGGAGAGGATTATTGTTTTCATCTTTCGGAAGCTTTTCAAGGTAAAAATTCGGAGCACCACTTTTAGCGCATTCGCTATAAAGATAAGGAATCGTCAAATATTCCAAGCCGACGCTTTCTTTCTTATCCGCAGAAATCGCATGGAAAACCTTGGTCAGCAAGGAATCTTCGCCTTTGCCAGGTTCATGGAATATAGCGGAATACAACTTTCGTTGCCACTTTTCACGATTCTCAACAGTCTTTTTACGTTCAGCATCACGAATGCTTTCTGCAAAAAACAACGAATCTTCACCTGCTCCCTGAGCCCACTTGTCAAGCAGTCCTACATTTTTATCGGCAAAGTTTTTTGGGCGGCTCGTTTCGTATTCCAAGAACAACGACGCCATTTTACTGGCGAAGTCAAACAAGTGGTTTTCATCAAGTTTGTAGCTTACGGATCCATTTTCTTCTTTATACTCAACCTGCAGATACCTCGTCACTTCGGCATCAAGCAATTCGTAGTTACACTTGTCATCGCTACCTTTTTTCATCAAATACGCAAGAATCACATTGCGCAGCATATCCGCTGTCAGCTTCTTCCTGGAATTATTATTCCCCACCAAAATATCAAACAGGAACCTGTCAATGGTGCTCTTGTTCAGGTTAGCAAGTACACCCTTTTTTTTCATCCAACGCAAGCGGAACCACTGTTCAAGTTTCGGATCCGGGAATATCACGACCGGCGCATTGAACGGGTCTTTCCATTTTTCAGAAATGGCGTCAATCATCTCGTCAGCGAGATGTTCCAGATTCAGGGCAAATTTCAAGTGTAGCATGGTAAGAATATAGTTACTCGATTATTGTTCTAATATCTATTATCGCACAAAACGGGCATTTTGTCAAATCTCCCGCAACTTCAGTTCCGAAATCATCTTTTCCAAGCTGCACTGCTCACTCAGTTTGCCGAACACCCCCGAGGTAAACGCCTGCGAGACTGCGGCCTCTTCGCGATCGAGGGCGTTCATCACCTGCCGAACGTAATCGCCAAAGGGCCTGCTCCGGATTCCGTGGATTTCGTTCTTGCAATGCGGGCAAATGGCGCCCGCGACAGACATCCCCGTAAGCGGCGAGCCGCCGAAGGAGCGGATGTAGGCGGTATTGCCGCAACTGCAATTCACCTTGTACGTTGCCGTTCCCCAGATCTCGAGAAGCGAGCCCAACGTGACGCCCACCGTCACCGGAACCCCGGCGGCACAGAATCTTCTCTGCATCGCAATCGGGCCAATATAGGCGCCGCCACCACGCAACGCGTAATGCGCATCGATCTTTGCATACCGCGGCGTTTTCATGATTTCGTCCCGGTATCGCAAAATCAAATCGAGATTGTCGAACAGCAACTTGCGCCTACGTTCGTCGCGTTCCCTCTTGATTTCGAGAATCTTTTGCGATTCCATATTGTCGAGGGTTTCATCTTCGCCCTCGATGTACGCCTTCGCATCCATGCGCTTGCTGAACAGTGCAAAACCTTCCTGGATTTTTACGGACATAACTATACCTCCTTGAGACGCAATTCCTGAATCAGCGTTTCGATGCCGCAGGGCGCATCATCGCCACGGAGCATATGCACCGGCTGCGTACGCGGGTTACGGTGTTCGTCCTTCAGGTTTTCCTGATACTTTTCGTTCGCAATCTTCCACTTGTCCAAAAAATTCTCGACGAACCTGGTGGTGTCTGCAGTAAAGGCGTCCGTAGCGACGTGATAATACGTCCAAGGCGAACGGTTTTTGATACCGTGGATTTCCTGCTTGCAGTGAGGGCAGAATGCCGAAGCGTAACTCGCTCCCGAACCGGGCGAGCCCCCGAACTTGTAGATGTACGCTGTCCCGCCGCAATCGCACTTAACCTGGAACTGTTCGTGTTCCCAAATTTTCAGGAGCGAGGCAAGCCCCAAGTTGACAATCACCCAAGAACTACCGAAAAGCAGTTCCCACCGGGTCGACGCCCTGGCATAACCCACGAATCCGCTCAATGCGTAATGGACATCGATATCTGCGTACCGGGGCATCGCGAGAATTTCGCTCTTGTGGCGAAGAATCAAGTCAAGCTCCTGGTACAGCAACTTGCGCTTGCGTTCCTGCCGCTTTTCGAGCCACCCGGAGTAAGCTTTCTGCTCCGATTCCTCCTGGTTAATGGCATCCGTCACGAGCGAGACGCCTTCTTGCTGGCGCTTGCAGAACTGAGCGAACCCTTCCCTAACGATTTGGGACATAAAAATCTCCTTTTTTGACGTTTTTTACCACCATTTTGACGAAAAATGCCGTTTTTTACCACTTTTCGTCTCTTTTGGCGTTTTATTTATGCATATATACCAATATACGCATAAACATTATCGAAAAACAAGGAGATTTTGTAAAAGGATTGTCAAAGATTTTCCAACTCAAGGGGTGATCCATAAAACATTAATTTCATATTCGCTTCTTCAGGAACGTTCCATCGAGATATGTCGCCGCGGAATTGAGACTTCCAAAACATCCAGGACATATCTGTTACGCTAGACACATCCCATTGACTAATATCACCGTTGAATTGGGAACATAGAAACATAAAGGCCATATCCCTCACAAGGGACGTATTCCATTGGCTTATGTCTCCATTAAATTGCGAATAAACAAAAAGCCCATACATTGTAACAACGTTCGACACGTTCCAGTGACTGATATCGCCATTGAATCGTGATTTCCAAAATAGGTGCGACATGTTCGTTACGCGAGACACATCCCACTGACTGATATCACCCGTAAATTGGGAATTCAGAAACATCGCATGCATATTTTCAACATTAGATACATCCCAAAGACTTATGTCACCATTAAAAGCAGCTCTCTCAAACATGCTTGACATATCCGTCACATTGGAGACATCCCAGCGACTGATATCACCGGTAAATTGCGAGTTAAAGAAAAGGTGCGACATGTTCGTCACATGCGAAACATCCCATTGAGAAATATCGCCATTGAAATTCTGATTTGGGTAAGAAAATACGCCACTCAAATCATCGAGACCGGACACATCGATAAAATTCAGGTTGCAATTCGGCCCTTCTTTCTGGATAGTTTCACTAATCAGCCGCATCAAATGCTCACGGTCTTTCGCAATAATTTTGGGATGTTCAATATCTGCCATAAGTAAGCACCTATTCTAAAAATTGTCGCGATGAGAAAAACCTCATCGCAAATCAACAATATAGGAGCATAACGCGACAAATACAGTCACACAATTCGGGTGGTTTAAATTATTTTCAAATACGTAATTATTTGTCATATATTTAAAATATATTATCTGTGGGAAACAATCAATCTTATAAAAAAGGAATATTGACAATGGGCGCCTGCCATTCACAAGTTGATGTCATTATTGCACGCAAAGCCGAGATCGACAAGCTGTACAATCTGCTTAGGGATTTGCCGGAAGGCACCGAACACTCTATGCCAGGCGAAAAATCCTTCTTAGACAATCCGGAATACGCAATGGTTTCGAGTTATGATGACGACGGTTGTTTTATACCGAGAAACGTCATTTATGGCAACGCAGAAAAAAAGTGCAAAGACCTTAAAGGGTTGTATTTTTTGTCTATAGCAAGCATTAGCTATAAAGCAACCGGTTTTAAGCCGCTTAAGTTTATGCTCGCAAATAAAATCAACTACAGCCGACTTATCGAAGCTGCGTTTTGTGACGTTGACACAAGCGAAACACACTGGTTTATTCGCAATAACGAAACCAACCAGCAAGAAACCGTCACTACTTACGATGAAGAAATGATGACCTTTCTAAACGGCAGAAAGCCGCTCCCTCCTGACGACCCCAGGCTGCATGTACAGCTTAGTGATTTCGTCAAGGAAGGGATTGAGATTTTTGAGATGTGTAGGGAGAGGCAGACTAATTGACAAATCTTTATCAAATTAGTCACAAACTTCAATGGTCATGGAAGATCTGTTAGCTTCATCAAGTTGCCAGCAAGCATTAGCATCATACTTAGAATTTGTCCAGTCACAAACTTCATCACGAGTGATCTTTTTATTGCGGCAACCATTAGCATTAACGGAGGATCCGCTATCATCTGAGCACCCAGCCCAGATGAACAAAGCAAGAAGGAGAAGGAGTTTTTTCATTGTGACACCTCTTTTTTTAAATTATAATAAAAATACGACTATAGTGGGAAGCATAACGACGTTATTTCTCTTTTAAGATATCTACGCCCTTATTCAAATACTCCTGCAGACGATTGATAAAAGCTTTTTCAGCTTTAACATAAGAGTATTCTTTATCCAATTCCTCAGAAATCTCACTATTTTCATTTTCCGTTGATTCGTCAGTAGCATCCATTTTGGCGGGATTTTTCTGTTCAGATTTCATTCCCTTATAAATTCCATCTATCACAAACAAGGTTTTTGAACCATCAAGCCCATATAGTTTTGCGTTGTTTTGAGTTAGTTTTTCCAAACTTAAGGGATAAATTAAACCACATAAAACAACCTTACAACCTTTTTCACGATAATAGCCGGCATAGGAGTGAATCTGATGCAAATCATTTCTATCTACATCTGCATTTTTAATCCGTTTCTTCTCATCGACCTTTATAGAACCCATCTTCTTGAATTTTGCATCAAGGATGATGACCTTGGAAGGGTCGTCTTTTTTCTGCAAAACGAAATCAGGATAATTAGATCTAGCAAAAAAGCAACCGTCATACAGATTCAATTCCTCTTGAGAAGAAATATTCCATTCTTCTTTTAACGCATCGTGAAGGACGGTCTCCAAATAGACTTCCCAAAGCGATGCAATATCCAACAGATATCCCGATGCTTTATCCTTCGCTTCCTTCGATTTGTCAGGCAAAACAGTATTGTGCCTAATCACAATTTCTGCAAAAGTAAGCGTTCGCTTAAAATCGACGTACATCGGATTATACAGAGATTTATGGTTTTGGGCATTCTGTATCGTCTGTTGTGAAGGAAATTTTCCAGAATAAGATGTGCTCAATTCATTCTTGATTAGGCTCAGCCTTTTGAAACCCCGTTCAATCTCACCCTTACATGATTTCAATGCTGCATAAAGAACATCTACAATGCTTTGCACATAATGACGTTCGTTTTTCTGTGAGGATATTTTACCTTTGAACGGGATATCCTTTTTTATAAAGTTCTGGATATCCAATCCACCATGAACCTTTAAATCATGATATTTTTGTTTTGAGTATTCCTGCGGAAGTCCTAAAACAGAGACTCTTTGCAAAGAACTCAAAAAGAGATATTCAATCAACGGAAAACTATTTTTTTCGTTCTTTTTTCCCCATCCATCGGTTTCATCAATGTATATATGGTTGGCATATTTTAACATATGCCGATATAAAGCATCGCTACAATCAGGCTGAATGTCAAATGTGACGCCGCTGTAAGTTATGCGGCCTGCATAAAGACCCGTCTTTATATAAAATTGTTCTCCGTCTTTAGAATTTTTTTTCTCTACCGCAAGAATCAACCTCTCTCTCTTTTCTTTCTCAGAAAATTCTTTCTTATTAAAAGAAATAAGTGATATTTCTTTATGAGTTTCTGAGATATCACTTAAATACAAACTTGAACCAGCAAGTTTTATTAGAGCAAGAGAAGGCTTATCAACAGGATTATCGTAATAGTAATTTTGATTTGTATGTGTCTCAAAAACGCCGCTTTTTGAAGACGTACTATTTTTTGATTGATTTTTTTTCGTTTTACTACCCATCTATTAAACTTATTCCATATTATTTAGTTTATGCATCGCCAGAAGTTTCTGGTTTGATTTCTGCACTTGATTGCTGTTGCATTTTCACCTCATTTATATAAGCTTTTTTAGCTTCATTGAGCTTGCCGTCAATTTCTTCTTCCGAACAAGAACTTCGCAAATATTCCTTTAAAGTTGGAGCTAGATAATTATCAAATAAGTTTTCTTTGTTTCCCTCAGTTATTGTTTCAGCATCATTCTTTTCATTATTTTTAACTATTTCGCCTATTTTCATAAAAAATGAATGTCCAAACTCATAAGACTTTCCAAGTTTCAAGCCTTTTTCAGAGATAAAATTATTCAAAGATTTACACGATTTGATATAATCTTTAAGGGACTCCCCTTCTATTTCACATTCTAAAACTTTTTGAATAACATCATAATCACAATCTTTCCTTATCCACTTGAAACGACGACGCAAAGCCAAATCAAAAGCATCAATACTCTTATCAACATCATTCATCATTCCAATAAAACGGATATTTTTTGGAATGCCAAACATTGCACCTTGTATTTCGTCATATTCATAAGCATTTTCACCATCAATAGAATTGGTTTCAATTAACTTTGTTTCTATCTTCGAATACTGTGTCTTTATTAAATTATTCCTGTTTTCTTTTGTAGGATCATCTCGATAACTCGCTTCTAGCAGCGACAAAGTTTCTCCAAAAACAGCGGAAAGATTCGCTCGATTTATTTCGTCCGCTACGAAGTAATATTCATGGTTAATATCATTCCTCGCTCGGATGCACAAATCCTTAAATACACCATTAAGCAGTTCTAACTTTACATTCCCCTTTTCATCTATCCCAACAGGCTTTATTCCATCAATAAAATCCTCATAGGAAAAGTTGGGGTGAAACTGAGTCCACACATAACGATTTGAATCCCCCTGACACGCCAAATCAATAATTTTCTTTACGGTATACGTTTTCCCAGTTCCTGGGGCACCATAATAAATAACATTTGGCTGAGATTCCGTAGGCAATTCTTTAAATGACGTTCCATCTATCAAGACATCTAGTGCTATAGATAATCGAATATTTTCATCTACAGTTTTAAAATCATGAGCTACAATTTCTTTTGCTTCTTTAAAGACTACGGCATTTCTTTTGAAGAAATCTTTTTCAACATCTGCTTTTTCTATATCTTTACCAGCCATCATCTTATACAACGGATTGATTTTTTCTTCCTTGTATAAGCAGGCATATTCAAATTTATCATTGAAATAATTATTTGCAATAATCAACTTCCTTAAAAAACCTTTTGCAGAAAAAAACTTTTCTTTCCCTGTTTTTTTTAATTCATTTTCCACATATTCATCAATATTCTCTTTTGTTTTATTTAGGCATTCGTCAAAGAAGGATGAATATTTTTTAATTTCTAAGGATCCGTTTTTTTCATCATTTAACGCATCGTCAATAGTATAACCTTTTTCCTTTCCAAATAAGGAACAGGGTTTGTCCGACATTCCATACGAGCCATGAAAGTTTTTATCAATCCACCGAACAAGACTTTGAGAATTAACATCGTCTTTTTTATAATACTTATCAACGCTTTTTAAAACATCTTTTATATTTTTCCATTCTTTATCCCATTCTTGCTTTTTTGTTTGAAAATCATCTTTTAGAGAGTCCCATTTTTTTATACCCCACATAGGATAATACTCAAGAGCGTTCCAAATATTCTTCAAATTCTCTTTCCAATTTTCTTCACTCATTTTTCATTTTCCTTTGTGCTTTGCACGATTAAATTTTTTCTTAGCCATTCACGGCATCGTTAAAGTATTCCCAAACGAGGACCATCGCCATGGTGTCGAGTTCGCAGTATTTGAGCAGTCCTTCACGGATTGCCTTGTACTTCAGCGCATCGGGTGTTAAATTGGCAGTGGTCAGTTCCTTTTCCCAATCAATCTTCGGGTCAAGCGCCTGGAAGCTGCGGAAAAGCACGAGTGGCAAGCCGCCGTTGTTGACTTGCGTGTCGCCATCGGAATCCATCTCCGCATCGCTTGTATTTTGCACATACTGGGCGAGTTCATTCCTGTCCATGATTCCCTGACCCGCAATCTCATCAATGAGCTTATTCTCTATTTCCTGAAGTTGCGGCAAAATTTTGTACGGATTCTTCACATTGCCAGTTTCGTCCTTGGTAATCAGGGCGAACGGCTCTTCTGCCGTATAATTGCAGCTCTTAATTTCACTTCCGTAAATAGGCTTGCCGTATTTTTCTTGCAAGAAGGTCCCGCTGTTGAGCACGGCGGGCAACACCTGCTTGATAGAATTAGACCCCTTCATAATCGGATGCCAGTAGAAACGCTTGACAACCTCGCAAAGGTCAATCATGTTACGTTCGCCCACTCGGCTAGGAATACCAGCCTTGTCATCCCCCTTTTCGTAAGTTATACTTTCGATAAACTCAATCAGTTTATCTTTGTCATTTTCTTTTGAGGTCATGAGCTGCGCACGAATCGCATTCAAGATAGAGTTTTCGTGCGTTGCATAACGGAATACAGAACCTTCACGCCCCAGTTGTTTTTCCAACTCACGGACAAAGTCAAAGTTCGGGAAATATCCCGGACGTGTTTCCAGGAACTGTCCCTTATGCTCAATGCGCCCGTCCTCATAAATAACGTGGTGCGAGAACTGGAAGGCGACCTGTTCATAGGGGCGTTGACCTTCAAAGTACGGCAGCGCAGAGTTCGTCGTTTCAAAGTCAATCATATGAAGCGGGAATTTCCACGTCGCCATTTCGGCGCGAAGTTCATCTTTCAGGATAACGGGATCCTTTGCCCCCGATAAGGTGTTCTTTATCTGCACCCACTTGCGTTCGCAATGATCCCAGCCAGACACAGGTCTCGTCTTAGCCAGTTCCGGCAAATCACCCTCGGTAATATCGGATAGGAAATATTTTTTTTCCTGTACCCAAATATCCTTCTTGGAGCCTAATGAAGCACCCCATAATTCCTTGATAGAAGGCTTATCAAAATCCTCATCCTTGAAGCCGGCCACATTGCGCCAGCATTCCTCATAGCCGCTTTTCAAGCCCTTCGCCTTGCCCGCCTCCGAAAGCGTAAACGGGCACTTAAAGCACTTACTTCCCAAAAGGCAATACTGCTTTTCGTTATTCACAAAGAGCTTTGAATGTTTCTCGATAAACGGAACAAACGGCATACCCATCACGTCAGCCTGCTCAGCCGTCTTGCCTTCAATAATCAGCTTACATTCGTCATCAACATAGAACGGGGTCAGAACATGCTCATGCGGTTGTTTCAATATTTCAAGGGCTTCAGGAGCAACTTCGGCATAGGCACGTTTTTCGCCATCACGCCCCACACTCTTTTTGATACGGAAAAGGCTGTTCAATCGCGGGATGGAATTCACCTTGCTCTTGTCCGCCATCATCAAGTATGCGCGCACCGTAAATGTCTTGTCCGGGTAGTCATTCTTCAGCGCATTTTCAACAACCCATTTCTGGAACGCTACATCGTAAAGGTAGTCGCGACCATTAGAATTCACGGTTTGCTTACCTTTGTTTTTGCCTCTCTGTGGCACAGAAACAAAATCTATTCTAGGATCCCAGCTCTTCGCCTTCACCTCTATTAGATCAATGAAATTACCCTTCTTTTTAATCACGTCGGCACGGACAAAGCAATCGCCGAAACGGAAGGCTGCTTCTGCAATGTTCACGTTTGCTTGTTCAAAGAGTTCACGTGTGCGCCTAAGGGGTTCGTCATAGCCATAGCAGCCTTCCAAATCGTTCTCCGGCGGGACCTCACCATAGATTTTTGCAAGTTCACCGACCTGGAAACCGCCCTCAGCCATAGATTTCAGGAACTCGTCCGTAGCGGACTGATTTTCGTATTCTGGATTTTTACCCTTAGAATTACGGTAGTAATACGCCTGCATCGGGCAGTGCGTTGCGATTTTGAAAGCGGACTTGGTAAAAAGAGCTTCTGACATAAAGGACCTTTTTGAGAAAATTCCTTCCACTAATATATACCAATTTTTACAAAGAAACGACGAAAAATTATTCGCCGTAATTTTCCAGCAGGTATTCTGCGTAGTCCTTAAGACTATTACGTAAAGAGACGGGCTTTATGACACGGGCGGAATCCGTAAAAGAGACAATCCAGTTGAACAGGAGCTTGTTTACTTCAGCTTTCAGTTTCACCGTGACTTTTCCGTTCTTCGGCTTGCCAATTTTCATAGAACGGTTAAACGGATTTTCGTCGAGATAGAGAATTGTCCGGCTCTTGAACTCAATCTCTATATCTTCAAGTTTCGGCTCCTGGCTCCCCATAAACGCAGCTCCAGACACCACCTGTCTGCGAAGTTTATCAAGAATCTTCGGCTTTTCAACAAATGTTTCTTTTGAAAGCTTGACTTCATTGATTCGGCGGAACTTAAGCGTATAGGTGTCACCACCCTGCCGTTGACAGCCTACATAGAGGTCGTCTTCGTAGATGATGATCATTAGCGGGATTCGGGTCGATTGCCTTTCGCCTTCTTCCGTCTTGTAGGTCACATCGATTTTACGATGTTCGTGAATGGCCTGCAAAATAACACGAATCTTTTCACTGGAGTCCTCTTCAAAATTCGGAGGCGCCCCCATAAAAAGAATTTTAGTGTTCAGCGCGTCACCGAGTAACTGAAGGGATTTTTGTTCGCTGTGCGGCAGACTTTTTTCGATGCGCTCTAGAAGCTGTGTGATAATTTCGCTAGTAGCCGGATAAATATTCGCGATGCGTTTCAGGAACACGAAATGCAGCATCGTGTTTTCGAAGTTTGGGAACAGAAGCCTTTCTGCGTTGCGGAGCGCCGAAGTATAGTAAGCCGTGCGCCCCACCGTTTCAACAGCAATATAGCGACCGCCATCCATTTCCGAAAGGAACCTCATGTCACGCTGAACATTGCGACGTTCGCCCTCGGGAATTTCAAACGAAGTCATCAAATCGCTAACGGTAAATTTCTTGTCAGGGTTTGAAATCACCTTCGCAAAGAGTTGCACCGTCCTTTCGCCGCGAGTCATGTCTGCCATATTTTCTCCTGGATAAATCCTCTTTTAATATAAATAAAAAGGATTTACCGTTTACGGCCCTTAAGTCCTTTACTCGCATAAAAACGATGAACGCATTCCGCCAATTCCTCATTAGAAAGCAACAACATCGCTTGATTTCTGTCGCCACTGAATGTCGGGTCCTTCTGTTTTACACGATTTAGGACATCTTTATGAAAGGCGTTACTAGCAAACAAACAAGTGTCCCACGGCACAGTCCCATTCGCCACAGATTGTTTGACGGACAAGACCTTCTTTAAATAATCCGCTTCGCTTACGGTGGGATCAAGATAGCCCGCGCTATAGGAATATCCAGGACGGCCTCGACGGCTATTTTCGAGAGGAAAATCTAAATCATCGGGATCCTGCATCTTTCTGATTTCATTTTTGGCGGCAGACCTAACTGCTTTAGCCTTGGCACGACCACCAGCATCCATATAGCGTACGCAGGGGCACTTATGCGTATGAACTTTTTCCGTTCTACTCATTTTTTCTCCTAAAAGGTTTTATTAAAATCTAACCACAGTACGCGACAAATACTAACGCATAAAAGGCGTCCTAAAAAAATTTTTTAGGCGAAAGGTATTCTCCGCCCGTTTTGGGAGTATATTTACGAATGGAAGGATATATTTGCCGCAATTACACAGCAAAAGGAATTGAAAAAAGTGAGTAAAAAGAATAATTCATTCTATGAAAAACAACATCAGTACAATATTAAACAAAAAGAAATGTTCCACGAATGGCTTCAGAACGCCCTAAAACAGAAAGAAGATTCTTTATTTAAAGAAATCGTTAAATTCATAGGTAGAGAATGGTCTGTATTGCGAACAGTAGAAAAAGGAAAAATCGATAAATTCTGCAAGGATCTCTGGGATAAAAAAGATGAAATAAAAGAGGGGAAATATGAATGGAATAAAAGCAAATATAAAGCCTATAGTTACGAAAGTAAAATCTGCTTCTTGATTAAGCCGGAAAGTTATAAACTCATTTATGATGGAAACGTTAGGAAGGCTCTGAACAACGCAACAAAAGATCATTGGCAAAAGGAAGCCAATGATATAGTAAAACGTTATTACAGAACGGAAAAAATCAACGCAAAACAAGCTTTTGAAATTGATTGGATCCTTTGGCTAGATGGATACAAAAAACAGATAAAATAAACGGCAAAATAATCTTCTTTTTTGCATGAGGAAATATAATTATCAAAAAAGAGCTGTTCCATTGGGAACAACTCTTTGAAAATTGATTGCAACATTACGTTTTTTACTTAAAGTCCTTGCAGCACTGCTTAATTTCCTCAAATTCTTCATCCGTCAGAGGTTCGTCGGTTATTCCGTTTGAGACCCACATGCTCATTTTTTCGTCCTGAAATTTTCCAAGCCAATTATCGCTAGGAAGAAAATCTGATGCCTGACAAATTGCAGAAATTAACCCATACTCATAATCATGTCTCTTTTTTCGGTTGTTGATGGGGATTATGATAAAGCTAATCTTATCGCGAATATACTCGCTTACCCTCGTTTCAATTTCATCTTGCCATTGTTTATTAAAGGGAACTTTAGTTTTGTCGGAATCATATTTTGCTCTTTTTTCCGGTGTTGACAGGTCGAAACGCCACGCCTCAACGTATGGATCTTTGTCTTTATTGAGCATGGCTATGCCAATTTTTTTTCTAAAGATGCTTACATCTTTATTTCCTAGTTCAGACTTTACTCTACCGAAATGCTGCATCATTCTGTTCCATACGGATTGACGTTTGCCAGGAACATCCGGGGCCGTTTTCATATCCGCCTGGTGCGTTCCAACTCGGGTAATCCTCGGATAACCATGGTAAGTTTCCCCCTCTTCGAACATTACGTAAACACCGCCATTGATATGACTGTTTTTCTGTTTGGCTTCTTTTATTTTTCCCATTTTATATTTGGGCAATTTATTAAAAAATTCATGAATCTTTAAACAGAATTCCTTGGGATCTTGCCTTTCTGTATTCATTTCATTAACTCCTTCACATTTTTTGCACTGTTGATTTTTTGGATAATTTCGTCTGTAGATGCATCCTTATTTTTTTCAAAGAATTTGCTCCAAATTCGGTCTTGATATGGGATTTTACCACCATTTATTCTTTGATCCGTTTCGTTAACTTCTATGCCCTTAAGATCGTCAGAATGCAAAAGTTTCTTGCATGTTTTTTCCGATTTAGTCTTTAAACAACATACTTTTGTATTCTTTAAAACGTTATACCCATTTTGAGCCACATCCTTTAAGGCTTTAATGTAATTGCTCCCTAGCCGCAGAATGACCAATTTGTAACCTAAATTAAGAAGATCCTGAAAATCTTCACCCACAGCTAGTCGCTGAGCCATTTTGCCACGTAACACGGCATTAACATTGTTGAATGAGACATCATATTTTTGAATACAACTATCAGCCGGAATAAAACCATAGCCGGCAGATAGAACATATAGGTCTAAAAGACGTTTTTTCTTTTGATGAAAGGTGCCAAAAAAATTGAGCATACCTTGCGAAGCTTTCCCAATATATCTCTTGTAAGCGGCCTCTTTTTCTGATGTTTCGCTTTTGGTACTCGTGCATCCGGTTATAAACAGAATGTCGGAGCGTCTTTCTTTTTCAATTCGAGGCCCACCTTTTCGAAGACATTTAATTGTTTCTAGGACCAGCTCGTTTTTAGCAAGTTCTTTTTCATCCTCATGGTTTCGCGCGTCTGACATAACAATCCCCTTCATTTACGCCTATGGAATTTTGTTTGGAGGACAAAAGTAAATACTCTTTTTCTTTTAAATATAGTTCCAAAAACAAGAAAAGGAATAATTTATAAAAAAATTATATATGAATTTCTGTATAAATATGAAAATCCTCCAGTTTCATGCGCATGGCATCTTCGAGGGAGTAATCGCCATCGGCAAAGAACTTGTGCATCGCAAAGCAGATATATTCGTCCTTGAATTCAGGCAGATCAAGACATTCAATGTTCCAGCTCAGTTCCTCGTGAAAAGCGTTCAACTCCTTGTAATCGGCAGGTTCCCTGCCGGGAGCGTCGCTTAAGCCAACTTCAAAACGATTCGCCTTTGCATAAGAATCGCAAAGGCCAGAAACCTCACCTTCCCAATCTTCTTCTGATTCATATACAATATACGTCTCAATGTAAAAGGTCTTGTAATACGACTTTCCTTGCGCCATGAGAGCCATCATGTCCTTGTACATATCGAAGGTGACTTTCGCACATTCATCCTGCAGTTCATGGAGCCGCTTGTTTAGTAGCAACAGCTTATCAATATTTTCCTTACTGTGTTCAAAGCGGGCATTGGCCAGGACTTTCCGCGCCAACAGTTGCATGTTTTGATGGTGCTCATCCTCACGCAAGCATTTCCTTCGCTCCTTGATCCAACGATCGTCCTTAATCAAACCTTCCATTATATAGTCGACATATTCCTGGCTTCTGCGTTCTTCGTATTTCATAAGAATTATTCCTTAATTTTAGCTACGATTTTTTCAGTTCTTCAATTTTCTGCGGCAAAAATTTTTCGAGACATTCCTTCTGTTCCGTGAAAATTTTGTGAATTGCAGATTCCAGCGAAAGCGGCTCCATTAACATAATCGCACTATGTGCGTCATCGGCATATTTAGCAAGCAGTTTTTGCGCAGGTTCTTCAAATTCACGCCATAGGGTTGTCGTAGGAAAATACTCCCCAATACTCGTAAGCGCAAACTTGTGGGTATCTTGCAACATTCCCCGATTTCGCGCAGCCTTTTCTACGCTATCCTTGTCAAGAATCGCGACAATCGTCTGCATAGTTTCATAAGCGCGAATGGCCCGCGACAACTCGTCAACTCCCTCAGCTGGCGGGAACTCCTTCTCGGCTGGGGCATATGCCGGGTCAAATTCGTTGTAGTCATCTTCGAAAACTAGGTCCAGCGAATCAAACAGGTAGCCATAAAATTCGCGCACGTAATTGTAATAGCGGAATGCTTTGTTCAATTCCTCTTTGGCAAACGCCTCAAAATCGTCAGTCATCTTATTTTCGAACATAACGAACTCCTTTATTCGCCTATAAATATATTATGCATACGCGACAACTAAAGACGCATAAAACAGATCTGTTAAAAGACTCATTAAAATGAGCATAAAAAAACAATCGCTGATGAGATCAGCATCCTTATTTTTTGCAGAGTAGACTTTAGAAAAAGCAAAATTATAAGGCCGCAAAACGCGACCTTAACGTCTGAGGCCCCGCTAGAAAGGGTAGCGGAAGACCCGCTGGGATGGGTTTAATAGGAGACGCCCGACCAAGTCGGGCATGACAATATGGGTGGGGCGGGGCTGAAGCGAGGGGAAGGCGTTCCCCTTTTTCAAACGGTCTACAACCCTTCCGCCTCTCTGGCCCACTGATCGTCCAGATCGGGATGTTCCTTGCGGAATCGCCTTAAGGCTTTATGAATTTCCCAATTCAGGTTCAAGCCCTCGGCTTGGCACTTGGGTTTCAGTTCGTTATACAGTTCCTTTACTTTTTCTTCGAGTGTCATATTCGCTCCTTTTTAACATTTTACAACTCTAACAGCCGCTTAAATGCAAGCCTGAACCATTCAACATCAAATTCCGCTTTTACATCATCTGCCCAGTGGTTGTAATAACGCCACTGGCTAAAAATTGAATTACCTAAAGCATGATAATCCGTGCAAACAGCAAACAATTCTTTATACGAGTTGCCTGAAGTATTTTCAGAATCACGATTGCAATGCTTCGTTAAGCTTTCAAAACAATCCATTTCAAAGCCCAGATTTCGACAGTCTTCGGCAAATCGTTCACTTTCGATAAAATCGTAAACCTTTGCACGGGATTCATCAGCATCAATTTCATCTAACAACATTCCCCATTGTTCAACGAAAGTATCTGCATCGGTCGTAACATCGAGCCAAGCGTAAGAAGGCGCATTCATCCTATAGAAAATATTGAGGACCTGATTATGAAAATCCTCGACCGCCTTTGATTCATTTGAGCCCCCATAAATCATGCCCTTAAAATATTTGCTCAAAAACTTATAGTGCAAAAAGCCGGCATCGCAAACGATATCATCATACTTTGAGGGCAACGCAGAAATACGCTCCCAGTTTTCAGTTATCAGTTTCTTGACCACATCGGCAGTTTCTTTGTATTTCCCTACATAAAAATAAGCCTGAATGCAAGGATTTAGCGAAACATTTTTAATGTAGACGCTTCCATCGTAATAAAGTAAAACGCCCACATCGATTGTATCGGGAGTATAGAACCCAGCATCTGAATGACTTTCAAAAATAGTCCGGCCACGCGGCTTCTTGAATTGAAGAGCATCCCCGATTGCAAAGTCCCTTGCAATTTCAATTTTTTCTTTTAAGGAGCAATAATCAAAGAAGACTATATAGCGAGCGACATCCGGTTCATAGCCATAAGGTTCCCATTTGCTGATATGCGCCGCCACGAACGACAAGAAGTCCCCCGCAGATTCCGAAGCGCGTTCGCACGCCAACTGTTCCGCCATCCAGGCGCGCCCCTTGAACGATTCCCTATACGGATCCTGCTGTTCGCCATGATAATAGCGGCAGTATTTCAAGTCCCTATTTTCGTTATATGTCTGCATAGGAGCCTCCTTTCTAGAGCCACCTATAAATATAGATTCAATTATATGTCATAAAATGACAAAAATCTATGATTTTTCAGCAAAGCTGATCCCGAACGACTTGGGAATGACGATTTTCTTGTAGGCGTTCATCAGGTAGTCATCGGTCATGCCGGAGACATAGTCGGCGATAACACGCGGCTTGGGAGTCGACTCTTTATATTCGGCGCTCATGGAATTGAACCAGTGATTGATTCCGGTGACTTTTTTGCCGGAGCCGAGTTCTTCGAGGCATTCTGCCAGAACGGCTCGGAACATCGTCTTGATTTTCTCGTCTTGCGTCGACTTTTTCGGGTTCTGGTAAATGTTCTTATAGTTCCAATCTTTCAGACGATTCAACGCGTCAAAAACTTCCGGCGAGAAACTTAACATTTCCTTGTCGATGCTGTTGTTTACCAAATCCTTAATCAGCGTGTCAACGATGGTGCTATTCTTATCGCCAAGCACTTCCGTGACTTCGCGGGGCAGGCTTTCACGTTCCACCAACTTCAAGATGATTGCGTCTTCGATGTCGCGGCCAACGTATGCAATCACATCCGAGATACGCATGACACAGCCTTCAAGCGTCATCGGGACCATGTCTTTCGACTTAAAAGTTCCCAGAAGACTTTCGCGGTATTCCGTCAGCATTTTTTCGGGAGTCTTGTTGCGGTCGCAGCCGTAACTGTTCTGCAGGATTTCACCATTGTGGCAAATGATTCCGTCGAGAACTTGCGCAGTAAGGTTCAGGCCTTTTCCGTAAGCTTCGAGATCATGGAATAAGCGGAAACTTTGAACGTTATGTTCAAAAATGCCAGCGCCCTGTTCTTGCAGAAAGGCAGAAATGATTCTTTCGCCGTCGTGGCCAAATGGTGTGTGGCCCACATCGTGCCCCAACGAAATCGCTTCGATCAGGTCTTCATTCAAGTTCAAGAATCGCCCGATGGTTCTTGCGATTTTCGCCACCAGCTGCACGTGAAGCACGCGGTGCGTAATGTGGTCGTTTTCGACTAGGTAAAAAACCTGCGTCTTGTCGATGTAGCGGCTATAGCAATAGGAATGGATAATTTTGTCCGCATCGTGAAAAAAGTTCGGACGGAGATCTTCAGGAGCCTCGTGAAAACGAATCGCCTGCGCAGACTTGCAAGCGTAAGCAGCAAGCGAGTTTTCCTTTTCGTTCAAGCGAGATTCAATCCGTTCTTTTGTTTCGGCATTCCATTCCATAGAAAATCCTCATTTGTGCGGAGCTATTCTGCAAATCCCGGAGGCGGCAAGTGCATACCGGCCATGGTGAGCTTGTTGTCGCGGGCGTATTGCATTAGACGCTTGCGGCTTTCGATGGACTTTTCCTTGTCCATGTCATAATTGGAATTGATTTCAGGATGATCCTTCTGCAAGGCGTAACCGTGCATCAAGTCACCAATCACGAGTAGGTTCGAAATCTGGAAGGCGGTGTGGCCAGGAGTATGGCCCACGGCATCGAGCGCGAGTACACCATGCGGCAAGCTGTCGCCGAAAGCGAACAAATGGAGCTTATCCTTGTAGATTCCCATGACGGCTTTCTGCAAGTCGTTTTTCGGGATATCGTTCATCCAGGCGTCATATTCCACTTTGCCTGCGTATACCGTAGCGTTGTTGAAAACCTTCACGTCTTTGCCGGCAGAATCTTTTGCAACCATGCCAGCAATGTGGTCCACGTGAAAATGCGTCAAGTAAATCAAATCGATTTTGTCAGGAGTTACGTCTAAAGCGGCGAGGCGATCCAAAGTCTGGCCGCCGAATGCGCCGAGGCCCGCATCAAACAAGATATTCTTGCCATCGATCTGCAGTAGGAACGTGCTCACCGAGGCGGGAATGCCGTCGGGCAAGTTCAAACTTGCAAACAGGGAATCGCTTGCGTCGCTAAAGAGACTGCGCGGGTTCAGTTTTTCACCCTGATTGTCCTGGATCCAGGTCACGCTTGCGCCATTCGCGAGCTTGATTGTTTTAGCCACCTGAACGACATTCGCGGTTTCTGCAGGGGCCGCATTTTCTGCCGGTTCCGTAGCGGGTTTGGCAGGCTCCGCCGTTTTTTCAGTAGCGGGGGTCTTGGTGTCGCTGCAGCCGAATACGGCGAAAGATGCCACAATGGCAATGAGAGGGAGAAAATGCTTTTTCATAAGGACTCCTGTTTAGAGTGAATATAAAAAAGAATTTCTCGGTTTCAATTAATTATTTCTTTTCGAACTCGAGAATATCAGCCTGCAAGGTGACATCGTCTGGGAAGTAGCTCTGGGCGGCACGCAACAGGCGCAAGGCTTCGTCGTCACGCTTTTGGGCATGGGCGTCGTAGGCCATGTTCTTGAAGCCAAAAACAGCTTCGGTATTGCCCTGTTTGGCAGCGAGCTCGTAAGCGGATTCGGCGCGGTCGAGGAACTTGGCGTCGTAAGCCAGGTTTCCGAGGAAGATGGCAGCATCGCTAAAATCAGGTTTGATTTGCGTGAGGTTATTGAGCACATCCATCGCGACAAAGGGTTTGTTGTCTTCGGCGAGAACGTCAGCAAGTTTGTACATGGTCGCCGGATCATCAGGGCGTACCCCCAGCGCTTCGCGGTAGGCAGCGGCGCTTTCCTCGTACTGTTTGTTCAAGCGGTAAACGTCTCCCAGGTAAACCAAGAAGTCGATTTCTTCGGGGTGGGCGGCATAGCCTTCGCGAATCACGGTCACGGCGCGTTCAAAATCGTTGAGCGAGATGTTCGCTTCGGAAAGCTGGTACACGATGCTGATGTCTTCTTTGTCGAGCTGGTAAGCTTTTTCAATAGCCCGCAGGGCGCCGACCGCGTCGCCGGTTTTACTGTAGGCTTCGCCTAAGTAAAGCCAACCGGAAACATTTTCCGGTTCCAGTTTCAACGCGCGGTGATACGCCGCCACGCATTCCGGATACTGTTTGAGTCTAAAATACACGCTCGCCATGTTGAAGAGCGCAGGCGAAAACGCACCATTCGAAAAGTCAATCGCCTTGCGGTAAGTGGCGGCGGCTTCGGGCAAGTTTTCCAGCTGGTAATAGCTATTCGCGATGTTGAAACTGGTGGCGACGGGGTCCGCGCCGCGAGATTCAGCCTTGCGGTAAAGCGTAATCGCCTGCTTGAATTTTCCGTCGCGGTAAAGGGCATTCGCGCGTTCCATCAGATCGTAAGAAGACTGCGCTGCAAAAGAGAGCGAAGCGAAAACAGCGACAGCGATGAGTAATGAGCGATAAATCATGACCTAGTCCCTAAACTTCACTTCGAACGGTTGTTCCATACCACAGAAAGGCACTGCCTTGCCCGCCTTTTCGGCAGGGGTAAATGTCATGCGACCAAGAGCCTCACGACCTGCCTGCGCAAGGCCAGAACCGGCAGGAGATTCTTCTAGAACCTTGATATCGTAAGCCTTACCGCTTACATCCACGCAAAAACTCAAGCGAAGCGTCGCATCAATTTCGTTGTCACGAATTTTGGGCGGCACCTGGAAATTTGCCATGCTACGGCTTTCAGGTTTCTTGTCAACATCGCCCTTTTCAGTCGAGAGCGCACCGCCGCGGAAATCGGCCACCAAGTCACGGCTTACCGCAGCGCCGCCGTTACCCGAAGCGGCACCCAAGCTCATTGCAAAACGCGGGCCAGCCTTGGGCGAGCGAGAATTCGATTTCATGCGATTCGGCTTGCGTGCGGGCTTTTTCTTTTCGACTTTTTTCTCGACTTCGTCAACTTTCTTGATCGCGATTTCGGTCTTGTTGTATTTCTTTTCGTGAAATACTTTGCCCGTCAGGAACAAGTTCGCCATCGTCACCGAGAACACGAGAAGCATACTCGCGAGAATCGCCGCAAGCAAAATGCTAAAACGCTTAAATAATTTCTTTAACAATCTAAACATTACAAAGCCCTAGATCCTTCGACGCGCTACGCTTGCTCAGGATGACACTACGTGTCACTCCGCTTGAGCGGCAATCGAAACCTTTTTCACTCCGGCCAAGTTGCACATGTCAATCACCTGCACCAACACGCCCGTTTCAGCGCCCTTATCGGCAATCACCACCGCTTCACGATCCGGAGCTTTTGCAAGCGACTGCTTCAAGATATCCTGCAAACTTGCCAAGTCCACCTGGCGTTCGTTCATGTGAATCGTGCCTTCGCGCGTAATGGCAATCAGCAAGTTCTCTTTTTCGAGTTGGCTTGCAGACTGTGCCTGCGGCTTAGTCACATCCACACCCGTTTCACGCGTAAACGAAGACGTCACCACAAAGAAAATGAGCAAGATGAACACGATATCCATCAGCGGGCCCATTTCGATGCCCATGTCTTTCTGCTTTCTTCTCGGCAAATTGAATTCCATAACTAGCCTTCAGCCTTTTCCACAAAATAGTTTTCAATCACAGTCGCGCCGAGTTCCATCTTCTGGCGCAAAATTTCAACACGTTCATCCAGGCGCTGTTTCAAAAGCGTGAGCGGGAATGCCACAAGCAAGCCACTCTGCGTCGAGATCAACGCTTCGGAAATGCCATCGGCCATGAGCACCGGGTTCTGGTTTCCGTAAAGCGTAATCACTTCGAAGGTCGAGACCATGCCCGTCACGGTACCAAGCAAACCCAGGAGCGGTGCGGCCGAGGCCATCACAGACACAATGTGGTTTCCTTGCTCCATGTAGCGCACCGTCTTGGCGAGACGCACTTGCATGTAGTCGCGGAATCCTTCAGGGTTTTCCTTCGCCACATCGATGGCATAGCTCAGCTCGCGACCCAAAAGTCCGCCACGCTTGCGAAGCCTGCGCAACGCCTTTTCGACGCTCGGGGGTTCAGCATTCTTTTCGTATTCTTCGTTACCACCGTTCAAGTCAAGACGCATACGCTTGATGACCCTGTGAATGTCGGCGCGGAAGAAGTCACTCCCGATGCGGAACCAGCTCGAAAACAGGAAGTAGAATCCGATAACGCCTGCCAAGAGGATCGGGAGCATGACCACGCCGCCCGCCTGGTAAGTGTTCTGCAGAGACTCCAGGAATATGTAATGGGTGTTAGACATGCCCGCTTACGCTTCCTTCCCGAAAATTCTGTTCAACAGCGAGGTACTCTGCACATACATTTCGCTCGTGACCTTTTCAATCTTTTCGCTCAAGAGGCCGTGCAAAATCATCACCGGAATGGCAATCACAAGGCCCGTTTCCGTCGTCACCAGGGCTTCGGAAATACCGCCTGCCAAAACGCGTGCGTCATTCGTACCGACTTCGGTAATCACGGTAAAGAGCGTAATGATACCGGTCACCGTACCGAGCAAGCCAAGCAGTGGAGCTATCGTACCCATTGCAGCCAACAGGCCCATGCGGCGTTCCAATTTTGGCTGTTCACGGAGCATCGCTTCTTGCAGAGAGCGCTCGGCGTCTTCGCGCTTGTCGCGTGCACGGTTCAGCACCGCAAACAGCACCAGCGAAAGGCTCGTTTCCTTTTTCAGGCAAAGATTCGCAGCGTCTTCGTAACGGGATTCCTTGACAAGCGCATTCAACTTTTTCAAGAAGCGGCGGCCCAAATGTCCGCGGAAAGTCAACACCAAGAAGCGTTCTAAGCAAAGGAGCAACGCAAAGATCGCCACCAGCATGAGCGGGTACATCACGATACCGCCCTTCTTGAAGAATTCCTTGAACTGTTCGGTCATCGTGAGTTCCTTGGTGTCGGTAATCGCATTCTTGATTGCCTTATTCTGGAGAACATCCAGCGGAATCACGACCGTCGGCGAAGCACTTTCGCCAGCAGAACCAGCCTGCACCACAGCCTGCTTCACGTTACCGGCCATTTCGGGCGGGAGCGTCGCATTCCATTCGAACACCTTACCCTGCAAGGCGCCAGAGCGGAGCAATGCCTGCACATCGCCATTGTCCTGTGCGACTTCGCCGAGGAACACGGTGCCCAAGCGCAAACGGTTCACGTTCACATCGGGGCGGTTACCCACCTGAGAAGTTTCGCGACCGTAGAACTGCGTATAAGTCAATTCATGGCGGATCAGCAAATCGTCCATGTAGCTCTGCACCGCACCAATCGTATTCGGCGTCGCCTTTTCGGCTTCGTTAGAGGCTTGTTTCAGGCGAATCAAACGACCGTTCATGCCCACCGGATAATCGCCCATGGCATCGCCAAGCGTCTTGTCGATCGAAAGCTTCACCTGCGTATTCAATGCATCGTAGGCCGATTCTTCGGACTGCGCCTTTTCTTCGGCTTCTTCGGTCAGGCTCTTGCTTGCCGCGACTTCTTCGCTCACGCGGCCAAGATCTGTCGAAAGCTTGGAATAGCGGGCATCCAGTTCGCGCGATGCCGCCTGGTGTTCTTCGGTCAGCTGGGATTCGGCATAACGCTTGCGCCAGTGTTCGGCTTCAAGCTTTTCAAGCGAATCGGCCTTCTGCAGGCGAATGCGGGTCAAAGCCTCTACTTCGCGCTGCAAGTTGCGAACTTCTTCGGTCTGCAGGGAATCCTTGATTCGGGCCTGGTCTTCGGCAGAAGCCTTGCTTTCACCCGAACCCGACCACGGCCACGCAAAAGCAGAAGTCGCCGAAATCATCAAGGCGCACAATGCAACATTCTTATTCAAAATCATCTTTCACCCCCCACCACAGAAAGGCTTACGGGCAGCTTCACAACCTGAGGCGGCTTTTTCGCCTGCTTCACGTCAAGTGCGAGCTTTACCGCAGCACGTTCTTCCAAATTCAAGTCTTCGTTCCATTCGTAGGTAATCTTGCCGTCCACCATCTTGCGCACAAGCGTTCCGAAAACGGTGCCGTTGTCGTCGCTGTAAACCATCCACTGGTTACCGATGCGCAGAATCGCCGCGTTAATGAGTTCGCCGTCTTTACGGGTCAGCGGGCTATTGATGATTGCCACTTCATCACCGAACTTGGTTTCTTCGGCAACAAGCGATTTCAGGCGAGAAAAGGCTTCTTCTTCGCTGGCGTTACCGCTTTCGATATCGCGGGTGAGCGATTTGACGCGGTCAAGTCTGCTTTCGCGTTCCCACGGGAGCGTCTGTGCGACTTGAGCTTCTAAACGCTTGCTGATGCCCGCGAGTTCTTCGCGCAGCGCCTTACGCTTGGACGCCACATTGTCGCTCTTGTTCTTGGCGCGGGCCTGCTTGTTGCGTTCCGTCTGGAGTTCAGCAGCCACGTTCTTGATTTTGGCATTCAAGGTATCGATTTCGCTACGACGGCGTTCCGTGTCGGCCTTGTAACGAGCCTGCAACGTCTTGTAGCGGGAATCGTCCGCCTTGAGCATCGAATCGGTCGAGGCAATCTGGCGGTTCAATTTCTGGATTTCGGAATTCAGCTTGTCTTTTTCCAGCTTCAAATCGCGAATTTCAGCGTCGCGGTCGGCAAACGCCACCCCCGAAAGGAGCATCACGACAAGCGTCAACGGTAATAATTTCAGTCGTTTCATAACTTTCCACAAAAGGGTTTCTTCAAAATTACATAATTAAAACACTTGGCCAAATCAAAAGTGTTACCGAAAAAGGAATTTTTTTTATTTTCCCCCACAAGAATTGGAGAAAATTATGGATATTAAAAAAATTGGCACATTCAGTGCTATTGTTGCCCTATGTTTCCTTTCCGCCTGTAGCGACGACAGTTCCAGCAGCAATGCCGCAGACCAACCGAATATTGAGCCTCTTGCCGAATGCACCGCGCCGGCCTTCCTCAAGAAAGGCGACAAAATCGCATTGATTTCACCCTCGTACACCACGCCCGATTCCAACATTCAAAAGACCGCCGACGTCATCAAGGACTGGGGATTCACGCCCGTTATCGGCAAGAACGTAGACAAACTCGACGCGGGCAAATACGCCGGCACCGCCGAAGAACGCGCCGAAGACTTTATTACCGCCCTCAAGGACACAAGCATCAAGGCAATCCTTGCTAACCGTGGCGGCTACGGCACCATTCAACTGGTCGACCTCATTGACCCGAAACTTGTGAAAAAGAATCCCAAGTGGCTTATTGGCTATAGCGACATCACCACGCTGCACGCCATGCAGACCAAGGCAGGCGTCATGAGCATTCACGGCACCATGAGTTCAAGCATCGCCAAGACCGCAGGCAAAGACGACAACAGCACGCTCCTGCGCGACTTACTCAAAGGCGAAGTGCCGACTTACAAGGTACCCAAGCACAAATACAACCAAAAGGGTAAAGCCGAAGGCATTCTCGTAGGCGGCAACATGACCACCTTCGTGCCGCTCATTGGCACAAGCGACATCGATATTTTCCAGAACGACGGAATCATCTTGTTTATGGAAGAAATCGGCGAAAACCTTCGCAACATCGACCGTATGTTCCATTCTATTGAACTGCACGGCGTCATGGAAAACGTGCGCGGCGTGATTCTCGGCGAGTTCGTGGATTCCGGCACCGATCTTGATTACGAAAGTACCGAGGCCATGCTTTCGAGCTACCTCAAGAAATACGACATTCCTGTGATGTGTGGATTCCCCGCCGGTCACGACGACGTGAACTTGCCGCTCGTGATGGGCGCAAAAGTCAAGATGGATGTAAGCGACAACGGCGCCACGCTCGCCTTTGATATTGGTGGCGAAAAGAAGGAAGTCGATACAGACAAACTTACAAACAAAACAGCCCTTTCGAAGGCAATTCGTCTGATGCTTTCGGGTAAAATTTTCGACATTGAATAATTAACGAGGTGTTTATGGATTTCAAGAAAATGAGTGCAATCGCGGCGATGATGCTCCTTGCCGCCTGCAGTGACGATTCTTCGTCGTCAGCTCCTGATGATTCAGGCAAAGAGGGTGCATCGATTGATGTAAGCAAGATGACGCTCCGCGAAAAAGTGGGACAGATGTTCTTTGTACGCCCCGAAGCGCTGGACACGAGCATCCATTGGAACGAATACGCGGAACTTCCAGATTACAAGCTGCAGAAAGTGAACGAAACCATGCTCGCCATCAACAAGGACTACCCCATCGGCGGCATGATCCTTTACGCCCATAACATTGTAGACGAATCGCAGCTTGAAGCTTTCATCGCAGAAATCAGGAAACTGAACGGTTCACCATTCCTCGCCATTGACGAAGAAGGCGGCCGCGTCGCTCGCATCGCGAACAACGAAAACTTTGATGTTCCCAAGTACGAAAGCATGGCCGCCATCGCCAAAAGCGGCGACCCGAACGAAGCCTATAAAGCCGCATTCACCATCGGGAGCTACATCAAGGAATACGGCTTCGACATCGACTACGCCCCGGTCGCCGACGTGAACACGAATCCCGAAAACATCGTCATCGGAGCGCGCGCCTTCTCGGATGATCCCGAGACCGCCGCCGAATTCGTGGTAAGCTACCTGAACGGACTCGATTCCGCAGGCATTATCGGCACGCTCAAGCACTTCCCCGGCCACGGCGACGTAAAAACCGATACGCATTCCGGCTACGCCGAAACCAACAAGACTTGGGAAGAAATGCTCACATGCGAAATGATCCCGTTCAAAGCCGGCATCAAGGCAGGCGCCCAGATGATTATGACCGCACACATCGCAGCCCCGAAAGTCACCGGCAACGAACTGCCCGCAACGCTTTCACCGGTCATTCTGCAAGACAAGCTCCGCGGCGAACTCGGCTTCAATGGAGTCATCGTGACCGACGCCATGGACATGGGCGCCATCACCACGCAATTCGGCAACACCGAAGCCGCAATCAAGTCGATTCAGGCTGGCGTCGACGTAGTGCTTTGCTCCCGCGAATTCACGCAGGTATTCGATGCTGTCGTCAAGGCAGTTGAAAATGGCGACATAAAAGAAACCCGCATCGACGAAAGCGTCAAGCGAATTCTCGCGTTAAAGAAGAAATAACACTATAAACATCACTCGTCTTGTACACACATGGTTTGCACCATGGGGTACAAATCCTTGGGGCACTCTACAATGCGCTGAGCCTTTCAAAGTCTGTGTCGCAGCGGAAATAATCGCTTCCGTTTCTTTTTATTTCGCCAAACAAAGAGTCGTTGCAAACAACCGGCGGAATTATTTCGGCATCTTCTAGCTTGCGCCAGGTTCTAAAGGCAAAGCAGCCATCGCCTTCGCATTCAAGCCGCTCACAAATGTAATACGAGCTGTCGTATTCCACGATGCGATTCAATTCGCATTCATCGTTATAATATTCAGGAGGGTAAATTTCGTGCCAGGTGGTATCGTCAATATTGGGCCATTTTCCTTGGCAGGAATAATACGAGTCATTATGCTTGCCCCTGTAGTTGTCACTAGAACAATGTCCCAAGTAATACAGCAGCGAATCTATCGGATTCCATTTATTGCCGGAGCATTCGACATACAGGCTATCCAGTTTCTGCATTTTGCCCGAATTTTCGTACGTGCACTTTCCGTAAAGGCTTGTCGCCTTAGCATCGAGAACCGATTCATACCAGGCATCTTCTTTCGTGAACACACTATCTACATACTTGTCGCTCCAGGTACAGCGATTACCTTCGCATAAACACGCAAACAGGGAATCATGTACATAAAGGAGCATTCCCATGTTACGGTTCATCGAACATTCGCCATACTGATGATTGATTAGGGAATCCCGTTCGGTAATGACCTCCCAATTGCGATAATCGCCCCTACACACATAGAGCGTGTCACTATGTTGTATGTATTTCTCCGTCATAGCGTAATAATAAATTTGATCATACAAGCATGGCCCTAAAGAATCTTCCAAGACAGATTGAAGGCGCCACCTACCTGTAACGAGGCCACTTTTTCTATGCTGATCATTGATAAAGCTACGCCCGTAAAAAGCACTTTTCTTTTCCTTAATCGCGACTACATTTTGTGCCCCGGCGGTCAACCCAAGGTCCACCCCATAAGCACGACTAAAGAATTTCTGATCTAGCCATACCAAATTGTCAACCGTATCCCTGGAGGCGCTTTTAAAAAGATAATCTGCGGAATCCACAAGAATTTCAAATGTAGAAAGCCAAGTATCTGCCGCTTTGATTATCCAAGTAGAATCAAGGGTTCCCTTTTCGGCAAAGGTTTCGCGGAATTTTTTAAAATCACCGTAGAAAACACTGTCCGATATTTCGTGACGGCAATAAACATAAGGCTTCATGTCTTTCAGCAGATCTCCATAATAGCCGTAAGTTCCCAAGCCATCATACTTTCGCTCATTGACACCGTTTAAATCCATATCGAAAACGACACCCAACGCCGCCATAGCAGAATCTTCGGCTTCGGCAAAGCTGTATTTTTTATCCCGGACAAGTTTTTCAATACGTTCCGCAGCAAGAGCGGCAAAGAAATTCTGCTTTAATTTCGTATTATCCTTACCCAAGCGCACATACTGTACAAACTCCATTTTTTCATTTTTCTTTTCGGACGGGAATACCGTCACCACCTTAATGTAAGGCGTTTCGTAATCACGCAGCCCATCCCGAAAGGAATACTTGTCCATATAATTAGATTCAATCGACAGCTCAAACGAATCCACAGGATACAATTTGTTATCAAGACGAACGACTCTTACCGCTTCAGGTTTCATCGATGGCAAGTATTCTACGGAGCCTTCCAATTTTGTGGGCGAAAATTCCTCTCCGTTCTCATCGATACGGAGAACCACGTCCCCACTGCTATCGTCATCGGAACAAGCTGCAAGCCACAGCAAGGCTAGCGGCAACGCAATAAACAACTTTCTAAAAAACATCCCTCCCCCTTATTTTTCATCCCGAGCGCAAAGTGTCTGCACCATCGGATATAAATCCTTGGGACATTCTACAATGCGGCGAGCTTTTTCATCTGTATACCTCATCATCACTACTTCACAGCAGTACTGTGTATCGGAATCCTTCTCGGTACTGGTCCAAAACACATCGGCATAAACATCATAAGAAAACTGGCACAAGTTGCGCGGCGGATCAACCGCAAAGCTCCATTTTAAGGGAGAATCGTTCCGGTAAGAACGTATGGTCGTTCCATACTTAAAGTTATGCATGAATTCAGCCGTGTCGGGAACATGGTATCCGGCAGGGCAAAGCGATTTTGTCTTTTCGTAACTATTAAAGGTATTTTCATTGTAAAAAATAACAGAGACATTCGTATCTTCAACCTTAAACGGATCGCCGCTGCACCGACTATCATTACTGATTCGTTTTTTCCAGCCCTCATAAAAATCATCGAACGAGGCACTCCTTTCTTGAATAGAAGTTAGCAAGAGTGAATCAGTCCCTCGTTCTTCGCGCAAAAAGAGATGTCCATAATACAAATAAGCTCCATACCCCTTTTCACCTATATTCACGTGGTCTAGGAAAAGATAATACCCCCTTTCATAATAAGGATATTGGTGGCTAGGATCCTTTTTGATAAAGAAACGATATTCAACACCATCAACCGTTACCTCGTAAACCGAATCCGTTAGACTTGCTCCCGCAAATTTCTGCTTGTCAAAAGACGACGGCAACTCATAGGGATTAGGCGCAACCTTTACGTTCACCCAACTAGAAACACTATCCTGCGTTGTGCAGCCGACAAAACTTTTAGTCTCGGGGCTCCAATGCAGAACCTTATTGGCGATGGTATCGCAATCCCCCAAGCTATCACGATACAAATAAGGTGCCTCGGCAGCGGGTTCCAACAGTTTCCACTTATTTGTTGAATCACAGGCGTAGTAGTGGTTTGCATGCCGTTCCAGCTTTCCATACCGAGTATCATTACAAATCACACCGTCTTTTTCCGGCGGCAACAGCGAATCCTCAGGAACTCTAGTCCAGCGACCATGTTGACATTCATAGAACTCGTCAGAGTAGTACACCATTTTCAAATTTGCCTGCGGCCTATCGCAAGGCGCCATGCGAATGGTAGGCGGATTTACTTCGGAACTGTCCAATTCTTGCCAATACCCGCTCCTTACTGTGCAAGAAGGATTCACAAAGCCATCAGAATCAATACATGCATCTGCAACCCGGCAAATATAATAGGTATAAATATGCTGCCAAATTTGATTTCGTGTATGGCAACTTTGATGGAAATACTCTGGTGCAGAAACTTCTTCCCATACGGCGCTATCACCCTCATTATAATAATCGCAAAAATAATAAGCTCCAAGATGTTCACCTTCGTCATTGTCACTAGCACAATCGCCCAAATAATACCGCAAAGAATCTACTTGCCTCCATCTATTATTCCCACACCGAACAAAAACGCTATCCAGTTGCTTCATTTTGCCGTTTAAAGAATCCGCCGAACCGCATCGGCCAAACTGAGCAGCCGCCCACGCGTCCAAAGCGACAGGATACAAAGAATCCGCTTCGGTAAATTTTGTCGTCGCGTACTTGTCGCTCCAATGCCAACTATCAGAATCATCGTTCATGCAAATAAACAGCGAATCGTTGACATAAGCCCCACGGTTCCACCAATTCTTATCACGATCACATGATCCATAGACATGCTGCAAAATAGAGGATCGATCAAGCACGGGTTGCCATAGATACGAAAGCCAGGCGCACTCATACAAGGTGCCATTGAATTGTGCCGTTTTGTCATCTCGATACAAGCACCTTCCAATAGAATCTTCCAGAGCCGTTTGCAGGCGCCACCTGCGTTCTACAGTATTTTTAGAGTTGACATATTCTACACACAAAAGCGTGCGGCCATAAAAAACGCTGGATTTTTCATCAATCAGCACGGAACCCGTATCGGTGCCACAAAGAGGCATTTCTAAACCATAAACTTGTCCAAAAAATCGTTTGTCAAGCCATTTCAGTTGATTAACAGCATCCCTGGAAACGCTCGCAAACAGAGCAACCGATGTGTCAGCTATAATTTCGAATGTCGAAAGCCACGCATCGGCTGCACGAATCGATATAGACGAATCCAACTTGCCGGACTCGGCAAAACTTTCACGAAGTTCCTTGAAATCGTGGTAAAAGACGCTATCCGAAACTTCGTGTCTGCAATAAACATAAGGCGTCAAGCCACGTAATTTTTCGTCATAATAATAGAGATAGCTTGAATTTTCGTGTCCCCAACCTATAAATTTCTGATGGTTGACATCACTTAAATCCTCATCAAAAACTACCCCCAGTTCCTGAAAAGCCGAACTTTCCGCTTTGCTAAAACTATACCCATCTTCCATCAAAGTCTTGATACGGTCAGCCGCTAAGGCCGCATAGATATTCAGCCTCAAGTTACTGTTCTTACTGGACAGGCGCACATACTGCGCAAATTCCATCGTTTCAAGATTTCCCTCAGCCGGAAACACCGACACCATTTTCACATAAGGTGTTTCATATTCGGTTACACCGACCTTGAAAGTATTCCCGTCTCCGGCATCCACATCGACTTCAAAAGAATCGATAGGAGAAAGGTCATTATTCAACTTGACAATACGAAGTTTCGACGGTTTCATCGAAGGCAAGTATTCGACAGACCCATCTATCACCGTAGGGGAAAAAATCATTCCTTCGTCATCAATACGGCGGATAATCTCTTCGCTGCTACTGCTACCGTCATCGGAGCATGCCACGAATCCAAGCACAGCAAACAGTAACGCAAACATCACCTTTTTAAAGAACATATACTCGCCTATCAATTATCCTGCACACAGAGGGTCTGCACCATCGGATATAAATCCTTGGGGCATTCTGTAACACGCCTTCCCTTCTCTCCATTGTAGGGGTGCCAAGCAATTTCAACGCAATGCTGCGTGTCGGCATCATTTTCGGTGCTCGTCCAGAGGATGTCAAAATACAAGGTGTTGCCGGAAACACATCCGCTGCGGTGCATCGTATAATCCCAAATAACCGGAGAGTCGTTACGGACATCCATATTCGTCGTTACATAGGCAATAAAGTCTTCCTGCGCGAACTCTTCCAACGAGGGCACATGGAATCCTTCGGGGCAGAACTTGCTTGCACGCGACCAGTCCATATAGGCATTTTCATTGTATCGCAGCGCAAAGACATTGGAATCCACATCGGCTCTCCGGCTTTGACATTCACTACATCCCTTCGCCCAAGTTTTCCATTCGGTATAGAACGCATCGAAACTTTCACTCTTGTTTTCAATGGAATCAAGACGTATCCGCTGTGTACCACGTTCACTATGCAAGAAAAGGCGTTCCCTGTAAAAATAGGCGTCATAGGTTTTACCCGAAATTTCCACATGGGTCAGCGCCCAGTTGTAACCGTCGATATCGAACTGGTAAAGTTTCCCGTCGACAGTCACCTTGTAAAGGGAATCGTTTTCAATGACTCCGCCTGCAAAAGATTTCTTGTCGTAGTTCAGCGGCATCGTATTCGGGTGAGATCCAAGCTCTATCCGATGCCAAGCCACCGAGCCGCTGTCCTTGGCGCAGCCGTAAAAACCGAGAGCCGTGCCGTACCAGTGAATATTTTTCTTTGAAATCGTGTCACAACTGCCCAGGCTGTCTTCGAATAGGTACGGCGCCGAAGCCAAGACCCCCATGACGCGCCATTGATAATTCGAATCGCAAGTGTAGTAAGTCCTGTCGTAGCCCTTAACCATTCCAAACAGGGAATCCCCGCAGATCAGGCCGTCCTTTTCCGGCGGCAAAAGGGTGTCCTTGTCCACCACCTGCCAGGTACCCGCACTGCATTCGTAATAAACATCATCATAAACGACCTTCCTGTTCACCTTGGACCGTTCGCAGGTATCCATGTTGATAACCGGTGGAATCATTTCGGTGCTGTCCAGCTTGCGCCAACTTCTCAAGGCGAAACAGCCGCTTTCCTGAAAACCGTCATCAGCCTTGCATTCGTTTGATTCGCAAATGTAATATGTGTCATCATATTTCACGACGCGGTTCAAGGAACAGTCATCATCATAATATGCCGGCGGATAAATTTCTTGCCACATGGTATCGCTCAAGCCACTCCAATAGTTGGCACAGGAATAGTAGACACCATTATGTTCGCCTTTCTTGCCACTAATATTACTGCAGCGTCCCAAATAGTATAACAGAGAATCAACCTGTTGCCACTTATAGTCGTAACATTCCACGAACACGCTATCCAGTTTCAGTAGATCACCATATTTTTCAGACGTGCACCTGCCAAACTGCACAGCCGCTCTAGCATCCAGTTCCTTTGCATACAGCGAGTCGCCTTCATTGAACTTCTGGTTGGCATACTTGTCGCTCCAGGAACAATGTTGATAATCTTCGCAGATGCATGTATACAAGGTATCACCTGCATAAACCATTTTACCACTGGCACTGGACCACTTGCATTCCCCGAGAACATTATTCAATACAGCGTTGCGATCCGTTTCCTTGCGCCATATATTGGAGTACACCTCGCAACGATAATAATCCCCCTCATAATAAACCAGGGGTTCCGGGTAATCATTATAGCGGCACTGGCCAATCTCTTCTTCCAGAAGCGACTTCAGGCGCCAAATGTTGTCCATTACAAAATGACGTTTGTAGTATGCACTAGTCGAATCTGTGATCAAGACGGTATCACCAGCGCCAGACGGCCACGGGAAATTTATCCCGTAGGCATTTTCGAACAAGGTGTAGTCCATATTGCGAAGCCCGACAATGGAGTCTCTCGACTTACCTTCATAAAGCTTCGCAGACTCATCTTCGAACACTCGCTCAAAAGTAGAAAGGAAGGCATCGGCCGCACGCACCAAAAACGAATCCTTCATCTTGCCTGTTTCGGCAAAGGCATCGCGAAACTCCTTGAAATCGCTGTAGAAAAGACTATCCGAGATTTCGTGACGGCAATAAACATAAGGCAACAAACCCCTCAAGCGGGTTCCGCCCTTGACATTTTCGCTCCAAGCGTTATAAGATTCCTTATTGATGCCACCCAAGTCCAGTCCGAACACTTTTCCCAATTCGGCAAGAGCCGTTTCTTCTGCCTCGTCAAAACCATACTTTTCTTTTTCAACTAAAGCCTTTATACGATCAGCCGCAAGAGCGGAAAAAAGATTTTGCTTGTAATGTTCCTTATCGCTAGAGAGGCGCGCGTATTGCGCAAACTTCATCGTATCCTTGCCATTCTCCGATAAAAACGTCGTCACCACTTTGATATACGGATATTCATACTCCTTATAATCGGTTTTAAATGTGACGACATTCCTGTAATTAGAGCCAATAGCAGCTTCAAAAGAATCAATCGGATTCAGTTTTTCATCTACGCGAACAATCCAGACCCGTTCCGCCTTCATCGAGGACAAGTATTCAAAAGAGCCTTCTATCGCAGAAGGTGAAAAGGCATACCCATCACTGTCGATACGGCCAACAATCTCTTCGCCGTTTTCGCCATTGGAGCATGCCACAAGGCAAAGCAATACTAAAGACAGCGCTATAATTTTATGTAAAACAGACACAAGTTCTCCATTCCTAAGCAATAGCTAGAATTTACATAAATTAATGGAAAAATGGATCTTTAGTATACAAATCACCGACAAACGGCCATTTTCGCTAGACAACTGACCAAGCCCCCGTGGGTTTTACCCGGGGTTACTTGTCAAGCGGCATAATCAAGATACGGGATTTCCGTTTCTGGTTGTAATGATCGCGCTTGCTCTTGGGCAAATCGCTGACCGTACCATCTTCGAATCCAAAATGGTAGAACCAATCGAGCGCCTGCGTCGTCAGCAAGAACAACTTCTTGTAGCCCTTCATGCGGCCGACAGAAATCAAGTGACGAACGATGGCGTCGCCAATACCCGACTTGCGGTAGTTTGCGCCCACTGCAATGCCGGCGACTTCGGCCATGCCGTCTTCAAAAGCGTGCAAGGCGCCACAGCCGTGAATGCTATTGTCGATGCTGTAGACAACATAATCATTGAGCTTTTCGGAAATGCTTTCCTGCGTACGCGGCACCAGGAATCCCTTGTCGATGTAGTCCTGCATAATGCGCAGAATATCGGGAATATCTTCGATGTTCGCGGGCCTGATACTGGAGTACTGGTTGGCGTACACCATGGTACCGTCACCGCGGGCACTGAATACTTCTTGCAGCACACTGCCCTGGAATTCACCGCTCAGCAAATGAACACGGTTCGCACCCGCTTCGCATGCCCGGATGGCGTTCATCAGGTAATCCATCTGTGCAAAGTCAAGCTGGTCGGAATTGAGTTCCAACAATTCCTTTGCCTGATCCACGTCCATAGCCGAAATAACGCCCGAATCCGTGGGTTCCAGATACTTGGTGTTCCGGCCCGTTACAAGGCCTTCGAGCTTGATACCGTTCTGGTTACCGATGAAGAAGAGCTTGCCCACCTTCATGTACTTGCAGAGTTCCGTCGCAAGTTCGGTAGAACTGATATTGTAGGCATGCCCGAGCTTGTTCCAACCAATCGGCGGAATAATCGGCACGAACTTTTCTTCCAAAAGCTGTTCCAGGATATCGCGCTGAATGCGTTCGATACGACCGGTGCGCATGTAGTCGACACCGTCGATAACGCCCATGCTACGAGCCAGCACCCAGTTTCCCTGAATGCCCCTAAGGCCGCTTGCCGTAAGGTGGCTCATGATATGCTGTGCAACGCCGAGAGAAGCCTGTTCAATATGGGGTAAGGCTTCTTCGCTTGTAAGACGCACGCCGGCATGGAACGTGGATTCCAGTTCCCACGCCTTGAGCTGAGCATCGATGCTGTTACGCGTACCCGGCACGATAATAATGCGGATACCCGCCTTGTGCAAAAGCGCGATATCGCGCATGAGCACCGGGAAAAGAGGGTGACTCATCAGGTCATCTTCGATTTTCAGCACAAACAGCTGGCCCTTGAAGCGTTCCATATAGCCGAACACTTCGCGAATGAAACCGGCAACTTCAAAATGTTGCGAATTAAAGTCAGGCGTTGCGTTACTCATAGTTAATAAAGTAGAAAAATGTTTTATCTATAAAACGAGCGCGATCCGTAGGGACCGCGCTCGTTGAGTTGAGATAGAATACTCTTTCCCGAATCTTAGTCTTGGATTCGAGTCCAGTTGAGGATTCCCTTCTTGACCAGGTAGATATAGCCCGCTTCAAGAATCACGAGGAATCCAAGCAACACGAACAGCAAGTCCCAGCCGCCCTTGAGGAACTGAACGGTCCAGGGGTAGAGGAACGCCACTTCGAGGTCAAAGACCAGGAACAACATGGCGACCATGTAATACTTTACGGGATATCGTTCGCCCGAAGTACCGGAAACGTGTGCGACACCGCATTCGTAAGACGTACCTTTGATCGAGGTTCCCTTGATCTTACCCGGATGCAGGAACCAGTTTGCCAGCAAGAGGGCGGTAGGAACAACGAGTGCAAGAACCACGAGGATGGTCATCGCAAAAGTGGTATCAAAGATTTCTACGTTCGTCATAGTGACGACAAACATAGTAAAAATCTTTTTTCTCGTTAAGTCCCAAAATGTAAACTATATTTGCAGACATGAGAAAGATCACTACATTTTTAGGATGTGTGGGTGTGGTGGGCTTATTCTGGGGGTGTTCCGCTGAAGACGACTTACTGTCGCCAAATGGCGCGCTTGCAGAAATTCCTGCTATATCTTCGGCTATTCAATCAGAAACTACGTCTTCTTCGTCTGTGGCGGCACCGGGAAATACCGATCCCGGCGTAGTTACTCCGGGCAACCAGGAGCAACCGCCTACCCAAGACAAGCCTGACACGACTGTCATTCACAAGCCGGTTACGATCATAAAGGACGATACCTCGAAGGCTCCGTCACCGAACTATCTCGAAATTCCGGTATTCTGCTGGACCGACGAATGCAAGGCGAACCCGCCTGTTGCAACGTCCTCTTCTTCGGCAGTTACAATCGATATCGGCATGTCGCAAGAGGCCCAAGAGCCGCCGACCATTAGTGGCAACACCATGACCGACAACCGCGACGGCAACAGCTACAAGCTGCAAAATGTCGCCGGCATGCTCTGGACCGCCGAAAACATGAAGTACAAGACCTCTACCGGCACGTTCTGCGAAGACAACAGCGGCACCGACGTTTGCGCAAAATACGGTGGATTCTACACCTACGCGGCAGCACACAGAGTTTGCCCCGGCGGATGGAGACTCCCGACACCGGCCGAAGCTGAAGCCGCCAACGCAGCTGCAGGTCACAAATGGTGGACCGTCGGCGGAAGATTCAAGCTCACCACTAGTGGAGAAGTCGAATCATACGGCCTTGCAGGCGAACAGGGATACCTCTGGCTCGAAAGCGACGGCAACAACAATGCCTGGCGCATCGAGGACTATTCCGAAAAGGAACTCGAAGAAGCTACCCAAGCCAGCGACCGCGCATTCAACGTGCGTTGCGTCCAAAGCGACCCCGAATAATCCAGAATCGAATATCAACAGAAAAACCCGGGTGGTTCACCCGGGTTTCTTTTATTCATAAGCTTCATTAAAGCCGATCGACATTGTCCATGCTTTCGTCCAAGAGGAGCGTCAGGTTCTGGACTTCCTTTTCCATCGAGTCATAATAGATCTTAGCGCGGCCCAGTTGCTTGCGGAGTTCCGTAATTTCGGACATGAGCTCCACGGCAAGGAGTGCCATGCGCTTGCGGTTGTCCATCTGGAACTTCGCCGAGCGTTCAAATCGCTGGTTGATGTTATCCACAATTTCGTTCAGTTCCGCATCGGGCAAGTCGGTGCGAATCTGAATGGATTCCTGGGCAACGGTTATGGTTACCGATTTCAAAGGTTCGATGCTAGCCATTATTTTATCCCTACGCCGAATGGATCATCGTCCATCAGCATCCTTATCCGAAAAAACTTGTCTGCGAGCCCTCCTGCTTGCTCGCGAACAGATCATTGTCCTTTTCATCGGCCCCATGGACTTCTATTGCAGGAACATCATCTTCGGCTTCCTGTTCCTGCGAAACAGATTCGTCGACCTGAGGTTCTTCCGTTTCTGCATTTTCTGCAGTCACATCTTCAAACACGAGATCGTCATCGGAACTTGCCGGTTCTTCGGCAGATTCTTCAGTCGATTCTTTGGCAGCCACTTCCTCCGATTCCTCGGTGGCAGCTTCGCCGTTATCCAGGGCAATGTCCGTACCCAGTTCCCTTTCGATCGTTGCAACCAGCTGGTTGAACTTTTCCTGGGCTTCGGCAATTTCTTCGTTCTGAGCCTGCAACTGTTCGTTCAGGCTATCGACCAAGGCATTCTTTTCGGAAAGCTGTTCCATGAGTTTTGCAATCGTTGCATCCTTTTCGGCCACCTGGGCATTAAGGGCGCTCACGGTTTCAGCTCTTTCGTTGATTTGACCACTCAGCAGTTCCTGATTGCTCGTCAGTTCGCGAACCTTAGATTCCAGACTTTCGATGCAGCCATCCTTTTCGACCAGCTGCTGACCAAGAACTACCGTCTTTTCGTTCAGAGCCTCCATTTGAGTAGTCTGTCGATTCAACATATCCTGCTGAGCGTTCGCCTGGTTGGCACGGGCATCGAGGGCAGCCTTGCAGTCGGCAAGGTCATGCTTGGCCGATTCGAGCAACAGGGTCTTATCCTGTACCATTGCCTGGGCCTGAGACAGTTCACGCTTGATTTTTGCATTTTCTTCTTTGAGGGCACGGACCGTTCCCAACACACCCTCAATTTTCTGGGAAAGCATACTCATTTTTTCTAAATTCATTTTTGCTCCGTCTAATGAGTTTTAGAACTTTAACATTATTAAGATAACTAAATTTTTTCATAAAAACCAAATGATTTCTGTAAATGAACATATACAGCGGCGACTGACGGAATTGCCAGACCGGCCGGGCGTTTACATCATGAAGAACGCCCAGGGGAAAATCATTTACATTGGAAAGGCTAAAGTTCTAAAGAACCGCGTGCGCAGCTACTTCGACGGCTCCGAGCACAACGGCCACCGCGCGGCAACGCTCATGCTCCCCTACATTCGCGACATCGAGTGGATCATTACCGAAAGCGAGCAAGAGGCGCTGATTCTAGAAGCGAACCTGATTCGCAAGCACACGCCCAAGTACAACGTGCTTTTGAAAGACGACAAGCACTTTCCGTACCTGGCATTCTCGGTCAAGGAACCCTTTCCGCGACTTTCACTGTCGCGTTCCGTCAAGAAGGACGGCCGCCAGTATTACGGTCCGTACATGAGTTCGCGCTATATCGACAAGCTCATCGACATTGCGGCAAGGCTGTTCAAGATTCGTGAATGCTCCATGGAACTGCCCGCCAAGCACCCCGTACGCCCCTGCCTCAACTACCACATCGGGCGCTGCAGCGCTCCTTGTGCCGGGCTCATTACACAAGAGGAATACGCCAAGGATGTCGCAAACGCAAGGCTCATGCTCGAAGGCAAGCGCGACGACTTAATCGACAAATGGCAGCGTGAAATGGAAGAGGCTAGCGCCAATCTGGATTTTGAAACCGCCATGAAAAAGCGCGACGCGATTCAGGCCTTACAAGCATCGGGCACACGCCAAAAGACAGACACCAGCGACCCGAACTTGTCGCTCGACGTGGTAACGCTCCGCCGTAACGGCGACATGGCCGCAGCCGTGATTCTCGAATACCGCAAGGGCGTGCTCATGGGGCGCAGACATTACCGGCTCGAATGCAAACTCGAAGACGACGAGACGGAAATTTTCAGGCAGATGGTGCTCCCGTGGTATATGGAGGCGCCCCTGATCCCTGCCGAAATCGCAACCGACATCGTGCTCCCGGAAGACCGCAAGGAACTTGAAGCTACACTTAGCAAACAGGCAGGGAGAAAGGTCTCTTTCAGCACGCCCCAGCGCGGCGAAAAACTCGGATTCCTGAAGCTTGCAGGCGCAAACGCCGATATGATCCTAGTGGAAATGCGCGCCGAAGTGCAAAAGTACAGCGAAATCGACCAGAGCGTCTTTGAACTGCAAAAGGTTCTCGGGCTTAAAAAGACGCCGTTCCGTATCGAGTGCGTGGATATTTCTCACCTTTCGGGCACGAATACGGTGGCAAGCCTCGTGGCATTCAAGAACGGGCGGCCCGATAAAGCCAACTACCGCAAGTTTATCATCAAGACCGTCGAAGGTGTGGACGACTTCGCCAGCATGCGCGAGGTGATGACCCGCCGCATTCGCAGGCTCGAAAACGAGGGCGTTCCCATGCCCGACTTGTGGGTATGTGACGGCGGTAAAGGCCAAGTAGACGCCACCATGCAGATTCTCAAGGAACTCGGCCACGACCAGGATTTACCGCTCATCGGGCTCGCCAAGCGCCTCGAAGAAATCGTATTCCCCGACGACCGAAAGTCCATCGTGCTGCACCGCACCAGCCCGGCACTTAAACTTTTGCAGAACGCCCGCGACGAGGCGCACCGTTTTGCCATCACTTACCAGCGCAGCAAGCGCAAAAAAGACCTGGAAGTCGAATGGCTCAAGATGCCGGGTGTCGGTCACGAGACCCGCGTCAAGATTTTGAGCAAATACAGAAGCCCCGAAGCGTTCATGGCCGCCCCCATCGAAGACATCGAAATCCTACTCGGAAAGGTCCGCGGAAACAACCTACGCGACCAAGTCGCAAAATATTGTGCAGATTTTATCAGACCATCCGGTTTAGATGATAACAAAGACTCAGAAGGCTGAATATTCCAAAATGGAGTAGGGCTCGTTTGTATAAAAACGACCTTTACGAACTAATTTCGCCAAACAACGATAAGAATTCTTTACTTATCATTTATTTTAAAAGGACAAAAAAATATTTTTCGTTTTTTCGCTTGCTTTTGCCCTTCAAGTTGTCTATATTACGGATAAGGCATCCCACGGATTAACGCCCGATCTAACAGTATTTTTAAAGCTCGTCGCTCTTGGTGTTCAGTTTAGGCGCGCATCGACGCGAAAAACAAAGCCCCGAGGCACTGCTATCATTTTTAAGTGAGTAGCTTCGAGTGTTCCACCGTGAGGAATGCCTTTTTTGTACCCTGAACAAGTTTCCCACAAAAAAAACACCCTATAAAGGGTGCTTTTTAGTTGAGTATCTGTAGGCTTATGCCTGCGGCTTGACCGTTGCGCGAATCAGCATGAGCTGTGCCGGCACGTACAGCCACCAGATAATATTGTTCGCAATTTCGGCAACCGACTGCAGTGCGCTGTGGTCGTCACCCGTGACCATCGAAAGACCGACGCACACATCACCGAAGAAGAAGGCGACCATGCCCCAACAGACAAACTTGGCGTTCACAGCCGGGAAATAACCCTTGCGCTTGGCAAGAATACCGATGATCACCGAGGTAATGACGAAGACGCCATAAACCACGACAACAGCCACGGTGAGGCTCAAGGTGCCCGTAGCAATCAGGGCGATGCCTGCGATAACAGCCACGGCCAACAACCAGTAAATCTTGGGGAGGCTCTTGTCTGCTTCGGACTTGCGGGAATGCCTGTAAATCAAGATGGTCTGGAACACCATGAAGAAGCTAATGCCGAGAATAGTACTGAGGGTTCCTGCATCGGCAACAGTCGCCTTGAGCAAACTAAAGCTGTAGTCCGCCAACAGCGAGAAAACGAACGCCGCACGCAGCAACTTGCCATCGCGGCCAGAGAACGCGCTTGATGCCGTAATAAAGGCAAGAATCGTCAGCATGGTTGTCATGACCGACTTGGTGTAAAGCTGCAGGGTGCCAGAATCCGACAGGCATTGGCTTACCGCGCCGCAGGAATAGAAGTCAAACCAATCCTTGCCGGCCGTAATGAGGAGGAACAGGGCGAGGACAGAAAAAGCGATTTTTTGAGCAGTTGTTTGTAAAAGCATGAATAAAGGATAGCAAAATTCACGCTTTGTTAGTAAGATTTTTGTAATATTTTACAAAATAATCGGTCAAACCTACTTGATTCGCACGTGGCGCAGATGAACTCCCTGACGGACAAGGTACGTTCCCGGAGCCAGTTTTAGCGATTTACCCAAGAATCGACCCTGCATGTCAAAGACCTGAATCGACTCGTTCGGGCGGATTTCAAGGCCAGCTAGGTTGCGGTTCCTGATCGCTGTCGTCGAATCTTCCTGAGTTGTGTCCGGTTCTACGAACGGATTTTCCGGATCGTCCACCACCACCTTGATAGTGACGGAAGCTTCGCAGCCCGAGGCATTCGTGTGCACCGCCTTGTAGTAGCCGCTCGATTTTCCGTCAAGATTCTTGAAGCGGATTTCGCGGTCAGTCGAAGTGAATCCATTCGGGCCGTTCCACACCCAGCGTCCGCCTTCCCACGGATGCGGGCCAATCACCAGCGAGTCGCCCTTATTTACCTGAACATCGGTAGTCTCGTTCCAGCCGCCGTTATGCACCTTCACATACGGGATAATTGTATCCGGCTTGCAGACGCCACCTTCGGCGCCGTCAATCACCATCGTGGTAATCGTGTTGGACTTCGCGGTCATCGAAAGCGCCTTGCCCGAAACCACGATATCGGATTGCTTGGTGAGGCTGCCCGGCAGTTCGAACCGCACCACCTTCGCGCTCGTGCCAATCTTCACGAATTCACCCAGGTCGAATTCATACTTCACGTCGCTAGAACCGCTGTTACGCACGATAAGCACCAGCGCGCCCTCGGGCGTGAGTGCCGCGAGCGTGTTGCCGTTGTCGCTATCGATAATGCGCGAACCCGGACGGATGTAGCGGCTGAATGCGGCATGCATATAGTAACGCGCATTCGGGCTGAAAGTCTGCTTGCTGTGGTTCAGCGCGAGGCTACGCCAGTTCTCGGCCGGGTCGCCAACCTGCCAGTCCACCCAGGCACTCGCCTTCATGTCGCGCAGGTCCGCAAGAATCACGCCCGCCATCCAGAGCGCAATGTTCTCGTCGCCGCTCTTGTGGAGCGGGCCCGTTTCGGACTGCCACACCTTCTTGTCTTTCGTGAACGCCGCATTGAAAAGTTTGGCGCGGTTGTCGCCACCGGAATAGCTGTGCGTGTTCACCTGGAACATGTAAGAGAGCGCTTCGGAACTGTACTTGTTGAACTGGTTCAGGGCATCGCCAATGTTCGTCTCGTCGGCGGCACTCACCGAAGTCTCGGGGAACAGGCCCTTCTTCTGAAGCGCCTTGCCGAGTTCCACAATCATCTTCGTCTGGTTGTTCTTGAATCCGCAACCTTCCTGCCCGCCATTGGACTTCCACCAGCCAGCACTCGGCTCGTTGAACGGTTCCACCGTGCGGAACGTGATTCCCCATTCCTTCTTGAAGTGCAGCGCCACTTCGGAGAGGTAGTCCGCGAAGTCGTCGAAATAGTCTTCCTTGAGGTTGTCGCTACCGTCGCTACTGCCCGAAACGCAGCCACTCTTGGTCATCCACCACGGGGGCGAATTGCTGAACGCCTCGAAAATCGGGCTCTTCACGCGCTTGGAAAGTTCGATGGCGATTGTGCGCTGGTACGGGTCGGCCGTCCAGTCGAAATCGCCCTTTTCGGTAGGCTTGTAGCCGGGAACGTTCGCGCCGCCGTCGCCCTTGTCCAAATGGTTATGGCCCGGCTGGTCGCCACCGCCGATATTGTAGCGGAAAATCGTATAACCGAGACCCGTATCGGGATCGGCAATCGCACCCAGAAGCTTGCTGCGGTTCGCCTCGCTCCAGGCGCCCGCCTTTACGGCCCACCAGCAGAGACTCGTGCCCCAGCCCTCGAAAACCTGGTACTTTTTGCCAGGGTCCACAACGACCTTGGTCTGTGCATGCGCAGGGGCAAATAAACCTGCTAAACAGAACGCGGCAAGGGCCACGCCCGAGACTTTAAAATCTTTACCAATACCCATCATACTCCTAAATATACCCCCAAAATGACTAAATGTCAAATGTGGACTTTTTGGGGTGTTTTTCATGTCAATTCATGAAAATGCGAGGACAACTCAACAGAAATCGGTTTCACGGTTAATCGTGGCTCTATAGCCATCATCATTCTAATTTTGTATTATTTACGCAGAGATTGAAATATGTCCGAACAAATTTTAACTCGCGAATCATTAATTGAATTTTTCGGAGAACAGGAATACGAAAAGCTTTGCCGCCACGAGGCTGGCCACGCCTTGATGGCGATCCTGTTCAAGCGCCCCATCGATTACGTCAAAATCAACAACTCCAAGGAAAAACCGAGTGTCACGCGCATGCCAGGAAACTCGCTCGAGGGTTCCGCCCACATCGCGATTGCGGGCCACATGTCGGAATTTTTGATGCGCAAGAATTTTGCCTGCAATCTAGACACCGTCATGAAGGAACTCCCGATGGAACTTTACCGGAGCGATCCGGATTATCAGAGTTTCCAGGCGTCCTGCTACTACTACCAGCTTTCCGAAGCGAATGTCGTCGAACAGGTGTACAATCTGATGATGGCCTGTCAAAAGCAACTTGCCGCGATAGCCGCCGCCCTGAACGAAAAGACGAACCTGAGCAATGCGGATCTCATCGCAATTTTAAGCGGCAAATAGCATCTACTTCAACCCGCGCAGAATTTTCTTCTGTTCGTCGGTGATGCGGTAGCTTTCGCAGGCTTTTTGGATAGATTTTGCGTGAATCCAGGGTGAAAGTTTGCGGCCCTTGATGTAGGGGAATGTTGCGTCCCATTGCTTGGCGAGGGCGGTCGCCATGTACCAGGCGATAACCATTTGCACGTAGTAGCGGTCGGTGGGACATTCTGCGCGACCGGCATCATCGAAAAGATTTTCATCGATGGCGGCAACGAGTTTCAAATGTTCCTTGCTGAAGCGTTCATCCAAGAAAAAGTTCATCAGCATGTTCACGCCAAAGCGAACCGTGTAAGGCTTAGTCGACTTCAGCCATTCGCAAATCTTGGCATAAAAACGAGCCTCGTCCTTGAGCAATGCCTTCGGAGATTTGCCGTCGCATACGGCCCAGTTGTCAATGTAGGGCAAGAACTGTTCGATGCGGCGCAGACACTCATCAAAATCCTTGATGCGTTCGACCGCAAAAAGGTGCACCTGGTTTTCTTCGAAATACTTGTGTGGCAACTTGTCGAGGAATTTACCGAGGTCAGCAGGAGTCGCGCCCGCGGCAAACTCCTTCGCAATCTTTCGCATCGTGGGCACGCGCACGCCGATAATCGATTTTTTGTCGATGTTCGGCAACAGCGACGCATGAAAGTCGCGGTACTTTAAATCCTGTTCAGCCAACAGGCGCTTAACAAGTTCTGCATGATTCATTACGCCCCCACTTTTGTATTATCGTGATACCCTTGCGTAACGATAAAAATAATTATTCTCTTTTCGGCTTGATTCTTGCGCTCATCCAGCTGAGAACCAGATTCTGCCACACCACGTAGCAAGTCGGGGCAAGTGCCACCACGGGGCCCGCATACAAAGTGGCAATCCAGATGACGAGCGTAGTGTTCTTCTGGCCCATACTTTGCGCACTTTCGATGGGGCGACGATTCCTTTCGACATACCAGCCGAGGGCGTAAAGCAGAATGCAGAGAATGAGCGAAATTCCCGCCATCATGGGGAGTTTACCGCTATTCCAAAGTTCCGTGAATCCCATTTCGCGAATGTCGTAGCTCGCCTTCGCGATAATCACGAACACCGAGAAAGTCCACACGAACATGGTGTACTTCTGGTATTTCGCCGCACGGTCAGCAAGCTCCGGGTAAAAGGCACGCAGACCCAAGGCAAACGCCAGCGGGATGCTGATAATCGGCTGAATCGTATTGAAAATCTTCATCGCGATTTCGCTCAGGCCCGCATCGGTTCCGGTCAGGTAACCGAACACAATCGGAATCGAAAAACACGCAATCAGGTTTCCGCTCAAGAAAATCTTCAAGGCAAGCGAGGCCGAACCGCCAAGCATCTTGGCCATGGCAGGGGCTGCGTTTGCAGGCGGGCAAAGCGCAATAATCGCACCGCCCAAAAGCACTTCGCGCGGCAAGTCAAACAGTTTTACAATTCCTGCAATGGCCGCCACCAGAATCAGGCTCACCACCAGGGCGCGGATTTCAATTTTAAACGTGTAGCCATGCGTTTGCGGCGGAATTTTAGTCACAAACGTCAAAAACATCATGGTGCCGATCAAAAAAGGCATCAACGGCGAAAGCACGTGCGCCTGCGGGAGCAAAATCCCGAGTAAAATCGCAATCGGCATCAAAATGGCACGTAAATTCTTCATACGCGGCCAAATGTAGAAAACCGCCCAAACCTAGGCAAGATAGGGATTAATTTCTATATTGTGGCCCATGTTACGTTCAAGGTACGAAGCGTTTGACTTCGTGGAAAAGAAGGCCGAAGTCAAGAAAAAGTCGGGCAACCCGATTTTGATGATTGTGTCCGGCTACCTCGCGCTGGTTTCTTTGGGAGCACTCCTGTTGTCGCTTCCGTTTGCGCAGCGTGAACCGGTAGGCGTTCTCGACGCCTTCTTCACGGCCATGTCTGCCGTGTGCGTTACGGGTCTTTCTACCATCGATATCAGTGCAAGCTTTACCACTTTTGGCAACTGGGTTCTAGTCATTCTCATGCAGGCGGGCGGTCTTGGAATCATGACGATTTCTACCGTGATAATCCTCCTTGCCGGCATGCACCCGGGATTCAACCACCAGTCGGCCCTCCTTGCCAACTACACGCAGGAAGGTAACGTCGATGCAGGCCGAATCCTGAAGGCAGTGCTCCCCTTTACCTTCGGGCTCGAAGCCATCGGCGCCGTCATCTACTTTACGCAGTTTTCCGACATGGAGCTCTACGATCGCCTTTTCTGTAGCCTGTTCCAGGCCGTCAGCTCCTTCTGTAACGTGGGTTTCACCTTGTTCCCCGATTCCCTGGTGCGCTTCCAGCTGAACCCGCTTATGAATATTACGACCTGCGTGCTCGCGCTGGCCGGCGGTTTCGGTTTCTTGGCAATTACCGAAATCCGTTACCTGTTCGACTTCAAGAAGCGCGCCATCCGCAAGGTGTCGCTGCATACCCACATTGCCACGGGCTTTACCCTGATTATCGTTCTCGTGAGCATCGCCTTCTTCATGTTCAGTGAATGGAGCAATACTTTTGCAGGCCTGAACTTCGGAGAAAAGCTGGAATCCAGCGCCTTTATGGCATTCACCAGCCGCACCGCGGGCCTCAACAACATCGACACCTCGGCCCTGAGCGTGGGCTCGCTGTTCTTCTTTGTGATTATCATGCTGATCGGTGCAAACCCGGGTAGCTGCGGAGGCGGTATCAAGACCACGACCACCGCCGTGATCTTCCTGCTCGGATTCAACCGCCTGCTTGGCCGCAACAAGACCCAGATTCTTGGTCGCACCATTCCCGAAACCACGGTCGATAAGGCCGTGCGAATCTTCGTGGTGGCTATCGTGGTCGTGGTGGTGGCAACGCTCGTGTTGCTCGAAACCGAGGCCGCAGGCAATTCGATTGAGCAAGTTTCGTTCCTCAAGGTATTTTTCGAAGTGGCAAGCGCCTACAGCACCTGCGGTCTTTCCATGGGGCTCACCCCGGATCTTTCGATTCCTGGCCGTATCGTGATTTGCCTTGTCATGTTTATCGGCCGTATGGGTCCGCTGTTCTTGATTTCTGCCGTGGCCAAAAAGCAGGAACAGGGCATGTGGTACGCCGAAGAAGACATCATGGTAGGCTAGGAGGGCCTTATGAATTCGAGACATGTCGTTGCATTCGCACTTCTTGTTGCCGCAACCGTAGCAGGTGCAGCCTCGGTCTGGGAACGTTCCCCCTGGGACAACTCCCCCGCCGAAGTAAAAAAGGAACAGGCCGAGCCAACGGCAGTCCGCCAAACAGGCGAAGCCAAGCCCGCCGACCCTAACACCTTTATCGATTCCCGCGACAACCAGCCTTACAAGACCATTACAGTAAGCGGCGTAACTTGGATGGCCGAGAACCTGAACTACGAAGACAAGCAGAGTTCCTGCTACAACAAGAAGCCCCATTGCAAAAAAGACGGACGTCTTTACACTTGGCATTATGCCCAGCGCATATGCCCGCCAGGCACCAGACTCCCTACTGTAGCCGATTGGGAACATGCTCTTTATTCTGACCAGTTCGCGCAAACCCTATCCCTTAGCGGTTACCGCTTCTACAATGGCGATTTTTACGATTATGCAATGACAGGCGCCTACTGGGCAGCCGAAGAAAAAGAGGACTATGTCAGTTACGCCTATTTCTTTAAAAACAAGTTCGGCGACTGGCAGAAAGAGGCCTTCTACAAGGAACAAGGCAATTCCGTTAGGTGCATTGTAGGGAGTTCCGAATCCACTGGAGCCCATAAATGGGGCGACCAATAACTATCTTTTACTCATGGCTTCTAAACAATTCGTAGTAATCGGTCTCGGAAACACGGGCTACTTTTTGGCCCGCCACTTGACCGCACTCGGACACGACGTGATGGTCGTGGACCCGAGCCCCGAAAAAATCCAGGACATTTCGAACCAGGTCGCCCAGGCAGTCGTTGCCGACGGCACCCGTAAAAAGCAGCTCCAATCGCTCCCGCTTTCCAAGGTGGACAGCGTCATCTGCTGTATCGGCGAAGACCTGCAGGCATCGCTTTTGACGGTGCTGAACCTCAAGGAACTGGGCGTCAAGCACATTATCGCGAAGTCCAGTAGCCCGGCCCACACGATTATCCTCGAAAAGCTCGGCGTGGCAGACATCTTCCACCCGGAACGCGACATGGCCATTTCGCTCGCCGAAAGGCTCAACCGTCCAAACATGCTCGACTACCTGCCGTTCATGGAAGGTTTCTCGATCGTAGAAATCGCCTGCCCCGACGCATTCCTCGGCAAGACCCTCAAGGACCTGTCGCTCACCCACAAGTACGGCATCCAGGTGATCGCCATTCGCGACCCGCTGGAACGCACCCCCAAGATCGGTAACATCGCCGACTACGTGCTCAAGGAAAACGACGTGCTGTTCGTGATTGGCCCGAACGAGGCCTTGGACAAGCTCAAGGCCTAACGGTCACAATGACTTTTAAAAACAAGAAAACCGGCGGTTCACGCCGGTTTTTCTTTAATATCAGGTAGAACCTGTTGCAAACAAATTAAAACACAGGTTTGTTGGAAGAGGCTCGATCCTTGGCGCGGCTCGATCCCGAAACCTTCTCGGTAGCGAGCTTACGATGCGTCACGGCACCCACCGCAAAGTAGCGGCCTTCCTTCTGTACCAGACCGGTGTAAATGTTCAGCACCTTCTGGGAGAACCACTGCTGGTACAGGTTCAAAATGCTTTCTTTAAGGGACGAGGTTTCGTCGATTGCCGGGTTGCCCGAGGGCTTGCCGTACTTGAGCGTAAACTGCTCCGACATGTAGGCAACGGCTTCAAAAGACTTGTTCAGACGGGCGCGTTCGACACGGCCGGTACGAATTTCAAAAGAGTAGAACTTGTCGTTCTTGTTAAAAATAAAGTCAACCTGGACCGGCAGTTCACCGAACATAAATACCGGAATGACGACACGTTCGCCTTCGCCACTTTGACCATACGGCTCGTAACCGAGCTTCATCACCTCTTCGATAACGGTCTCACGGGTGGCACCGAAGGGAATACCCGCAAAGTCATTATAACGCTGGGCGGCCGCTTCCAGAGAAAGCAGCAGGGTCAAAATCGTTATAATAAATCCAAAGTGTTTCACAGGATTCTCCTAGAATCTTTGTAAAAGATAGTAAACTTTGCCATGTTGGTAAGTCCTTATCTGATATTTTCTTAGAAAAAACGCCGATTATCTATATTTTGACTCATGGCAAGCACTTTTGGCAAAATTTTTAGCGTTACTACCTGGGGCGAATCCCATGGTCCGGCCGTCGGTTCGGTCCTGGACGGCTGCCCCGCAGGTCTCGAAATTTCCGAAGAAGAAGTCCAGGCGGAACTCAACCGCCGCCGCCCCGGGCAGGGCAAAATGACCACCGCCCGCGACGAAAAGGACCAGGTTAAGATTCTTTCTGGCGTTTTCGAAGGAAAAACCACCGGAACCCCGATTTCGTTTGCGGTCTTTAACGAAGACCAGCGCAGCCACGACTACGCCGAAATTCAAAAGTGGTACCGCCCGGGTCACGCCGATTTGTGCTACGACCTCAAGTACGGGTTCAGGGACTACCGCGGCGGTGGACGCAGCTCCGCCCGCGAAACTATCGGACGCGTTGCCGCAGGTGCGGTCGCCAAGAAACTTTTGAAGCAGGTCAACAACACCGAAATCATCGCCTGGGTGAATTCTATTGGCGAAGTCGATTGCGGTCCCCTAGACCTGAACAAGCTCACGCTCGAACAGATCGAAGCCTCGCCGGTGCGTTGCCCCGACCTGGACGCAAGCGCCAAGATGGAACAAGCCGTACTCAATGCCCGCGCAAATGGCGACAGCATTGGCGGCACCGTATGCCTCTTGGTAAAGAACCCGCCGGTGGCGCTGGGCGAACCGGTGTTCGACCGCCTGGACGCGTTACTCGCCCAGGCAATGCTGTCGATTCCCGCCTGCAAGGGTTTTGAAATCGGAAGCGGTTTCGCCTCGGCCCGCATGCACGGCAGCAAGCACAATGACGAACTTTACTTTGACGGCCACGCCTACCATACCCGCACCAACAATGCAGGCGGTTCCCTCGGTGGAATCAGCAACGGCGAACCCATTTACTGTCGCATGGCATTCAAGCCTACCGCAACCATTTCGCAGGAACAGAAGACTGCAGGCCGCGGTGGTGAAAACGGAACGCTTGCTGCCCGCGGTCGCCACGACCCGTGCGTTGCAGTCCGCGCGCCGGTGATTGTCGAAAGCATGGCAGCACTCGTTTTGGCTGACTTGTTCTTGCAGCAAAAGAGAAATTGTTTGTAGGAACGAGGTCGCGGCGTTGCCGCTTTGAGGTATGAGGTTTGAGCAAGAAGAATGAAATGCTTCGTCTTTTTCTAGCTCTCTGCTATCGTGCCGTGTACTTGTTGCATCATGCGCTCTGCCTTAGGCCGGGCGCACCTCTACAGAATTCCAAGCTGATTGTCATCGGAAGCTTTCGCACCGGTGGTGCAGGTAAGACGCCTTTCTGCATCTGGCTTTGCAACCACTTGGCTTCTCAAGGCAAAACCGTCGCGCTCCTTGCGCACGAATACGCCTTCGACGAAATCGCCATGCTCCGTCAAAAATTTTCAGGCAACGCGCGCGTCCAAGTTTTTGCGACTCGCAACCGTTACCGCTTGGCACACGAACTCGACAAGTCGCGTAAGTTCGACTGCATCGTCTGCGACGACGGATTCGAAGACAGCCGCTTAGTCAGAGCCACCACCTTGCTTTTGCAATGGGAACCCCTGCCCACAAAAATTTCAGAACTTTGGCCCCGCGGAAAAATGCGCAGCCTTGCAAAAGACCACGACATAAAATCTTCGACGTTCCGCACACTCCATTGCGAAGGCGAACACCCGGATGTACGCTTCGTTATAGACAAAGTATATCACCTTGCGACCGGCGAGGAATTTGTTAAAAGCAACCGAAAGGTAAATGTCGTATGCGGGCTCGGTGCCCCCGAGCGCTTTCAGAAAGACCTCCGAGATTTCGGTATCGAAATCGACCGGACATTTATCTTTAAAGACCACAGCAAGGCTTTCACCGCGAAATTCGAGGAGATTCTTCAGAAGAATCCTCAAAGCGCATTCGTCATCACCGAAAAAGACGCCGCACGTTTTTCCACCGAATTTATTCAAAAAAATGTAAATTCGCTAATTTTCGTTGCATCGCAGACAACAGAAATTTCTCCCGAAGCCACCCAAAATCTACTCTGAGCTCATCTACCCCTTTCAAATTTCTTCCCTAGTTTTTATATTTCAGAGAAAGAAGGAAGAAATCATGACGCTCACAACCCGTATCCAGAACTTGATGCAAGCTCTCTGTCAGGAATTTCCTGAAAGACAAGACAGGCTCCAACTCGGATTCCTCGCCGCCATCAACAACGAATCGTTCTACTTGTACGGTCGTGCCGGTTCGGGCAAGAACTTTTTGATCGAGCGTCTGCTTTCGGCATTCAAGAAGACTAATGTTCTCAAGGTAGATAGCCGCCCGCAAGGATTCCCGGCAAACCTTGACAATTACGATGTCATCTGGTTCAATGAATTCAATCCGATTGACGACGATACCAAAAGCAGCGTGCGCAACGCCCTGCGGAACCGAAAGAATTCAACGCTCATTCTCAGCAGCGACGTGCGCCCCGAAAACGCCATGGGTCGCGCCGATATCGCCGACGAGATTACGCTCACCATCTACATGCCCGACAACCTTTCGTCCGATGCCCTGTGCATGCTTTTGCAGAACCACGGCCTTAACGACAACTTCAAGGTTCCCGACGAATACACCATTTCCGATGAAGAAAAGGCACAGTGGGCAAACGAAATTCAAAGGGTGACCCTGTCTCCCGACACTATGGCCATTATCGGCAAGCTTTCGGAACTCTGCATTCAGAACGCCATTTACGTTCCTATTAGCAAGTGGCTTTCGCTTGCAAACATTGCACGCACCATCGCCTTCTTCAACGGTCGAAACGAAACTACATTCTCCGATGCGCTGTTCCTCGGCACTTCGATCTGGGGCCGCTCCACATCGAACAATGTCATCATGGACAATTTCAACAACATTGTCAAATCGGTCATTCTGAAAGACCTCGCCAATGTCGTTGAATCCAGCTACGACGCCGACTCTCTTTACCGCAGAGTCAAGGCCATGCTGAACAGCTCCAATAATTTGTACGAAACTAAGGAATTCAACGGAGAGCCCTGCATCAACTATCGCATTACGATCGCAGGTGAACAGACCCCGCTGTACGTGCCGCTCCACTATGTTGAAACCAACGAAGATTTCAACCCGTACAATGAACTTCGCAAAGTCGAAAAGAATGTGCGCTGCAACTTCCACGGAACTTCGAGCTGTACCATTTCTATCAATTCTGCAGTCAAGAGCATCGGTCTTCGCAACAACAATTCCAGAAACGAAAACTCCATGCCCACCAGGTTCGAAGACTTCGCGACACTCCCGACCTACATTCTCCGCGAAAACGATCCCGAAGTCGCAAAGAAAAAACGCATCGACCTCGAAGCATGCAAGAAAGAAGCCCAGTCTCAAATGGAGCAGCAGGCAAAGATTTTGCGTTCGCTGCGTGACCTTTACCAGTCGAACAAGACTTTCCGAAACGGCCTGTTCGTGAACCTTGAAAACTTCGACAAGATTCAGGGCGACCTGAGCGACATTTTCAACAAGATCAACGGCGTCGCGACCAAGTTAAAAGAAACGCTCGAGCTGTACAACACAGCCCGAGCCTAGTCTCTAAAAAATCTACTTCATAGCGGCTAGTGTTTTCCGCGGCGGATACCTATCGTATAGGTATCGTCGCTACCACCCGCCTTTTCTGTACCGTTCTTGATCTTCACCTTCATCTTGGCGATGTATGCACCCGTGCCAACGACACGGCCCTTTTCGCTACGGGCATTCCATTCAAAGAACAGGTTGCCAGGATTGTCGTAGCAGTTGGACTGTTCCGGGTTAGATGCATTATAGAAGACTGTCGCATCGTTACAGGCAATCGTTCCGCTAGCCCTGTTCACAAAGCTTCCCAAATGCGAGAAGTAATAGCCTTCCCAATGAATCTGAATCAGGGCGAGCGCAGAATCCCTGTCGGCATCGCTGGCCAAATTCATGAGCGTCGATGTTGCGAGTTCGCCGATATTGAAGTTCAGCAACAAGCCGGGCAATCCCACGCTGTCGATTACGTCTTGCAGGGACTTGTTCGAGGGAACCACCACGGCAACAATCGGATCCTGATGCGGCCAAGCTTCGGGATTTTGCGATATCGTCACGACACCAGGAGCCTTGATTTCGGTACGCTGCTCGCCCACGATACGAACCTTCGGATTGTTCATGTGCGCGGCGTTTCCGCTGCGGTCCTTCAGTTCACCCGGCAAGAGCCTTACATAATCGCCGACTTCAGGCAGCGTGCTCGATGCTGTACGCTGGAAGTACACTCTGAACACATTGCCTTTCGAATTCACATCGGCGCTTATGATGTAGAGCGAATCCATGAAACTGTTTTCGCCTCGGTAGAACACGAACGCAGTCTTTCCGTCAACAGTCTTGCTGTCGGTTCCTTCGCTAAGGCTAATCGTTATCACGCTCGCTTCGTCTGACAACGGTTCGATCACGGCGCTCAACACAATAGGAGCCACCTTGTCTTCGATCGAGGTATTCATCGAAAGCTTGACTTCTTCACCGGAATCTTCGTCGGTATAAGTGTAATGGTACAGGAGCGAGCCCGAATAAATTTGATCCGAAACGCCCGTAAATACATCCTTGCGGAGACCTTCGGGGTTGTACAAAGTAATCACCGAATCAAGGACGACAGACGGCCAGATATTTTCTTGTCCGGCAACCGTATGGAATTCCGTACCGCCAAACGACCACGAAAGCGTATCGGGCACGACATCCTTGAATTGCTTGCTGAACGGAATGACCAAACTGTCGGGAATACCATCACCATTCACATCGTACATCGAAGCCTTCATAGCGAACGGCACCGGAGGTTCCTTGAAGTGGATATCCTTCCAGGTGAGCACATTGTTCACGCCGCCGCCATCGATCGTAAAGTAGGCATCGACCATGGCAGAATCACCCACCACGTAGAAACTTGCAAACCCCAAGGAGTCCGTCGAAATCGATGTCACACGCTGGTTATTCGCATCCAAGAAACTGATCGGGAACTTGGTATTCAGATTCAATTCCTGAACGCAATTTATATCAGCGTTTACAGCCAATTCGCCGCAGGTGGCCGTTCCAAATAGAAGAGCAATCCTTATAGGCACCGTATCGGGATATGTCACATGGGCCAGAAGTGTATCGTTCTTGCCACCATCCAATCCAAGAATATCGCCACGCAGCGTATAGCCTGTCGGATCAAAATAAGCGGAATCCGTCACATGGAATACATCCACAAAGGCAATATCCGGAAGCGGGTATTCGGGCACCGTAAAGGTAATTACCTGATACTGGCTATAGTCGGTCGCCAAGAAGCAATACAGTGCATACTTACCCGGACTCAGTTGGCGAGAATTCACGAATGCGGCGGTATCGATTTTAACTCCCGCCATATCTTCGCTAATAATAATTCCACCGCCATACAGCGATCCCGTCTCAAGTGTCACGCCATCAGCCGGAAGATTGCCACCCTTCAAAATGAACAGGGATTGTGCCAACTGGTCACGAGCGCTCTGCACACTAGACACGTCGCAGCTAATCGCCTTGTCGACCAGCAACTGATGGAACTCGTATTCTTCGGAACCATCTGCATTCGTTTTCGCTTTAGAGAAATACGTTCTCTGCGTCTGCAAGTTGATCGAGGTACGCATCTTGAAGTTCGAGCCCGTCGCATTGCGTTCCGAGAAGAAAATATGGAATGGATACTCAACGCCTTCTACAAGTCCCAAGGTATCCAAGTTGACCGCCCCTTCGATCGGGCTGTGACAACCGCCAATATCGACGACCAGGCGGTTGTTGATATACACCCACACATCGTCATCGCCGCGGAATTCAAAGTACTGTCCCTTCACATACTTGAACTGGGCCGAAACCTTCATGGAGAAGCTGTAGTTATGCTTCTTGCCGCCTGCAGTCAGCTGGTTGTCCCAGTCAAATTTCGGGTTCTTTACCGTCTTTGCAGAATCCAAGTATTCCAAGTCGTCAATCGGGAAGAATCCGCCTTCTTCATGCGCTTCCGAAATATCGGCGAGCCAGAATCCTTCTTCGTCCAAAGTCAAGTCGATATCGCGGCACACACCATTCGTGTATTCCTTGCCGTTTGCATCGGTCGCCACCACTTGCGGCACGAACCATTTCTCGATTTCGTGGGCAGCCGAGCATTTGCTCCAAGGATACACCAAGGAATCAACGCGGGCAGGCAAACCATTCACCAAGGTATCTTGCACCATGCCGGTTACAAGCCCCTGGCAGCTCTTGTATTCAACAAGTTCGCCCGTAGAATCCTTAACCGTTACCGTCGTATATTCGTTGCCATCGTAAATGCCACCGAAATCCACGTCTTGGCTAAAGTCCGTTACAAGGTTATAAGGATCGGAACCGGCCTTCTTGACGCCTTCGCCAGCCCAGTCTACGACCAACGCCGAAATTTTCATCGAAGGGCAAACACCGAGTACCTTCGGGTACGCCGTCGAAACGCGGAACGGAATCGAGGTAATCCAAGCCGTATCGGATTCAGCGAGAATCGAATCCAATTCAATCAGTTCGCCCGGAATGGAATCTAGACCGTTCCTTGAAAAATACTCAAAGCCAAACGCCTGTCTAAAATACACACTCCAGGAATCCACATGCTTGTAAGATACTCCCTGGTACCAGCCGCAGGTATCGCTGTGGAACGGGCCCATCTTGATCGTATCGCCATCGACAAACATCATGGGAGTCATATTGTCCCACGGGCTCATGAGGCGAACGACCTTTTCTTCGAGCGGAGAAAAGATCAGTTCAATGTTCCCCGTAGTTGTCGTATAGACCCAAGTCTCATAAACACCCTTCGGGAAGAATGTCGAAATCGCCGGACGGATCGTATCCGCCTCCCAGCTCTCAACATTCCAGAATCGCTTGCCCTGGTTCTGGCTCGAATGGAAATTTACACGCGCACCGGCACCATTCCAGTCGTACGGCTTAATTTCATCCAAATGGAAATCGTAATGCCACCAGAACTTGTATTCACCCGTACTGTCCATCGCGACTGGGTTGTTGATGATATTGTTTCCCACCGAAATGTACAGCGCGCTGTCCTTGTAAGTCGAATTCGTACGCCAGGGATTGTACACATGCAAGGTACGCGTCGAATCGAAACACTGGCCAAGCGTAGTCATCCTGGAATCAACATATACGCCTGCAGTACCATCTACAAAAACCGTATCCATGGCAGCAAAGTAGGCCGCCAGTTCTACCACGCCTTCCGTAGGCACCGACATGTAGGGCGTGTACAGACGAATAAAGTGAGCAGTCTGCAACGGGTTGCGTGCAAGCATCTCGGGCGATACAGCACCGTAGAACCAACCACACTTCGAATGGTCATCTTGCGCAAAGCGCATCATGATCGAGTCAGTGCCAAAAATCATCTGAGGCAAAGCGTGGTTTCCCCAAGGGCTCTTGAACCACACCACCTTCGAACCAGGAGGCACAAAGGACTTGGTATAGCTCCTGTCGGCAGGGTCGGTATACAGCCAGACCTCGGTATCGGTACCGAACAGCGAGGCCATCTTGAACTCGCCCGCCTCCTTCCACTGTTCGCCATTATTGTTGTTGTAGTTACCGTCAGCAGTGTTCGGATAAATGCTTACCGTAAAGGATTCCCAGTCCTGAAAGTCGGACACATTCTTGTTCCAGGTATAGCTGAACCAGCCATCCCCTTCATCAGTCATGATAGTCGAGGAACCTGCGCCAAAAGAAGGATTGTATCCGCCACCTGCTCCACCAAGAATATGCAGGAAATAATCGGCCTTCGTGGCATCGTTACGATAAGGCGACTGAATATGCAACGTGAGCGTCGCATGTGCGGCAACGGCCAAGAAAAAGATGGCGCAAACAACCCAAACCCAATGCTTCATAAACACAATTCCTTTAATCACGAAAGACTCTTCCAATCTCTCGCACAAACAACTCCAACCTATAAAATATATTCTGTATTCCAAATCGGAATAAATAACAGCTTTTTAGCGGAAAAACGTTGTGCTCCGCTCAATAAGCAAATGTTTTCAGAGGGGAAAACGCATAATGAAATGCAGACCCTGAAATAAATTCAGGGTGACAGCGGCGGGGAGTGCGTATAAAAAAAAGCCCCCTGCGAGGTTTACCTCGTAGGGGGCGTGAATCCAGCAGCGACCTACTCTCCCGGGCCCGTGGGCCAGGTACCATCGGCGATGAGGGG